>NZ_JBIBBZ010000017.1:0-126030 GCF_042900925.1 Streptomyces sp. NPDC012825 | reverse complement strand
ACCCGCAAGACAACGCCAATCAGCCCACAAACCGCACCCACCCATCTGGACAGCGAAACGAGAACCACACCGGACAAGAACGCGAGAACTCCCACATGGGGATACCTGCCGGGCTCATACGGTTGGCCTGCCGCGCGTGTTCACGTGGTGCTGTGCCCAGGCGCCGCGCGTTCCAGTCGACCTGCGGCTCGTCGTGGGTCAGCGCACGCCACAGGCGAGTGCCGGCGGGAAGTTCCTTGACGAGACCAAGTCTGTCGATGAGATCGCCCACGTGGTCAAGGATGCGGCCAGCCGATACCTCGCCGGCTCCCAGCCCCTCCTCCTCCATCTCCCGCAACCAGAAAACGTAGCGGGTTCGGTACTGCACCTGCTCACAAAAACGGGTCCACCCATCGCGAAGAGCCTCATCACGACGAGGGGCGATGAAGTCGACAGGTACCCACGGCTGGTCGATGATGGCATCGCATACGGCCTCCAAAAGGCCTTCACCCACGAGGGCATCTGAGCCGCCGCAGTCCTCGACCACCTCCCACGTATCCAGGATGGTCCACTGGTAGCCGCCTTCTCTGCCGTCCCAGGAAACACCCTCGTCGTCAGCGGAGCGGTACTCGGTGTGGATGGCTGCGACGAACGTCTCCAGCAGGATGTCGAGCTCAGCGGCCGGAGACTGTCCGCAAAAGTTACAGGCGTTCTCATGGTTCTCGGCAGCGCTCAGCACCGCTTCGAGAACGTCGTCATTCACACAGCCGGTGCACACGTATTGATCGGTGAAGCACCAGCCCTGGTCGTCCTGCTTCTCGATCATGCGCTTGTAGAGCCCCATCAGCAGTCGCTTCTTCCATGGTCCGCACGTGATGCGCCGGTGTGGTCGTCAAAGGTCGGTGCCAGACGCAGGGTCTGTGTCCACTCCGAGGTCGAACCGCATCTGCTGCCGCATCTCGGACAGAAGCGCCCACGACTGTTCGACGCCGGCTTCGAAGGCGTTCAGATCTTCCTGGTTGTAAGGAGTGCTCGCGACGATCTGCTTCAACCGTCCGTAGCCAGCGTTCAGACGCCTACTGGCTACGCCAGCATCTGCCATTACCTGCAGGGGGATGATCATCTGCGCCTCGGCGTAGCTTTCCCGAAGTGTCGTACGGCGGGCCTCAAGCTCTTCAAGCGCGGCCTCAATCCCTGTTCCGTTACGCAGCGCGTGCATGAAGTGGACCTGCGCCGTCAGGTACTGGCGGGCTGCCGTGTTGAGCGTGATATAGCACGCCCTGCGCAATGCGATGGATTCCTCAGCCCGGTTCCGGGCCCGCTCCGCCTCGAGGAGAGCCTCTGCGTGATCACGTTCCTCACGCCGCTGGTCCGCAGCTGCCTCCATCTCCATCCGCTTGGTGCGGTCCGCACGGCTCTGCGTCAACAACGAGGCACCCAAGGTGCCAACCACACCGACCACAGCCACTAGCAAAGCCGTCCATCCCGCCCCACAACCCCTCCAGACTCTCCGATGCACGACGATTATCGGCTGAGACCAGGGGTTCCGGTCACTGCCAAGCCAGAGGCCTTGACCGGGCTACGTCTCACGCCCACCGAAGGCTCCCGCAGGAACACTTGAAGCCCGGCGGAACGTAATCAGGTTGCGCACGGGCACACGGCTACGCGAGCCGGACTGGCCGAGCGAACACCTCTGGCCGCCTCGCATCCCGTATCCCACCGGATCATCAGAAACGGAACAGGAGATCATCGACGGCGCACCGAGTTCGAAGCGGCCAGCGGCGTACGGCAAGAGCACGTGCAGCGCGGGCTTGCTCAGCGGCCAGATGCCGTCCCGCGACGGTGACGGGAGCGTCATCACCGAGCCCTCGCAGCATGCCGTCATAGGGGCAGCCCGCCTCGCAGCCGTCCTCGCGACGCTCAAGGGCGCCGGTGGTCAAGTGGTACAGGTGGGCGCCGGTATCGGCGATCCCGCCCGGCGCGGTTGTCATGGTGACGAACTGGTTCAGCTGTGCTGCTGCGGCGCTGGTGGAGAAGACGAAGACGTTCTCCTTGCGGCGCAGCGGGTGGTCGGCGGGCAGGCCGGTGATGTAGGCGGGGTCGTCGAGGGAACCGTCGCGTTCGGCTTGGACGTGGGCGGGGTCGTACTGGCCCAGGCATTCCATGCAGGCGCGGCCGGGGGCGGCGATATGGGCGCGCCATTCGGCTCCGCGTAGGCGTCCGCCGCGGGCGTCGACCGCGATGCCGCCGTCGACGACGGGGATGAGATGGGCGTAGGCGAGGAGGTTGAGGACGGCGCGTGGCCAGGGCCTGTCGACGCAGGAGAAGATCACGTCACAGTCGGCTGCGGCGGCGAACCCGGCAGGTTCGACCACGCTCAGCTCGTACGGCGTCGCGCGGAAGTTCGTGGCGGTGGCCGCGCGGCGGGCGGTTCGGGCGGCGAGGTGGGCCTTGGTCCGGTGCAGGCGCACGTCACGGGTGGTGGAGTGCAGGAGACGGTCGAGGTTGTGCTCTTCGACGGTGTCGAAGTCGAACAGGCTCAGGCGCTGGATACCGGTGCGGGCCAGGGCTTCGACGACGAGCATGCCGACTGAGCCGCATCCGACGACACCGATGTGCAGACGGGCCAGGTTCTCCTGGGCTGTCTGCCCCCAGGCGGAGACGGTGCGCAGCTGCCGGTTCGTGACCGGCGGTGGGGGGAGGAGGCGGTTGTTGAAGGTGACCGTCAGACGGCCGCCAGCCACGCGGACGCTTTCCGCCTCGGTGGGGGCGTAGCGGCGGGGAGCCTGCTGCTGCCAGATGCGAGCGCCGAAACCGGCGTCCGTGCCCGCGAAAGTCAGACCGACCAGCGGACGGCCAGTGATCACCTGGGTCTGCGCGGCGAAGGATGCCTCGGCCGCGTAGTCGATGCCGTTCAGGCGCTGCCAGCCCCGGCCCTTGGGGTGGGCATGGATGAAGCCGAGTCCACAACCATGCTCGGCTGCGAGAGCGGCGGCGCGCAGGAAGTAGGCGCTGGTGAAGTCCACCGTGCCGTGCACGATCCGCTCACCGTCCTGCGGCAGGACCACCTCAACGAGCAGGGCGGTGGTACGGCTGGCACCGGTGCTCGGCCGCCACAGCACGAAGCAGCAGTCCTCCTGCCCGTCCGCACGGCGCAGGTGGCCGGTGAGGTGCTGGGCGACCTCGCTGGTCATCGCGACCGAGAAGCGGCTGATCATGCGGAGCGTCCGTTCTCCAGCTGTGCAAACAGGGTGCGCAGGTGCCTCAGGTAACCGCGGACGGTGCGGTCCTGCGCCCAGTCGGCGGGTGGGCGGCTCCAGTGTTCCTACTCCGGGCCGAGCGGAGAGTTGTGTACCGCACCGTGGGGGTGTCCCAGGCGGGGGGTGATGTGCGGGCCGTGCGGGGCCGACAGCGGCCAGTCGGGCACCAGATCCAGGCCGATACGTACCGTGGTCCCGGCCTGGGGGCCGACCTCGACGAGGTAGTCGAAGACGGCGTAGTTGCCGGTCTGCTCCACTGTGTAGCCGGCGCGGCGCAGGCCCGCGAGCATCCCCGCGGGCCCCGCCTCCGGCATGACCGCGGTCATGCGGTCGGGGTCGGGCCGGTGGAGACCGACACGAACGTCTCCCGCTCGTGCACGTTGATCTCCTCCTGACCGCGGCCGGCGAACGAGTGCTGGTGCCGGCCGGTGATCCGGACCAGGTAGTGCGTGCCCGCGTCGATACCGGCCAGGGCCAGGACCGCGTTCGGCGTCGTGCGCTTGGGCGCCTTCACCGGCTCACCGTCCACCATGACCGTCACCGTCTTGCCGCCGGGCTTCTCCTGCTGGATGTCTGTCGTCGTCATGACGACCACCTCCCCTTCCCCCGGCCCACCGCAGCAGGCCGGGACATACGAAAGGCGAGCTCGAAGCCCGCCTACTTGCTCTTCTTCGAGCCGCGCGACACGCGCTCGTTCACCGTCGTCGACGGACTCCGACGCACCGTCGACTGCTTCACGAACCGCCCCGTGACCGCACTCCGGCCACGCTTCCCGCCAGACCCACTCGCCTTACCGGACTTGCCCGCCATGACGTACCTCCTGTTCTCAGAGGCCACCTCGGCCCCTGTCGACGCATCCAGGACAGCACGCTCAGTACTCTCTCGGCAACATTTTTTGAGCGACAGTTTCGCTGTCGTACTTTTATACAAGAAAGGCCACCCGGGACGCGGGGGCGGCCTTTCAGTATGGAAAGCGTTACGTCGTGGAATCCGCGATGATGCCGAGGTTGATCAGCCGGTAGTTCATAGCCACCTCGCTCATCTCGAAGCGCCTGGCCATAATGAGCGCTAGTTGCTGGGCCGTACGGAACTCGGCCTCGCGTGCGGCGCGACGCACCATGGGCTCGGGAGCCAGCAAAGCCGCCGCGAAGCGGTTGGCCTCCATCTCCTCACGATCCGTGGCCATGCTTGAGACCGTGTCACGGAAGTTCACACGGGTATCGGTGTCCAGGATCAGAGGCCGGCCGCGATGCAGCCGCAGGTGCCCAAGTTCATGAGCCACCGTGAAACGCTGCCGGTTCTCGTGGTGCTTCTGATTCACACCAATGACCTGCTCGTCCCCCCGGCGCAGCAACATGCCCGAGACGTCGTCCGACATGTCCTGCGGCACGACAAGCACGCCCAGCTTTTCCGCAATCACCACCGGGTCGATAGGCGCCTCATCGATGCCGAACTGCGTCAACAGCATCTTGGCCGCCGCGTCAGACCTGGCCATCGCGCACCCTCCGTTCAAAGGCTTCCGACGCCACAGACGCCACCGCATCCGCCAGATAGTCCGGCAGCCCGTTTACCTGGCTGGTCTCCTGCAGCCCGGGCAGCAGGTCGGCCGGCTTCACCCCGAGCGCCGACGCAAGACGCACCAGCCGGTACGGCGGGGGAGCTTGCGCACCGGACTCGATGTTCGTGATCGACCCGCGGGTCAGCCCTGACTTCCGGGCCAGCAGCTCCTGCGTCAACTTCGCTCGCGCCCTCGCCGCGCGTACCCGCCGACCAATCTCGGCATTGAAATCCCGCTCAACATCGTCCACGCTACTCCCCGTGATGACAGCCACACTGTCATCCCAACTTAGTCCACCCTCACCAAGACCACCACAGCGACTTCCGACAGCCGCCCAGTCAGACCGCCACCACTGCCTGCGACGAGCACCGCGCCGCCAGCGCCGACCTCATAACTGTCAGTGCACGGACAGCACCACACTCGAAGACCACTGCCCAAGGATGCGCCCGACGTCGCGAACATGTACGACACCTGAAGCACCAGCTCAGCAGCATTTCCCACACGATTTCAGTCGGTAAAACGGACGAGGCCCACGGAACCACCGGCGATCTCGGTCGGCCGTGGGCGGCGATCCACGACAACACCCGGATCCCGGCCGACTTCCGGCTCTACCTGACCGCGACCCCGCGCATCCTCGCCGCACCCCAGGTGCGAAGGGGCGCGGACGGCCAGGAGGTGGAGTTCGCGACCATGGCCGACGACCCGAACGGGACCTATGGCGCGTGGCTCGCGGAGCTCGGTCTGTCGGAGGCGATCGAGCGGGAGATCCTCGCCGGGTTCGAGATCGACGTCCTGGAGATCCACGACCCCTCCCCCGTCCTCGGGGAGTCGGAGGAAGCCCGGCGCGGCCGACGCCTGGCACTGCTGCAGACCGCGCTCTTGGAGCACGCCGCCGCCTGGAACCTGCGCACCGTCATGACGTTCCACCAGAAGGTCGAGGAAGCCGCGGCGTTCGCGGAGAAGCTGCCCGAGACGGCGGCCGCGCTGTATGTCACCGACGCCTCCGACGAGGACCTGGCCGCCGCCGACAAGCTGCCGAAGTCGTCGATCGACGCGGAGTTCTACGAGCTCGAGGCAGGCCGCCACATCCCGCCGGACCGGGTGTGGTCGGCGTGGCTGTGCGGGGATCACCTCGTGGCCGAGCGGCGCGAGGTCCTGCGGCAGTTCGCCAATGGCATCGACGCGGCCGGCCGCCGAGTGCACCGGGCCTTCCTCGCATCCGTTCGCGTGCTCGGGGAAGGCGTCGACATCACCGGCGAGCGAGGTGTCGAGGCGATCTGCTTCGCCGACACCCGCGGCTCCCAGGTGGAGATCGTGCAGAACATCGGCCGGGCGCTCCGGCTCAACCGCGACGGCAGCACCAAGGTGGCCAGGATCATCGTGCCGGTGTTCCTGGAGCCGAACGAGGACCCGACCGACATGGTTGCCTCCGCAAGCTTCAAGCCGCTCGTGGCCGTGCTCCAGGGCCTGCGTTCGCATGACGAACGTCTGGTCGAGCAGCTCGCGTCCCGGGTGCTCACGAGCGGCAAGCGCAAGGTACACGTGCGGCGGGACGAGGAGGGGCGGATCGTCGGGGCCGGCGGCGAGGGCGACGGCGGGGACCAGGAGCACGACGAGGACACCGATGCCGCTGCCGAGTCGGCCCTGCTGCACTTCTCCTCTCCCCGGGACGCGGCGACCATCGCGGCGTTCCTGCGCACCCGGGTCTACCGGCCGGAGTCCCTGGTGTGGCTGGAGGGCTACCAAGCCCTGATCCGCTGGCGGAAGGAGAACAAGATCACCGGCGTCTACGCCGTTCCGTACGACGTCGAGGTCGAGGTCGGGGCGACGAAGTCGTTTCCGCTTGGCCGATGGGTGCATCAACAGAGGAAGGCGCAGCGGGCCGGGGAGCTGGAGGACCGGCGCAAGACGCTGCTCGACTTGCCGGAGGCCGGGATGGTGTGGGAGCCGGGCGAGGAGGCGTGGGAGAACAAGCTCGCCGCGCTGCGCTCGTACCGGCGGGCGACCGGGCACCTCGCGCCGCGTCAGGACGCGGTGTGGGGCGAGGGCGAGGCGATGGTGCCCATCGGGCAGCACATGGCCAACCTCCGGCGGAAGGGCGGTCTGGGCAAGGACCCCAAGCGCGCGGCGGAACGCGCGGCGCAGCTGGCGGAGATCGACCCGGACTGGAACTGCCCGTGGCCGCTGAACTGGCAGCGCCACTACCGCGTCCTCGCCGACCTGGTCGACGCCGACGGCCACCTTCCCTACATCGCCCCCGGCGTCACCTTCGACGGTGATGACATCGGTACCTGGAGGTGGAGGCAGCAAGAGCCGGGCACCTGGGCACAGCTGATGCCCGAGCAGCGCGAGCGGCTGTCGAGGCTGGGCGTACAACCCGACCAGGCCCCCTCCCCCCGCCCCGCGGCCCACCGTGGGGCGAAGGGGCCGAGCAAGGCACAGCAGGCGTTCCAGCGTGGCCTGGCAGCGCTGGCGCAGTGGGTAGAGCGGGAAGGCGCCCACCGGCCCGTACCCCGGGGGCATAGTGAGCAGCTCGCCGCCGCCGGCGAGACGGACCCGGTGATCGTGAAGCTCGGCGTATGGGTCTCGAACACCAAGTCAAGGCGGGAGAAGTTCACGGCGGAGCAGCGCGCCGCCCTCGCCGCGCTGGGGATCGAGTGGGCGGGCGTCGTGCCGGCCATCGAGGCCACCCCGGGCAGCCCCCGGACCACTTCCTGCGCTTGAACGGCCTCAGGCATCTGGGAGGCCCGGGGGCAGTACCAGAAATCCGGTAGGTCGGTCAGTCCGCTGCACCTACGCTCACTCCATGAGCTGGAGTGAAGCCCATGGGACAGTAAGTCGAGCGTTTGATGACTGGCGCAAGGTCGATGCGGAGAACCGGGCTTTCCTCAAGCTGACGAGCCAGTGGTCGGCCGAAGCCTACGAACGTCAGTGGAAACAGGCTGAGGATGCTCTCAGCGATGTGTTCGACCCGGAGATCCACTATGGCGACGAGCACGTCGACATTTTCGACGACGCCGTGGGTGGTCTCTGGCCCTTCTCCCACCAGTGGATGGTGGAGGCCTCTGTTTTGAAGAACGGCGTGACGGCATTCGAGGTGTACCTCGAAAAAGCAGCCCAAGAAGTCGTCAAGGGGTGGAGCGTAACCTTTAAGGACGGGCGGGGCACCCATCGACTTAGTCTGAAGGCTCCGAAGGGCTTCACCTCCCCAGGCTGGAAGACCCTGGTCACCGCTCACACAGTTCTCGGAAGCACCGTCGAGACGCTCGACATCGAGTGGGCCAGGGACCTGCGACACCTACTGACCCACCAGAACGGTGAACTTCGCGACGAGGAGACGCTTGAGAAGTTCCGGGATACCGACGCCGAGGCTGACACCGATGCCCTCCACCATGCCCACGTCGGGGACCGAGTCCATCTCGGGGTCGAGCGGGTCGTGGGCGTGCTGGACAAGCTGGCTTCCGTGGTGCGTCACGCCGATGTGGCCGTCTACGCGTACGTTTGGGGGGGAAAGCGTCAGCAGGTGCCGCTGAACGAACTCCACACGGCGAAGTGTTTGGAGTTCATAGCAGAGTGAGCGGCGGCGTCACATAGTGACGGGCTCGGGCCGAAGGTGACGGTGACGGTGACGGCCCGGTTGAACAGGTGCGACCCGGAGGACCGAGAGGCGCCTTGACCAAAACTGTGAAGCTCAGATCAGCCTCCGGCTGACTGCGGCACACGCGAGCCAGGTGGGCGGTCAAGGAGCGTCGCGAAGAAGTTGGCAAGCAGGGGCTGAGCACGGTCGCGGTCGCGGAGTTCGTCGTGGCCGAACCGGAACACCTCGTAGCCGCGAAACTTCAGGGCGCGGTCACCGGCCATGGTGACGGCGTACTTCGCACTGTCGGGATCGGTGCCGCCGTTCCGGGTGTAGTGCTGCATGCCATCGACTTCCAGCACCACGCGCCGGTTTCCCGGCAGCAGCATGAGGAAGTCCATCCGCAGGTTCTGCATGGCCTGTGCGCCGCGTTCGCGGAGGGTCTTGGGATCCCAGTGCAGCCAGATCTCCGGCAGGAGGGCGGGCACGTCGTTCAAGCGGTCCCGGTTGGCGTGGTGGTAGTGCCAGAACAGATTCTTCTGTCCTGGGGAGTTTGGAGGCAGGGAAGCCTCCATGCGGCTGTAGAGGGCCCGGGCTGCCTGCTCCTGGTCAGGGATTTTCCGGGTTTCCTGCCACCAGGACAGCAGGTGCTTCCAGAGCAGTCCCTCTTTGCCGACGGGGTGGTCGTAGACCAGCATCTTGTCGTCGCGTTCGGCTACCTCAATGTCGTTGTCCAGGGCGCTGGTGAAGCGGATGTCGGGCTTCCCCAGGGTGGCGAAGATGAGGTTGCGCGGGCGGCGTTCGGTGCCGCGTCCGTGCTCGACGAGCTGGAATTGGGGGTATCCGCCTGCCTCTGCGTGCTGGCTCAGATGGACACCCGCTGAGTTCAGATGCCGGTTGGCCAGTTCGACGAAGCGGCGCTGCGCCGGCTCGTCGGGCAGGACAGCCGAGGATGCCAGGCCCTCGATGAAGTATCCAAAGCGGGGGTGCGGTGCTTCGAAGGCACCGAGCTGCTCGAAGAAGTACTCAGTCGTCCAGTCATCCGGGAACCGGATCACGTGGCGCTCGATCTGGCTGCGCAGGCTGTTTGTTGGGGTGATCCACCCGCCAAGTGGATCATTGTCCAGGTGCCACAGTCGGCCCAGCAGGCTCATGAAGCGGTCCGGGTAGCGAAGATGGTCGGACAGATCGAAGTCTTTGGCCAGCTCGCGCCGGGTCCGGCTTGGGATCTGCACATGGTGGCGGCCGAGCCACAGAACATCCTGCAGCGCCATCCGTTCGGCCTGGCCCAGCTCCTCATGTTCAAGAACCGCGTCGGCGACGTCCGACAGACGATCGTCGAGGCAGGCATTGAGGCTGGCCACCAGGCGCTCGTGCTTGGTGCTGCCCTCGCTGGGCGCGGGAAGGCCGAGGCGCTCGCACAGCGCCGGCAGTTCCTTCGCGGTGTAGCGCGTGTACAGCGTGAGGAGCACGCCGTCGATCAGCCCCCGCAACCGCGCCACGTCCATCGGTTCCCCCATCCCATGATGATGAGCGACACCCGGACACGATTCCACCTGTCCGCTCACCTTGCCCAGCAGCCAAACTCGCGGTGCACTCCGCCACCGCCCCTCTACCTTGATGGGCATGTCACACGAATCGATTCACGAGCACCTGTTGATATCGGCCCGGAAGTGGGCGCGTACGGCTGTCGACGCGTACCTGGAGGAGCCCATCGACCAGGACTTCGCCGTGCACCACATGGCGGTCGCGGTGGAGCACGCGTCGAAGGCGTACCTGGCCTCCATCGCCCCCGTGCTCCTTGCGTCGGAGAAGCAGCCGAGCGTAGACGACCTCCTGGTCCTGAGCGGCAACGAGGACAAGACGAAGAAGGGCCGTGCCGGCCTCAAGACCATCGGCGGTGAAGGGGCCATTCTCAGGGCAGCGCAGCTCCTCGGCCCCGAGCACAAGGCGCCTGCCAAGCTCAAGGAACTGCGGGAGTCCCGCAACGGCATCACTCACATGGGGTGGGGCCAGCCCGTCACCGAGTGCCGCGCCCTGCTGGCCGCGGGCATCGAGCACATCAACGCGCTCCTGAAGGCCCTGTCGGCAGAACCCGACGGCTTCTGGGGCACCCACCTTGAAGCCTGCACCGCGCTGGTGGCCCAGGCCACCAGCGAGATGGAGATCCGGTACCACGCGAAACTCCGCCAGGCCCGCGAGCGCTTCACCGAGACCACCCGACGCCTATCCGAAACCGAGATCGCCGAACTCGTCAGCAGCCTCTCCGCGCTGCCGACGGCCGCCCCGTGGCCGCTGTCCGCACCCGCGCAATGCCCCGCTTGCGGACACACCGGCTTCGCAAGCGGCCGCGACAAATCCGGAGAGTACGGCGAGGTCTGGTTCCTCCCACGGCACTTCGGGTGCCGCGTGTGCGGGCTCATACTCACGCAGTGGGAACTTGACCTTGCTGGAATCAAGGGCCAGATACTCAACGACGACGAAAAGCCCGACCTTTACTGGGAACCCGACTTCGAGACGTCCTGAGGGCTCAGGCGGATGTTCCTCCGCCGCCCGTGCCCCACCGAGGAACTCGGACAACGCGCAGCGCTGCTGTTCCTCGCGGGTGGTCTGATGCTCGAGGGCGTCGCGGTCGATGTATAGGTCGACGGCGCGAGGACCAGGCGCTGGAGTTCGGCCGGCTCCAGCGCCTCCACCTCCCACTGCACCGGGCGCTCGATGTCGAGGCTGTAGCGGCGGGCAGGCTGGCCACCTCGGGCCGCCGCGCTTACCCTCGGTTAGAGGCAGCTCGTACGCGTGGATCTGGTCGTAGGTCAGCAGCACCCGCTCCGTCGCAGGACGACGTCGGCGAGCGCCCGGGGGCCGCTGTCTTTCGGCAGCTGGTCGGCGCGACGGCGACCTCGACCGGGATGGCGCGAGTCCCCGCCGTAGCTGAGCATGCAGTCACCAGCTCCAGGTCCGTGTCAGCGAGGGTATGAATGCCGAAACGCAGGAGGTAAGGGCGTTCTGTGCCGCGCACTACGGGTCAGCGTTGAGGCCACCAACGGTGGCGCGAGCGGGTGGGAAAGCTGACCGGTGCGCTGTGGCGGTGGGGGGCGATGACGTGGACCGGCGAGTAGTCGCCGACAGTGATGTTGATCGTCTGCACCGCTTGGTGCACCTGGCCCACCGTGGGCTCCTGCTCTCCCGGTTCCATGGTGGCACGCAGTTCGGCAACGAACTCCAGCAGCCGGTTGCGTACCTGTTCGAGGATGTCGTGGAGAGCCGAGGCGTGAACCGACCAGTAGATTCTCTCCACCACCACCCCGTGCCCGGAACGCTCGCTGGTCATCAGGCGGGCCAGTTCTGCACCGCCGGGTAGGCCCAGTTTGAGCGGTGTGTGGGGGTCCTGGCCCGCTATCAGGTTCTGGATCTTGCCGACACTGAACGTGACGGGCAGCTGCTCGGATATCAGGTCGTGGGCGATGTCGGGGAGATCGAGAGCACTGATGGTCTCGTTGCGTCCCTGCCAGAATCGGGAGTGGGAGTCCGCCTGCAGGGGTGCGGAGATCGTCCGGTAGGTGGGCAGCGGCGCGTCGGGGCTGGGGTAGCCCTGCAGTTCGTTGCGTGCCCAGGAGCGCAAGGGCTCGGAGAACGCGCGGCCGCCCAGGACGATCACGAGCCGCAGGAGTTGCTGGATGGGAACCGACTCGTCCAAGACATCCTGCTCGAACTTGTCCAGGGGCGGTTGCTTGGGCATGCGGACTACTCACTTCTTGCTTCTTGCGTGGGGGACGGACAGGACCCCAAGACCTGTTACCGAGGGAGTTCCAGTGGGGCGCCGGCCGGGACAGTGGCGGTGGCGTCCTGTTCCGCGTAGGCGACCGGTGCGCTCACGGTCACGGGAGAGTTATCCCCGACGGTGATGTGGATACTGGTGAAGGCACGCTGGACCTGCTCAGACGTCGGCTCTTCCTGCCCGTTCGGCAGGGCAGAGCGCAGTTCGGCGACGAATTCAGTGAGTCGTGTGCGTATCTGGTCGAGGATGCCTTCTAGGGTTGCCGTACTGACGGACCAGTACACCGACGTGACGGCCAAGGTGGGATTGCCCTGCCGCTGACGCTGGTCATGGGTCATTAGCCGGGCTACCTGCGCCATGTTCGCCCCCGCGAGTCGGATGTGCTCCCCTTCTCTGGAGCCTGCGGTCACCTGGATCTCGTGGACGCCCCAGGTGATCGTGATCTCGTTCCCGACGCCCTCCACTGTTTCGGGCAGGTCCCGGGGGCTGATCTCCTGCCCCTTGAAGTGGCCGTTCCCCGCGAGCACGTCTGCCTTCAGTTGCGCCGGGACCTTCCGGTATTCCGGCACCTCTCCCGCAGCGTCGTTGTATCCCTTCAGCTCCTGTTGGGCCCATGTGCGCAGAGAGGCGGAGGAGGCGTGCGCGCCCATGATCAGAACTTGGCGCAGGATCGAAGCGAGCGCGACTGAGTCGTCCAGGACGTCGCGCTCAAGGCGCGCCAGCCTACTGAGGGATTGGTTCACGAGGGCCCCTGGTCGGAAGAGTGCGCGTGGAACTCATGTCGGAGGGTTCAGGTCATCTCGAGGATGGCGACAGCCGCGGCGACCACAGCAGCAATCGAGCCGACGGCCGTCCAGACGACGGCTGAGCGGTGCCACCACGGCGGGGCGGGGGCCGGTTGCGCCGTCGGATTGATGCTGGTGCTGGCAGTACCTCCTTGCTCGGCGTAAGAGAAGGGCGCCGAAACGTTGACCGGAGAGTGGTCTCCTCCCGTGATGTCAATGCGCTGTCCGGTCCCCGAGCGGGACGGCGAAGATGAAGGATCAGCCATGGGTTCAGAATCGGACGTCATACCGCCTCATTCCAACGACATCAGTTCGCCGGACCGTAGCAGCCGCCACTGACATTGCTGCTTGCACTCAGGCCCCGTGGTCGTGACTCCGCCACCGGTCGACGCCCTGCCGTTCGTCGTCGCGTGCTCCTGTCCCCGGTGCCGGAGACCCTGTGCAGGGCGTGCCCGGGTGGGGTCAGCGGGCGAGGTTGAGCAGGTCTGGTGAGCGTCCGTCGACCCGACGCGCGCCAGGCTGAAAGGGCGACCTTCCACCACCCATTCAGCGGTGACATGGCGGCCGCCATGTTCTGACGTCGTTGAGCACGGCCCCATGAACACCAACAACACCTGGGACCAAGAGACACACCTCAGCAGCCACCACAGCGCCCGGGGCCCCGACCTGATCACCTACCGCGACCCGAACGTCACCATCGACCAGCTGCTGCACGTCTTCCGCGGCATCGACTGACCAGGCAGAAACCGCCGGCCGATCCGCCGGTCGGCGGTGCACCATGAACACCTGACAGCGTCCAAAACAGCCGCCCGGGCAGCTGCCCACAGCAACCGCTGTCCGAAGGGCTGCTGAGTCCGCAGGACCGCCAGCATCTTTGGTGCTCGTGCCAGGCCTTGGACCCGTGCTGTGCACCGGACTGCTTTACACCCGTCCATACGGCGGCCGCGGGAGCGCGTCACGACCGGATCGGGCAGCCCTGTCACAGGCCCCATGAAAGAGCAGCACCTGTACACCGGATTGCGACGAGGGCCACCCCTGGGCTGCCTCTCAGGCGCAGTCCGTGCAGACCGGGTCCCCGTTCCTCGCCGCTGCCAGTTCGCTACGAGGACGAACACGAAAGCAGCTCACGCACGTGAACTGGTCTTCCACCTTCGGCATCACCCGAATGGCAAGCTCCTCGTTGTCCGCATCCAGCGGATCCATACCCTCGGCCGCTTCCGTGTCGATGTCGTCACCATCGGCCTGGTGCGCCATGTCGGTCTCCTCCTGCTAAGCGGGCATACAGCACGATCGGCCCAAGCATGCCCTGCGCGGCAACCCGAAGACCCGTGACACGGCCGCTGTCTCCTTTCGGGCGACGCACCCCCGGCTTTCCTGTCTGGGGAAGGAAGCGGGGGTCATGCGTACAGCTCGGTGGCCGAACCGGTGCGGTGCAGTTGGGCGGTGGGGGTGGTGTAGGCGAAGTTCAGGACGGTGCGGCGTAGGCCCGGCCGGGTGAGCGGGGTGACGCGGTGGGCGGTGGTGTCGCTGCGCAGGAGGTAGGCGTCGCCGGCACGGTGGTGGGCCGTGCGGGTGCCGTCTGCGGCCTTCAGGTTCCGCAGGGAGCCCGCGTGGGGGAGGAAGTGGAGCAGGCCGCCGTCGGCAGGGTTGTCGGGGGTTTCGAGGAAGAGGACCAGGGCGTAGGGGTGGTCGTCGGTGTGTGCGCCGTGGGTGTCGCCTGCCTGGTGCAGGATGTTCAGGACGTGCCGCTCGACCGGGTCGGTGATCTCGGTGACCGTCTCACCCGACGCCCGGCTCAGCAGCTTGATCAGGTCGGGATCACGGTAGAGGGCCGGGATCACGTCGGATGCTTCGGCGATCGTCTGCCCGCCGAGTGTGGTCATGCGGCGGGGCGAGTTGTCCATGCACTTCATTGCGAAGTCACGGCGCCGTGCCAACGCCTCCAAGGCTGCTGCTTCCCGGCGCAGCAGCATCAGACCGTCGGTGGTGATCAGACCGGGCAGGGGAAGGTATCCCTCGGCGGTGAGGCGGTCAGGGCTCGTGGGTTCCAGGACGATGGCGTCGGGATCGAAGAACTGGGGCACGGGGCTTCCTGTCGGTTGTGAACTGGTCTGTTGGGAAAGTCCCCGGTCTGGTGCCTTCCCGCCCCCGGGCGTGGGCTGAATGGCCCAGGCTCGCAACCGGTAACGCCGGGCTGCTGCCGGCACCGGCCGAAAGGGTGTGGCCTGCGGGAGAGCGCCACGCGATGTTCGTGACGAAGACACCGTCGCAGGAGCACGGGCGAAAGTCACCGGGCCGCTGCGCCGAGGGGCGAAGAGATCGCCAGGGTGACAAGACCGGTGACAGCCTCGCCGCTCTCCGGCTCAAGGTGGGTCCCTCATAGGAAGGTGAGCGAACGTTTCTGCTGTTCCGGGAGCCCCGAGGCCAGGAAGGGATCACGGCATGTCCTCGGTTTTACGTCCCTCCCTCATTGTTGAAGGTGTGCGCTCGTGATCCTTGTCATCGTTGTCGCCGTCCTGGCCCTGCTCGCCGGGCTGGCGGCCAACCGTTTCCTGCGTCCTCGTCTCCTGAGCGAGGACGACGACACCGGCATGGCCGTCAAGGACCTCGTCGGCCCTCTGCTGACCCTGACCGTGCTGCTGCTCGCCTTCGTCCTGGTCACCGCCAACGGCTCCTACGGCAAGGCCGAGGTCGCCTCGCGCGGCGAGGCGAAAGCCGTCGACCAGCTCGTCGAAGCTGCCGAGTACGCGCCCGCGGCGCAGAAGGCCGCCATCCAGGCCGACGCCGTCTGCTACGCCCGCGACTTCCTCACCCACCACACCGCCGTCGACCTGCCCTGCGACGACCAGGGCAACCGCAAGAACGGCTGACCTCCCATACCGTCGAACCTGGCGACTTGACCACAGCCGGAAATGGCCCCGGGGTGCGCTGCGCTCCGGGGCCACGGAGCGTCAGGGGCGGGTCAGGGACCGCACGCCTTGGCCTGGGCCGTCGATGGCACTGCCCGACGCAGCAGAGGCCGAGCCGCTACAAGCCCACCAGCAAGGTCGAGGACAAGGGCGGGGACGGGCCCCGGGCACGCGTGGGAGCAGAAAGGGCTCCAAGGGCGTCAGCGCCCCGGCCAGGGCGCTGCTGAGGTTCTCCGCGCCCCGCGAATCGACCGCGCTCACCGCGTTCATCCGGCTACGGGTTCTCAACCCCGAGTACAAGCACTGGCGGCGCGGCATCGAGGCCGCCGTGCTGTACCAGCACCTTCACGGGGACCTGCGTGTCCCGTTCACCTTCCGGCTGCCGGTGGAGTCGTGGGCCGGGGCGCTGTCGGAGGCACGGTGTGAGCAGCCGGAGGAGATCGACCCGTCCTGGTGCCCGAGCTGGCCCGTGGAGTGGCAGAGGGCCTTCCACCTCGTCCGCCAGCACCTGGACGACGGCGGGACGCTGCCCGTGGCGGCCGGGGAGACCGTACGGCAGGGCGAGGACCTGGGGCGGTGGGTGCGGGCCCAGCGGCTCGGGTTCGACAAGCTCACGAGCGTGCAGCAGTGGATGTGCGAACACGTCCTCGGCATCACCCCCCGCCACCGAGGAGGAGAAGCCCAAGGCACGGGTGAGCCAGGCGGAGAAGTGGGCGGTGTACTACGCCGCCGGCCCGCCAGTCCTACCAGCGCGAGGGACACCTGACCGTGCCCAGGAAGCACGTCGAGACCGTCGCCCTCGGCGGCGACAGCGAGGGCGAGGGCCAGGAGCAGCGAGAGGTGACGCTCAAGCTCGGCGCCTGGGTCGGCAACCAGCGCACCCGGGCCGCCACGCTGACACCGGAGCGGATTGAGCAGCTCTCCAAGATCGGCATGCGGTGGGCGTGACGGGCGTTGTCGCCGTGATCGGGGTGCTCGCGGCTGGCGGTCTCCTCGGCTGGGTATGTCTGCGGCAACGGCTGGGCAACTGAAATGCTTGTTTCAATGCGTTTCAGGACCTAGCCGTCACGCATGCGTTCCGCGTCTTGGACGGTAGCTCAGGGACGGACGGCGGTAAGGAGGCCGTAGCGAACCTCGGGGATCTGGCCGAAGCGTTCTGTGAGGTCGGCCGCCATCCTCCATTCGGCCGCGGTCTCCTCGTTCTGGTCCTGGGCGGCGGCGCGCCAGGTGGCGGCCAGGACGTCATAGGAGCGGCGGGCGTTCTCGCTGATGTCGGTGAAGTCGACGATCTTCAGTCCGGCTTCCCGGGCCAGCTCCTGGTAGCAGTCGGGGGTCAGGGACAGTTTGAAGAAGTCGTAGGTCTCCGCCATGACTTCGGCCGCCGCTCCGTCCAGTTCGCCTTCCAGGTAGATGTCGGCCATGACGAGTCGTGCGCCCGGTCGCAGTGCGCGGGCGACGTGGGCCATGGCGGTCTTGCGGTCCTTCATGTGGATGAAGGACTCGATGGCGTACGCGCCGTCGAAGCTCTCGTCCTCGAAGGGGAGCTTCATTGCGTCGGCGAGGCGGAAGGTGACCCGCCCGGACGCGTTGGGGGCCTGGGGTCGGCTGTTCGCCGTGTCGACCTGGTAGTCGCTGATGCTGATGCCGGTGATGTCCACGGCGTGGCGGGCGGCGATGTGCAGGGCGGGGCTGCCGTGACCGCAGCCGATGTCGAGGATGTGGTGGCCTTCTGCCGGGGCGAGGCGTTCGGCGACGAGGTCGGTGAGGCGGTCGGTGGCCGTCTCGATGGAGCTGTGGTCTGCCGCGTCGTTCCAGTAGCCGAGGTGGATGTTGCCGCCGAGGGCCTGGACGTAGACGTCGGTGGTGCGGTTGTAGAAGGTGCCCACTTCGGTGGGGGTGTGCGTGTGCTGCTTCAGCATGGTTCGGCTGTCCTTCCTGCATGGAGGGGTGGGAGGGCGGGCCGTTTTTCCGGCCCGTCTTCGGGATTCGGCTCGGTGAGTGCGGCCCACAGACGTAGTCGGCCGGTGTCCTCGGTGTCGACGCGCAGGGCTGCGAAGGGGTGCTCGGTGGCGAGCAGGCGCGGTGCCTGGTGGACGGTGATCCGGTCGCCTCCCTGGAGCAGGCCGTCGAAGGCCGCCTCGGTGAGGAGGTGGCCCAGGTGCACGAGGAGACGGGAGAGCGGGACGCCGCTGGTGGCGAGGTGGAGTTCGCGATGGGTAGGCGTATGGTCGGTCGTGGCCGTTGCTGTCGGGATCGTGAGTGTGAAGGGCGGGCGTCCCGGGAGTTCGCGTGGGGCCTCGAAGGTCTTCAGGAGTCGGCGCAGGGTGGCCGAGTCCGCCGCCGGGGCCGGTTTCGTCCACGCGTGGTCTTCGGTGAGGTGGGCGAAGGAGAAGCGGTCCCGGAGACGTGTCGGGTCGCCGGCCAGGTAGATGGTGCGGGTGAGGGAGCGGCGCCAGCGTTTGGCGGTGTCCGGGTCGAGCGAGAGGGCGAACGCGCAAGTGGCTTCCGCCCAGGAGGCGAGGTCGGCCCGGCGGAGCACCACGACGCCGAGGAAGCCATCGGGTTCGGCCAGCACGGCCTCCTTGACAGCCGCCAAGTCCGCGGGTGTGTCCAGCGGATAGTGTTCCGCGAGGTCGGGGCGGGCCTGGCGTACACGGTCGGCGGCAGAGGCTCGCAGGTGGTGCTGGGTGATCCTCACAGGTACACCTCGCTCAGCAGCGCGGCCGGGGGCGGCGGGCGGTGGCGGGCGAGCAGTGCGGAGGTCAGCCGGTAGGGGTGGACGAACAGGTGGCCGCGGTGGTGACGGGCCAGGAAGGCTGGCGGGCTTTCCTCCGCGGGGCGGCCGGTGCCGGACAGCAGCCGGTCGGCTCGGTGCATGCACTGGCGCAGCAGGTCGTGGCGGAAGGACTGGTCCGCGCCGGGGCCGAGTACGGCGATGAAGTACAGGCGCAGGCCCAGTCGGACCACGTCCGGGGCGTGGTCCGCGCCGACGGCGTCTAGTAGGGATCCGGCGTCGTAGCCCTGCCATCCGCCGTGCCGGGCGGAGCGGACCGTTCCGTCGATCGGTACCCGTCCGATCGCGAACCGGCGGGCCCTGGCGCCCAGGGCGGTGAGGGTGCGTTCCAGGAGGTGGTAGTCGGGGCCGAGCTCGGGGTCGTGGAGGAGGACCACCTCGTCGTGTTCCAGGGCCATCGGCAGGAGTTCACGCATTGCGCAGGCGAGGTAGTTGGGCCGTCCGTCCCGGCCGACGATCTGGCGCAGCGGCAGGCCGTGGCGGGTGTGGTCCAGGTAGACGGGGCCGCCGTGGCCCCGCATGTCGAGCAGGACGTCGAGGGCGCGGAGCTGTTCGAGGGCCTCGTCCAGGCTCAGCCCCGGGGGCTGGTGGGCCAGGAGTCCGGGATCGTGCAGTCCGATGCGGGCGAAGTGCGCGGTCCATGAGCGCAGAACCCGCACGCTGACCGGATGGACCCAGCCCTGGTGTTCGACCGCGTCCGCGTAGGCCCGCAGTTCTACGGCGTCGGTGCGGCGGTCATCGCTCCGGTAGGCGACGTACAGTTCGCCGATCTGCTTCTCGGTCAGGTCCGTGTAGTCGCAGTCTCCCCGGGTGCGGTCCAGGTAGGCCCAGAAGCCCAGGGTCTGCTCGGTGAGGTGGTAGGTGGTGTGGCTGTAGCGGTACGCGCAGTCGGTGAGCTGTGCCGTGGCGCGGAACATCACGTCCGTCCACAGCAGGAACTTCAGGTGGCTGGGGGTCAGCGGTTTGGTGGGGGTGATCGTGACGGGGGCCAGCAGGACGCGTCCCCCGCGTGGGATCGCACCCGCTGTTCCGGCTTCGGTGAGGGGCGGTGCGGCGGTGGTGGGCATCGGGGTCAGGTTCCTTCCGCCACCGTGAGGAGGCGTGTGAACTCGTGTCGGTCCGGCGCGGCGGGTCCTCCAGGGGCGTGGGCCCTCTTCTCCCACACGTGTCCTGTCCGGTCCGTGTCGTAGGGGGTGAGGGTCATGAGCATGCGGATCAGGTCACGCCAGGTGTGTGCGTCCCGTTGGGCGGCGGTCGCTTGTGCGGGTAGGAGCAGTCCGGCCGGTCTGCCGGGTGTCGGCGGGTTCGTCACGGCGGCGTGCCAGTGGGCCGAGCGCTCGGTGTCTGCCCGTACGGCGTGCTCGTACCAGGGCCGCATGAGGGCGGTCGTGCTGCGGGCTGCGTCCGGGCCCAGGAGCGGGTCGTTGGCGGGCCTGGTGGTCAGCAGTTCGCCGAGTGCGAAGGCGTGGGCGAGGGCCAGGGACATGCCGCGGCCGAAGAGCGGGTCGGTCACGCAGGCCGCGTCCCCGACCTGGTGGAGACCTGCGACGGCTGGGCGGGGGGTGGTGGCCGTGCCGCGCAGGATGTTGGGCGGGCAGGTGAGGGCGCGGACGGTCGAGATCGGCTCGCCCGCGTCGGCCCACTGTGCCAGCCACGGTGTGGCGCGGGCCGCGGCGGTGAACACCTCGGTATCGCGCAGGGCGCGTACGGCGGGGTCGCCGGGCAGGACCGTGAAGACGAGAGAGTGGGTGTCGTCGTCCCCAAGGTGGACGAAGGCGGCGTAGTGGTCCCAGATGCCGCCGGCCGCGTTGCCCCGGTTGAGGGGGCCGGGCAGGTCGCTGCTCTTGCGCCGGTAGAAGCGGGTGTACACGGCGATGTCGGAGGGGTGGATGAGGTCCTCGGGGACGGGGACGCCAGCCGCGCTCAGCCAGGACGCCGAGGCGGCGCGGCGCCCGGTGGCGTCGACGACGAAATCGGCGTCCAGCCGTTCGCCTCCGTCTACCACCACGCCGGTCACTCGTGGAAACCGGTCCAGCAGCAGGCCGCGGACGGTCGTCTCGTGCCGGATGCCGACGCCCGGTGTGTCCCGTACGGCTCTGTACAGCGCGAGTTCCAGCGTCGTGCGGCGACAGCCGAGGGCGACTAAGTCTTCATCGCCCTCGCGGCGGGAACGGTCGGTGATACCGGCGGGCATGGCGGCAGTGAGGTCGAGCAGTTGGGCTCCCGCCCGCAGGACCTCGTCGAGCACGTGGGGAGCGTGCTCCCGCAAGGTCCTGACGCCGAGGCCGGTCAGGTTGTGCGAGTGGCCGGCCTGTGGCACCGAGGGCCGGTGCCACCGTTCGGCGGCCTGGACGAGCGGGCCTTCCGGCGGGGCCGGGCAGCGTTCCAGGACGCGGACGCGGTATCCGGCCCTGCCCAGGGCGAGGGCGGTGGCCAGCCCGGCGAGGCTGCCGCCCGCGATGACGGCGGTCGGCATGTCAGAGACGTTCCCCGTGGACGTAGAAGAACCGGCGGACCCCGGTCTGCCCGGCGGCGGGCACGGGATCGGCCCAGCGGTCGTAGCGCACCGTCTCGCCGGTGCCGGGCTGGACGGCCCGGGTGGTGAAGCCGTGTTCGGCGAAGAGTCCTACGGGGTTGTCGCTGCCGAAGACGAAGGGGCACCCCCATCCCTCGAACACGTCGAGCAGGGGCCTCATGTCGGGCACGGCCAGAGCCGTAGCGCTGACGATGTCGGCGCCGATCCGGCTGCCGGGCGCCATGATGGCCGCCACCCGGTCCAGCATCCGGCGCGTGTCGGCCTCCGGGATGTAGTAGAGCAGGCCCTCCAGGAGCCAGGTCGAGGGGAGGGCGGGGTCGTAGCCGGCCTCCTGGAGCGTGGTCTCCCAGTCGTTGGTGACCAGGTCCACGGCGACGGTGCGGTGGTCGACTCGGGGCTGTTCGCCTGCGAGCCGGGTCGCCTTGTGCTCCAGGACGACCGGCCGGTCCACCTCGAAGTAGCGGATGTGGTCGGGCCAGGGGAGCCGGTAGGCGCGGGAGTCCATGCCGCAGGGGGCGAGCACGATCTGGGTCATCGCCGGGTCCTGGGCGGCCTGCTGCAGGAACTCGTCGAAGAACCGGGTGCGGATGGCGTTGTAGTCGGGCGTGCTGGGGACGATCCTGGGGCTGTCGTGCGGGAAGGTGACCTGGAGGACTTCTTCCAGGAGCTGGGGGCCGAGTTCGCCGGCGAGGCGTTCGGCGTACGGGTCCTCGTAGAGGCGGTTCTGTCGGCGGGTCTCGGCCGCGCGCAGTGCTGCGGTGAGCAGGGCCGTGCGTTCGACGGCGTCGAGCTGTGTCTGGGTCATGCCTGTGCTTTCTGTGAAGTGTGCGTCTGGGTCTCCGCGGTTGTGACGTGCGGTTGTGACGTGGGGTCCTGCCCTGTCAGTCGGTGCCACAGTGCCGGGTCCTGGCGGAAGAGACGGTCCTTGACCTGGGTGGGGCGGATTCCGCTGCCCACGGTCTCGTGCCAGTCGCGCTGGAAGGAGTCGGCGGGCAGACACAGGGCGACGGGCGTCTCCAGGTTGCCCTCGGCGCGTGCCGTGCGGTAGCCGGGCGACTCGGTGCCCAGCGCGTGGTCGAGGAGCGCGGTGAAGCGGTCGGTCTCGTCCTGGCTCCAGGCAGTGCGCGGCTCGACGGCGAAGGTGTACCGGGAGGCCCGGTTGTTCGTTGGGTCGACGCGGCAGGTCGCGTTGCGTACGTCGAGGCCCAGGCTGGCCAGTGCGGTGGAGATCGCGCGGACGACCTGTCCTTCGCGAAGGCGTTCGCCGGCCGCGTCGCTGAGCGTGCTGCGCCCGGCGTACTCCATCCTCGCAACTCCGTGGGCGTGGTCGACGACCCGTACGACGTCTCCGCCTGCGTAGCGGTACAGGCCGCCGACGTGGCTGAAGATGGCGTGGTATTCGCGTCCCGCTTCCAGCTCGTGTGTGAGCAGGGTCGGTGTGTCGGGGCGCAGGTCCTCCTCGGCGTGTACGAACTCGTGCACGGCTGCTGTCAGGACCGGGCTTCCTGCGGTGGGGTGCCGGTCGAGGGCGATGGCGACCGGGCCTTCGGACTGGGCGACCGGGCCCGGCAGGACGGTCACGCCCGCGCCGAACTCCTCGCGCAGTCGGGGCAGGTACAGGGAAGCGACGCCGGTGGTCCAGGTGAGGATGACACGCAGGTGCGGCCAGATGTGGGCTGGTCGCACCTGGCCACCGGCGTAGGCGGCCAGCCGTTCCAGTTCGGCGGCGCGGGAGGGGTTGGGCGAGGTGTGCGGGTGTCCGGCCACGGTGCCGTCGCGGACGTCCTTGAGGATGCGGGGCCACCACAGGCGCAGCTGGTAGGGCAGAGCGGCCACCATCGCGGGGTTGAAGGTGATGATGCCGCGCACGCCGCTGTGCTCGACCGCGAGCCTGAGCCTGGCGTAGACGCGTTCGAGGTGCTCGTCCTCGCCGATGGCGGCGGGCAGTACGGACCAGGGGGCCGAGGTGCCCGGCTCTGCGGACAGCGGCTCGCCGAACCGCTCGCCGAGGTCGACCTGGCTCGCACCGAGGTGGGGGTGTCCGGAGCCGGTGGTCCTGGGGGCGGTCAGGGGGTCCTGCTTGAGGTTGAGCACGGCCAGCGGGTCCGCCACCACGTCCCAGAAGTGCTCCAGCATGGGAGCCCACATGGCGTAGTAGAACGGCATGAAGACGCTCTTCATGAAGCGCGGGGTGACGGGGATCTTCTTGTGTGCGCCCGTGCTGCCGCTGCTGGTGAAGTAGATGGCCGGGTCGTCGGCGCTCAGCAGCCGGCTCTCTCCCGCGGCCATCCGCTCGATGTAGGGGGCATGGGCGGCGTAGTCCTGGATCGGGACCGCCTTGCGGAAGTCGTCCAGGCCGCGGATGTCACCGAACCGGGCCCGCTTGCCGAACTCGGTGTCGGCGTTGAAGGCGAGCAGGTCCTCCAGGACTCGCTCGCGGTGTCCCGCCGGGTCCTGGCACGCGGTGCGCAGGGCCTGGCGCTCGGCCAGGACCCGGTCACGGTAGCGCTGCAGACGGTGCGGGTCCGCCCACTGCTCATGCGAATTCATCGTCCAGAACCTCTCGGATGGCTTTGGCCGTATCGGCAGCGCTGCGCTGTTCGCCGATGGTGGTGACGGGCAGGTGGGCGATCTCTTCCCGGATGAGCTTTCCCAGGTCACGCTGGTAGGTCTGGAACCCGTCCCGGCCGATGTTGTTGCCGTAGCACTCCAGGTGATGCGCCGTTCCTTCGCGCTGCGCGCGTTGCCAGGCGGTGGCCGGGTCGACGTCGAGGTAGATGACGCGGCGCGGCTGAGGAAAGGAACGCCACCAGTCGAACATGGGGTTCTCGCCAGCTCCGGCGATCCTGCATTTGGCCAGCGTTTTGTAGTAGTAGGAATCGACCAGGACGGGGCTGTTGCCCATTCGCTGGATGCGGTCTCGCATGTAGACCACCAGGGTCTGCGAGAGAGCGGTCAGGAAGTCCGGCGAGTACGCCTGGCCAAGGGCAGTGCCTACGTCTGTGACGATGGCGCGGTGCAGCCGTGTCAGCAGGCGGTGACCGGGGCCGAGGTGCGCTTTGTCCACTGAGACGACCGGCATGGCAAGTCCGCCGGAAATCAGTTCACGCAGTGCTGATGACTTCCCCGCGTGATCCGGACCAGACACGACACAGAAACCCGGATTCGAAGTCATAGTATTTTCGCATTCTCCGATTCCAGGACCTGTGTGGACCGTCGAGAAAAATCGTTCCCGGGTCACCCTGATCACGGACACGCTCCACCGCAACCCCTTCCCTGCCGAACAGCGCGCGGGTGTTGACGCGCCGCCGGACGAAGGGGAAGGCCTGATTCCGCGGCAAAAGGAGCAGGGGAGACGGCGAGCCGCCGGGCATGAACGATTCTGCAGCCGATTGGTAATTCACCCAATAGCGTGATTAACCCTGTTCGCCGATTTTGTTCCTCTTTTCCGGAAACTACGGTCCTAGGCTCTGCAGAGCTGTCGGCACGTTCGCCGAAGCACACTCCCCACACAGAAGGGACGGTCATGGCCACCGCCACCGCCGATCCGATCACCACGAAGCTGGACCACTTGTTCAGCGCCACCGACAACGACAACGACGGCTACGTCGAGTGGGCCGACTACCAGCGGCTCATCGACCGCTACCTGAGCGCCTACAAGATCGACAAGAACGACCGCCGGGCGCACGCGCTGACGGCCGCCTACCAGATGTACTGGATGGAGCTGCTGCGCCACGCGGACGGCAACAACCGTCTGAACAAGGAGCAGTACCACCACGCCAACCGCGCGGCGAGCGTGGACACCAGCCGTTTCAACATGGTCGAGGGTGTCCCCCATGCCATCTTCGACGTCATGGACACCGACGGCGACAACACCATCAGCAAGGAGGAGTTCAAGCAGTTCCTCGACGTCTGGGGCATCAGCGCCCCGGACGCGATGGACACCTTCGCGCAGCTGGACACCGACGGCGACGGATCCATCAGCCGCCACGAGTACATCCGCGCGGTGAGGGAGTTCTTCTACTCCCCCGACCTCGACGCCGCCGGCAGCCTGTTCTTCGGCCGCCTGGCCAAGTGACGTAAACGCGGAGCACGGCCTACCGGCCGTGCTCCGCGTCCGCTCCCCACCGAGGAAACACCGCCTTGCACCACACCACCCCTCACGCCGCCACGCCCCCCGGGGTGATCCGGCTCGGCTATCACGGCTCCCCCGCCCTGTCCGCAGCCCTCCTGCGAAAAGCAGGAATCGGCATGGAAGAGGCACAGCTCCTCGAGCACGACGTGGCCGACCCTTTCCGCGCGCTGCGGGCCGGTGAACTCGATCTGATGGTAGTCAAGTTCAGTCTGGGACAGGCAGAACCGGACCTGCGGCGGAGCCGGCCTGTGGCCCACGACGCGCGCGCTGTCCTGGTGTCCGCGGACCACCCTCTGGCCACCCGGGCATCGGTGTCGATCGAGGACGTGGCCGACTACGGCGTCTTCGACTGCCCCGGCACCATGCCTGTGGACGTGTGGGAAGAATCCGTACCCCGCACCACCCCCTCCGGCCGGACCGTCCGCCGCACCCACACCCTGGTCGACGTTCCACAGATGCTCACCGTGGTCAGAGCGGGCGAGGCCGTCCACCTGTCCCTCGCCTCACTGGCCGCCGTAGTGCCCAAGGACGTCAAAGCGGTACCCGTGCACGACCTGCCCCCGGCCCCGGTGGCCCTGGCCTGGTGCGCAGAGCGCGGGCTGCCGCCGCACATCGAACGCTTCGTGCGAGCCGCCGAAGCAGCCGCCGAACAGTGAGCCCCGGCAACTGCTCCGCCCCCGCGCCCGTCGTCCTGCTGCACGCTCTGTTCCAGGACTCCTCCATGTGGGAGGCACAGAAAGCGGAGCTGACCCGTCGAGGGCACCGGGTCGTCGCACCCGACCAGCGCGGCTTCGGCCGAAACCCGCTCGGTGACTCCGCCCCCTGCATGGACCTGCTCGCCGACGACGTGGTGCGCACCCTGGACAAGGAGGGCATCGACCGTGCGGCGTTCTTCGGCTCCTCCATGGGCGGCTACGTGGCCATGGCCGTCCTGCGGCGCCACCCCGACCGCGTCCTGGGCCTTGGACTGCTCGCCTCCCGCGCAACGGCCGACCCTCCCGCGGACCGGGCGAACCGCGAAAAGACCGCAGAACAATGCCTGGACGGCACCGCCCGGCAGCGCCTGTACGCCCAGATCCTGCCGGCCCTCGTAGGAGCCACCACACACGCCTCCCGCCCGGCCGTCATCTCCCGCACAGCACAGACGGCGCACCGGATGGACCCGCGATCGGTCGCCTGGGCACTGCGCGCCGTCGCCGACCGGCCCTGCTCACTGGCACTGCTGCACGAGACACAGCTACCCGCCCTCGTCGTCGCCGGAGCCGAAGACCGCCTCGTGGGTCTCGATGAGATGCGCCTGGCCGCCTCCGCCCTCCGGCGAGGCCAGCTCGTCACCATCCCGGACGCCGGGCACCTGCCGCCACTGGAAACCCCCGCACCCGTCACCCGAGCCATCCACGGCCTGCTTACGGAGATCCCATGCTGACCCGAGAAGACCACCCGAGCCCCACCGAGCCCAGCACCTGGGGGTTCACCGCCTCCACCGGACTGCCCTTCACCCATCAGACGATCGTCGACGCACACTTCCGCGCCTGCATCGAGCCGTACCGCAACCTCCTGAACCAGGCCGGCATCCGCCCCGGCATGCGCGTACTGGATGCCGGATGCTGCGGAGGCGACTTCCTTCCCTGGCTCGCCGAACTCACCGGTCCCCACGGCCGCGTCTCGGCCATCGACCTCGCCGAAGAACACGTGACCCGAGCCACCGAACGCGTACGGTCCTGGCACCTTCCCTGCCCCGTCGACATCCGCCAGGGCAGCATCACCCAGCTGCCCTATCCCGACGACAGCTTCGACGCCGTATGGTGCTCCAACACCGTCGAACTACTCACCGACGACGAGCTCAGGGCGGCGCTCCGCGAAATGCGCCGGATCACACGCCCCGGCGGGCTCGTCGCCATCAAGGATGTCGACGGCTACTCCTTCGCCGCCCGCCCCGGCGATCCCTACCTCTTCACCGACCTCTTCCGCACCGCCGGCGCCACCCCCGGCTACGCACAGCAGGTCCTGCGCACCCGCGACCTGTACCAGTGGATGCGCGAAACCGGTCTCCACAGCATCCGGCAGCACACCACCCTGATCGAACACTTCGCCCCCTTCACCACCGACGTCCGCTCCTACTACGCACCCGCCTTCGCCGAACTCGCCGCGCAGGCCAAAAAGCTGGGACTCACCTCACCCGACTGGGACACCCTCCTCGACCCCGCCCACCCCAACAGCCCGTTCAACCACCCGGACGGATATGTGTGCGAGGGCAACACCCTGGCAGTAGGAACCGCATAACAGCGAAGCACCGACCGGCGAACAACCACCGCGGACCTACCCACACCACCCTCGCCACCACGAGCACCGCCTCACACGACACCAACGCCCACGGACCGAAGCTCGCCACGATTCACTGGCACCAGGGCAAAACAGTGAACGCCCGCCTGAAAATGCCCCGGACTCTGACCGCCGCCGGGCTCCCAGGCGAGCAGACCCACAGGCTCGTCGCGGCGCTGGGGCTCGGGGACGGTGACCGAAGGAGCCCGCACTTGGATCGCAGAAAGCGGGGCTCCTGACGGAGTCAAGCAGATCCCCGGGACAACCGGGCGAGCAGGGCGCGCGGCCACGAGCGACCCGGTACGCCTGGCCGACCAGCCCGCCGCCCTTCACCGAACAGCACCGCGGGCCCCCGGAGGAGACAGTGCACAGCTACTGAACTTGATTGGGTGATGTCGGTGCCCTTCGCCTGACAGTTGGGTGTCAGCACCGGTAGCTCTGGGGTGTGAGGTACGCGCAGGGCGGCGGGCTGACCGACGCCGAGAGAACCAGGCGGGAGGGGTTACGACTCCAGGCCGTGGAGCGTTTCGATGGCGGGCAGAAGAACGCGGAGATTGCCGCTGCCCTGCGGATAAGCTTGCGGTCGGTCGAGCGGTGGCGTCGGGCCTGGCGCGAGAGCGGCGAGGCGGGAGTGCTGTCGAAGGGGTCGCCGGGAAGGCCTCGACTCAGTGAAGCTCAGATCGGGAGGCTGGAGCGGGAGTTGGAGCGTGGTCCACTGGCTCACGGCTGGGTGGACCAGCGGTGGACTCTGGCACGGATCAAGACGCTGATCGGTCGGCTGTTCCATGTCTCCTACACGGTCGAGGGCACCTGGCGGCTGCTGAAGCGGCACGGTTGGAGCTGGCAGCAGCCCACCAGGCGGGCGATCGAGCGTGATGACGGCGCGGTCGAGGTGTGGAAAAGGGAGACCTGGCCGCGGGTAAGAGCACCGCGGCGGAGCGCAACGCCTGGATCGTCTTCGAGGACGAGGCCGGGCAGTCGATGACTCCGCCGCGCGCCAGGACGTGGGGCCGGGTCGGCCAGACCCCGGTGGTGAGGGGGAGGGGCCGGGGCTCGGGGCGCGTGTCGATGGCGGGTATGGCCTGCTACAAGCCGGGCGAGCGGTCCCGACTGATCTACGCGATCCGCGAGTACAGGGGCCGCAAGGACGAGCCGAAGGGCTTCGGCTGGCGCGACTTTCGCGACCTCATCGTCCGCGCCCGCATCCAGCTCGGCGGACCGATCGTGCTGGTCTGGGACAATGTCCGCCTGCACCTGACGGCCGGCATGCGCGAGTTCATCGGCGCGAACGCCGAGTGGCTCACCGTGTTCCAGCTGCCCACCTACGCCCCGGACCTCAACCCGACCGAGGGCGTCTGGTCGCTGGTCAAGCGTGACATCGGAAACCTTGCTGCGACCGACCTCGGCCAGATCACCCGCGCCGTGAAACGCAAACTGAAGATGCTGCAGTACCGGCCGGAGGTCATTGACGGCTGCCTCGCCGGCACCGACCTGGCCCTGGACCTGTGAGCGTCGGGTTGGCGGACCCGAAATCGGCCGAAGCCCAAAACTACTGGTCAGCTACGGTGGCGGCATGACTGACAGCCTGCCCGAGGACGTTGCCGACGTGCTTGACCTCGTCCTGAACCCGGACGAGCCTATTCACGTCGCCCTCCGACGGCAGGTGCCCCAAATCAGAGTGCAATCCCGCTGTGAGTGCGGGTGCGGCACTGCCTATTTCGACCTTGACGCTGACGCGGTGGAGCCCGCACCGACGGGTTCCGGCACCGTCGTGGCTGCCGACATAAAGCTGTTCACAGAAACCGGCGAGTGCCCTGGCGAGGTCCTGGTCTTCGCGCAAGGCGGCTACCTCTCATGGCTGGAGGTCTGCTCTTGGAGCGATGACGTTGAGGTGAACCTCTCCGCGGCGCGGCGCTGGCTACAGCCACCGTCCTGAACCCGAGTCGGCTACAGCTGGCATCTCGGATTCTGACGCCGCCACCACGAGTCGACCGACATCACGAGTTCAAGTTCAGTACGGACCAGGCAGGCCGCCTGCCGAGTAGGGCCATTGCCCTCTGGCCGGCAGGTCGAGACTCGACTCATCGTCGAGTGGATGAACAGCGCCTCGTTGCTCTTGCGCGGTCGCTAACAGAAAGTCGGGGAGGGCGATCGCAAGTTCGTATTGGAGCTGCGTGTCCGTTTCAGCGGTAAGTTCCAGGCGGAGCGGAGGCAAGCGGCTCGGCCGGGCAGAGTGATCATGTCCGGTCTCGCTGCCCTGTGGTCAGGCATGGAGTCCCGCGGGCGGGTACTCCTGTGCAACCGGGCCACTGGCGTGGCTGAGGGACAAGCCCAGCAGCAGGGCTCCTTCGAGACCGGTGAGCAAGGCGAGGAGCTGGTCTTTCTCTTCCTGAGTGCCACCGTCTTCGTGTTTGAACTTCTGCAGGCTGGTACGGGTAATCGTGATCGCGCGGGCCAGAGTGTCATGGATGAGGGACGGACCTACGCCGTTGTCATACTCGTTAGCCTCACGGGCCACGGGGCCACCGCGGTAGACGAAACACAGAGCTTCGGCCCGCTTGGTCGGCAAAGTGGCCCCGTCCTTCTCGTGGGTGAGCTCGGGCTCATCCGGCAGGTTGCCTTCGACCCAGGCCAAGACCTCCTTCTTGGAAAAGGTCTCCCGCATGATCCGGTCGATCAGCTCGATCAGGGAGTTGGCGGCCTGGGAGATCCCGTCCTCGGAGTGCGCCAGGGCGTCCTTGGCCCCTCTGATCTTCCTGACGAGCTGGGAGTTCTCCCGCTCCAGCTTCTTGACAGAGGACTCCACCACCTGCCGCCTGACACGGATGATGATCTCGGGCAGGTTGTCAGGGCGCCAGCTGGCAAGGTCGTCGGCGGTGGCAGCCGTGAGCTGCATGGGAAGTGCGGCGATGATCTTCTCGTCGATCGTGATGAGCGCCCGGGTCAGCTCAAGACTCAGTAGATCGATCTTCGAGACGGCCTTCCGCTGCTGTTCCGTCATGTTGCCCAGCGCGTCGTTCCAGGCGACGGCGAACGGCATCAGCGCGCGGATCCCGCGCCTGAGAGCCAGAGTCACCACCGCGCTGTCCCTCTTGAAGGCATCGATCAGACGCCTGTACTCGGCGGCCCCCAGAAGCCTGAGCGCGAAGAGCTGATAGTTCGTCTTTCTGAAGGAGTTGAACCAGGCCAGCATCTGCTCGCGATCCTGCATCTGGTCAAGAGTGAGCCGTTTTCATCCTGTCTCTGTGGGGTGAAGTGGCAGGTCAGCGGGGGTGGGTGACGAGGCGAGGCTCTTGGTCGTTGCGGTGGTGTTCTCTACGCACCACGCATCGTCCGAGGAGCCTCGCTTGGTCCCGTATCGTGCCACGGTCGACGTCCCGCATGAGCTGGTCGAGCATGTTTCCTGGCTGATCTACGCACGAAGGTGTGAACGCCGCTCGCGGTGGCGGAAGCTCGGCTGCTTCCGCCAGGCCCTGCTCGTACTGGTGCACCTGCGGAAGAACGAGCCGCTGCCCGCCTTGGCGGCTGGCTTCGGCGTCTCGACAGCCACAGCCTGGCGCTACGTCGACGAGACTCTCGACGTCCTCGCGGCGTGGGCGCCGGGCTTGCACGAGGCCCTGACCGGCCTGGGTGAGGGCGACCATGTGATCGTCGACGGCACATTGATCCCCATCGACCGCATCGCAGCCGATGAGCCGTACTACTCCATGAAACATCGCAAGCATGGGATGAACGTGCAGGTCATCGCCCGTCCCGACGGCACACCTCTGTGGTTCTCGCGTGCGACACCGGGCCGCACCCACGACCTGACCGCGGCCCGGGTCCACGGCATCGTCCGGGCCTGCCTCACCAGAGAGATCCTCGTTCTCGCCGACCGGGCCTATCAGGGCGCCGGCGCAACCGTCCGCACCCCTACAAGAACCACCGCGAACAGCCCGAGCACTACCAGCAGTTCAACCGCGACCACGCACGACTCAGAGCTCCCGGCGAACGCGCCTTCGCGCAACTGAAGTCCTGGCGGATCCTCCGCCGAGCCCGATGCTCCACCCGCCGCATCGGCACCATCGTCCAAGCCATCCACACACTCCTGACCTGCAACTATTCAGGATGAAAACGGCTCAGTGGGGCGCACCATACTGCTTGGATGGTGTCCACACAGGATGTGCTCGGACGGCGTCGGGGCGGGCAGGCACGCAAACATGTGAGGGACGGTATTGCGCGACCGCCACGACCCGGCCAGTCCCTTGCCGAGCGGCTCCCTGTAGTGGCGCAGGACTGGGATACAGCCGGTAACGGCGGAATCGGCGCTGGCCAGGTCGCGTGGCGGAGTAGCCTGCTGGCAGCGTGGCGCTGCCATCGTTGTGGTCATCGTGGAGAGAACACGGTCGCTGGACGTGTTCAGATTTTCTTGAAACGCGGTCCCGCGTTCGGATGCCGTCGCTGCTCCATCCAGCGGCGGGATGCTCCAAGGCCTGGCGTGTCTCTGGAGGAGGCACGCCCTGGCTTGGCCGCGGAGTTTCATGCCGAACTGAATGCTCCGTTGACGGCCTCGGAGCTGACCCCTGGGTCGCAGCGCAAGGTGTACTGGCACTGTGTGTCCGATCCAGAGCACCCGTCCTACCTGCAAAGTGTGAGCAATCGCCGCAAGAGTGGCTGTCCTGCCTGCGTGAACAGGGTGGTCACTCCGGCTAATAACCTTCTGGCCGTAGCTCCGCAGATTGCGGCGCAGTGGCACCCGAGCAAGAACGGCTCGTTGACTGCGGATGCGGTCGTTGCCGGCTCCAACCGGCGGGTGTGGTGGAGGTGTGCTCGGGGCCATGAATGGCAGGCCCACATCAGCACGCGCGTGTCGCAGCGAACGAGGTGCGGTCTTTGTTCCCGCGGTCAGCAGTCCGGTGCTGAGGTCGCTCTCTTCTCCGAGCTGCACGAGTTGCTGGCTCCGCTCCTGGGTGGCCGTGCGGTACGCCGGCATGTCAGGCCGGAGGGCGTAGCCACGAGGTTCGCGCGGTGCGACATCGTGATCACCGGCCTCGAGCCGTGCGTGGTCGTGGAGTACGACGGGGCGTACTGGCATCGCGGTCGTTCAGGGCCGGATCGGAAGAAGGCCCTCGCGGTGCGGGGTGCCGGGCACCATATGGTGCGGGTGCGTGAAGCGCCGTTGAAGGCATTGCACCCGGACGATGTGGTCATCAACGGCGGGGCGGACGCTCATGCTGCTGCCGCGGCGGTCCTGGGGCGCATGGTGGAGCGGGAGTGGCTGCCTGCCCGGGTGGCATCGGCGGCGCAGGAGTACGTCGCCGCGGGGCGGCCCCTGGGCACAGAGCTGTGCGCTGTTCTGCTTGAGGACGTTGATCATCGAGATCTGGGTGCTGATTCACTGGCGGTCACCCACCCGGGCCTGGCAGATGAATGGGACATCGAGGCCAATGGGTTGCTGACACCCCGGCATGTCGGCGTTACCACCTCTGCTCCCTGTTGGTGGATCTGCCCTTTGGGCGACCGCTACCCTTGCGCGCCTCGTGAGCGTGTCGCGGGGCGTGGATGTTCGGTCTGCAGCGGGAAGCGAGTCAACGCCCGCACCAGCCTGGCTGCTCTCCATCCCGACCTGGCGGCGGAGTACGTGCCCCAGGCGGGACGCAGCGCCGATGACATCGGGGCGGGGTCCCATCGGCGTGTACTTTGGCGCTGCAGCACCTGTTCCTACGAGTGGCAGGCCATCTTGCGTAGCCGAACCCGTAGCGGAGCGGGATGTCCTGCTTGCGCGGGCAAGGTCGCCACGGAACGTGCCAACCTGGCTGTGGTGTACCCGGCGGTCGCTGCGGCCTGGCACCCGGTGTTGAACGGTGAACTGCACCCCGAGGACGTGCGGCCGAAGTCGAACAAGGCCGTGTGGTGGCTGTGCCCTGACTGTGAGAAGCCCTATCGGGGAAAGGTCGTGGACCGGGTGGTGGCCCGGCATTCTTGCTGTGCTGCTTGCGCGCGCCTTCGGGCCTGGAGCGCTCGCAGAGCATAGAGCCTGTCCGCAGCCGCGCCTATGAACCGGCTACAGGCGCGTGCACGGGGACTCGGCATCTCTCTGCTGGCAGGAGTGGTCTGCGCATCGGCTTCGTGTAGGGGCACGGGTGCATGAGAGATGCTAACTAGGCCTGCGTCCGGTCAGCGCCAGGTACCGCTGGATACCTGGGCAACCGTCTGTGCTCAGGGGGCATGGCGGCAAGCCGTAAGGATCTTGGGATCTATGTCTGCGGTCAACTCACGATGAACCGGAGGATCCCTGCTGATCGTTCCTGGCCTTACATCTCACGCGCGCGTAAAGCTGAAACCGTTTCCTGGCGGGGAGTACACGCAGCAGCACCGGCACGGAGCAGAGCAGGCGCTTGGGCTCCGCCAAAGCGCTCCTTCGCCACAGCGGCGCCAGGTCCGCGCCCTCAGCGGCGTACAGCAGTGATCATGGGCTGTCACTTTGCGGCAGTATCTGCCACAGCGCCGGGACCATAGGGCAGGGCCGTCAGCATCGGTGCCATGGACTTAGTAGATCTTGTGGCTGTCGCCACCGCTTTCCTCGCGCTTCCCCTCACGTTCCTGGCCGCCTTGTGGGCCAGACGCAGCGGCAGGCAATCGGCGGACGCGACCGTCATTTCGGGTGTCAACCAGGCCCATGGCTCCGTGGCCGCGGCTCGTGTTCAGACGCCTGGAGAGCTCGCGCTGCGGCAGCAGGCCGCGCTGGCGGACGCGTCTGCCGCTTTCCTGCGGGCTTGTGACGCGCTCGCGCGCACCGTCGAGCAGCTGCCGGGCGTCGTTCTTGAGGAGCGTCCCGTTCAGCTCGCTGCGCACGGTATGGCGGTGGAGACGACCCTCGGCCCGTTGGAGCTTCTGGCGCAGCCGGAGCTCCAACGGCATGCGAAAGCGCTGCGGGGATACTGCCGGACTTTGGAGGACCTTGCGCTGGACAGGGCAGTGCTCCGTTCGGCTGTGCGGGCTCTGGAAAACGGCTGGTGCCCTCTCAATGCGGAGATCTGCGATAACGATCATCACGGCGCGGCATTCGTCGCCTGGCAGTTTCTCCTGGAGTGGCCCGACCGGGAAGATGAGGAACGGTGGACAGACCGCGGCCTGCTGGAGTACTGCCTCCAGGAGAGCCAGTGCATGACCGAGGGCGAGATAGCCGGTGTTCTCGCGGTCGTCGACCGTGTGCCGCCTGCCTGGTCCCGGATGATCGGCGGCCTCGTCCGTGATCCGCTCCTGGAGCGGTTCACTGCCCTGCGCGCGCCCTTCGTCGAAGCCGCCCGCTCCGCACAGCCTCTGATGTCACCGGCTGAACCTGATGCGTCGAGGGCATGGCCGGGTGACGCTGTCGGTGCGGCAACATCCATGGCTGTTTCCGAGCCTTCCGTACCAGCCTGACCTGGGGGGATCAGCAGCTCCTGGGGGCGGGGACTTGATGTTTCCTCATCGCCAGGTTCTCCTGGGTCTCTGCGGCTTTCCCAGTGGAGCGAGCGCCAGGGATGGCGCCTGGGAAACCGTTGCAGATTTCATTGCCTGTCTTCGATCTGAAGACGTGGGGGCGCTATGGAACCTTTGATTGGGGCGAGCATGTGCGACCAAGCGCTACCCGTAGTTCGCGACGTGATCTATAAAACGGCCACCAACCTGGCTGGCTGTCGATAGCAACCGTCCACAGCGGGCTGACGCAGAAGTAGGTCGGGGCACCGCCCCCCCTGACGGGCGAACAGGCGGCCCCCGCCTGAGAGCATGGGGGCAGGGGCCGCTGCACGCCCGTCAGGGCACCGTTCTCGCGGTGCCGATAGGGGGCCCGGTAGCGGACCGGGTGGGCCGCTCAGTGAGCAATGCCGTCGATCAGCTCGCGCGCGCCCTGCCGCAGGAGGGCCACGGCGACGGAGGTACCGAGGGTGGCGGGGTCAAGTCGGCCAGCCCACTCGTGGGCGTGGAGCATGACCTTGCCGTCGGGCGAGAACACGGTGGCCCGCAGCGACAGCTCGCCGTTGCGCTCGACCCGGGCGTACCCCGCGATCGGGGAGTTGCAGTGCCCCTGGAGGACGTGGAGGAACATCCGCTCGGCCTGGGTCTCCCGGTAGGCGTCGTGGTCGCCGAGGCCGCTCACGCGATCGATGAGGCCGGTGTCGCCCTCGCGGCACTGGAGCGCGAGAACGCCGGCGCCGATCGGCGGGATCATGACGTCGACCGGGAGGGTCTCGGTGATGACATCGGTGCGGCCGATGCGCTCCAGGCCCGCTACGGCCAGGAGCAGCGCGTCGGCCTCTCCGGCCTCCAGTTTCGCCAGCCGCTTGTTCGCGTTCCCGCGCATGGGGACGCAGTCCAGGTGCGGGTGGGATGCGGCGAGCTGGGCGATGCGGCGGACGGAGGAGGTGCCGATCCGGGTGCCGGCGGGCAGCTGGTCGAGGGTGAGGCCGCCCAGGTGGATGAGGGCGTCGCGGATGTCGTCGCGCTTGAGGAAGGCGGCGAAGGTGGTGCCGGCCGGGAGGGGCCGGTCTGCTGGGATGTCCTTCACGCAGTGCACGGCGAGGTCGGCCTCACCGGCGAGGAGCGCGGCGTCGACCTCCTTGGTGAAGGCGCCCTTCCCCTCGACCTGGGACAGGTCGCCCATCCACTTGTCACCGGTCGTCTTCACCGGCAGGACGGTGGTCTCCACGTCCGGGTGGAGCGCGGCCAGCTCGACACGGACACGCTCCACCTGGGCGAGAGCCATCGGCGAATCACGGGAGACGATGCGGATCAGATCAGGAGCCATGCACGCACGATAGACCGTCAGATTCTGGCGGCGACCACCAGGCCCGAGGCCCAGCTCATGTGCGTGGCGCGCCAGTTGGGAACCTCGGGCAGTCGTTCGAGGAAGTCGTCCACCCGGGGCTGATGGTCGTCCGGCCACGTCGCCTGGGGCAGCATGTCGTCCACGACATACAGGGCGCCGGGCTTGAGCAGGGTCAGGAGATCGGGCAGCCGGAGGTACTTCCCGGGCCGGCAGTCGACGTACGCGAGGTCGAACAGGCCGTCTTCCTGGGTGAGCCAGTCGTCCGCGTCCGCGTGGACGAATTCGATCCGGGCGTCGTCGGCCAGGTGGTGGCGGGCGATGGCCTGCACGGCCGCGTTGGCCTCCACCGTGACGAGGCGGGCTCCGGGGGTCATGCCGGAGGCCAGCCACGCGGCGCCGGCGCCGACGCCGGTCCCAAGCTCCAGGAAGCGGCCGTCCGGCTTCGAGGCGGCGAGGGTGGCCAGGAGGCTGCCGGTGCGGTCTTCGCAGGACATGGCGAAGCCTGCGTGGGCGGCGTCTTCGAGGATCGCGTCGAGCTGCGGCGGGCGCTGGTGGGGGATGTCACGCACGGCGGGCCTCCAGGTGCTCGGCGACGGTCTCGGCGGCGAAGGTGAGGATCTGGTCCGCGCCGGCCCTCACGAGCATCGCCAGGTACTCGACCATCCCGGCCGTGCCGAGGGCCTGGAGCGCGGCCCACTCCCCCGAGGTCGAGTAGGCGACGAGCGGGACCTTCTGGTCGTCGCGGAGCCGGACAAGGACGTCGCCGGTGGTCATGACGGGCTGGAGGGTGAGGGAGTCGGCGCCCTCGGTGATCCAGCGGCGGGCCTGGAGGAGGGTGTCCTGCTGCGCGCGGCCCGGTTCGAGCTGGAGGCCGCGGCGGTGTCCGGACCGGGGGTCGGTCTGCATGAAGGTCTTGAAGGGGCCGTAGAGACTGGTGTGGACGGCCACGTTAGGGTTGACGCCGACGTCGCGGTGCCCGGCCTCGTCGAGGGCCTGGCGGACGGCGCGGATCGAGCCGTCCAGCATCGCGGTGGGAGAGACACAGTCCGCGCCGGCCTCCGCGTGCATGACGGCCATGGTGGCCATGAGCCGGTACGTGCCCTCCAGGTCGATGTCACCGGCGTCGGTGCGCAGCACGCACTGGCCGCGGTCGGTCCACGAGCAGCCGCACACCTCGGTCGTGACGGCCGTGGCGGGCGTCTCCCTCTTCACGGCCTGGACGGTGCGGACCATGCGGTTGCCGGGGGCGGTGGCGCCGGCCGCGACCCTGTCGCGGTCGTGCCCGAAGGCGAAGACCTTCACGCCGCGGATGCCGAGGGTGGCCCAGCGGGCCATCGTGGTGGGGACGTCGGCGAACTGGACGGCGCCGGGCAGCGAGGTCTCCGGCGCGCCGTCGGGCAGGGACAGCAGGGGCGCGCTGAGGTCCGCGGCGGTGAGCGGCGGGCGGTTGTAGAGGGCCCGGACGACGTCGCGGGCCCGGGACGGGTTGATGCCGTCGGGTGTCGGTGCAGTGCGCTCGGTGAGTACGGTCATGCCGGGAGTACATCCCGACGTGGCGTCGGCAACTAGACCGTCCGGGGGGACCCATGGTGGGGGGTTCACAGCTTTCAACCATGCTCCCCTGTGGGGCTGTTGAGCGGGAGTGATCTATTGGGAGCAGGGGCCGGTGGTTAGGCTCGCGGCATGACTGACTACGTGCAGGTGTCGACCGCCACCGAGACCGAAGAGCAGGCCACCGCCCTTGCGGGTGGCGCCGTTCAGAAGCGGCTCGCCGCCGGGGCGCAGATCGCCAAGGTGAAGTCCGTGTTCTGGCACCTCGGCGAGTACGGCACCGGCGAGGAGTGGCAGATCCTCCTCAAGACGACGGCCGACCGGTACCCCGGGCTGGAGGCTTACCTCCTCGAGGCGCACCCCTGGGACAATCCGGAGGTGTGCGCCGTCCCGATCGTGTCCGGGGCCGAGCGGTGCAAGGAGTGGATCCGCGACTCTGTGAGCAGCCCCGAAGGGTAGCCCTCCAGCTGTCCCCCCTCCGCCCGAACGGACTTCTTGCCGGGCAGCGGGAGTCAGGGTTCTGCCGGAGCGCTAGCCGGCCATGGCTCGCTGATGGGCTGTACGGGCGACCTTGAACAAAGTCTGCTGGAACTCGTGCCGAGTGGAGCCACGCGTCTTGACGGCGTGGCAGTTTGGGCACAATGCCACCATCTGCTCCGGGTGGTCCCTGCCCTCTTCGGCGATCGGTCGAACGTGATCGACTTCGAGGATCGGCTTCCCGGCGTCGGTGACGTCGGACGGCATGCCTGAGCATCCTGGGTTCTCGCACCGGCCGCCGCAGCGGTCCAGGACGGCCTCTCTGGCCGATTCCCGGCGCACTGGGACGCTGGTCGTGCGTTGTGTGCGCTGGCCAGGAACCTCGTTGTGCTCGACGCGGGCGACGAGTTCCCGGTAGCGGCTCCATGGAGCCGGGAGCACAGGCTCCGAAACCTCCGGCGCACCGGCGGCTGCCCTTTCGCACCGTTGGTGTCGGACGTAGCCGGAGGGGCGGGGCTGGCCACAGACCGGGCAGGACCCGCCAGGTTGGGAGCGCTCCGACACCTGCCCCGCAGGCTGTACGTCGGGGGTGCTGGCAGGCTGCATGAGCGCGCTCAGGGACGCCTCGATGGCAGGACGGAGCAGTCCATAGGTGCGCTCCACCCAGTCAATCGCTCTGATACGTACCGTGCGGGGGAAGGGCCGGCTGACGATTGCGATTCGGGCGGTGCTGTCGTCCAGCGGTTTGGCGTGGACGACAGCGCCGTCCGCCAACGGCAGAGTGCGCACGATCCGCTTCATCTTCTCTGTTCCACAGTCCCGCACCGTGAAGACGATCTGCGGAGTCAGCTGTCTGCTGGAGCACTCGTATGTGGAGGCGTGGGCCGTGTAGGACAGCTGCCCATCCTTGACCAGACGCACTGCATGGCCCTTGACGGCCCAGTGCGGGCTCCGGTTGCTGACCAGGCTCAGAAAGCGGTCACGCTCGAGGTTTGCCTTCGCCTGTTCGTTCACCACAATCCCCCTCCGTACGGATAGCGGGGTATTGAAACAGGAGGGGCCACGCAGGGGAAAACGCGATCACTTCCTGGGTACCGCTGCCCTCCAGCCGCCCGGCGTCGCCCCATCCAGATGCCGAAGTCCCACCGAAGCGCTAGGGACTGACAGCCTCCAGGACTTCGCGTACCTCGGCCACGTCGCCGTACGGGCGCAGGCGGGCGAGCACGACGTCGATCCGCTGTCTGGGCCGGATCGACGCCACGCCTGTCGCGAGTTCCAGAGCGCGGCGGGTGGTCGCGGCGGCCTGCTCGACCTCACCGGCCGTGACATACGCCTCGGCGAGCCAGGAGAGGTAGAGCGCCTTGTCCCGTGCGTGCTCGTCTGGGAAGGTCTGGAGGGCGCGGGACAGCACCGGAACGGCGCGGAGCGGGCGCTTCAGCTCCGTCCAGCAGCGGCCCGTCATGATGTCCAGCTCCTGGTGATCCACCCACGCCGACCAGTGCGGCTGGGGCTCTCCGTCCGGCGCCTCCTCCAGCGCCTTCCGCGCGGCCTGGAGCGCCCTGTCGGTGTCGGCAGGCTGGTGGTCCACGGTACAGGCCCAGGCCAGCCGCTCGTACAGCAGGGCGCGCACGCTGGACGGCGTGCTGTCGGTGATCGTGGCGCAGGACTCCTCGGCGAAGGAGACGGCCGTCCGACGGTCCTTCCCGAGCGTCCCGTACGCCAGGAAGGCCAAGGAGTTCGAGTAGAGGTCGCCTGCCTGCGCCTCCCGGGCGTAAGTCCGGCTTTCCTGGTAGAGGGACGCGGCATCCCGCCCGCGGCCGCCGTCGAAGGCCGCCCATCCTGCCTGCTGGGCCTGCTCCGCGAGGAGCGATGTCAGCCGCTGACGGGAAGTGTCCGAGAACGAGCCGGTGCGCAGCAGCGCCTTCGTCCGCTGCACTTCGCCGAGGTACACCTTGAAGGTGTCAGCCCCGCCGAGGATGTCGTCGAGGCGGCGGAGGCGGGCGGTGCGCTCGTGGAGACGGTCGACGTAGGAGCCGGTGATCCGGGCGGGCGGAGCGTCGGGCTGCTGGAGAGCGGGAAGGGCGGCGGCCAGGCCACCGGCGGTGGCGACCTGGAGGACGGTGCGGCGGTGCAAGGAGGGTCCTGTCGTGCTCGGCGCAGGAGCGACTTCCGCCTCCCAGGGCCGGGAAGCGAGACCGACCATGCGGCCCGGGATGCGTAGGGCATCCGCGATCCGCACCACCTTCTCGAAGGTGGTGATGCGCCCGGTACCGCGCGCGAGCTGCCCGACACGCTCAGGCTTAATCTCGCACTCGGTGGCGATCTTCGAGTAGCTGATGCCGGCCTTCTCGCGTGCGATGCGGAAGACCTGGCCGAAGTCGTGGGCGCCCAGCGCACGCTGGACGTCGTCATCGGCGAGAAGGTCCGGCGGTAACGCGGTAGGTGGCTGGTAGGTCATCGGTATCTCTTCCTGCCTGGCTAACCCTGCGTCCTGGGTGATCTAAGGGCCTACCCATCACGCGAATCCCACCCTGTCGACAGAGCCCCGGGAGGCAGTACCGACCGCGCCCGGGGCATGACGACTGGTAAGGAGCCGTCGTGCCCGACAGTACCCAGCTGGACCGTGATGACAGGCCAGCTGATTCGGTCTTTGTTCATAGACCGGTGGAGACGGAGCCGGGCGTGCTCGTCCCCTCGCACCGCAGCCACGAGGGTCTGACTGGCCTCTCAGGCTTCTGGTATGTGGGCGAAGGTGATCCCCATGTCTGTGAGTGCCTGTCGGCGGTCGGGGGCTAGGCGGTCCCGGCGGCGTCGGATGTTGCTGAGCCACTGTCCGAGACGTACGGCTGCGGAGGGAAGCTGTTCGATGTGTCGCTGGGGCACGTCGAAATGTCCTTCCCGGGCGTGGAACTGTGCGAGTGCTTTGAGGCCTTGTTGGAAGTTGTGCTCTCGGGTCCCAGGGCTGCGGCGCGGGAGCGGAGCGATGTCCGCCTCTGTTGTGCCTGCGTTCAGGCGAGCCAGCAGGCTTAGCTGCTGCGGGTTTCCGGGTGGGTGGGTGCGCTGGGTGTGCAGCCACTCCCCCAGGCGTTCGCCCTTGTCTGTGTGGAAGTGGCGTGGGATGGCGGTGAGTGTGTGTCCGGCTTGTGCGTGGTGGCGTGCTACGTGATACATGCGCTGCCATGTCAGCGGCCAGGGTGGGTTCCAGTGTGGGTCGAGTTCTTCCAGGGCCTTCGTGCGGGCGGGAGTGAGCTGGTTGGCCCGCTTGCGTTGGGTGGCGAGCCAGCGGCCGAGTGCGAAGCCGGTGTCGGGGTCATGGTGGTCGACGGGGGCGGCGAGGTGTCCGTGGATGGTGGCGTAGGCGGCTGCGTGGGTGAGTCCGCGGTCCCATGCTTGCTGGCGGGGGTTCCAGATGATGCCGAGTTGCTCGAGGGCGTGGGTGCGGGCGTGGTCGAGGGCGTTTTGGTTGTGGAGGTGGCGTTGCCAGGTGATCCAGCGTCCTAGCGGGTAGCCGGCGGGGTCCTCGTACGCCTGAGGGATGTCGAGGTGGTGGTGGGTGCGGTGGTAGCGGCGGGCTGAGGCCAGGCCGCGGCGCCATTCAGCGCTTTTTGGTTTAAGGACCCGCAGGGTGAGGGCGAGGGCGACTTCGTCGGCGTTGGTGGGGCGTTCGAAGTGGAGCCAGGTGCCGGGTTCGCCGGTGAGGGTGGGGCGATGGGTGCGGGGGTCGGCGAGGCGGGCTTCGAGGCGGCTGTCGTGGGCGCGGAGGGCTTGGATGGTGCGCCATAGGGGGGTGTAGGCGTCGGCGCCGAGGAGGTCGTCGGGGTTTTCGTCGGGGGTGAGGTAGACGGGGACGATCAGGGTGGCTTTTTTGTTCGCGCCGGGTTGTTGGCGTAGGGCGCGGCCGACGGCCTGGACGGTGTCGACGGGGCTGTTCTTGGGGTCGGCGAAGACGACGGCGTCGATGGAGGGGACGTCGATGCCTTCGCCGAGGACGCGGGCGTTGGCGAGGACAGCGGGTTGTTCGGGATGGGTGTGGGTGGCGTAGTCGAGGAGGATGCGGCGGCGGACACGGGGTGGGTGGGTGCCGCTGATCCACTGTGACCACAGGCCGTCGGGCTGCAGGTGTGTGGGGAGGGCGGCGGCGGTGTCGGGGAGGGTGGTGGCGAAGACGCGGGCGTCTTGGACGCGGTGGTGGAAGGTGAGGACGCGGCGGAGTTTGTGGTCGTGGATGGCTTTGAGGACGGCGACCTGGCGGCCGGCGAGGCGCAGGCCGTCGACGCCGGCGCCGGGTCCGGTGGCGAGCCAGTCGCGCAGGGTGGTGTCGTCGATGACGGGGACGAGGATCTGGTAGTCGGCGAGGAGGCCGAGGTCGATGGCGTCGGAGAGGGTGAGGCGGTAGGCGACGGGTCCGAAGAGGGTTTCGTCGTCCATGGAGGCAACGGTGTCGGCGTCCCCGTCTCGGTCGGCTTCTGCGTCGGCGTCCCAGATCCGGGAGGTGGCGGTGAGGTAGAGGCGGTGGTGAGCGGGGATCTGGTTGTCGTGGTGGACGGCGGCCCAGGCTTTGCCGAGGCGGCCTGCGGTGCGGTGGGCCTCGTCGACGACCAGCAGATCCCAGGGAGGAAGGCCGTGGGTCTGGTGGGCGGTGACGACGGCGGGCAGGGAGGCGTAGGTGGCGTAGACAGTGACCGGTCCGCCGGTGCTGGTGAGGGCGGTGAGCTCGGCGGGGCTGGTGGTCATGGGCAGGTCGCCGGCCGGGATGTGGTCGGAGGCCTGCCTGGCCGAGCAGACGGCGACCATGGTGCCTTTGCGGCCGGCGGTGTGCCAGGAACGGGCGGTCTGGGACAGCAGGTCCAGAGTGGGCAGCAGGACCAGGGTCCTGCCCTGTGGGGTGAGGCGGGCTGTGGTGCGGGCGGCGATGAAGGTTTTTCCGGTGCCGCAGGCGGCGACCACGGTGGCCCGGGCATGGACGCGCAGTGCTTTGACGGCGGCGGTGACGGCTTCCTGCTGGTGCGGGCGCAGCTCGATCTCGGGCATGTGAGTACCGCTCCAACGGGTCGGCCGACTGGTGCAGAGCAGAGGGGACGGGTTGCCCGGTCCTCTCTGCTTGGGGGGTGTCAGGCTATTCGGCTGCTTCGGTCAGGTGGGCGAGGGTGGAGCCGGTGGGGTTCTTGCGTACGTGGAGCCGGTGGGGGATGCGGCGGCGTAGTTCGGGGACGTGGCTGATGACGCCGACGGTGCGGTCGTGGGCGCGCAGGGAGTCGAGGACGTCGAGGACTTTGTGGAGGGTGTCTTCGTCGAGGGTGCCGAAGCCTTCGTCGATGAAGAGGGTGTCGAGGGGGTTGCCGCCGGATTCGTGGGTGACGACGTCGGCCAGTCCGAGGGCCAGGGAGAGGGAGGCGAAGAAGGACTCGCCGCCGGAGAGGGTGTCGGTCTTGCGGGGGCGGCCGGTCCAGGAGTCGGTGATCTGCAGGCCGAGGCCGGAGCGGGCGCCGCGGGGGGCTTGGTGGTCGGAGTGGGAGAGGGTGTAGCGGCCTTCGGACATGATGTTCAGGCGGGTGTTGGCGGCGGTGACGACTTCTTCGAGCCGTGCTGCCAGGACGTAGGCCTCGAGCTGCATGCGGACGCGGGCGCTGGTTGAGGTGCCGGTGACGAGTTCGGCCAGGTGGCGTGCGGTGCTGTAGGCCTGTTCGAGTGGCTGAAGTCGCTGGACGGCGGTCGCGAGGTCGGTGGCCAGTGTGGCGAGGTCCTGGGTGCGGGTGCGGGCGGCATCGGCGGCGGCGGTGGCCGCTGCGTGCTGATCGTCGGCGGCCGCACGGGCTGCTGTGGCTGCGCCGGTGTCGGCGGGGGGCTGGACGGCGGCCTGCTGCAGGGCAGGGTCTTGGAGGACCGCGGTGTGGACGGCGCAGTTCTCGCGCCATTGGGCGATCTCTTCCTCGATGACGCGCAGGGTTTCGCCGTCAAGGAGGGCCTGCTGGGCGAGTGCCAGGGTGTCGAATCCCTGCTCCTTCGCGGTGAGGAGGGCCTGCTCGGTGCGGTGGTTGAGGGTCTGGGCCGCGGTGGCGAGGGTGCGGGAGGCTTGGGCGGCTTCCTTGAGGTGGTCGGCGGTGCGGGTGAGTTCGGCGGCGCGGGCGGCGACGGTGGGGTGGGTGCCGCGGGCTGTGGTGAGCTTGGTGGTCAACTCGGCGAGTTGCACGGTGAGGGTGTCGTAGTCGGCGTTGCGGGCGGACAGACCGGCGGTTGCGGTGCGGTGCTGCTCGGTGTGGTAGGTGTGCTCGGTGTCGAGCGCGTGGAGTTCTTCTTGCACGGCACCTTGGTCGGCAGCCCGGGCCAGAGCGTCGGCTAGGGCGGCGTTGAGTGTGGCGCGCTGGGTCTGCAGGTCGGCCAGTGAGGTGTCGCCCGCTTCACCGGTCGCGACGGCTGCTTGTTCGCGCAGGCCGTGCAGGACGGCCGCGGCGGCGTCCCGGGCGGTGTTGGCTCGCTCGTGGGCGGTTTCGGCGTCCTGTTCGTCCTGGCGTGTGGGCTGCCCGTCCTGGGCGGCAGCGGGAACGGGGTGGATGCAGGACCCACAGACCGGGCAGGGAATGCCGTCAGTGAGGGTGGCAGCTAGCTCGGCGGCCATGCCTTCGGTGCGCCGCCGGCGGATGTCGAGGTGCTCCTGGCTGGCCAGGGTGGCAATCTCTTGCGCCTTTACCAGGCGCTGTTCGGCCTTGGCGACTTCCGCAAGGTGGGTGTCGCGCAGCTTGGCGGCTTCGATGCGGGTCTTGAGGTCGTCCAGGACGTCGTGATGACGTCGGCCTTCCTGTTCGGCCTGACGGGCGGCTTCACGCCGTGCCTCGCGGTCGCGGCGCATGCTGGGCTCTTGGTCGAGCCAGTCCTGGGAGGTGCGTTGCTGGGTGGCGAAGTCATCCCGTTCGGCGTCGATGCGCTCCAGCTGGACGGTCAGCCGGCGGACAGTGTCCTCTTCGGAGATGAGCTCGGCCAGGACAGCAGCTTCGTCGCGGGTGGTGTGCTCGATGGTTTCCAGCTGGTCGGCGTCCAGATCCGCGTGCTGAGGCAGCAGGCGGTGACGGGCGCTGTGTTCGGTGCGCTGGGCGTCGGCGTGGTCGCTGGCTGCGGTGTCGGCGGCATGCAGATGAGGAGCCGCGTGCTGGGCGCGGCGGGCCTGGTCGCGACGCTGGCGGAGGGCGGCCTGGTGTGGTTGTTGTTCCTGCAGCAGGTCGAGCTGCCGCCGGGCGTCTGTGTAGCTGGCCTGTTGCTGGTGGAGGTCGCGTGCTGCGGCTTCGAGGATCTGCTTTTCGAGCAGGTGGGTCTTGGCCGTGGCGGCTGCTCGGAGTGTTTTTTCGTGGTGTTTGTGGCTGGCATGCAGGAGGTCCTGGGCCCAGGTCTGTGCGGGCTCGGTGAGGGTGCGGGGGTCTTCGGGGGTGGGTGCGGGGTGATCGGTCGCGAGGTCGGTTCCGGCTGCCTGGTGGATGCGTTCGACCAGGCTAAGGACGGCGGTGCGGGCGGTGCCGCGGTCCTTCTCGATAGTGCGGCTGTGATCGTGGAGCCAGTGTTCGACGAAGGCGAAGCGATGGGTGCGGAAGAGTTTCCCGAGGAGTTCGCGCCGGCCGTGGGCATCGGCGTGGAGGAACTTGGTGAATTCGTTCTGGGGCAGCAGGACGACCTGGCAGAACTGATCCCGGCTCATGCCCAGCAGGTCGGTGATCTCGGCTGAGGCTTCCTGGTGGGACTTGCTGAACGGTTCCCAGCGTTCCTGTCCGGTGGTGTCGGTGGTCCGCTCGCTGAGGAAGGTCTCGGGTTTCTGCTGGGTCTCGCCTGGACCGGATCGCTTGGGTCGCATCTGAGCAGGAATCCGGCGGATGCGCAGGCGGCGGCCTGCGAGGGTGACGTCCAGGGTGACTTCGGTCAGGAGGCCTTCGGGAGCGTGGTGGCTGCGCAGCAGCAGGTCACGGTCGCCGGGGGGCTTGCCGTAGAGGGCATAGCAGATGGCAGCGAAGACGGTGCTCTTCCCGGCGCCGGTGTCGCCGTGGAGGAGGAAGAGGCCGTCGGCGGACAGGTTGTCGAAGTCGATGGTGTGGGTGCCTGCGAAGGGGCCGAAGGCCTGCAGGTGCAGAGAGTGCAGGCGCATGTCAGACGGTTTCCTTCTGCTGCTCGCTCAGGCGGGAGGCTTCGACGGCTTGCTGCAGCAGGGCTTGTTCCTCAGGGGTAGGCCGGGTGCCGCGCATGCTGTGGATGAAGTCGGTGGTGATGCCGAGGTCGCTGCGGCCGCGCATCCGTTCGCTGTAGGTGCTGGAGGTGACCTGGGCGGGGATGTGGGCGGGCCGGTGCTTGAGGTCGGCGGTGTGGGGGAAGCGGCGGCGCAGGCGGGCCATGGCCTCGAAGGGCAGGGCAGTGTCGGTAAGGGTGACCTCGAGCCAGGCGTCTTGCAGTGGTTCGTGAACGGGGTTGGTCAGGAGGTCGTCGATGAAACCGGTGACGCGCTCCAGGCGGCGGGCAACGGGACAGGGCAGGCGGGTAAGGGCGGGGGCCTTTTCGGGGGTGAGGTCGACGAGAGTGATCGTCTTGGTGTGGCGGGCCTCGGAGAAGGAGTAGGCCAGAGGGGAGCCGCTGTAATGGATGCGGTCGGTGACGGACTGAGCGCCATGCAGGTGACCGAGGGCAACGTAGTCGATGCCGTGAAAGAGGTCGGCGCCCACATGGGCGATACCTCCGACGGTGATGTCGCGTTCGCTGGTGGATTCCTTCGCCTTATCGCGTTCTTCGGGCTGTCCGGTGCCGGGGGTGACGAAGGCGTGGGCGAGGACCACGCAGCGGGTGCCGGTCGAATGGTGGGTGGCGAGGTCGGTGCGGATGCGTTCCAGGGCCGCGGTCAGCACGGCACGGTGGGAGACGACTTCTGCATCCAGCGGGGCGCGGGCCAGCGAGGGCTCGAGGTACGGGATGCCGTAGACGGCGACGGGGCCGTGGGCATCTTCGAGGATGACGGGGGTGTCGCAGGTGGCGGGGTCGGTGCGCAGGTGGATTCCGGTGCGTGCGAGAAGGCCGGAGGCGACGCCGAGGCGGTGGGCGGAGTCGTGGTTTCCGCTGATCATGATGATCGGTACGTTCAGATCCGCGAGCTGATGCAGGGCGTGGTTGAACAGGCGTACAGCATCAAGGCTGGGGATGGCCCGGTCGTAGATGTCTCCGGCAACCAGGACGGCGTCGACGTTCTCGGTTCGTGCGATGTCGACCAGATGGTCGAGGAAAACGCGCTGGGCGGGTACCAGGTCTTCTGAATGGAACCGTCGGCCCAGGTGCCAGTCGGATGTGTGGAGGAACCTCATGCGCGTACACCTCGAGCTTCGTCACTCAGTGTGATTGTCAGTGCAGGAAGGGAAGATAAGAGGCGTGGGAAGGAGGAGAGATGTCCTCTCCGAGGTCTGCTCGTGCTGGCTGCGTTCCCTCGCCAGGCGGGTGCAGATGGTGCGGTATCGACGCCCGGATTCACGCCCGCCAGTGGGTGGAATCGGTCGGCTGGCACGCGTGGGTGGCGCCGACCGACGAGCAGCGCAAAGAGCGCATGCTCTTGCGTCGGGCGCAGCGGTCGGCGTCTGGTCAGTGAGTAAGCTGCTGTAGGCGGGTGAAAATCTCCCGTAGCTGGCGGGGCACGTCCTCGGCGGTGGTAAGGGTGGTGGCGAGCCCGTAGACCATGGCGGGTTTGCCGTTGGGGCTGTTGTCCTCGGCTTCTTCTTTGATCATGTCGAGGATGCGGGCACTGAATTTTTTGCCGTCGCGGTGTGCCTCGAAGTCGTCCGGGTGCCAGGTCTGGGGTGCCGGCTTGGGCCACAGGGTGTTAGCGGCAGTGGTCCACTGCTCGTTGCTGAAGAGTTCTTCGAGTTCGTTGTAGCCCTCGGCTTCGCCGATATAGGACACCTGCTCTTCGAGGTCGAGGCCGGCGCGCTGAAGTCGTTCTGTTTTGAAGAGTTTGTTGGTGCGGCTGTCGGCGTCGACCATCAGCATGACGGTGCGCTGGTGTTTGACGAGGTAGCTGGCCAGGTGGAGGGCGCCTTCGTTGTTCTCGCAGCCCCACAGGGCGATGCCCGCGGCTTGGAGCGACATGTTCTGGGCGAGGCGGAAGAGCAGGGGGAGGCTTTTTTGCTCGGTGTCGCCTTCGACGGCGAGGAAGCAACGTTCGTGGAGCAGGACGGAGTTGCGCAGCCCCAGCGATGCCGCGATCTGGCCGAGGTGGAAGTCGATGCCGTCGTGCTGGTCGTCCTTGAGGCGCTCGACGACTGTGCGGCCGCCGGGTCCGAGGCTGAGGTGGACCACGTCGGCGATGTCGACGCCGTCGATGAGGTTCATCGAGTGGGTGGCGACCATGACGTTCACATGGGGCAGGGCGCACTGCTTGCGGACGATGTCCATGACCGTGCGCTGGTGGTGATAGTCGAGGTGGGTGTCGGGCTCGTCGTAGACGACGATGGTCTGTGTGGGCTGGGCGGCTGCGGGTTCTCCTGATGCGGCCAGTTCGGCGGTCTCCAGGAGGTTGCTGGTCCACTCCCATACCGCCAGGGCGATGCGGCGGGTGCTTCCCTGGCCGGCGCGCGTCAGGTCGACCAGTTCACCGTCGGCCCTCGAGACGTGCAGCGGGGCGCCTTTGAACCCTCCGCTGAAGGAGACCATGGGCTTGACGTTGACGTTGACGTACTCGCCGCAGTGCTGGCGGATGTGGCTGCACAGGGAGTCGGCTTCCTTCTCCAGCCGCTGGTTGATCTCTTGTTCGATCTCGCGGACACGGCCCTGGAGGGTCTCGTCCTCCAGGTGCGTCTTGTAGCTGCTGTTCAAGGCGGTGTGCACGGCGTCGTCGGGGCTCTCGTGTTTGCCTCCGAACGACAAGAGCCGCGGGAGTCGCTCTTGGAGCAGTTTGGGCAGCGGCCGCCATCCCTGTTCCTGGGGAACGGTCTTGGCGTGTGCCGTGAGTTCTGCCAGCAGAGATTCCTTGAGGGTTCCTGCCGGGGACAGGCCGTACTCAGCGACGAGGGAAGCGAGCGCAGGCTTGAGCAGTTGGTCGAGGTCGCGCAGCTTCGGGTCGACGGGCCGGCTGCCGAAGTACTCCAGGCTGGCTGCTTCTCCCAGGGGGGAGCGTCGGCGGATGCGCATGTGCTCACCCAGGCCGTTATGGCTTTGTTCTTCGGCGTCCAGCCGGAAGTGGCCCTCTACCCAGGTTTCGGCGCAACGTCGGCCTTTGGCGTTGTCTTCGCTCTGCGCGTAGGTGCGGTCCTCGTCGGTCAGGCGGTGGTTGCCGAGGAGGAAGGCCAGTGCGGTGAGCACGGCGCTTTTGCCTCCGTCGTTGCGGCCGGCCAGGACGGTGGGCCGGCTGACGGGGATGTCTTCGACATGGGCCAGGGAGCGGAACCCGTGCGCGGAGTAGCTGTCGAGATACACGGGAGCTGCTCCGTATCTCTCTGCCCGACGGTGGACAGAGGCGTGGCGTGCGGCAAGCGCAGATGCTGACGAGGCGCCTGTGCCACTGGCACAGGCCGTCATATTAAGTGCTGTTGAACAACTGCAGTATGTTTTGGGCCACTTGAACCAGTGAGTAGCTTCGCGTCCTGCTGACGCCGCGACCACCTCCTCCTGGGAGACGTGGGTGCATACGGAACCCGAAAATCGCAAGGTTGATCGACACTCCGGGGGGAATGTCTTCGGCTTGGATTCGACCACCGCACCAGGTAGCCGCCCACCTGGCTTCCTCTACGGCCCCGACAACCAGAGCCGAACAGCTACAAACCTGCCCGGTCAGTGACTCTGCGCGCTGGACGGCCAGCATCCACCATGAGCGCGCGCACTTTCCCTGCCGCGCCCGCAAAGCGTGAGGGATACATCTCCCCATGCTCTGTCGAGCAGGCTTTGCGGATCCCTCACCCGCTCGCGGCTCCGTAAACTGGCCTGCTACCCGGTATGACAACTGCGGCCTCACTCGGCGACCGCACCCTGGTGGTGCCGTTCGCCATGCGGCAACACCAACGACTGCACCCGGTTCACCACCGTCGTGGAAGCGATCCGGGTGCCACGGACCGGCTCCGGGCGACCCCGGGTCCGGCCCGATCACGTCCTGGGCGGCAAGGGCTACACCTCGAAGGCGATCCGCACCTGGCTCCGCCGCCGAGGCATCGCCCACACGATTTCCGAGCGGGCCGACCAGATACGCAACCGGGCCCGGCGAGGCAGCTGCGGAGGCCGCCCGCCGGCCTTCGACCACGAGGTCTACAAGCAGCGCAATATCGTGGAACGCTGCTTCAACCGCCTCAAGTAGTGGCGTGGCATCGCCACCCGGTACGACAAGACTGCCGAGTCCTACGAAGCCGCCATCGCTCTCGCATCACTCCTGATGTAGGTGTGACATCTGACGACAGAACCTAGGGGAATGTGAGCCCGTCCTGCCACTCGCTCACCTCGATGCGTGCCTGTAGGGCACGCATGCCGACCGCTTCTTGGGCAAGGCGGCAGCCATCGGCGAGGAGCGATGCGGCCCGCGTTGCTAGCGGTTCGGAGAGCCATCCAGCGAGTTCTAGGGCCTTCCTGTGAGACACCGGTGTCTGTCCTGGCTGCGGAACACCGATCTCGAGCAACAGTCGGTACAGACCTGCTGCCGGACGTACGGGGGGGAGCCCTTCCTGGGCCGCCCTTCGATGTGCGCTGGCTGGGATTCGCAGGCCATCGGCGTCGAGATCGCCGAAGTATGCGATCGCATGTACCTCCGTCATGTCGGTGACCGAGGCGACCGACGCTTCGAACGCTGCCCCCGCTCCCCACGCAACTCGCCCGACGTCTCCGGGATTCGCAGTCAGCACGCGCGTGAGGGTGTCGAAGGTGTCGGCGTTCTCGACTACGAGAAGCACCGGGCCGCCTCCGGTCCTGCGGGTCGACAATGGCGGGTGCGCCCGGAAGGTGCGCAGGAGTTCAAGCGTGAGTCGGCCCGGCGCGAACAGGGAGGTGTTGAGCAGAGCGTCGAGGCGCTTCTCATGCCCGAGAACTTCGAGAGATCGTTCTCTCAGTGGTGCAACGTCGTCGTCGCGGCCGCAGTCTCGCAGCCATTCGTTGATCGAGCGCAGGGTACCGATCTGTCCCAACGTGAGCCGGGCGGATGCGGCCCAGGCCAGTTCCGGGCGCCACGCTATCGCTTGGGCGGCTGCTGCGGCCGTGGGTGAGGGTTGAGGGGCTGGCAGCTTGAGGCGGGTCGGCAGCGCGGGGGTCGCTGAGGTGTCCTTGGTGTGGGAGCAGCTGATCAGACCTGCGGCGGTGAGCGCTTCGATGGCCTCAGCGAGGTCTGTGCGGCGGCTGGGGCGCATTGCGGAGGCTGCGTCGGCGATGGCGAAGGCTTCCCAGAGTTCTGCGAGGGTGAGAGTTCGTCGTGGCCACTCCTCCAGTGCTGCGGCGAGTCTCATGGCCCGCGGGGACAGTGTGACGTTGGCTGAGGTGGCAGGGTTCATGGTGTCTCTGCGGGCCGACGGTAGAGGCGGGCTGCGGTGACTGTTCCCGGTGCTGCGCCGGGGGGCGCTGTTTCGACGTCTTCGAAGGGATGTGGCATTTGGGCGCGGACGGTCTCGGCAACTCGGATGTGCTTGAGTCCCGCTCGTAGATCGGCGTCGTTTCGCATCCGGATCCACAGCGGGAACGCTGCCAGGGCGCGATCATCGGACAGTCCGGTTGTGTATACCAGTTGGACGCCCAGGGCGGAGGCCACGCCCTGCTGCAGGTCAAGGAGATAGGACGCACTCGCCTTGCCGATCGGGTTGTCGAGGAACAGTACGCCGGAGTGACGGTTGCGCATCTGGCCTCGTTCGTTGGCTCGCAACGCCGCCATGGTGCAGTACAGGATGATCGCGGCGGTGAGTTCCTGTCCTCCGGAGAAAACAGTGTTCATCTGCTCGATCGGGACTCGCTCGTCACGCAGGACGGAGTCTGGTTTCAGTACTTCGACGGAGAAGCCTTTGGGGACGGCGGCTTCGGCGGAGCGCAAAAGGAGTGCGATGCCGTCCCGTTTGGGGGCGCTGCCGCGGGCTCCGATCTGGCGGGCTGCTGTGGAGGCGGCAATGTCGTCGATGAGTTCGCCGATGCGGGCGGCGAGCAGGCTGGGGTCGGGATCGGTGAAGCGGATGCGGAGGAACTCTTTGCCTTCCCAGTCACCAAGCCCGGAGGGCAGTCGGGACAGGCGTGTTGCGGTCCGTAGGGTCTTGAGTGCCCCGTCGGTGAGCGCGGCCAGTCGTTCGACGATGAGTTTGCGGTGCTTGCCGGCGTTGTCCAGATCGGTGTTCAGTGTGGCGAGCCGCTGCGCGAGCTGATCGGCAAATTCTGTCGCACGGGCTCCCAGTTGTTCGCGTCCCAGGCTGATGATGGCCCTCCGGGCGACGTTTGTTGTCTTTTCGAACCGGACGTCGCTGACGAAGCGGACCGCTTGGTCGACGAGTCCGTTGAGAGCGCGGTTGGCGGCGTTGGCAGTGGCGCGGGCTTCACGCAGATCGCGTCGCAACCGGTCGGAAAGCTCATGGGCACTCTCCGCTGACTGCTGGTAGGGCTCGATGATGTCGGGGCCCGGTTCCGTCGTCGGCCGTCCCGCCAGGGGGCTGGAGGTGTCGTCAAGTGTCGCTTGCACAGGTTGGAGTACTTCACGGAAGCTGCGAGCGGCTTCGCTTGCCTGCTGCATGTGGCGTTGCAGGTCTGTGGCGTTGCGTGTGGCTTTTTCGAGGGCGTCTTGAGCGGCACGGTGCTCGGCCTGGGCGGTTTCCATGAGCTGGCGTCCCTGTTCTACGGAGGCAGGGCGGCGTGTCTCAGGAAGAACGATCCACACGTTGCGGTCGCGGTCGGCGGGGCTTGCGGTGCGCAGGTCGCTGCGGAGTTGTCCGACGCATTCGTTCGCAGTGCTGATGGTGGCAGCCAGCCGCTGCTTGTCCCGGTTCGCCCGGGCGATTTCGGCCTGCCGGCTGGCGCGGTCGGCGCTGGCGGGTGTGGTGAGCAGTCGTTCGGCTTCAGCGATCGTCTCGGGTGGGATTCGTTCAAGGTCAGTACGGCGTCGGGCGGCTTCGGTCATGGCCCGGTCTGCCTCTGCTCGGAGATCCTGGCCGACTTCAAGGCTGCGGTAGACGTCGGCTGCGGCTGCGTAGGCCTGTTGGAGGGCCAGCAGACTTTGGCTCGGGACGGTTGAAGCGATGGTGCCACTGGCGGTGACGACCTCGGATGCCGCGGCAAGGTGGCGCTCGGCACGGTCTCGGGCGTTTTCTGCCGCCCGCACGGCCTCTTCGGCCTGTGCCAGCTTCTGTTCTCGGGCCACGGTCGCCTCGGCCACAATACGGCGGGCTGTTTCCCTGGCCTGCTCAGCCTCGCCGGCTCGCCGTTGCGCCTCGGCAGAACGCTCCACCTTGGCCGTGAGCCGTTCGAGAGCGCCTGCGGTGTCTGCGGCAGCCCGCTCCTGGGCTCGCAGCTGGGCAAGTTGAGCGGGGTAGAGGGCCTCACGCTCTGTCCAGGATTCCACGTCTACGGTTGCTGCCTGCACCCGCTCCTGCGCTGTGGCGACGGCGGCGTCTGCGGCAAGGAGTTGCTCCGTTAGCTCGGCAAGATGGCCTGCTGGGCAGGCTTTGCGCCAGGCAGCTAGTTCGGCGGCGACGACGCGGGTTCGGTGCAACGCCGCGGTCAGTGCCGCGATCTCCTGGCCGCGCCGTTTCATGTCCTCGCGTAGCTCCGCCCGGCGCGCCTCGGCGGCTCCTTCGTCGAACATGGCCGGGTTGGTCTCGAGCACGAAGCGGGCTGAGGTCAGCTCAGTTGCGGTGAGCAGCTGCACACCGGTGCCGACGGCAATCGCGGCCGCAGGCATCAGGCTTGCCGCTTGGACGATGGTGCGGGCCTGGGGAAGCTGCGTTGCGTCGACGAGCACGACTCCGTCGGCGAGTTCTGGATGTGTCGCGATGAGGGTGATGCGTTCACTGGCGGAGGCATTTTGCGCCAGGTAGCGCCAGCCGGTGTGGGCGGCAACGCCTGCGTCCCGCAGAACCTCAACGGCGGCCTCGACCTCAGGTCTGGCCGGCAGCAGGCCACCGTCGCCTAGAGCAGTGAGAACACGATGGTCGCCGTTCTGTACAGCGCGTAGGCCGTCCAGCCGTTCTTCACGTGAGTCGATGTCTTCGGCGAGCTGGCCAGCAAGTGCTTCCGCCGATGCATCGAGGGTCGCCGTGTCGATCCGGTCTGCCGCTAGGGCGGCGACGAGCGCTTCGTCGGCGGCCAGGTGGGAAGCGCGGGCGGTCAGCTCGTGCAACTGTTGTGCTACCGGTTGCTGTTCGCGCTCCCTGGCCAATAGGGCCCCGGCGGCTTCACGGGCACGGGCTTGAGCGTTCTTGAGCTCCCGTTCAACGTCTGTGGCCTTGCGTTCTGTGGCAGCGAGTGTGTCTTCGAGGAGGGCTGCTCTCTCGCGGGCTTCTTGGGCTGCGGCAGGCACGTCTGAGCCGGCCGGCAGAAGACCGTCGGAGATGGCCTGGGCTACGGTGCGGGCCGTGTCGCTGACTTCGGCCAGGGCTGTCTGCTGTGCGCTGCGGGCCTTCTCCTCGTCCTGTAGCGCGACAGTGCGCTGCTCATCCGCCTTCTTGGCGGTCAGCTTGTATTCCTCGGCTTCCTGATTGAGCTTTTGCGCCTGAGCACGGTCGTTGGCTGCCTCGTTGTGGAGTTTCGCCAGCAGCTGGGATGCGGCCTCATCGCGTGCGGCCAGAGCGGGGCGTGCGGTCTCCTCGGCGTCGGCAATCTGTCGCTCGAGTGCGCGTGCGTGAGCGACTGACTGGTCACGGGCGTCGACCGTCTCGGATGCCGTCCACCCGGCCAGCTCGAGCTCGACCGCTGCTTGTGCAAGCTGTGCGGCGCCTTGCTGTTCCTCCGCGGCAGCGAGTTCCAGGGCAACTGTCTGACGGCGGATTTCGTTGACGACGTCACGCGTCCGGTCGCGGTCGGTTTCGGATGCGCTTGCTTTGGCTACCGCTGCGGTGTGCTCACCAGTCAGCCGTCTGGCGGCAGACTGTTCAGTGTCATGGCGCGCTGCGACTTGGGCACTGAACGCGTGGATGTCTTGCTCCGTACGCTCCAGCGCGGCTCGCGCCTGCATCGCCGTAATGTACGCCGCGCCGACAGGGTGCAGCGCCGCTACGGCACCTTCGGTGAAGTCGCGCTCCATCAGCATCGCGGATCGATCGCCGACGGTGGTGGCGTAGCTGTCGAAGTTGTCCGCCACGCTGGCGGCGTCGGCGGGGTCCATGACGATCGTGAGGAGCCAGTCGACGAATTCCTTGCTGCTCTTGAATTTGAACGCGCTGGCTGCTTCCCCTTCGTCAGCGTTCATCTGCCGTTGGATGGAGAACAGTTCGGGTTCGATGCGCAGGCTGCGCAGGTGGTCGAGCCACTCCCCTTGATGGGATCCGATCCAGGTCAGCTGAGTGGCTGGGGAGTTGCGGTAGGTCTCCTCCAGTGCCTCCTGGAAGTGACCCAGTCGCAGACGGCGGCCGTCGGCGGTGAAAGGGAGCGTGGCCACTTCGACGGCGGCGTTAGGGCGTAGCGACCACCATGCCTCGTCCAGCTTTCGGCCGTCGCTGGTGCGCTTGCGTCGCCACTGGTAGGTCTTTCCGGTGATGATGCGTTCGCCGGTTTTGACGTGCATCCACTCCAGCACAACGTGTCCCGCGTCCTCCCCTACGACGAACTTCTCCAGAACTTCGGGCGCGCCGCCGAGGGTGTTGCGTTTCCCGGGCAGGATGACAGCGAAGAGTAGTTTGAGCAGGACGCTCTTGCCTCCGCCGTTTTCCAGAAGGAGGAGGCTATAGGGACTGGGGCGGCGCGGAGGTGCGTCGAACAGCGTCCCCCCGCCGATGGGCTGGCCCACATCGGCGAGATTCAAGGTGACGTCGGTGAAACGGGCGCCGCGCGGGCCGACGCCGAACAGGCGGACGCGGTTGAGTTCGTACACAGTCATCCCCTACAGCTTGGCGATGTCGTCGGGTGACCATTCGACGGCGGTCAGCGTGCCTGTTCCGTCCGTGATCTCGGTGATGCCGAGCGCCAGGAGCTCGTCGAACATGATTGCGCCGGCCTCACGGACTTGTGCCCGGTAGCGCGGTGTCGTTCGGTAGGTGCCGCCTCGTGCGTCGCCGGTGCGCACCAGCAGGCCTTGGTCGGCGAGGAAGGCAAGGGCCTTGCTGACGATGCCGGTCGTCGAGGTATGAAGTTTGCGTCCGTCGCCGGTCGCCCCGGTTTGGGCGCGGCGCGTGTAGACCCTCCACACCGCCTCCAGGCCCGGTCGATCGCTGGATGGGTCGGTGTCCGCTCCTTCGGCCGTGGCGGTTTCGGCTAGAGCGGTCGAGGCCTGGCGCACGAAAACTTCGACTCCCTGTGCGGTGATCCGGCCGAGGTAGGTTTCGTCGGCGAGGTCTGCCGGGCGTGGGAATGCGAGGGTGGCGGCGCCCAGGTGGGCCAGTGCGTGCAGCACCCGCTCGTGTGCTTTCCCATCGCCGCCGGTCCGACGCGCATAGTCGGTCATCCGGATGGCGAAGACGCTTTCCTCGATGGAAGCGACGACCACGCCCGTCCGCTCGGTGACCTCGAGGATGACCAGGTCCAGTCCTCGGGCAACGGCGGCAGTGACGGTGGCGAACTCGTCGTCGCTCCGAAAACGCCGCACCAGCCGCCTGTATTCGTCGTCGCGGGAAGGGACGAGTTTGGGCCGTAGGCCGAAACCGACGAGGCGGGAGGCTTCGGCGGCGGTGTCGGCGGCGCTCATGCAGCCCCCCTTTCCCGTCCGGCAGACACAAGATCTCGGGAGAGGGCTCCCACGGCTGCCCCTTCAGGCCCTGCGCCGTCGCCCTCAGCGGGCGTGGTCAATCCGGCTCGGGCAACGATGAGATCGGCGCCAGCGAACTCGGGATCACTCAGCACGGTGCCGTCGTCCACGGCGAGAAGCACGGAAGACGCGCCCTGCCGGAGGGCCGGGCCGATCTCTTGCGCTGCGAGGGCGAGCACCCGCACCACTACGAGCAGTGGCAGTTCAGGGTGCAGGTCGCGAGCTTCCTCCAGAAGACCAGACAGACGTCGCGGCGCTTCCACGTCGAGGTCCAGCAGCCACTCCAAGTGCTCGTAGCACTCCTCCGGGAAGCGAGGCGCCTCTGCCGCCTCGGTCAACTCCGGTTCCTCGACTTCGCTGCCCAGCACTTCGCGGACTGCCGGAGGAGTCACCAGCAGGGTGAAAAGGTCAGCCAAACGCAGCGCCGGGCGCACGGCCAGTCCGACGACCCGAGTGAAGTAAGCGGCGAGCACCCCGTCGGCGTCGCGCACCGGCAAGGCGAGCGCCGGTTGCAGGAGCTGAGCGTGGAGGTCGAGGTCCGCCTGCACGGGCTGCGGTGCGAACGTCTGCCGGTCCTGTTCAGCCCGAAAGCGTCGGCCGGCGTTCTGAAGTGCTGCCTGGAGCTGCTCATGACGTCGCAGGCAATCGCGGACGATCCCGACGAGCGCAGCGGCCTGCTGCTTGCGCACAGGGGTATCGGCGGTGTCACGCGCCTCTGTGATGTTGACCAAGATGGCGTTCTCCGCCCGGCAGCGGGCCTCGATGTGCTCAAGCGCCTCCGCGATGAACGTCGGCATGGCGGTCAGCCAGTCCACTGTTCGCACGTCGCGGCTCGTGGCCTCCAGCCGCTGACGCAGCATCTCGCCATACTGGATCGTCCGGTACCGCGCGGCCTGGGCAGCAGCTTGCGCGTCTGAGAGCCGACCGCGCCGAATCAGCGTCTCCAGCCGCACATCCGCGGCAACCTGCGCCGACTCGATGTCAACCTCCAGCGCACCGACAAGAACGTTGACCGCCTCGTTCGAAGCACGCAGGTAGATCCCGCCGTCGGCTCCCGGAACCTCCTCAAGAAGACGGAAGTCGAAATCACGCCGCTCGTACCGCCCGTCGGTACCCGTCATCCCGTAGACCGCGCGGAAGCCGCGATCAGCCGATCCCACGTTGAGCAGGTTCTCAAGCACCCACCCAGCGGCGTGCTCGTGCTCAGATGCAGAGCGGTCCGGCGCCTGATCAGCAGCGTAGCGGGACAGGTCTTCAACGGTCCGCTCCGGAGAAGCGCCGGCATCAAAGTCCATCGCGAGAGTCACCAGGTCGATCGCGTGCAGCGCAAGCTCACTCATCTGGTAGGCAGACAAGTCAGCTGACTGAACCGATGACTTACGGGCGTCCAGGTCGTGCAGGGGTGCTGTGCACGCCAGAGCTTTGATGCGCTGGGCGAATCCAGTGTCTAAGTTCACATGTCCTTCAACCACCCTCCAGACAGTAAGGGGGAGCACTGACAACGCGTCACGGATGGCTAAAGTCGACAGTCAAGCTGGCCGAGATCCCAACAGCACGTCCCTGGGGGACTGCCCTCACGGCTCCATCCGCCAGGCCAAGGCAGATCTTTCCACGACCCGTCATCGGACATCGGCGAGGGGCGACGTAGACGCCGCCCCCTGGATGCGAGTGAAAAGGCTGCACGCACGAGGAGATAGCCGTGATGCCTGGCCTGCAGGTGTGGCCGGGCGCCACACGAGCTCCTTGTACCTCACCCGGCGCAAAGTGCGTACTTGTTCGAAGCGGCTCGGTGGAGTCGATGGAACTTGACATCGACTCCGCGCCTATGACCCCGCCGGTCCGTACGGAGAGTGGAAGGCGCATCCCGACGACGTCGTCGGACGCGTGGTGGCATTGTCCGAGGACTTGGTGGTGTTGCTGGGACAGGTGCGTGAGCAGTTGGACCGGTGTTGCGGCTGCAGGAGGATGCGGTGCGTGCGTACGTGACGAGCTGAGGGTCTGCGGTGAGCTGGAGGTGATCGTCGCCGAGACCGGCTTCGAGGCCGCCTGTGCTCTGGCTCGGGAGCGGGAGGAGTCGATGCCTGCGCTTGCCGAGACCCTGGCTATGACCGGGAAAGCCGCCCGTACGCGCCTTCTGTACTGCGAACACCTCACCTGGCGCTGACCCGGCCGACTGGTGAAGGACGGTCTCCTCATACGGCCTCGTCCTCGCGGGTGAATCCGGGCCCACCGAGCTGGAGCGTTTCTCCAGCGAATCCCCGCCCTTCGTGCGGTCGATGGGCGTCCTGGTCCCGGTATGTCCGCGGACCCTGGTCCGCTATGCCTACGGACGTGATCGCCAATTTGCTGCGCGGAGCTGCCGCGTTCTGTCTCGCCCTGACCCCACTCGCTCTCCCCTCCTCCGCCGCCGTGGCCACGACTGCGGCCGCGGTGGGGGTGCCTGTTCCGGAGGTGCTGCCGCTGGAGGACGCCGTCGGTCAGCTCCCCGTCACCGAGGAGGACCGCACCGGCTACATGCGTGACTCCTTCCGGCACTGGAACACTGGCCTGGATGCGGCCGACGGCTGCAATACCCGCAATGAGATCCTCCTCGCCGAAGCCGTCCAGGAGCCGGCCGTGGCGGCCGGCTGCAAGCTGACCGGCGGGAAGTGGATTTCGTACTACGACGGCGTCGAGGTGAGCGAGGCGGGCAAGCTCGACATCGACCATATGGTCCCGCTCGCCGAGGCCTGGGATTCCGGTGCCAGCGCCTGGGACGCCAAGCGGCGCGAGGCCTACGCCAACGACCAGGGTGCTGTAGCCTCGCTCGTCGCGGTCACCGCGCGCACCAACCGCTCCAAGGCGGATCAGGACCCGGCCACCTGGATGCCGCCCCTGCCCGAGGCCCACTGCCGCTACATCGGCGATTGGACCGCCACCAAGCTGCGCTGGGGCTTGGCCGTCGACCAGAACGAGGCCGAGGCGTTGAAGGTGTACGCCGAGGCCTGCGAGACCACCGTCGTCCACTACAACCCTGCGCAGTAACCCGGAGGCGGGGAGACGTCGTGCCCCGTGCCGAGGTCACGGAGTACGGGGCACGATGCGAACCGTGAACGAGGCGAGTGTGCCGCGCCGCGGCCAAAGCCGGAGCCGGCAAGTGCCGGCGTTTACGCGCGGGCGCGGACCGTCTTCGCCGACAGGCCGGTCTGGGCGGCGATCGCCTCCCAGGACAAGCCCTGGGCGCGCAGTGCGCGGATGGTGTCCGCGTCGACGTCGGGGGCCGGACGGTTCAGCCGCTGGGCCTGGAGGTGGGTGCGGCGTTCGGTTTCGGGGATGCGGCGCAGGATGGTGCGGCAGTCCACGCCCGCCTCGCGGCCGATCGCGGTCGCGGACTGCCCGGCCCGGTAGCGGGCCAGGATTTCCTCGTCCGAGAGGACCAGCGTCATCCGAACGCCTCTCGTCCTCGGGCGCGCAGGATTGTGCGGTGGGACCGGGGCTTCACCGGTCGGGCGGCCGCGCCAGTCGGCGTCGGGGATCCGGGTCCGGATGGTGTGGACGGAGATGCCGAACTCGCGGGCGAGCGCATAGGCGCTCTCCCCCGCCGCATACCGACGACGGACCTCCTCATCGACCAGCACCCGCCCAGACCCGGTCCGGGGACGGGGCTGCGAGGCGCGGCTACGGGAGCGGATCAGGCCGTCGGGGATCCTGCGGCGGATCGTAGAGGGATGCACTCCGTAGAGCCGGCTGAGCTCAGTCATAGTGGCGCCCTGCGCGTACCGGGCAATGATTTCGTCCTGGGGTAAAAACTCGCCCTGCTGCTCGACGGCGAGCCGGGCCGCTTCCTGCCGGGAACGCCGCTGAGACGGCTCAAGCCGCGCCACCACCGCCTCGACCGAGATCCCCAGCGTGGCCGCCACCCGCTGCTGCGGCATCCCCGAGCGGTAGAGGCGCACCACCTGAGCTCGCAGGGCCTTCTCGTACGGCTCCTCCGCCCGGTTGCGGTGCCGCTGACGCGCCGCGGCCACCGCATCCCGCCGATCCTGCACGGGGACGTAACGCTGGACAGTGGTCTTCGAAACTCCCAGCTCTTTTGCCACCACGGCAATGCTGGCGCCCTCGCGATACCGGCTGCGGATCAACGCCGCCAGCGCTTTCAGATCCCTCACTACTTCGCCTCCCTTCCCCCCAGCCAACGAGGTGCTGTTGCAGAGGATGCGTCGGCGCCAGGGAAAGAATGACGTTCAACGTCGTCGTCTACAGGTGGATCGGGAGCGGCTCGAGAGTCGCTGCTCCGGGGCAGTGGTGTCGGGTTCTGTCAGGTGTTGGAGAGCCAGATGGCGAGGTTGAGGGCCGCGGCGAAGGTCACCCACAATCCGTAGGGGACGAGCAGGATCGCGGCGGCCCTGCGGTGGCGGGCGAAGAGGACCATCGTGGTCAGGAGAGCCGCGAGGAGGAGGCAGATGTCGAGGAAGGCCAGGCCGTACTCGTCGGCGGCGAAGAAGAGCGGGGTCCAGGTGAGGTTGAGGAGCAGTTGGGCCGACCACCAGGTCATGGCCGTGCGCGTGGGCCCTTGGGGGTTTCGAAGGACCAGCCACGCGGCAACGGCGATGGTTCCGTATAGCACTGTCCATACGGGTCCGAAGAGCCATCCGAGCGGAGCCCACGGCGGCCGGCGCTCCTGCTGGCCCTTGGTGCTCTGGTCATCGCGGGGTGTGTGATCGCGGCAGTGGTGGACTTCGTACGCGCGCACCCCTGGGTGCCCGTCGTCCTGGTGCTCGCCGCCGGCGGGGCGGTGGCTGTGTGGGTGGTCGCCAGGCAGCGGGCCGCGCGGCGGGAGCGGGTGCGCCTGCAGGGACTGTGCCATACGCTGGCGCAGCTGGACGCGCTGCATCACCGGCAGTTCGAGCACGCAGTGCGGGGCCTGATGCAGCGCGACGGGTGCGCGGACGTGAAGGCCACCGACCCCTACGGGCGGCGCAGGGGTCCGGACCCACAACGAGTGGACCAGCCACCGGCTGGCGACGACCACTCCCCGTCAGTCCTCATGATGACAAGTCTGCTGTCTTCGAGAAGGATTCGATAACCGGCAGCCAAGAAAAATGGGTTCGTCAGCTCGAAGGCATAGCCGTCGTCGGTCTCGAGGTCCTTCACCATCACCAGTCGCGAGGCCCGTCTGGCTCCATCGGCTACCAGGCGCATGCCGCGATGGCCCCATGGGCTTCAACGCCACTTCGACCCTGTTCAGCAGCAGGTCAACGGCCCTCTCGGACGGGCCGCATCACCTGAGCCAGTCCCTCTGTCGTGTCTTTCACTTCAGGCGGTGGACCCGGATTTCCTCGATACGTCACACCACTAATAGTGACTTCACCAGTTGCTTCACTCAGCGGGAGATGTTCAGTACGGCCATCAGCCGGCCCACCAACGAAGGTCGCCAGGACAGTAATTGAATTATGATCCATCAAAATTTTCTCCTCTACTCGCTTTGCTTCAATCGAAACTGTACTACTGTCGCCGGAACTGCCACACCCTACGAGTGCGACCAGTAGACCGACGCAGCTCGCTATTTTCAGAAACTGCAACTGTAAACCCTTCCGCTATATAGCCGGCGCGCGTATGTTCAATCAATCATTGAAGATCACCATATGCATCGGAGGCTGTCCGGGAACTGGAGCCGGGTGACGGAATTCTCCCGTGATGAGAAATTCTCGGAATATGTGCTGAACGGCCCTGACTTTCTCTCCCTCATATTCCCGGAAGGTGGGAGTGGCTTGGAGTAGGATCGAACCATTAGGGAACGAAGAGATTGACTCGAAAGCTCCTGACTCGAGCAATGTGCCCACGCCTCCGGCGGCATCGGAAATTTCACGCGGCACAACCATCAGCCACGAGTACCCCCGAAGATACTTGCGCCACTTCGGAGTATTCCACGAAGGAACTCGGGCAGGTCCACGTAGGCATCGTTCGAGCTCCGTGGCGCCTTCTGTATGCACATAGGAAAAGTGACCGAATACCACATTTGTATTCCGGCAGGCCCAGTTAGCTGCAGCCAGCAGACGCGCATGCTCACGCTGAGATCTATCTGGCGTGTAAAGCGAATCATCACTGATGTAGTAAGAGAGCTTAACGTAACTCGGCAGATCCTCGTCGAAGGACAGAGAAAGCCGGATGGCGGAGTTTCCAATTTCTCCGCTTCCCGAGAACTCGCCGATCTTCGCTTCCAGTGACTCCGGGCGCGCGCGTACCATATCGGTAACCCACGGTATTACTTCGCATACAAGAGGATTGTAGAGGACTTCGAAAGAATCTCGTGGAGCCACCGAGTAGTGGCCCCACCATTTCCCACTTCTCGCCTTCACGGCGCGTGAAGCGGACTTGAATCCCGTAGCGGACACCGGCAGGCCTTCTGAGGGAACCCCCACCCCTCCCACTGAAATTGCTGCGTCAATGCCATGGGTGAGCCACCCGAGCGCGAACTTGGTCAGATCCTCCTGATTTTCTCCATGAACGGTCAATTCCAGCACAAGATCGTAACTGAGGCCAGAATTTAGTGAATCCAACACATCCATGCATTACTCCGAATCAATCAGGATGAAATAGCGCTGCTGGACGCCGAGGTCGAGTCCCTGCGTCCAGCAGCTTATTTTACCTGAGTGCGCCGAAGCCTGCCCTTGAGTTCGGCGCAGGTGCTACTCGATTTTTGATTCCCTTGCAGGGCTGTTTCATCCCGATAGCCCGGTGGGATCGGTCGCCATCTTACCGAACACATATATCATGGCGCCGGCTACCGCACCCCAGGCGATACTTTGCTGTTGTTCCGGCGACGGAGCCCATGCCTGGACTGTCACGGGCGCCCATACCGGCACGGGTTCCATTCCTTCCGGGGGCCTCGTCCTCTGGTTGCGCGTCCACCATCCGATGACACCCTTGTACTCTTCTCCGGTACGGGCGGATCTAGGGCGTGTGCGGGTGGACTGAGCGACGACCTGCTGCCGAGGGTTTAGGGGATCAATCGTCACTACTTGCGGCAGCTCCCAGCCACGATGCACAGATCGTCCGAAGGGGCCCTTGCGTTCTAGCTTGCTCAGCGCCTTGATGTATCGATCCAGTGTTGCGGGGCCGTCCAGCTCGGCAGTCTTGGCAGATTTTACTTCCCAGATGTAAATATCATCGTTGAAGAACATTACTATATCTGCCCAGCCCCCCTTTCCGGTGGTTCGCTGCGCTCCCTCTATATAGTATTCGGTTTCTATCCTCACTTCAGGATTAGTGGCCCACTGTGCACGGAGAAATGCTGCTGTAGCCTCCACGGCGGCGTCGTGCCTGACCTTATCGGTGAGCATCTCATCACTTGTACGCCCCTTCTTCTTTTTCTCTTCTTCGGCGCTGGTTCCCGCCTGGGTGGGCTTCGGCGGCTTCGGCTTCTTGCCCGGTGTGGTGTTCTCGCAGTTCGGGCAGGGGCGGGTCGGGCAGTCGAGTTCGGCGCACATTCCCGTGGGGTCGGACGTGGTCACGGGGTTGTTGCCGGCGTAGCTGTAGCCGTTCAGCGATCCCGGGGCGTCGGCCACGAGGAGGGGGTCGACGCTGATGAACTGGCCGAGGCCGGGGTCGTATTCGCGGGCTCCGATGTGGGTGAGGTTGGTGGTGGTGTCGATGTCGCCGCCGACGAAGCCCTTGGTTCCGGGCCAGAAGTAGGGGGCCGCTCCGCGCTGCCCACCGTACGGGAGGGACTTGCGGCGGTTGACCGCGAGGTTGGCGGCGGAGATGGAGAGGGTGTTGGTGTTGTGGTGGTCGGAGACCAGGATGCGGACGCCGCCGTCCTTGCTGGTGCGGATCACCGAGCCGCCGGGGACGCTGTAGTAGCGGGTGCCGTTGGTGACGGCGGCAGAGGTGGTACCGGCCTTCCGGGTGAGTTCGAGTTCCTGTCCGCCCGGCAGGTAGAGGGTGGTCTTGGCCGGGTCCCGCTTGACGAGGCGGGTGCCTTCGGCGTCGTAGAGGAACGACGTGGTCTGGCCGGAGACGGTCGAGGTCTTGAGCTTGTCCTCTTCGTTCCAGGTCAGGTCCTGGACCGGTCCGGTGGCCGGGGTCTTCTTGGTGAGGTTGCCGGCGGTGTCGTAGGTGTAGGTGTCGGTTCCGGTCACGCCGCCGGTGGCGGTGACGGAGCGGACGGCGTGGGCCTGGGCGGCGCCGGTGGTGGTGGGGTAGGCGTAGGTGCGGGTGGTGTTCGCGGTGACCGGGCCGGCCTTGTACAGGGTCTCGGTCTTGCGCTGGCCGGTGTCGGTGAACGTCCAGGACGTCCGGTAGGGGTCGGTCGTGCCCAGGTTCGGGGTGCCCGCGCCGTTGACGGACTTGGTGGCGCAGGCGTCGCCGGAGGACCAGGCGTCGGTGAGGCGGCGCGCCCAGTCGTAGGTGAAGCACTGGTCGTCGGTGACGGTGCCGTCGTTCTGGGCGTCCCGGATCGAGGTGATGTTGCCGACCGGGTCGTATCCGTAGGTGATGTTGGACAGAGTGGCGGGCCCAGTGGCCTCGCGGTTGATCTGGCTCTTGACCAGGCGCCGGGTCGACGTCTCGTAGGTGAGGGTCTGGGTGACCAGCTTGCCGAGGTTGCCGAGCTGGGCCTGGGCGAGTTCGCCGAAGGCGGTGTACCCGGCGCCGCGCAGGTAGGCGTGGTCGAGGGAGCTGTCGACGATGGCCAGGGTGTCGTTAGAGCCGTAGTGGCTGGTGACCGTCTCGGCGGGCAGGGCGGTGGTGGCGTTGGTGTTGGTGGTGCTGTAGGCGGCCGTCCTGGGCAGCCCGCTGACCGGGGTGGCGGTGGTGGCCACGGTGTAGGTGCCGGCGAGGAGTTCCTCGCCGGTGACGCTCGGAATCGTCACCTTGGTGCCGGTGGACCGGCCGGCGGTGTCGTAGCCGGTGGCCTCGGCGGTGTAGGCGGCGTTGGCGTTGCCGGTGTCGTAGCGGATGGACTTGTGGGGCAGGCCCTTGCCGCCGGTGGCGGTGTCGTAGGTCCATTCGGCCAGCTTGGTGCCGGTGGCCGATCCGATGCGCAGGGTGGTCTTGCGGCCCAGTTCGTCGTAGGTGGTGGCCAGGGTGTTGCGCTTGCCGGTGGCGGGGTCGAGACGGCCGACGACGGTGTCGAGGCGGCCGTCGGCGTCGTAGTGGTTGGTGGTCAGGCCCTTGTCGGGGTCGGCCGTGGTCAGCTGCCTTCCGCGCAGGTCATAGGTGTAGCTCCAGGTGTTGCGGCCGGAGGGGTCGGTGAGGGAGGCGAGGAGACCGGCGGTGTTGTAGGTGCGGGTGGTCTTCTCGTACTGGGTGGCGGCCGCGGTCGGGACGGGGTTGCTGTCCTTGTACTGGCGTTCCTCGGTGGTGCGGCCGCGGACGTCGGCAACGGTGAGGGTGGCGGTGCCGCCAGCGGGCGGGACGATGGCCGTCCAGTAGTCGCCGTAGGTGTTCACGGTCTTCCACTGCGGCACATTCAGGGAGAGCTGGATGCTCTCGGCGACCCGCCCTCGGCCGTCGTACGCCGTTCGGAAGGCTTGCGGGACCTCACTCGGGGTGACGACGAACATCGTCGTCGTCGAGACGGCTTTGTCGTTGTAGTACGGCGCGTTGGTGAGGTGGGCGCGGCCGTGGGTGTCGTAGTACGTGTCGCTGATGACCCGGCCGGTCACACCGACGGAATCCGTCTGGGTCTGGCGGGTGCGCAGCAGCGAGTCGTAGAAGGTGACGGTGGTGCCCCACAGGCCGTCTTCGTACAGCTTCTTGGCGACGACGGTGGAAGGGACCGCGGCGGAGAGGTTGTAAGTGAAGGTGGCGTTGGGCTGCAGCGTCTTAGGCCGGCCGGCGCTCCATCCCTTGGTCAGCCGGCCCAGGGTGTCGTACTCGTTGCTGGCGGTGCGCCCGTTCGCGTCCGTTGTACTCAGGACGAGGCCGCGCATGCCGTCGAAGGTCGTGGTGGACTCGTGTCCCTTGACGTTGGTGACCTTCACCGTGGTCGCCTGGGCACCGGTGGAAGGCGTGTAGGTGGTGTTGACGGGCCGGCCGTCCTGCCCCATGGCGAGGGTCACGCGTCCGTACTGGTCATAGGTGGCCTGACTGACGGTCTCCCAGACAGAGGTGCTATCGCTCTCGTGGCGGGCGAGCTGTTCTGTGCGGGTGAGATTCGCTTTGCCCGAGGCGGGTGCGGCGCCGAGGGTCTTGCCGTCATAGTAGGTGCGGGTCTGGCCAGTGACTTCACCCGGGCCGGTCAGGCAAGCGGCGTTGTTGGTGGTAGTGACCTCGCTGGGATAGGAGATCAGCCAGTCCTCGGTGTCCGGTGTGACGTAGTCGGTCACGGTGCAGCGGGTCTCGACGGTGCCGGCGCCGTCGTCGCTCTCCTTGGTGAGCAGACCGTAGGTGGCGTCATAGGTGCGGTTGGTAGTGAGGGTGCGCCAGGTGGTCCCGTCGTCGAGAAGTGTGCTGTTTTTCTCGGTCTTGGTGCCGGACAGGTACGCCGTCTTCGCCGGCAGGGCGGGGGCGGGGGTGTCGGGCTTGTCGGGGTCGGTGACGCCTTGGACCGGCTGGGTCGCCGTCGCCCCGGATTCCCAGGGGGTGTAGGTGGTCCTGGTGACGATCTTGCCGCCGGTGCCTTCGTTGTCGTAGGCGCTGGAGGCGGCGAGGCGGCCGGCGAAGTCCTCGCGGTCGGTGATGCCGTTGACGGTGGCGACCGGGCGGGGGGTGCCGTTGGCCAGGGTGTCGCCGGCCATGCCGAGGTAGTAGGTGTTCTCGGTCTTGACCCGGTTGCTGTCGCCGCCGTCGTAGGTGCGGACGGTGGAGTAGCCGCGGAAGACGTTCCAGGTGCGGTGCTTGTCGAGAGTGAACTCGCCGGTGTCACGGCGCCAGTGGGGGCCGCCGGAGTAGGTGTAGGTGGTGGCCTTGGTCTCCGAGCCGCTGCCGGCGGTGGTGTCGTTCTCGTCGACGCGGCTGACGAGGTACTTGTGGAACCAGTCCTTGACCGGGTCGACGGCGCCGTCCGGGGTCCACCAGGAGGGGTAGCAGCGCTTGTTGTTGGTGTCCGCCGCGGGCAAGGTCGTCGGAGTGCACTCGCGGGCGGTGTAGGTGACGAGGGTCTGGCCGCCGGTCTCGTTGGTGATCTTCGTGATGCGCTTGCGGTTGAGGGCGGGACGGCCTTCGGCGGTGTCGACCCGGTTGGCCATCAGCTCGCCCTCGAAGGTGACCGGGTTCATGGCGGTGTCGGTGGACGACCCGGCCTTGCCGGTGCGCTGGATCGAGTCGAGCCACATCGCCGGAGTGGAGGTATCACCGGTGGGCGGGAAGGACTGGGCGAGGGTCCAGCTGTCAACGTCCACCATCGCGGTGCCGATCAGCGAGGAGGTGGTGATGCCGGTCAGCCGTCGCTGGGACCAGAAGGAGGGCGAGCCCTCCAGGCACTGCTTGCCGGAGGTGCAGTTCAGGTCGACGGGGGTGTCGGGCCAGTTGGTGGCGTTGGCCTCGGTAAACGCGCAGTCTGCCGCGGTGCACCGGGGCGCGGTGGTGAAGGTGACCCGGCCGACAGGGTTGGCCGTGGTGTAGACGGCGCCCGCGCGCAGACCGTAGTCGATCCGGTTCAGATACCCACCGCGGATATACGGTTTCGGATCGTCGAGCTTGCTGTTCTGCGCGTAGTAACCCTGCTCCTTGGTGTAGTACAGGGCCATCGCGTTGCCGTGCGGATCGACCACATAGTCAAGGTTCCAGCGCCAGCCCTGCTGCTCGGCCGAGGAGGCGAAGTCCGAGCCGTTGCCCTGCTCACCATCGTGGTTGCCGTAGACCGGGACGGAGAAGACGGAGTTGGTCTCCGTCTTGCCGCTGGTGTAGCCGGGCAGCCGGTTCTTACCGAACCAGTACTGGGTACCGTCGAGGGTAGTGACCTTCCAGTACTCGAAGTCCTCATCGCCGGAGTTGTTCGGCTCGGTGTCGTAGATCCGCTCGATGCGGGAGCCGTCGTCGCTCTCCAGCTTCCACGTCTTCTTCACCGCGTCCCAGATCAGCTCGTTGGACGAGCCGTTCAGGGAGAGGGTGGCGTTCTCCGACTTCCAGCACAGGTCGCCGGTCTTGGTGGTGTTGTTTCCGTCCTGCTTGTCGTTCTCGCACGGGGCGTAGCGGCGCTCGATGAAGCCGGGTGAGTATTCCCAGCCCTCACCGATCCAGGACGCCTGGTTGTTTGTGGAAGCGGTGCGGCCGTCGATGGAGGAGGAGTTGTAGGACAGCGTGACCTTGGGGGTCAGACCGCCGGGAGCGGAGGGAATGTCAACCGGCACACTCCAGCCGAAACCACCGGAGTTCCCGCCCGCCGACCACGAGCCGGAGGGAGCCAGCGAGGATGCCTTGAAAGAACCGTCGCTGCCCTCGGCCCCCGAGGTGGCCGCCAGGACGGTGGCACCGGCCGTGCCCGCGGCGAAGGAGGCCGACGCTGCCGATGCCCCGGCCTTGGCCGCGGTGCCGGGCCCGGTGGGCGGCAAGGTGGCGGTGAGGGTGTGGGCGCTGGTGTTGTTCTCAGTGGCCAGCGGGATCTGTGTGCGGCACTCAGACTTGGCCGGCGTGGTCAGGGCACACGTTGGCAGCGTTACTAGCCGCAGACGCGAGGACCATCCGGCCCCGTAGGCGCCGCGGATGGAGCTGTAGTCGATCCCGACCCGAACCTGATCGGCGGAGGCTCCCGCTGTTCGTACCCCACCCAGGGTCATCAGCAACCCATCGATGCCGACGGCGCGAGCAGCGGCACGGTTCTTGACCGTGACCTCCAGGCGGTCCGGGGTACGAGCGGGGTCCGCGGCGCGCGTGGTGGCCGCAGTAAGGCGGACAGGCAGACCGCCCACCGACTGGGCGACGTCGGATCCGGGCTGCACGGAGAGTTCCGCGGTGGCGGGAGCGGGCCAAGCCACGGCTGGCGCCTTCCACGGCAGGGATGGTTGTGGTCTTCGCTTCAAGCCCTTGGGCATGAAGTCTTTGCCCGCGACGGACTTGGTCTGAGGTATAGACGGAGGGCCGGGAACCTCAGCGGCTGCGGTCCATGTGGGCACAGTGAGTAGAGAGACGCTCAGCGCTGCTGAAAGCACACCGACGGTTCCTGTTCGCGCAGACTTCGTCAGTTTCTTTTTCCTGCGCCTATAAAAGGGCATGGCGAAGCCATTACGGAACAGCACGAAGATCCCCACCCCGGTCGTACGTAAATTATTGATGATCAGGCGAATCAAACACCACCTACAGGCGGCCGACAAGGGTGATCGAGAGAGGATGGTCAAGTGTGTCAGGTCCAGGAACCTGCTTTCGTGCGCCACCTCCATCAAGTCGACCCAATCGCCTGACCAGCACGTTTACCAGTCATGTTCACACAAAAGCCACATCTTCGCGGTGCTTCATTTATGGAACTTGAAATTCCACTTGCGCTGCCGAGGACCCTTCGCAAGTCGTTGAAGGTTCAACCGAGCATCCATCGTGCAGAGATGCGTCCTCGTCGGGTTAGAGTCCCCGCCAAAGAGAAGCGGAGATTCTTTCTCGCTTATGGCAGCAAACCGTGCACTCCGGAAAGGCGCCAGTACATGCGCACCACTAGATTCAGACGTGGCAGCAGAGCGGTGGCTCTGGCAATAGCCGCGACCATGACCTTGCCCACCTCAGCGGCTGTTGCTCTCCCCTCTCTGCCCGTAGCTTCGCCTTCGGCCCTGACCGCAGCGGAGACGGACGGCTCACAGGCGCCGTCTGCGGTGTTCGGGGAGGTCGCGTTCGACGAGGCGGCCAGAACGGGCAAGCGGGTCGAAATCCTCGACCGTAGGCAGGAGAGCACTGAGCTCTTCGCCAACCCGGACGGTTCGACCACTCGTCGCTCCTACGGCGTCCCGAAGTGGACGCGGTATGACGGCATGTGGCGCGAGACTGATCCCTCGCTCGTGCGACTGGCCGACGGCTCTGTCGGTCCGGCGGCCCCCAGCTTCTCCATCGCCTTCTCCGGCGGTGGAGACCAGCCACTGGCAACGATGGTCAAACAGGGCAGGAAGCTCGCCCTGACCTGGCCCAGTGTGCTTCCCGAGCCGGTCCTTAGGGGCAGCACCGCCACCTACCTCTCGGTTCTGCCCGGCGTCGACCTGGAGCTCACCGCCGAGGTTGACGGCTTCGCCCAGCATCTAATCATCCGTACGGCTGAAGCCGCCGCCAATCCCGCGCTGCGCAGTATCGAGCTCGGCATGCAGACCGACGGCATCACTCTGGCCGAGACCGCCGACCAACGGTTGCTGGCCAAGGACGAGAACGGTGAGGTCGTCTTCAGCGCCCCCAGCCCGAAGATGTGGGAACAGCCCGCACTGCCGGCTGACGAGGGTCAGACCGGTGCAGTCCCGAAGACGACCGCACGTTCCACCGTTGCGAATCCCGCGCAGCCCGACAGTGCGCCGGTAGCCGTGGACATCAGCGAGGACTCGTTCACGCTCGTACCGGACGCGAAGCTGCTTGCGGCAGCCGATCAGTTCCCGCTGGTCATCGACCCCGTTTTCAGCGGTGGTTATCGTGAAAAGTGGGCGGTTGTCTACTCAGCCACGCCCAACGCCGATTACCCCAACGGGTCAGGCTGGAACTCCTCCAACCCCGCCGACGAGCCCCGGGTGGGCTTCAACGGCACCGGCGACACCGCCTCGTTCTTTGCCATGAACACCGATGGCCTCGAGAACGCGACCATCAATGATGCCAAGTTCGCCGTCATCCAGACCCACTCTTATGAGTGCAGCGCCTCCACCGTCGGCCCTACCGAACTGTGGTCGGCCGGCGGCATCGAAACCGCCCCCACCTGGAACACGGCACCTTGGGCAGCCAGACTCGACTACGCCTCGTTCTACGGCGGTAATGACCAGTTCTGCCCCGGCGATAAGGGACACGACTTCACTAGCGCCGCGCTGAAGGCCTACGTCCAGAAGGCCGCCGACAACGGCTGGGGCACCCTCGTCCTTGGTATGAAGGCCCCCGACAGCTACGCCGGCAACACCAGGGCTTACAAGCGGTTCCGCAACAACCCGGTGCTCGAGGTCGACTACAACTACAAGCCCGTCGTCACGAGCAAGTCCGCCTACGAGGGCTACTACGTCGAGTCCGGAGACGGCAATGTCCCCGTCCCCTGCGGCGGGCGCATCGGCAACAGCGGCATCACCCTGAACGCGAAGGTCAAGGACCAGGACGGCGGAAACGTCACTACCTACTTCACGGTCAAGAACTCCAGCGGCACCGCCATCGCCCTCTCCCCCAACTACGACACCGTGAACGGCTCCGGCGAGGCCAGCGTGATGGTGCCCTACACAAAGTTGGCCAACGGTACCTACACCTGGAGCGTCTACGCCAAGGACAACGAGAACACAACCAGCGCCACAACTGCAGCCTGCTCCTTCGGCGTCGATCTGGTCGGCCCCAACAAGCCTGTCACCGTCCTCGACGCCGACGGCACGAAGGCCGGTGAGGCCACCGACAGCTACGCGGCACGGGTACCGCGCCAGTTCAAGTTCACCAACACCGTCAGCGACATCGACGGCTACTGCTGGGCCATGGACCGCCCGTTGTCCGCAGTGAAGACTCCTCGCTGCCCCAACGGCACATGGGTCGACGCCGGCACCGACGCCAACCACACCGCGACCGTCACCATTACGCCTTTTGCGCACCCTGTCAGCAAGCTGAACGTCGTCGCCTACGACAAGTTCGGCAACCGCTCCATGCTTGCAGGGGGTGACGACCAGGTCTCGCTCACCACAACACCACCGGAATTCATCTACGAAAAGGAAAATTCTGACCCATCTATCGGCAGCAGCAAGCACGACCGGCCTGGTGACCTCAGCGGTGACGGGTTCGCAGACTTCGTCGCCACCGATCCTGACGGCAAGCTGTGGCTCTACCCAGGTAACGGCGCACTTAGTCCCATGGGCGCACGCCAGAACGCCGGTAGCGGGGGCTGGAGCGAAGCGCTTATCGCCCACCGCGGCGATCTGAAGGGCATGTCTTCCAGGGACAGCGCTCCTGACGGCTACGAGGACTTCCTCGTCCGCCTGTCCGACAAGAAGCTCTATGTCTACCCCGGCAACGGAGTGGGAACCCCCTGGTACTACACCCGCAAGGAACTCGCCCACCCGTCCCAGGGCTCGGACTGGAGCGGTCTGCGCCAGATACTCCTCCCCGGCAACATCGACGGTAAGGCGGGCAATGACCTCATCACCGTCGAGTGCATCTACGACGCGAACAAGAACTGCGGCAACGCCCGGCTCATCCTCTACAGCGGCCGTGCCATCGGTGGTGGAGGCCAGGACCAAACACAGCCCTTCGAGTGGGGCAGGCCGGTCGTCCTGGGCACCGGCGGCTGGCGCGATCTCACCAACCTTGCTGTCGACGACGTCAACGCTGACTCCTACGCCGACCTCGTCGCCCGCGACCCCAGCGACGGCAAGCTCTACCTCTATCCCGGTTGTCTCAACGACGCGGTCAAGTGCCCGGGCGGTGATTACAAGCTCCTTCAGCGTAGCGTCTACGGCACCGCCGGTTGGACTCAGCGGCCGCTTCTGACCTCCCCCGGCAACATGCAGGGCGTCCTGCAGAACGCCATGGTCACCACGGAGCCCTCGCCCGACCTTCCACCTGGCCCCGGCAATGAAGCCATCACCTATAACTTCAAGCGGTTCATACCGACCGCCGGCCAGGAATCCGGTGATTTCTGGGCCACCACACCCGCTGATCCAGACACCCCCGTCCAGTACGTGGATTCAGCGGGGAACTGGACGAGCAGACTCTGCCCCACCGGATGCCTCCTCACCTACCCTGGCACACCCACCGGCCATGGAGCGCCCCGTCTTGCGGGCACTGCCGGATGGGCCACTACGATCATCGGCATCTTCTAGCCGACCCCACTCCACTTGCTGACCGGCCGGCTTGCTGTACCTCTCAGGAGGTACAGCAAGCCGGCCCGTCTCCTCTGCGCTGTCGACATTTGGTCGTCCTAGGACGGCCCACGCACCGGCGCAACCACACTCTTCGTGAAGGACGCATGAGACACATAACCCGCCGTACAGCCATGCTCAGCGCGGCTACCGGACTCCTCACCGCAGCAACCCTCCTCACCCCACGTTCAGCGACCGCCGCCGACGATGTGCGGCTATCGGGGTACGACGTGGTGGCGGCGCCGGGATCGGCACCGCGCTTCTACCCCCTCGTAGAATCCGGGCGCGTCACCGGCAAGGTGGTCGTCGCCATCGGCACGCAACCGATGACCGATTCCACGGGCGCGGGCGCAGGCCTCCCCAAGGGATACGCGTTGCGCGCCAACGAGTGTGCTCAGCTAACTGGTTACATCGGTGTTCTCGTCTGTGATGGGCCGACGTACCAGCAGCCCGACACTGTTGTCCCTAAGGACGCCGGGGACGCGACCCTTTACTGGGGGTTCGCTGCTCTGCCCGTCGGTGGTGACCTCTCCGAGACCGTGAAGCAGGCCCGCAGTGCGGGATCGTTCCCGGCGAACGGGCGGCACGGTACCGGCAAGGTCACCGTCAAGTCCCGTGCGCACGCGCTGCTGAACACGACCGGTTTCGACCTTCCGGCCGTCCCGGACGGCGGTACGGTCCGCCAGCAGCTCCGCGTCCACGCCAATGACGCAGGGCAATTGTCCCTTCGTATCGATCTCGCCGAGGGACAGCTCGTCGCCTCCGCGCCGCCCATCCGGATCGGCAAGATCACCACAGGGACGGGCGTCACCTGTGAAATCCGGCAGACGGTAGTACCGGACACCCTTGTCAACCACCTCGTCTGCACCCTTGAAGCCGGGGACCACATCATTGGCTACGAACTCACCAGCGAGAAAGGCCAGTACGCACAGAACCTCCAGGCCCACATCCGCTACGACATCTACGACCAGGGCGTCTGGGACGAGTCCGATGTCAAACAGACCAGCGTTCCGTTCGCCATCCAGGGGCGTACGGTCCGACCCCAGCACAGCCTGCTGGCCCGCGACACAGCAGGCAGGCTCTGGAGTTACTCCGGCACCGGTACAACTACTCGGCCACTCGACGTGCGCTACCAAATCGGATCCGGCTGGCAGACATACACAGCAGTCGCCCCTCTCTCCCCCTTCCGGCAGCCTCTCCATTACCGCAGTGCCGTCAGCCCGTCGGCCCTCACCCAGGGCACAGGCGATCTGGTCGCCCGTGACGCGTCCGGCACCCTCTGGTACTACGACCGTCAGTTCGTCAACGCCAAGCCCTACGCTCCCCGCATCCGCATCGGCTCCGGCTGGAACGCCTACGACCGGCTCACCGGAGCCGGAGACCTCGGCGGTGACAAGCTCGTGGACCTCGTGGCCCGTGACAAGTCCGGCGCTCTATGGGTCTACGAGGGCACCGGCAACCTCACCGGCGGGGCCCGCTTCAAGGCACGCATGCGCGTAGGCGGGGGCTGGCAAGGATACGACCGGCTGGCCGGCGGCGCGGATCTGAGCGGCGATGGACGGGCAGATCTGCTAGCCCGCGACAGGGCTGGGGTCCTGTGGCTGTACAAGGGCACTGGCAAGGCCACCACGCCCTACACGGCCCGTGTTCCGGTCGGTAAGGGCTGGCAGGAGTACGACCAGCTCATCGCCGTGGGCGACCTCACCAATGACGGACACGCCGATGCCGTCGCCCGCGACAAGACCGGGAGCCTGTGGCTGTACAAGGGCACTGGCAAGGCCACCGCCCCCTTCACCGCTCGCACCCGTATCGGCGGAGGCTGGAACACCTACAACCTGCTCTTTTGACCCTCTACCGTGCCCCAGGGCAGAAACCCTAGTCCTGGGGTACCCCTGCACTCGCATCCGCCACCGCAGGCGGGGACTGTAAATCGTTCGGTGTAACTCCCGATCAAGGAAGATGCACCGATGACCAGTGAGAACGTGACCGAGGCCGGGACCGTCGAGCTTGCGGAGCCGAAGTCGTCGAAGGCGGTGGATGACCGGCTGATCGACGAGTTGGTCTCCCGGGCTCAGGCCGAGGGCCTGCAGCTGACCGGTGAGGGCGGGCTGCTGCAGCAGCTGACGAAGCGGCTGCTGGAGTCCGCCCTGGAGGGCGAGATCACCGACCATCTCGGTTATGACAGGTACGATCCGGCAGGGAAGAACGGCGGCAACAGCCGCAACGGCACCCGTGCGAAGACCGTCCTAGAAGTCATCTCATTTGGGTTGTTCGATAGTCTGACGTCGTGGGGATCGTTGAGCGTCTTGTGCCGGATGAGCTGTGGGAGCTGTTCGAGCGGGTGGTGCCGCCTGCTCCGTCTCGGCCGCAGGGTGGCGGTCGCCGTCGGTACGGAGACCGTGAGGTGTTGGCTGCGATCATCTTCGTGGCCACGTCAGGGTGTACATGGCGGCAGTTGCCTCCGTCGTTCGGGCCTTCGGGACCCACGGCTCACCGCCGGTTCGCCGAGTGGAGCAAAGCACGGGTATGGGCCAAGCTGCACCGTCTGGTCCTGGACGAGCTGGGCAGGCGGGGCGAGCTGGACTGGTCCCGCTGTGCGATCGACTCGGTGAACATGCGGGCCCTGAAGGGGGGGAGCTGACAGGTCCGAATCCTGTCGACCGGGGCAAGAAAGGATCGAAGATCCACTTGATCACGGAGCGTACGGGTCTGCCCCTCTCGATCGGGATCTCCGGTGCCAACCTCCACGACAGTCAGGCCCTCGAGCCCCTCGTCCGCGGTATCCCGCCGATCCGATCCCGCCGCGGCCCGCGACGGCGGCGCCCCGCCAAACTCCACGCAGACAAGGGCTACGACTACGACCACCTGCGGCGATGGCTACGCCGACGTGGGATCGCCCACCGGATCGCCCGCAAGGGCATCGAGTCGTCCAGGCGGCTGGGCCGACACCGCTGGACCATCGAACGCACCATGTCCTGGCTCGCCGGCTGCCGCCGACTCCATCGACGCTACGAGCGCAAAGCCAGTCACTTCCTGGCCTTCACCGCCATCGCCTGCACCCTCATCTGCTATCGCCGCCTAGCCAAATGAGACGATCTCTAAGAGGCGCGCTTTCCGGGCCCCATGAAAACGGGCCAAGGGGAAGAAGCCTCTAATAGCTCCCATAACGGCTAGCCGGTGGGCCCCCGGGATCTGGGCGTCACGGTGCACAGGAGGCGCGGATCGCTCTGCCGGGAGCAGGCTTGCTACGACCTATGGGCGGGGTCGCCAGGTGCGGAGCTCAAGGTGGAGGATGTTCGCGTCGGAGTGGATACGTCCGGTTTCGACGAGCCACTGGTGAATGGCGGCGGTGACATCTCCTGCGGCCTGGTCGGTGCGGCGGGCGAAGTCGGTCGCGTCGAAGCCGCCGGTGGCGGAGGAGCCGTAAGAGCGTTCCTCGGTGTGGTCTGCCCGTTGGACGATGTCGCGGCGGATGCCAGGTGAGTCGGTGCGGCTGCCGGAGGGATGGACGAAGGCGGTCCTGGCCAGGCGGACGGTGAAGGCGATGCGGAGCCTGTGCCGGGCGGCTTCGGCGATCAGGGTGCGCAGGCGGGTGGAACCGGAGGCGATGGCCTGGGCTCCGGCGCGGCCGGTGCCGGTTCCGGCGGGCGTGATGAGGACCGCTTTGGTCCGTACCCGGGCGCGGGTTCCGGAGGCGGTGGTGCGGCGGGTGATGTGCGGGGCGGCGATGGCGGCAAGTTCGGCGGTGTCGGTGATACCCGCGGTCTGGACGGCGGTTAGGACGTGGGTGAGGGCGGGGACGAAGGCGGCGCCTTTGTGGCGTGTGTAGAACTGGGAGACCAGGGAGGGGTCCCGGCCGATGATGCGGGCGATGTCGCGCTTGGTGAATCCGGCTGCCTGGAGCTGGTCGGCGAGCTGGGCTGCCTCGTTCAGTTGCGGCTCGGAGGTGGGGCGTCGGCTGGGGGGCATCAGGCCTCCCCGGGCGTGGCGGCTGCGGTCTTGTGAAGGGCGGCGCGGCCGGCGTCGCGCAGGGTGAGGAGTTCGTCCTCGGTGGCGGGTGCGGGCAGGGGGCCGGTGAGGTGGCCCTTGTGGAGGTAGTCGCCGGGCTGGCTGTGGTAGGGCCAGGGCTGGGGGGTGGTGAGGTAGACGGCGTCGGTGCGGAAGGCGATGACGCTGCCGGGCGGGGCGTGGAGGGCTCCGGCGTAGGTGTTGTCGTCGCGGTGGCGCTGGGAGAGCAGGGCGGCGCGGGCGCCGGACCAGATCGTGGCGGCCCATTCGGGGTGGGCGTTGGGGTCGCGGGTGAAGCCGGTGGGGCGCTGCCAGGTGATCTGCTCGTTGGTGAAGCCGATGATTTCGGCGTCGGCGGGGACGTCGTGCTCGTGGGTGCGGGGGGTGGTGCCGGTGACCATGCGGGGGCGCTGGGCGAAGGAGCCGATGCCGTAGAGGAGGAGGGAGCGGACGGCGCGGGATGCGAGGCGGGCGGCGTGGCGCTGGTTGGGGTCGCCGTGGAGGCCGGCCTGGGCGGCGAGTGCGGACCAGGCTTCCTTGAGCTTCTTGGCCCAGTCGTCGAGGGGTTTGCCGTCGTCGAAGAGCAGGCCGTCGAGGATTTCGATGCGCCAGGGCTGGATCGGGTTGGTCAGCGCGGTGTGGATCTCGGGTCCGCCGGCCCAGGTGGTGAAGGTGGTGCCGGGCTTGGCGGGGTAGTGCCAGGCGCGGTCGCCGGGGGCGGGTGCGGGCAGGATGCCGACGTGGTTCCAGGTGTCGGGGACGGTGACACGGACGTGCCAGTGGCCGCAGCCGTAGAGGGCCTTGATCTGTTCCTTCTCGCTCCAGGAGGCGAACGGGGCGGCGGTGATGCGGCGGGGGGTGCCGACGGGTGATTTCCAGGTGTGCTTGGCGTAGGCGAAGGTGCGGTCGTACTCGATCAGGGCGGGTAGCTGGTCGGGGACGGCGGGCGGGGTGATTAGTTCGGTGCGGCCCTGGCCGGCGGTGGCGTGGAGCAGGCTGCGGAGTTCTTCGGACAGCACGGGATAGCCGTCGGCGTACTGGCCGCGAGTGGGGATGGTGCGGGTCCACAGGTCACGGCCGGTCTGGGACGGGGAGCCCATGAGGACGGCGTCGTTCCAGTGGGCGCGCAGGGTCTTCCAGAGAAGGACGAACGCGTCACGGACGACGGCGGGGTCGGCGCCTTCGGGGTCGAACCACTCCCCCACCGAGCGGATCTCGACGTGGAACCGGCCGTTGTCACTCTGGTAGCGGCCGACGGGGTTGCGGGGGTGGACGAAGTGGCCGGCCATCTTGTCCTTGCCGCGGCCGGTGTCGGTGCGCCAGCCGGGAATGGGGGCGTTCAGCCAGGCTGCGGCCGCGTCCTTGAGGAAGGGGTGACGGTCGGCCTGGTGGTGCCAAGGGTCGCCTGCGGTGATGAAGATCCGCTCGGTGCCCTCCGGGATGGCGTGGAAGACGGCCTGGAGAATCGTGGCGGCCGATGCGTCGGGGAGGTTCAGGCGCAGGGTCTGGTCGCGGTGGACCAGGATCCCGGTAGCAGTGTCGAGGAAGACGGTCGAGCGGGCCTGCTGGGTGAAGTTCGGGTGAGTGGAGGCGAGGTTCGAGGTATGGGCAAACCAGCGGTTGCCTTGGGGCCTTGAGGGATCGAGGGCAGTTCTCGCCCGTACCCGGCTGTGGGGGTGTTGTTCGCGGGCTCCGGCGAGGGCACAGCAGTCGCCTCCAGTGCGGCAGGGGTGGTTGCCGTCGGTGCCGCGGGCGTCGCAGGGCGCTCAAGAGGTGTGGTGGCCTCGTCGAGGCGGGTCGCGTGGGCAGGAACGTTGATTTCGGCCTGCTGGCCAGAGGCGGCAGGAAGCGGAGTCTCCCCGTCAGGTTGGGCTCCGGGGGCGGTGAGGTGCTCGGGGGCGAGGACAGGGGCGATCTGGACGATGTCGGCGAGGCTGAGGCCCGCAGCCGGAGCGATGCGTTCGGCGTTGGCCTTCTCGTAGGCGGCGAGCGTGCGGATCCTCTTGTCACGGGCGGCTTCGAGCCTGGCCAGAGCGGCGCGGGCCTTCTTGATCTCATCCCGGTCCGCGCGGAGTTCGGCGAGGACAGCGTTGTAGGTCTTGGTGTCCATCACGGTCCCTCGGGGTCGGGGTGGTGGGTGGAGACGTAGGCGATCGGGCCTCCGGATTCGGAGGGCAGGCGGGCCGCGAGCAGCAGTTCGGCAGCGGCGCGGTCTTCGCCGGTGGTCGCTGTGATGCGGATGCGGGGGCTGACCAGGTCGGTGACGTAGCCGGCGAGCTGCATGCCGGGGAAGCGGTGGCGTCCTCGGTCGTTGCTCTCCCAGTGCTGCAGGCCAGTGAGGACGGCCACGACGTATCCGGCGACGGTGACGGGAAGCACGCGACCCGCGGCAATGCTGGGGGCGTCACATCGCCACCAGCCGGTGAGCCGGTCCAGCACGGCTCGTTCGTCCAGGTCGGCCGAGAATCCGGATCCCGGGCCGTCGTCGGGTGCCTGCTGACTGTCCGACGGTTTGGCCGGCTCGACGCGCAGGACCGCAATCTCGCGAGCGGCAAGGTGGTGCAGCGGGGCATGGCTCCGTGCGGCCAGCGCCTGGACCGCTTCCAGTGGCACGACGACCCGCACGCCCCGGGACGTCGTTCCGGGGATCAGGTTCGCGCGGGTGAGGCGGCGGAATGTGGTGATGGCCATGCCGAGCTCGTTGGCGGCCTGCCCTGTTGTCAGAAGCACGCTCCACCCTCCTTCATGCTCGATCAGATATCTGATTTAGCGCATACTTTAGCGGATGACGGAGCATCGCCTGCAACCAGCGGCCGTCAGCATGTCAGCGTCTCAGAGCCGAGCGCCGCCGCCGGGCGCTGCGGGGTGACCGTGCCCGGCGAACAGGGCGGGCCAGCCAGCGCTTTCCCGTTCACCGGCATGCGAACTTGAGTGTCTGATTGGGTGCGATCTGCGTCGGCTGCAAAGGGGTCCGCCCCTGTTGAGCGCGGGCTCCGTCCGCAGTGCGCAAGGGCATGGCAGCGGCTTACTGATCGTTTCAGAATGATTGCGAGAGCCGCCGCAGGTAGATGATCGAGCAGGCCAGTTCGAGGAGTCCCTGGTGAAGGTCTGCCCGGTGCTCGTAGCGGATGCGCAGGCGCTTGAACTGGTGCAGCCAGGCAAACGCGCGCTCCACGACCCAGCGCACTTTGCCGAGTCCGGAGCCGTGAGCGATACCGCGTCGGGCGATCATTGGCTTGATGCCGCGCTTCCATAGCTGACGGCGGTACTTGTCGAAGTCGTAGCCCCGGTCGGCGTACAGGCGCCGAGGCCGGTGGCGGGGCCGACCTCGCAGGCCCCGGATCGGCGGGACCGCATCAAGCAGCGGCAGGAGCTGGGTGACGTCATGTCGGTTGCCGCCGGTGAGCGTGACGGCCAGCGGGGTGCCGTTGCGGTCGACGATCAGGTGATGCTTTGAGCCGGGGCGGGCGCGGTCGACCGGCGAGGGACCGACGTGATCCCCCCTTTCAAGGCTCGGACGTGTGAGCCGTCGACAACACAGTCGTCCAGGTCCAGCAGGTTCGCCCGCCGGAGCTCGGTCAGCAGGGCGGCGTGCAGTCGGGGCCACACGCCAGCTTCGGTCCAGTCCCGCAGCCTGCGCCAGGCCGTGATTCCGGAGCAGCCCACGGTCTCTGCCGGCACGTCGCGCCAGGCAACGCCGGTCCGCAGCACGTACAGCACGCCTGCGAGCGCTGTCCGGTCGGGAATGCGCAGACGCCCAGGATGGCGACGACGACGCTCGGGAAGGGGCGGCAGCAACGGCGCGATGCGCTCCCACAGGGCATCCGGAACAAGATCAGCACGCATCCGCACAGCCTGCCGACCAAGATCGTCAGATGCAAGATCGCGGACTCACTGAAGCCATCGATAGGATCAGCCGGTGGTTTGGTTCTGGCAGGATCGACATACTGCCGACGCTGCTTTCGCCGCAGCCTGCACCGCAATCGGTCACGGCCCCGACGAGCGTCACGAGGAAGCTGCTGGTACAGCCTTCTGGTGGACTAGCAGCCTTCCTGCGTGGCCTCACGGGGTGATCGTGTTCTGGCGGCATGGTCGGGACTGGCGGTTCATTCCCCTGGATCGTGATGAGAACCCAGTCCGGGGCGGCGCTGAACGACTCTCCTGGCCGGCCGAGCTGCCGCCAGACGAGGCTGCCCAGCGGGTTGCAGAACTGCTCGGGCAGGACCCCTAACGTGAGCCTGAGGTGGGCACAGCTGTCATTCTGAAACGATCAGTTAACCGCACCGCCGACGTCGACGCCCTCCCCGACGCGCACCCCGAGGTCGACTGAGAGGAACTCCGCCGCGTCGAAAAGGGCCGGCGCTCGCCGCTCGCCGCACTGCGCCCAAAGACGAAGGCGAAGGCGCCGTCGGTGTAGGGGCCGGGCAGGCGAAAGGGGCGGCCGCCCGGGGTTCCCGGGTGGCCACCCCTTGTTGGTGTGCCGGTCGGGTCAGGCGGGGGTGGAGGAGGTCAGGACGGGGTGGTCGATGTGGTGGTGCTCGATGTCGACGCCGTACGCGCCGCCCCACGCCTCCCAGACGAGCCGGCCGACCGTCTCCGCCGCCGCGACACTCCTGTGACGGCCTCCCTGGCACGCCACCGTGAGGCGGACCAGGCGGCCGACGGGGACTTCGTCGGCCAGGGCGCGAAGCTGGACGGCGGTCCGGTTGATCAGGGTCAGGGCGCCGGGGGTCTTCAGGACGTGGGCGTAGACGTCGTCGTCCAGGCCGGTGCGATAGCGCATCGTCGGCCGGATTGCGCAGGACACGGCTGAGGTCGAGGTAGAAACCGGTGTCGACGAGGGCATGGGCACCTTCGTGACGGATACCGATCGAGGAGATGACAGCGGCGACCAGGCCGCGCCCGGGAAGGTGTGTGGTCTGCATGTCCCCCAGCCTCGTCCGGCTTCAACGCCTCCGGAAGGAATTGTCCGTTGCCTCCGAGAATACGCAACGAGCAACGAGACGCGGCGTATCGGGGTGTGGGTGCGGGCGAGTCAGCCACGGACGGGCCCAGTTCGTCCAGTTTGCGCGGCTCGCTCAAAGGCGGGTCATACAGCGTGCGGCCGCCAGATCGGGTGCCAAGTCCGGTGATCCTGCGTCAGGTGTGGTGGTTGGTGGTGGGTGGGGTGCGGACGGCGAGGAGGGCGACGTCGTCGGTGGGGTCGGGGGCGAGGCCGGTGAGGAGTTCGTCGAGGAGGGTGTCGGGTCTTTCGCGGGCGAGGGCGGCGGCGTGCTGGCGCAGGCGGGTCATGCCGTTGCCGAGGTCCTCGCCGCGGCGTTCGACCAGGCCGTCGGTGTAGAGCAGGAGGGTGGAACCCGGTGGCAGGGGCTCTACGGCGCTGGTGCGGGGCAGGGTGGGGGCGACGCCGAGGAGGAGGCTGCGGCCGCCTTCGAGGTAGCGGGTGTCGCCGTCATGGGTGATCAGCAGGGGCGGGGGGTGTCCGGCCGCGGCGTAGTGCAGGTCCCAGGGGCCGTTGTCACGGGTGTGGAAGGTGGCGAAGATGCAGGTGGCGGTGGCGCCGGGATAGAGGGTGTGCTGGGCCAGGTCCAGGCGGTGCAGGATCTTCTCGGGGGGTTCCTGGCGGTCGCAGGCGATGCCGCGGATCATGTTGCGCAGCTGGCTCATGGTGACGGCGGCCTTGAGGTCGTGGCCGGTGACGTCGCCGATGATCAGGGCGTGGTCGCCGCCGGGGAGGTGGAAGGCGTCGTACCAGTCGCCGCCGACCTGGGCGGTGGCGTGGGCCGGGGTGTAGCGGGCGGCGATGGTGAAGGGGGTGATGTCGGGCAGGTCGGGCAGCAGAGAGCGCTGGAGACGTTCGGCGATGCGCTCGGTCTCCCGATGCAGGCGGGCGTTGTCGACGGCCAGGCCGATGCGGTGGGCCAGGTCTTCCACCAGCGCCAGATCGTTCACGTCCAGGGCCGGGCGGTCGCTGCCGCGGGTGAGGGTCAGAGCACCGAGGACTTCCCGCCGGGCACGCACCGGCGCGATCACGGCACTGGCGGCATCCGGTTGCGCGAAGCCGGTCGTCGTCCCCGGGTCCAGGAGGTCTCCGGCCTCCGGCTTTCGTGGAGCGGCGTCAAGAAGGAGCGGGCCGGCACCGTTGAAGACCCGGGCCAGGGGATCTTCGGGATCGTGCGGCGGCGGCCGTCTGCTGTACAGGTCGTGCGCGACGGGCCGGTCGGCGCCCTGGTGGGACACGCACAGGCGCTCCAGCTCACGGTGGTCGGTGAGCAGGTCGACCGTGCACGAGGCGCCGAGCCGGTGGGCGATGATCCGGCACACCCGCCGCACGCCCTCGGGGCCGTCCAGAGTGCTGGCCAGGGCCGTGCTGACGTCGGCCAGCAAGGTCAGGCGGTCCAGTGCCTGCTGGAACACCGGCTCTACGTCATATGCGTCCATCACCGCAGTCTGCCCCCTGATCTGCCTCCTTATCGGTCCTGCCAGCCCTGCAGCCGGTTCGCGTCCAGCGAGTGCTGGCCTGGACAGAAAGACCCGAGATCTGCTCTGGTACCTCGCGGGCAGGAGCGGTCAGCACCCGGCTCTGCCGCACTGGCGACGTCGACGCCCTCGTCGACGCTTCCCCCTGAGACCGGCTGAGAGGAACTCCGCCAGGTCCGGGAAGGCCGGCGCTCACCGCTGCGCCCCAAGCCTGAGGCGGAGGCAATGTGGAAACCGGACAGTGCAGCAACGCGAACGCGACGGGCAACGAGACGCGGCGCACCGGCGAGTGAGGAGCGGCGGCGGAGTGCTGTGCACAGCGAGGGAAGGGGAAACGGCCCGGCGGTACTGCGTCCCAGAGCGCATCTGGGCACCGGGCCTGACCCGTGCACGCCATATCGGCACGGGCTGGCACGGACCCTACCCGTTCCAAAACGGCCGATCGTCATCTTCGCAGCGAGTGCGGTGCCGGTCAGGGGTGCCGCCGCTGTGGTAAAGGCGGCCGGTCCTCTCCGAGGCCGGGCTCGCGCACCTCGCCAGGGCGCGGATCGTACAGCGCACGGCCAGGAGAGTGCATTGCGGCGGCCCTCCGGCCCGAACAGCGTGTCCCGATGTGCGGGTGGAGGCGGGTGCTGGTGGAGTTTGTTGTGTCCCTGACCTCCGTTTCCTGGAGAGAGATCATGCTGTCTTTCCATAAGACCTTCGTGGCCGTCGCCCTGGCCGCCGCCGCGGTGATGACCGGCTCCGATATGGCTTCGGCCGACGACTACTCCGGGCGGGGTGAGGAGCCGATGTACTACGGGCAGTGCAACGCCGCCGTCACGCAGGTCGGCGCGGTGAACGTCAACCAGGGTCCGGTCTGCATCGACTTCGGCCCCCTCTACGAGGAGGACGAGAACAAGGGCGGTGGCAGCGGTGACATGAACTTCAACTGCAACGCCGCCGTCACGCAGGTCGGCTGGGTCAACGTCAACCAGGGTCCGGTCTGCATCAATTTCTGACCCGCGCATTGGCAAGCCGGCTGCTCCGCACCGCCGTCGTGGGCACGCTCGTCGCGGTGAGCCTCGAGGACGATCGAGAACAGCCGCGTGCGATCGGGAAGAGCCGGCATCCGCCTGCTCGCGTCGCAGCGGTCCGCGCAGGAGGCAGCACCGGCACAGAGGCGGATCGGAAGAGGCGGTTGCCCGGGGAGACCCGGGCGGCCGCCTCTTCGCTGCGCCGCGCCCACCCGCTCACGCCATTCGGATTTCCAATCCTGAGCGTGGGATGTCTGGGTTTTATCTGTTGGTCGCCTTGCTCCCTCTGCTTGTGCTCGTGGCGGATCTCTGTGTCTGTCTGCCTGCCAGGGCCGCTGCAGCGAGAGTGGCGGCCAGGAATTCGGAGGTGATGGAGGCAAGTCCAAGGGGTTCGGTCCAGTTTCCTACGTCGTCAGCGATCTGCGGGAGTGGGGTCAGCCGGGATACCAGGTAGGCGAGGACGGCGGCCACGGTCACCACTACAACGGCTGTCCAGACCAGCACGGTGTCGTACCGCAACAGCATCGGAGCCAGGCCGAAGCACACGACGGTCAGCACGATGAACAGGATCCCGATGTAGGGGGCTTCCTTGAGGTGGCCGGGAGTGACGGGGATGTGGACGATGCCCGCGATCAGCAGCAGTGCAGCGGCCGGGAACCGTACTGGGTGGCGAAGCGGTGTGTGCCGTGAGCGTGACCGCGGGGAGGGCGCGGAAGTATGTCGAGCCATGGCGTCTCCAGGGTGCTTGGCCGCAAGAGGCTCACGGACGGCGGCTGCAGCAGGTGGCGCGTGTGGCGCCATCCGTGCGCGTGACGGCAGAAGGCATCCAGGTGGCTGGCCTCATGAGGGGATGAGTCGTGCGGTGATGACGAGGTTGGATCGGTAGGTGCGGGAGGTGCTGTCCCAGTCGGCGCAGGTGATCAGCGTCAGGGTCGCGGTGGTGGTGGGGCCGTAGACGTGTCGGGAGGGGAAGGCGTTCTTCGCCCAGACCTCCATGCCGGTGACGGTGAAGCGGGCGGCGCTGCCGTCGCGGCGGCTGACCGTGAGGGGGAAGCCCTTGCGCAAGGCTCCCAGCGCGTAGAAGGCGGCGGGGCCCGCGCCGGAGTCGACGTGGCCGACGGCGATCGCGTTGCCTCTCTCGCCCGGTGTGACGGATCCGGTGTACCAGCCGGCGTGATCGGGGTCTGCGGGCAGAGCGATGGAACCGTCGGCGGCCCGGGTGACCCTCTCAACCTGGGTGCGCAGGCCGATCCTCGGACTGCTGATGGCGACAGGTTCCGAACGGGGCAGGGCCGCATTGTGCGGTTGCGGGGACTGGCGCTCTTGGACGGGTGCGGTGCGGGCGCTGGGGGGCGGGGCCGGGGGTGGCTGCGGCGCGGTCATGGCGGCGGCGAGGAGTGCGAGTGCGCCGGTGGTGAAGGCGGTGGCCGCCGCGGTGTAGATACCGCGGCGGCCACGGGGCCGGAAGCCGGTCATACGTGCCGGTGCCGGTCAGCTCTGGCGGCTGGAGCGGCGACGCAGGTACAGGGTGCCCACGGCAGCGGCGAGCAGGCCGCCGGCGGCGCCCAGCGCGATGGTGTCACCGTCCTGTGTGCCTCCCATGCCGCCGGCGACTGCTCCGGCGGGGGCCATCTTCAGCGGCCCGCACAGAGCGGGATTGGTGGCCTCGGAGGGCAGCGTGGGGTCGAGGTCGCTGGCGCCCAGCACGTTGTCGTACTTGCCGTTGCCGTTGAAGTCGATGCCGTGCACCACGACGACCGCGTTCTCGGCCCGCAGCTCCTTCGCGGTCTCGTCATCGACGGTGATGGTGCGCTGGTAGGTGTACGAGGAGCCCATGGGGAAGCGCGCGACGGCCAGGGCGGAGTGGTCGGCGCCGGTGTCACCGGAGGTGGTGAGCGAGGCGCCGATCTTGCCGTAGAACGGCAGGCCATCCGTGGTGTTCAGGCTCAGCTGCCCGTTGTGCTTCTTCGCCGCGGACGCCGGCGGGCACTGGCCCTTGGCGCCGATGTGGAAGTGCTGGGCATGCGGTGCGTCCGCCAGCAGGCCCTGGGTCTTGATGGTCACGGTGGCCTGGTTCCCCTTCAGGTGCACCATCGCCGTCCCCGAGCCGGTGACCTTGCTCGTCGGTACCGGGGAGAGCATCGCGTGCAGCTCGTCATCGCCGTGCGCAGTGCCACCCGCGAACGCTACCGGGGCCAGGACCAGTCCGGAGGCTATCGCCGCCAAGGCAACCACCGACGTGGCCGTCGTCTTCTTCATGCGTACTCCAGCTAAGAGTTGGTACCGGCTGCCCCAGAAGCGATGAGGACGTGCGCGCAGAACGCATACCGGTGCTTCACGTGACAGCTTCGACACCTACGCGTGGAACAGCCACCGCAGACAGCCATTCGAGGGAAAGCCCCAGCGGACCACATACAGGCGTGCCCGGTGAAGCACGGCCGACCCAGGGATTCGTCCAGGTCACCAAAGACCTCCTGCCTGCTCACGCCGAAGCCGATCAGCGGCGCGGGCTCCGGCATCTTCGCCAGGACCTCCCACACCCCCGGGTCGTGGCCGACATGCGCCAGGTCACCTTCATGGACTCCACCGGCATCAACATCCTCATCGCCGCCCACCACACCCTCACCCAGGCAGGCGGCTGGCTCCGCCTGGCCGGAACCACCACCGCCGTCATGCGCACCATCGGCATCGTCGGCCTCGACAGCGTCATCGACTGCCGCGAAACCCTCAGCCAGGCCCTGAACGGCTGATACTCCCGCCGCGTGCCGGACGCGGCTGGCACGCGGCGGCGCTGAAGGGCTCGGTTGTCCGTCAGGAGGTGGCGCGACGCAGAGGTTCGAAGGTGGCGCTGGTGGCGAGGGCGTACACACCTTTGTGGAACAGGTCGGTGACCAGTTCCTGTTTCCGCCATTTCCACGGCCAAGGGGCGATACCCAAGCTGCGGTACAGGACAACGTCGCCGCCCCACACGAGACCGTAGAACACGGCGGAGGAGGCCACCGGCCCCAGACCGGTCAGGCCCAGGGCCCCGCGGAGCGCTCCCATGGCAGTGCCGTGAGCCCAGTGCACAGGGGTATTGAGCCACTGCGCAGCCACCTCGTCGTCCTTGCTGCCCGCCACAGCCGCCCCGACCTGGCCGGGAACCGTACTGCTCGCCCTGCCGGTCAGCCGCTGTTCGATCTTCTCCGAGACGGTGAGGACCGCGGTGCCGACCGTACCGGCAGCAAGGCCCAGACCGAGGCTGAATGCGACCTTCATCGTTGCTGCCTCTTCATTTAACGGGGAAGGGTAGGCGGGCCGGGCAGGCAGTGCGCCCTGGAGGCACGGCGGCCGGCGCGGGTGTTCGGGAGCGGGACTTCGTGCTGTCTCCCGCCTGGAACCCGGCGCTCAGCCAGGGCCGCCGCGGCAGTGGCGGCATCCAGGAGAATGCCGAACTCCTCCAGCGCGATGCGGCATACCGTCTCCGCATCGGCAGGATGATCATCGGTGCGGCGGGCGTGGGCGAGCGCGGCAGCGCCGACGGCGAGGAGCTGCTCGCGGCGGGCAGCGTCGGGGTCGTGGAGCGCGGCCAGGATGTGCCGCCACAACATCATTGCCGCCTCCTCTCTCTCACCGGGATCACCGGACCGTGCTCGCCGTCGTTCGCCGCTGCCGGGCCTGGTCACCCTGTCGATGCCGACCGTGTCAGCCGGTGGGTCGCAGGCGGGCGAAGACGACGAGGTTCTCGGTGTAGTCCTTCGCCGTACGGTCGTAGGCGCCCGCGCAGGTGATCAGGCGTACGAGGGCTTCGGAAGTGTCGTCGTAGACGCGCCGGTCGGGAAAGTCGTTCTTGTGGAAGCTTTCCACGGAGTCGACGAGGAAGACCGCGGTGGTGCCGTCGGCGCGTGCGACGTCGAAGGTGTCTCCGGCACCGAGTTCGCCGAGACGGGCGAAGACGGCCGGGGCGGTGGCGGTGTCGAGGTGGCCGGCGATCAAAGCGGTGCCCTGTTCCCCGGGAGAGGTGCCCGAGGCGTGCCAGCCGACCAGGTTGGTGTCATCGGCCGGAGGTGCCTCCAGAGCCCCGGACGGTCCGATCTGCAGGTCAGTGAACGGCGCGTCCACGCCGATCTTGGGAATCCTCAGGCGTAGAGGAGCCGACCGCGGCATCGCCAGGCCGGCCGGTGGGACGGTACTCGGCGAAATCTGGCGTACGGCGTTCGGGGCGGGCGACACGGCAGGCTCAGGTGCGGCCGCCGGTGCGTTCCCGACAGCGGGAACAGCTGTGGGCCGGAGCGGCACGGTGGCATCCTGGGTGAACATCCCCGGGCCGAAGAGGACCAGGAGCACAACCAGCACCAGCGTCCAGAACACCGTGGGTACAACCCACCGCACGGCACGCCGGGGCCTTCCCACAACAGTAGGGTCTGGCCGGGTTCTCACCAGGCACACCTTTCGAACGCGCTCGACAAATCCGGAGCCATTAGGCGGAAAACAGGCGGGACCGGACGCACGGGCTCCCTTCCCGGGAACCCGTGCGTCCGGCCGGGCGTCACGCCGCTGCGCCGGTGGCCTTCTTGCGGCGGTAGAGGACGAACGCGGCCACTCCACCGGCCAGCACCACAGCGCCGGTCACGTTCGTGCCACTGCCCGCGAGGCCGCCACCGCCGGTGTGCATGCCGCCCTTGGGCTTGTCGTGCTCCTTGCCCCAGTCCTTCTCGTGGTCCTTCATCTCCGGCTTGGACTCATGCTCCGGCTTGGACTCGGTCTCCGGCTTGGACCAGTCGTCGGCGTTCACCATCGTGAGCGCGCCACCACCGGTGTGCATGCCGCCCTGGGGCTTGCCGTGATCCTTCTCGTGCTTCTCGCCCTTGTCATGGTCCTTGGACCAGTCGTCGGCGCTTCCCATGGTGAGCGCACCGCCACCGGTGTGCATGCCGCCCTTGGGCTTGTCGTACTCCTTCTCGTCCTTGTCGTGGCTCTTGGACCAGTCGTCGGCGTTCACTGTGGTGAGTGCGCCGCCACCGGTGTGCACACCGCCGTGCGGCTTGCCGTGATCTTTCTCGTCCTTGCCGTGGTCTTTCTCGTCCTTGTCGTGCTCGCCCTTGTCGTGGTCCTTGGACCAGTCATCGCCACCGAGGAGGGACAGGGCGCCGGAGCCGGTGTGCATGCCGCCGTGCGGCTTGTCGTGGTCGCGCTTCTGGCTGTGGGCGGAGTCGTCCTTGGACCAGTCGTCGCCGGTGGCGAGCGCGTACGCGCCGGGCGTGGTGACGGCCAGGGCGGCAGCGGTGGCGGTGGCGGCGAAGAGAATGCGGGCAGAGCGCATCGACGGTTTCCTTCCGTGCGCTGCGTCGGCCGACCTGTTGTCAACTCTTCACACGCAGCGACATGGCTCACCGTCAGCCGACTTCTGCTCGCCTGCCACTTGAGGTGGTGCATCCGGGCAGCTGACGTGGTCCTGCAGAGCCGAAAGGGTGTCAGCAATGCGTTGGTGGCGGTGTCGGCGTACTGCTCCGCCGCGACGGTGACGGGGGGCTCGGGCACCCGCCTGGCAAGGCCAGCGACCTGAGCGCGGTTGGGGCGGTGTCCTTCATCGCACCGGCTCGATGCCGGGGACTTTCGGCACGCTCTGCGGTACTGGCGCAGGCGGTGGGTCCTGCAGGCAGCAGAGCAGTGAGGCCGGCAGCACTCCCTGCCAGCCCAGCAACCGTGTCTCGGGCTGTCCCGGTTCATGGCGTACCTCGAGACCGGGTACGGAAGTGCTCTGCCAGTCGTCGGGCAGCCGGGTACGGGGTGGACCGGTGGCGGAGCGGAGCGGCCCGCCACCGGCGCCTGCACCGGTCAGTGCTGGTCGAGCGGGAGGGCGATGTCGACGACCTGTCGGTCCGCGGGGAAGGAGCCGACGAGGTCGGCGCGCCCGCTGAGGACGTTGACCTGGTAGAAGCGCTGCTTGCCGCCGACCGACAGGGCCGCGAAACCGCGGTTGGTCCCGTTGGAGGGCTTGTAGTAGATGTCGAACCCGGCCGAGGGGCCGGTGTTGACGCCGAGGTTGCCGGTCGGCGCGAGGGTGCCGGCGTTGGCCGGGGACTGCAGCGAGACGCGGTCGTTGGTGGTGTCGATGTCGAACAGCGTGGTCGCCGTCGCCGCGTCGAGGTCGTTGTTCGTGTACGCCGCTCCCGTCACGCCCAGGGCCGTCGAGGGAGGCGTGGTGGGGTTGGTAAGGGTGCCGTCGACGGTGGTGGTCCTGGGGGCGGCGGGGTCGTCGATGTTGTGACGCAGGTTCTGGCCCGTGTCGCTGATGACGCGCAGGCGGTTGGCCGCGGGGTTGAAGTCGACTCCGAAGTACCGGCCCTGGAGGGCGACGGTCAGCTGCGAGACCTTCATGGCCCGGGCGTTCTTGTCGAGGGTGTAGATGCCTCCTCGGTCGCCGACGCCGTACAGCTTGCCGTTCTGGACGCGGAAGTCGATGCCCACCAGCCTGCCGTCGCCCTTGAGGCCGGCGACCTTGCCCAGGGACCAGGTGTCGGCCGGGTCGCGGACGTCGAATCCCACCAGGCGCTGGTCGGAGGTCAGGCCCACGCTGATCAGACCGTGGTGCGCGGCCCGGTCCCGCGGCGCGAACGGGCCAGTGTCACCGCCCTGCGCCGAAGCCATGACGGGAGAGAGCAGGGAAGCGGCCACCGCAGCAGCGGCGACAGCGGTGGTGGCGGCGAGTCGAGTACGCACGAGAGAACTCCGATCGGCGGGCGGCCTGCCTCCTTGATGAGGACAGTCCGCAGATCCTTCGACACCCCGCCCTGCCAAGGATCGGTCTCAAGGACCGTAGCCCCCGGACAGCCCGCAAAAGTCCTACCGCCACGCCCACCCACAGCCCAACCACCGGCCCTGCCCAAAAAAGGTAGAAGACACGGGGCCGTGCGGGCTGTGCGAAGGGTGAGTGGGGCAGAGAACGGATCCGGGGCTCCTGCCCCTTGTTCACCCGCACGACATGATCCGTATCTGGTCCTGCCCGGTGAATCTTGATTGCTTGGACGGTGTCGGCAAGGCGGAGCATGGCGATCAGGAAGCTGGAAGCTGTGTCTCTTCACTTGAGGTGAGCAGGCGTTCTCGTGCCTGCAGGACTGCCGATGATCCGTTCTGGAGGTGCTGCACCGTTCATCCCGTTTAGCCGTCAGCCGATAGTAGCGCGGTGGAGTGTTGCAGGTCACAAGTGCTGACGTGTCGTCACGTGCAACCGTCTCTGTTCCTCGCTGGTCGTCGTTCCCGGTCGCACCGGTGTACCTGGAGGTCTTGCCGGTGCGTCTCCCCCGAACCGTGCCGCCCGTGGCGGCACCCGAACCTCTCTAGGGTTTTCATGAAGCTCCGTCGAGCCATGGCTGTCGCCGCGGCGACAGTCGTCCTCGCCCCTCTCACGCTTCTGTCCGCCACCGCGGCCGTTGCGAGTTCCGGACCGGTCGCCGAAACGACCAGCCCGGCCCCCGAGACTCCTTCAACCACCGAGCAGAGCACCGCCCCGGCCCAGGACACCTCCTCGCCCGCCCCCGAGCAGGAGCAGGAGCAGGAGCAGGAGCAGCCGGCCGCCGCGGGAGACGAGACGGCTCCCGCGCCCGGGCAGAGCACGGCGCCGGGTGCTTCGGCCACTCCCACCCAGGCGGCCGCCACACAGTCCTCCCCCGCCAAGAGCACCAGCGCGCCTTCCCCCTCCGAGACGGTGACCTCCCCCGAGGACATATGCAGCGGGGAAGAGGAGCCGACGGTCGATGAGGACCTGAGCACCGCCCTGTCCGGGCTGCCCTCCCAGGTCGTCGCCGGCAGCGGATTCCACGCGTTCAAGCTCAATGTGATCAACAAGGGTGACAGTGCCTACCAGCGGGTCGACCTCGGCGTCTTCGCCGCCCAGGTCGACGCCGACACCTGGGAGGAGACCACCGGTCACCTCACCTTGCAGTTCAAGAACCCCGACACCAGCCAGTGGAGCGACATCTCTCTCGACGCCGACGACGAGAGTGCCGGTTACCTCGGCTACACCGACGTGCGCGCTAAGGAGGCCCTCTCCATCGACATGCGTCTGAGCGTCGACAAGGAGGCGCCCGCGGGCCTCGGCATGGCCATCACCATCGGCCTGTACGCCGACGACCGGGGCAACTGCGTCTTCGCCGGCGACCAGACGTTCTACGAGTTCGACATCCTCGCCGCCGGCACCGAACCGGACGACTCCAGCGCAGCCGAACCCCAGGAAGGCGGCAAGAAGCCGATCCCGGACAAGCCCGCCGGCAACACCGAACTCAACCCTGACAGCGTCCTCGCCGAAACCGGAGCCGACTCCCAGCTCCCCGTCATTGCCACCATCGGCGGTATCGCGATCCTCGCCGGCACAGGCGTCGTCTTCGCCCTCAAGCGCCGCCGCCCCACCACCGCCTGACCGCATCCCGGCCCCAGCCGGACACCCGAGTGCCTACCGTGCTGCGGCACGGGAGGCACTCGCCGTTGAAACGGTCGTCCTCATGCCCGCCCGACGCGGCAAAAAGAGCGACTCGCTGAAGATCGGTGCCGCGCGAACCGGAGCGGGGCGGCCGGACTGTCTGTATCGCTGTCCGGGAAGTCTGGTACCGGCCCGGGCCGGCCGTGCGGCTGTGCTCGCGGGCGTGCTCCGAACGGGTGTAGACGCCGTAAGAGGGCCATCCGTTGTGTCATGTGCGTCGAATGCGTGGTGTCGACGGCCCGGTAAAGGTGGGGCCGGCGATGACGCGTCACCGTGGCCAGCCCGCCGCCGGTGGCGCGTCTGCCGCATCCGTATCCCTTATGAACGGGGTTACGGGAGGCGGTCTGCCGCAAGAGCTGCTCTCCTCCTGGCAGAGGTGCCGCTCGTGTGGCGCCGTCCAGGTCCCGGGTGTTGTCACTGTCCGGCCGGGATCTGGGCGGCCTTTTCCACCATCGGCCACCAGGCGGCGACCGGGTCGGGCCGGATGGCGGAGGTTGCCGCTACGAGGTGGGGGCGCCGGTGCGGCGCCGGGCGATGACGCGTGCGCCCAGGCCCAGGCCGAGGCCGGCCAGGAGCAGAGCGGTGCCGGCTGTTGCGCCGCCGGTGGGCAGGGTCGAGGCGGCGAGGGCTCCGCCGCCGGTGTTCATGCCGCCGTGCGGCTTGCCGCCGAGCTGGACCGCGAGGTCGGTGACCTGCAGGGCGTGGGGGAAATCGCCCCGGTGGACGGCTTTGCCGGTGAGCAGGTCGATGCCGTAGAGGCGGGCCGCGCCGTCGGTGTGGAGGGTGGCGTAGCCGTGGTTGGTGTTGTGCTTGGGGTCGTAGTGGATGTCGAAGCCGGCCGACGGTCCGGCGTTGACGCCGAGGTTGCCGGTGGGGGCGAGGTTCCCGGCGTTGGCCGGGGACTGCAGGGCGACGCGGTCCTTGGCGGTGTCGATGTCGAACAGGGTGGTCGCCGTGCCGGCCGCGAGGTCGTTGTTGGTGTAGGCGGCACCGGTGACGCCGAGGGCGGTCGGCGTCTGGGTGGAGGGCGGAGTGGCGGGGTTGGTCAGCTTGCCGTCGACCGTCGTGGTGCGCGGGGCGGTCTCGTCGTCGAGGTTGTGGCGCAGGTTCTGCCCGGTGTCGCTGATGACACGCAGCCGGTTGGCGGCCGGGTTGAAGTCCACGCCGAAGTACTCGCCCTCCAGCGCCACGGTCAGCTGGGAGACCTTCGTGGCCTTCGCGGTGTGGGTGTCGAGGGTGTAGACGCCTCCCTTGTCGCCGACTCCGTACAGGTGCCCGTCCTGGACCCGGTAGTCGATGCCGACGACCTTGGCGTCGCCGGACAGGCCGTGCACGTGGCCGAGGGAGCGAGTAGCGCCCGGGTCCCTGGTCGAGAAGGTGACGAGCTTCTGGTCGTGGGTCAGGCCGATCGCGTGCACAGCACCGCTCGTGTCGGCCTCGCCGGCGGCTGCCGTCACGCGGGCGGAAGGGCCGGCCGGCAGGGCGGCTGCGGTGGCCGCGAAGGCCAGCGGGCTCAGGACCACGGCCGCGACGACAGGGGCGAGAACGGGTATGCGCATGACTCTCTCCTACAGGGCTGGGGCCGGCCGGACGCCGGCGTCACCAGCCGACACAAACACCCACCCCGGCCCCGGGCCCGTCCCATACGGCCAAACAGCCCCAACCCGAGAACCGCACGTGTCACCAAGCACGCCAACCGAGTGACACCCTCTCAGCGGGTAAACCCGGTATCCGCTTCACCTGGCCCCTCCGCGCGCCCACACCTCCGGTCCCCCGCTGCACGCAACCCTCCAGGCAACGGTTTCCGTCGGAACGTCGCGCCTGGCGACACCGGTTCGCAGCACGTACAGCACGCCGGCGAGTGCCACTCGACCGAGAACGCGCGGGCGCCCTGGGTAGCGACGTCGTCGTTCGGGAGTGGGTGGCAGCAGCGGGGCCACGCGCTCCCACAGATCGTCCGGAACAAGATCAGTACGCGCCCGGACACCTTGCCCACCATGACCGCCAACGGCAAGACTCGCAGCTTGACTTGGTCCAGAAAGTGCCTGCGAGGTGGCGGACGCGAGCCAGATCAGTTCAGCGACGGCGGGACCCAGGCGTGGTGACGCAGGATCATATGTATGGCGACCCTGGACGGTGTCAGTCGCATCGCCGTGTTCCGCAGGGTGACGGCCAGCGGGTGGGACAGTTGCTGACCCATTTTCCCGGCCTTCCGGGCGGCCACTGCGACCGCCTGGCTCTGCGGCCGGCGCTCGGCGTCGTAGCGGGCGAGTGCGGCCTCGACGGTGGACTCGGCATCGAGGGCGGCGCTCAGAGTGACCGCGTCCTCCAGGGCCTGGCAGGCGCCTTGTCCCAGGTTGGGGGTCATCGCATGGGCCGCGTCGCCGAGCAGCGCGATCCGACCGACCGCGTATGAAGGGAGAGGTGTGCGGAGTTCGTTCACGTCGTGATGCAACACCGCCTCGGGCCGGGTCGCGTCGAGCAGCGCGGGGATTGGGGCGTGCCAGGTGTGGAATCGTCGGCGCAGTTCGGTCAGCGGGTCGGCGAACCGCGTACCGGTGGGGAGGCTGAGGACGGCGTGCCACTCGGCCCTCCCGTCCAGGAGGGCGATGTGTCCGAACTCCGCGCCCCGGCCCCAGGTCAGCTCGAAGTCGGTACGCAGATCGACCGCGTGCTCGGTGATCGCCCGCAACACCGTCGAGCCGCTGTGGACCGGGCCGGGGTGCTCTGGGAAGAGTTGGCTGCGGACTGTGCTGCCGACACCGTCGGCCGCCACTACCAGATCGGCCTCCAGGACCGTGGTGCGGTAGCCGACGTGAACCGTCTCCGGGCCGACCTGCTCGACCGTTGCCGCCTCGGAGCCGATCGCCAGTGCCCTGGCGGGCAATGCTTCGCGTAGCAGTCGGTGCAAGGTGGAACGGGGGATGCCCATGATCGGCGTGCCCACCGCCTTCTCCAGTGCCGAGCCGTCCATCCGGGCAAGCCAGCCACCCCGGGGCGTTCGGGTGCCGCCGCTGTACTGGCCTCGCGACGCGTCCCGAACCGCCCCGCCGACCCCGAGTTCGTCCAATGCCCGCAGGCCGTTGGCAGCCAATGAAATGCCTGCTCCCGCGTCCTCGAGCAGGGACGAACGCTCAAGGACCGTCACGTCCCAGCCGATGCGGTGCAGGCCGATCGCGGCGGCCAGCCCGGCAATTCCCCCTCCGACCACCACTGCCGTGTTGACCATGGCGGAGCCCCCTTCTTCTACACTTGTAGAAAACGACTCTACCCCGAGTCTCTACGGGTGTAGAAAGGGGTCATGGCTTCGGATCGGTGCACCCTTCTTGCAGATGCAGCTCTCGACGTCCTCGCCGAGGAAGGGATGCGCGGCCTGACCCACCGTGCGGTCGACCGCAGAGCAGCCATGCCGCCCGGCACCACCTCGGCCTACTTCCGCACCCGCGCCGCTCTGCTGGTCGGACTCGTCGTCCGCTTGGTCCAACTCGACCAGGCAGAACTTCACACTACGGCCGACGAGTTTCCGCCCCTGCGTACCGTCGAGGAACTGGTGGATGGCATGGTGACGCTCACCCGACAGCGACTCACCGGCGAGGGTCGCCGACGCTCGCTCGCCCGCCACGCGTGCACCGTCGAAAGCGTGCGCGACAAAGAGCTGCGCGAGATCCTCGTGCCCCGGGAGAACGCCGGGCGCGAGGCCGTCCGACTGTTCCTCGTCAAGCACGGCGTGACCGACGCTGAGAACCGCACTCATACTCTGCTGACCTGCATCGACGGGCTGGTCTTCGACCGACTGGTGAACGGCGGCGAAGTGCCGCGCGAAGCCCTCGAAGGACTGGTCGCCGCCGCGCTGCGTTAGGCCCAGGCGTCCCCGGTCCCACTCGAAACAGCTGGCAGCCATAGCCGTCTCCGCTGCCTGCGAACCTCATTCTGAAACGATCAGTTACTGATCTTTTCGTTAGTTCCGTGGGTGTGGCGGCCGTGCTGGTGGGATTCTGGTGTGGTGTCTTTCAAGCCTTTGCCTGTCGTTCCTCCTTTGACGCGGCCGCAGTTGGCCGAGGCCCGGCGTGTGCAGGCGGCCCAGCTGTTCGATCAGGAACGTTCTGGTGCTGAGATCGCGCGGATGCTGGGAGTCAGCCAGGAAAGTGTGCGGCGGTGGAAGCGGGTCTGGGAGGAAGGCGGCGCCGACGGGTTGCGTCGGCGTCCGGCCAGTGGTCGTCCGCCCAAACTGGACGATGTCCAGGTCGAGCAGGTGCGGACCGCGCTGGAGCAGGGCGCCCAGAAGCATGGTTTCGAGGCCGATCTGTAGACCCTGGAACGAGTCGGCCTGGTGGTCGAGCGGGTGACCGGAGTGGTCCTATCGCGGGCCTCGGTGTGGCGGCTGCTGACCGGGCGGCTCGGATGGAGTCTGCAGCGGCCAGAACGGCGGGCGGTCGAGCGAGACGAGTCCGAGATTGCCCGCTGGGTTGCGCACGAGTGGCCGCGGATCAAAAAGGGGCCGTGAACACACGTGCCTGGATCGTGTTCCTCGACGAATCAGGAGTGTCACTACTGCCGCAGGTCCGCCGTACCTACGCGCCTCGCGGCCGCACGCCTCTCCTGCGGTACCGGCTGAATTGGAAGCGGGCCTCGATGGCCGGCGCCCTCGGTTACCACGCCGCCGACCCTGACCGAGGCCCTCGGTTGTGCTTCCACCTCAAGCCCGGCAGCTACGACACCGCCGCCGAGGTCTTGGAACAGATGAAGGTGTTCTACCGCGGGGAGTGGGTGGTGCTGGTCTGGGACGGGCTGTCGGCTCACTGGAGCCGGGCGATGCGTGCCTGGGTCGCCGAGCAGGACTGGCTCACCCTGGAGCGATTACCGGCTTACGCACCCGAGCTCAACCCGGTGGAACTGCTGTGGTCCTCGCTGAAGAAACGCGAGGTCGCCCACCTCGTCGGCGACCACCTCGCCGACGTCGCCGACGCCACCGAACAGGGCATTCGCCGGATCAACACCAACCCTCAACTGCCCTGGTCCTTCATCGCCCACACCGGCCTCACCCTCCACCCATCAACCCCATAGAACTAACGAAAAGATCAGTAAGCGTCGGCGGCGCCCTGGCACGGTCCGGCGACCACATTGGGTAAGCCCGCGGCCTCCCCTGGAGGGAGGGGAGGCCGTTTTGTTCAGGGCGGTTGCCCTGCGGCTGTTTTTTGAAGTTGGCGGATCTGCGGTCGGCATCCTGCTCTCAGCCGGACGGCACAACCGGTGGTGCTGTCAGTGCTCGTCCTTGTACTCGTCCTTGTGCTCGTCCTTGTACTCGTCCTTGAAATCGCCGTTGATGCAGGTGTTGCCGAAGGCCGGGTTGAGGAGGCCGACGACGTTGACGGTGTTGCCGCAGATGTTGATCGGAATGTGAATGGGCACCTGGACGACGTTGCCGGACAGCACGCCGGGAGAGCCCACGGCAGCACCCTCGGCAACGGCGTCAGCGGCGGCCATCCCGGCGCCCCCGGCCACCACGGCACCAGCGGCGAGGGCTACGGCTACCGACTTTGCGAAACGCGACATGAAGATCTCCTTGGAAACTGGACCCGCAGGTAGTGCGGCATGGACACCCCCCCAACAGCACGACCCTCCCCCCGGTCACAGAAGTTAGGCCGAATGGTCGCCTGTCCTTCCCTCCGCCGGCCCCAGCACCGGATGCGACGGAGGTCCTGGCGGCCTGGTCGGCATACGGCTGATGTTCCGTGTAGCACTGCGGGGCACGGCGGGCGCCGTCGCACGGATGAGTACATGCGGTGCGGAACAGGTTGGTCTGGTCATGCCGGTGAGGCCGCCACGACCGTGGTCCCGGCGGTGGCTTCCCTCGAACGTCCGCCTGCGGTGGCCCGGCGTGACCGAAGAGCCGACGCCGTCCGACGCCACGTCCTTCGGTCAGCCCGTCAGGCCCCTCCGGAAAACATCGGTCAGGGCGTGCCGCCGGAGTAGTAGAAGCGACATCTGACGCCGGGCCCAGATGTGCGGGGCTCGCCGGGACGCGGGTCGTACAGCGCACGGCCGCCGGGCCACCGACCGAGCTCGGTGATCAAGGCAACGCCGTCGTCGACCTCCTCGACCCGCCACCCGTGAATGTCCAGCAGCAGGCCGTCCAGTGGGCCGCCGACGAGTTCGGCGTAGGTCCGGCCGGGCTTCGGTCCCGGGCCCGGGTCGGGGTCGTCGTGCTCCGCGCCGTAGACGCGGCCGCGCAGCAGCTGCTCGTCACCGTCCATGCCGGACAGCTTCCCAGCCGTCACCGGCAACGCGGGCTGTCCCCGCGTTGCCGGTGACGGCGGTCTGCCCGGTCAGGTGCGGAAGCGTGAGAGCCAGCCGCCGGTCTTGTGCGCGGCGGCCTGTTCCTCGGCCTCCTGGCGCAGGCGTTCTTGCTCGACCGGCGGGTGCACCCGCTCGTACTCCTCGTCGGGTGCGGACCAGCGGGTGCGCCACAGCGGGCTTTCGAAACCGTCGGTGTCCTTCTCCTTACGCAGGAAGAACCGCAGGTACTTGTCGAACTTCGCGGCGATGAGGGCGGCTTCCTCGGTGCAATTGTCCACCTCGATGAACAGCAGCGGCACCCCCGCCTGCGAGGCGGTCAGGACCATGTCGGCGCGGACGCTGCCGATCGCGGGATTCTTCCAGGTGCCCTTCACCGGGAGCGCGACCTCGGTGGCGTAGGAGGCGAGCGTGCCGATCCCGTCGGACGCGTCGACGGCGGCCTGGGCGGCGGCGACCGCTTCGGCCGGCTCCCCCATGACCTTGTTCAGGTCCGGCTTGGGGCGGATCAGCGCGATGACCGTCTCGTTCACCGTCATCGCATGCGAGGCCCCGGAGCGGCCAGCGCTCTTGGGCATGCCGCCCATCTCCTCCATCTCGCGGTCCAGCTCGATCGCGGCGGCGGCCAGACCGTCCTTGGTGAGCAGCCGGGTCTCCTCACCGCGCCGTGTGCGGCCGCCGTCGATGGCCAGGCCGTGGCGCCGCAGGTCGTTCAGTGCCGCCCGGTGGGAAGCGGTCCGGGCTTCCTTCTGCTTGGCCGGTGTCGGCTTGAGGGTGTGCCGGTAGGTCAGGTGCGGCAGGGACAGCCGCTGGATCTGATCGGCGGTGGCGACCTTCAGCACGCCCAGGACGCGCAGCACATCGGCGCGCAGGTCGTTGCTGGAGCCCGCCTCGTTCTCCTTGCGCTTGCCCGCCGTCAGGCCCGCCCTCCCCGCGCCCGCGACCCGCCGGCAGCCGGACGCCGGTCCCCGGCGGTGGAGGGGTCCGGGCGCCGGGACCCGATGATCTCCCTCCCTGGTGACAACTCATTCAGGTTGTAGGAGAGATAAGAGGGTTGTGACAATGCGGCGCGGGCCTGGAAACCCGTGCTGACAAGGGGAAATGCCGGGTGGGTGGCTGCCGGGCACGCAAGTGGCTTCGGCAGTGGGAACGCAAGCGCCGGCAGCAGCGCCTCACCAGGGCTCGCCCAGCAACCGGAGCCCCGGACACGACCGGGCCAGGCGGCATGAGCGTGAGGGGCCGGACTCCAGGATCGCGGCCGCACGGGGCGGCGGGTAGGGGTGGATCGGTCGGGTACGGACACGGTGTCCTCGTTCCTCCGGCCTGTCGGCCGGGTCGGTGAGCGTCCGGCCCGTACGCGAAGGTGCGCGCGAGCCGGAACCACCGTCGGAAGGACCCCCTTGTCCGCTGTCTGACGCTCCCCGCCGACTGGTGTCCGATTCCTCCTTGACTAGGCCCCTGTCGTGCAGGTTTGTCCGTGACCAGTGCCACAGGCGGCGGCGCCGTCTCCGCGTGCGCGTCCTCTGTCCACAGGGTCCGGCTCCGAGGGTGTGATCGACAGGCCGGGCGCAGCGGGCGCCCGGCCGGCGAACAGAGGAAGCCCGTCATGACGCCGTCGCAGAAGACCCAGCTCGCCCCGGAGCAGATCCTGCGGGCCGCCGACTACGTGGAGCTGGTCTGGCGGGAGCAGGGCAGCGAAGAGGAGGACAGGGCCGCCCTGGCTCAGTTCCACGCCGACGGCCCCGAGCTGGCGCGGCTGATCGGTGAGTTCGGTGCGCTGCTGCTGGCCGACCACCTCACCGCCGTGCCCGACGAGCACGCCGACTGCGAGTCCGCGTACGTCGCCGGGAAGCTGGTGACGGTGGCGAGCCGGTACCTCGAGCGGTGGTGCCTCGCGAGCGGGGCCGGGGCGCACACCGCGTGGATCACGGCCGGGTTCCTGATCAAGTGCATGCAGGAGGTGGACACCGTCCACCAGCACCTCGCCGATATCCGCCGCGACGCCGCCTTCGGGTAGCGGCCACCACCTGAACCACTCGGACAGCACACCATGGTGGGCTCCACCCGGTGGAAGAACCGGCGCTCCACCGGGTGGAGTCCACCCAGTGGCGGCCACTCCCCCACTGGGTGGGCTCCACCCGGTGAGCTCGACTGAGTGAACCTCTGCCAACTTGAAATAGCAGGTCAAAGGGCTGGTGTGACCGGCTTCCGGTTTGCTCACGCTGGTCGCGGGCGGGTGTCTGAGGCGTAGATTGTTAGCCAGCGGCCTCGGGGGCGGGGTTCGGGAGTGGCGTCATGTCGGCCCTTCGCAGAGGAGCGGATTCACGCCTGGGATCATGAGCGGATGGCCGAGGAACCGAACCCGATGTCTAGCCTGTGGCCGCTCGTGCCCTCCGAGGCTAACGGTTGGCTGCTGGAGCTGTGCGGCGATGGCATCACGGGGTTCATGCCTCCGGCGATGCCTGACGCCGTGTGGGTGCTCAACGCCATGTACGAGCACAATCTGGGGCCGGCCGATGTGTCGTACCACGAGTACCACCAGGCGCGGCTGGCGGACGGGGGTGTTCAGCCGCACGTCGTCGGAGGCATTGACCTTGACGCGGTGAGCGTCGCCACGGGGGGAGGGCTCGGCCGCGCCGAGCATCCAGGGCCCGGTTGGCGAAGGCTGCGCTGGGCCGACCTTGCCCGGCGGAGCGGCGACCCGGTCGTGGCCGACGGGCTGATGCCCTCCTACCGTTGCTTTCCCTCGGCCAAGAAGGAGGGCAGCTGGCCGCTGGGCATGGTCCCGCCGACCGAAGGGAGCCTGGACCGTGAGACCTGGAACCGGCTGATCGCCATCCTCACCCAGTTCAGCCCTGCGGGCCCGGACACCCGCTGCCTGGCCTACTACAACCCGATGACGCTCGGGGCCATCGACTTCGACAACCTTCACGTGCGCGCGGGCCGGATCGGCGATGCCGAGATCCTGTACGGCCAGTCCGAGGCCGACTTCAGCCCGTCCAACCTCTGGGCCGAGGACCGCTCGTGGGTCCTGTGCACCGACTACGACCTGTGGGGCACCAAGGTCGCCGGGCCTCCAGCCCTCATCAACGCATTGCTGAACGACAGTGAAATCGAGGCGGTTCGTCTGCCTTGGGCGCACTGACGACGAGCTGCTTGAAACCTTCTCCAGCACGGAGTGCGGGCTCGTTCCAGTTCCTGACCGCGGAGGCCCGATGACCCCTACGATTCTGCTCATGCTGGATCCCGAACTGCTGGAACGGATCACCACGCGCCGTGCGGAACTGGACGAACTCGAAGAACAGCTGGCCAAGCAGTTGGCAGAAGTGCGGGCTGAGCGGGACGAGGTCGCTGTCGCCGAACGCGTCCTTGAACGGATAACCGGGCAGCTCGCTGAGGAGCGTTCCTCAACCCGCCCGATGCCGGGGCAGGTGGGCGGACGGGCAGTGATGCTGATTCCGCACCGCGAGCCTGGCGTGGAAGAGGATGCCCTGCCGTGGGACTACCAGCGCATCATCGCGGCCGTGCGGCAGGCCGCCGGACCAGTCATGGCCCGTGAGGTCGGCGAGGTGGGGGGGTGGACGTCAGCGTGAAGGCCAAGCTGGAACCGCTACGCAGCAAGCTGATCAAACTCGTCGATCGCGGCTGGCTGCGCAAGCTGCCTGACGGCCGGTTCACCACCCGCCTGTGACTAGGAGTACCGCAACTCGCAGCGGTCCGGCATGGGCGTAACCGGGGTGCCCCCGGCGGCCGTTGGAATTGTGTGACGAATACCAGAAAGCGCGCCGAGGACACCCGCCCGCTTGTCTACCAGTGCCGCCTGCCGCTGTCCGCGCGTACCGTCAACCACCTCGCCGACCTGCTCAGGCGCCATCTCAAGACGATCCGGTCCAGGTGGCGGATCCTGCCGCCGGGGAAGATCGCGGTGATCGTCCTGGCCGTACTACGCCACGACCAGCGCCTAGCCGACATGGCCGATGGCAACAACGTGTCCGAGTCCACCGTCCGACGCTGGCGCGACGAACTGATCGGACTGCTCGCTGCCCAGGCCCCGCGCCTCGACCGCGCCCTGAAGAAGGTCGCCAAGCAGGGCGGGGAGGTGGTCCTGATCGACGGCACCCTCATCCGTACCCAGCGTCGCACCGGCAAGGCCGACCGGCGGAACTACTCCGGCAAGCACCGAAGCCACGGCCTGCACTTCCTCGCCCTGACCGACGAGAAGGGCCGCCTGATCTGGATATCAGCCGCCCGGCCCGGCCGCACTCACGACAACACCGCCGCCCGCCACGACCACATCCCGGCCCATCTGCGTGCCGCCGGCCTCGGAGCGTTGGCCGACCTCGGCTTCCGCGGCCTGGACAACGACATCCTCGACCCCGTGGTCGTCACCGGCTACATCGCCACTCGTACCCACAAACTCACCCCCGGCCAGAAGGAAGCCAACCGTGTCCTCGCCGTCGGACGCGCACCGGTCGAACACGGCTTCGCCCACCTCAAGAACTGGCGGGTCATCACCAAGCTCCGCACCGATCCCGCCCACGCCACCCGCCTCCTGCGCGCCTTGCTCGTCCTGACGAACCTCGAGATCAACCGCTGACGGATGATCTTCTCCTCAGACTCCCGCCCACGACCAGCACGAGTACCCCAGGGACCGGTCACACCAGCCCTTTGACCTGCTATTTCAAGTTGGCAGAGGTTCACTGAGTGGAGGCCACTGAGTGGGCTCCACTCAGTGGATGGTGCCCGGCATCGTCACCACAGCCAGGCGCTGGAGTGCCGCACTCGGGACAAGGCGCGGGCGTCACGGTGCGCGGCGGCGTTGCCGATCCGGCTTTGCCGGGAGCGGGGCCGACGCGAGTTCCCGGCGGCGAGACGGCGCTTGGCTGCTTGCTGGAGTCGCTTGCGCTGCTTGCGCAGCTCCGCCTTCTTCGCGGCCTCCGACTTCGGCTTCCTCGGGCGCTTCCAGATCGGCTGCCACCCCAGCGGCTCGTCGGGGTCGGGCTCCTGGTCCTCGGTGAGCGCGGCGGCCATCTGCTCGCGGGCGGCACGGGCACGGGCGAGTGCGTCGTCGAGGTTGGGGCGGTCTTCCGGGGTGTTCACGTGATGCCTCCTGTGGTTCGGCCCGGCGCAGGTTGGATGCCGGAGTGCTGCGTGTGCGGCTGCGGTGTCGTCGCCGAGGTGGGCGGCGGGCGTGGGCGGCTTCGCGTGCCCGCCGGCTGTCCTGGAGCGTGGCGATCATCTGCGCGCGGGCGACTTCGAGGGTCTGGTGGGTCTGCTCCACCGCGTCGACGCCGGTCTCCGGCTCCGGGAGACGGCCGTCCTTCCGGCCGTCGCGGAAGGGCCGCTAATGCGACGGCCTCGAGGCGGTGGGCACCGCGACGGTGTACGGGCGGGGGCGCGAGCCCAGACGCTCCGCTCGCCGGGCGGCGCGGACCCGGGCGGCCAGGGCCCCGGCGGCAAGACGGGCCCGCTCGTACGGCGGGGCGGACCTTTTGCGGGTGAGCGGGCGCAGCACGGCCTGGTCCTCGGTGTCACGCGGGTACAGGGCGCGCAGATCGGCGGTCATCCTCCGGCCGCGCCCGACGGGGCGGGTGTAGTCGTCGAGAACCCTCTGCACGATCTGTTCGTCCAGGCCGGGCTCGTGGCGGCGGCCACGCAGGGCGTAGGAGAGGTGGCGGCGGGCTTCGGCGAGCAGGTGGTGGTGTGCGAAAGCACCGCGCATCACATACACCACAGCGACGACGTCGACGGCCGCCAGGACGACGTCGACCACCGGCCGCACCCGGGCCCACACCGCCGCGGCCGCCGCCCGCACCCGCTCGGCGAGCCGGTAAACGGTGCAGGCGCCGAACGCCCGGATCGCGGAGGTGCGCCATCGGCTCCGCAGCTCAGTCAGCGACAGCAGCTCGGTGCGCTTGGGCGGGCGGGTCTGGTCGGCAGCCTGACAGGCCAGCGAATAGGAGGCCCGCTCCCCCGGCGCGTGCCCCTGCCGCTCCTTGTACTTGGCGGTGAGGACGGACAGGGCGTCCTCGATCTGCTGGCGGCGGGTCGACTGCCAGCCGATAAGGCGTCGGTCGATCCCGGCTATGTCCATCACAGGCCGGCGCCCCGGGGTCACCTCACGCGGCTCCCACGCCCACCCGAGCCGCACCGTCACCTCCTCCATGAAGTGCAGGGTGTAGAGAGTGTCGGCGGCGACGATGTGAGTCATCAGCGAGTCCGCCGACAGGTTGCCCCACTTCCCGTCGTGCGGCCGCCGGGCACGGACCGACACCACCGCGTGGTCGTGCAACAGCGGTTTCGACTCGGCAGCGCGGGACTCGTAGTGCCGGAACACCGCGACGATCAGCCCGTCCTTGACCCGGGCCCGCTGCTTGCCGCCGGCCTTCGAGCGGATCTGTGCGACCGACTCCTCCAGCCACGCCAGGGTCTTGTCCCGGGCGATGTCCTGGCACAGCTCCAGCACCAGACGGGTCTCGTCACCTCCGAGCGCCCATGCGATGTGGGCCGTCGGCGGAGGCCGGAACACGAGGTCGAAGGCCAGCCAGGACGTGCGCTTCTTGGCCTTGTCGGTCGTGGCCGACTGGTTGTGCTCGATGGGCCTGCCCAGCACGGTCGCCCGCCGGGCGCGGGCCGGGCCCTCGCCCTGCGCCAGAAGCTCGCGCTCGATCCGGTCGGCGTCCGGGTGCCTGCCCTCCCCCAGCAGCAGCTCGGCCTGCCGCTCACTCACCACGTCCCCAGCCACCAGGCCAAGCGCGGCCAGGCCCCGGCCCCTCCACACACCCGGCGGGACACCGGCCTCGTCCTGGGCAGCGCGCAGCGGCGTGCCTACGGCGCGGTGGCCATCACCGACCATCACGCCACGGAAGAGATAGCGCACCCCGGCCCCCGGGCGAACTGGCGACATGCTGATCATCGGCCCATGGAACCCCCGCGCTGACCTGCACAAAAGCGTGATCCGGGGTCCATCCCGCCGGGCGGGAGCTCATCACCAGATCTTCACCGGCCCGCCCGCCAGACGGGCCGCCGGATGAGCACGCGACAGTAAGCCGCCGGTGTGTGCACAGTCCGCCGCATGACTACTGAACTGCTCCACGGAGACCTCTGCCCGCTGTGCCGCCGCCCTCTCAGGCCGCGTCCGACCACCGTCGTCCGCTCGGCCGGCGTGCCGTATCCCACCCGGACCGACTCCCTGCCGCACTGCGACAGCTGCACCAGCGACCCGTTCAACTCACAGAGGTGGTACGACGCGATGAACGCCCGCAACGAGAGCTGACCCGGACCGTGCGAATGCTGCGCCACGACCTCATCAACACCACCCAGCACGACTGAGCACCATGTAACCGACGCCCTTCAACACGAACAGCCACCACCGGCCGACCGGCCGGGGACTTCGTGTGTCCTGGAGGAATTCCACGCCGACGTACGAGGCTCTTGGCAGTGCCTGCCGAAGGGCGCGGACCTCCGCACGTTCATCCAGGCCGACCTGGACATCACCGCCCACGAGCTCAACCACCGCCCGCGTAAGATCCACGGTTATCGCACTCCGGCAGAGTTCTACGCTGACCTCCTGAACAGCGGTGATGCGCTGACCGCTTGAGCTCGCCGTCGGCCCAGACCGAGTTCGATCGCGCCATTGCCCGCATCGGCCTCCACCTCGACGTACGGCTCCTCCCGGACGTGCGAGCTCAGCTCACCCGGACCGAACCCAGGCTCGATGCCTCCATCTCTCCCAGCACGTCCGCCAGGACCGTGGGGCGATCGACGGCTCGAAGGCGTTACAGCGGGTGTTCCTGCTCAAATCCAGGTCCCTCGCGGATCGTGCCCTGTCACGTGAAGAACGACGACGGCTTCTACGCCGGTCTTCTCCGCCCGATCGAGCACCTCCAGGGCCGCCATCGGAGTGACCGGCGACCGGCCCGGGGCGCCCACCCCGCGAACCGGGCCGCAGCGGCTGTCGCCAACCCGAAGCGCTGCGGGCGCCCCCGGGTCCATCGCGGAAAGCGGCACTCGAAAAGACGAGCGACTTGACGCGCGGCTTGCCCCGGGCGGAACCGGAGCCCAGCATGGAGGAGCCCCTCGCGGCCCCTAACCACGGAGGATTCGCATGGTCTCGTATTTCGAGAACAGCGCCGACACCCTCGTGTCAGACGCGCTCGCGGGCTTCGCACGTTCCCACGCGGACCTGCTCACTCTCGATCCCGACCACGGATTCCTCCTGGCCCGCGCCACGTCCCCGCGCCGGCGTGTCGCCCTGCTGTCCGGCGGCGGCGCGGGACACGAGCCGATGCACGCCGGGTACGTCGGACGGGGCATGCTCGACGCCGCCTGCCCCGGACGCGTCTTTGCCTCACCGCACAACCGTCAGGTCTACGAAGGTTCGCTCGCCGCCGCCCGCGAGGAAGGCGTCCTGCACATCGTCAAGAACTACACCGGTGACCGCATCAACTTCGGCATCGCCGCCGAGCGCTTGGCCCACCGGGGGGTGCCGTGCGCACGCGTCCTCGTCGACGACGACCTCGCCTCCGAATCCGAGGAGATCGTCTCCGGCCGCCGGGGAACCGGCGGCACCGTCCTTCTGGAGAAGATCCTCGGTGGTGCCGCCGACACCGGCCTCGGTCTCGCTGAACTCCAGGAGCTCGGCACGCGTCTCGCCTCCCGCTGCCGTACGCTCGCCGTCGCCTCGGCCGCCCATACCGCCCCTGTCCTGGGCGGCCCCGCCTTCGAGCTCGCCGTCGGCGAACTGGAGTACGGCGTCGGCATCCATGGGGAGCGGGCCAGGTCAACCGTCCGCCATGGCACGCTCACCTCTCTGGTCGAGCGGATGACAGGTGAACTCCTCGGTGCCCTCGCCCCGGGGCCGGGCGCCGCCGTCATCACCATGGTCAACGGTCTCGGTGCGGTGACTCCCCTGGAGCTGTACGCCGCTCACGGTGAGTTGGCCCGGATCCTCGACTCCCGGGGAGTCGCCCCTGCCCGCAGCCTGGTCGGCGACTACGTCACGGCCCTCGACATGCGCGGTTTCTCCCTCACCCTCCTCCTCGCCGAACCGACCGACCTCGCCTTCTACGACGCGCCCGTGCACACCGCCGCTCTGCGCTGGTGAGCAGACCCGGTCCGGCGACCCGCCGATCCGTCCGATCACGAGAACGGGAGCAGCACCTTGGCCACCGCTGACGAGGCACTCTCCGCCGATGCCTGGATACGCCGCTTCGCCGGTACCGTACGTAGTACCGAAGCCCAGCTCACCGCCCTCGACCAGCAGGTCGGCGACGGCGACTTCGGCACCAATCTGTCCGCGGGCACCACCGCCGCCCTGACGCGTCTCGACGCCCTCGGTGCTCCTGGGGACGCCGAGGCCCTGGAAGCCGCTGCCACCGCCTTCCTCAACGAGGTGGGCGGCACCAGCGGCCCCCTTTTCGGCCTGCTGCTCCAGTCACTCGCCACTTCCGTCGCAGCCCTGAGTCTCACCACCCCCGCCCTCGCCAAGGGAGTCGCGGGGGGACTGGCCTCCATCCGTCGCGTCGGTGGGGCCGCGCCCGGTGACAAGACCCTGGTCGACGCCCTCGCCCCCGCGGCCGGGGTATTGGAGGCCCTCCCCGACCGGACCCCTCCCACCGCCGCTTTGAACGCCGCCGCAGAAGCCGCCTGGCAGGGCGTGCGCGACACTACCCGGCTCCGCGCCCGCATGGGCCGCTCCAGCTACGTTGGCGAACGCGCGGCGGGCGTCCCCGACCCGGGAGCCGTGGGAGTTGCTCTCCTCTTCGCCTCGGCCGCCGGGGTCGTCGGGGACCTGGCCCCATACGTACACGCCTCGTAGGCTTCCGCAGGCCGGTCGTCGCAGCTCCCGGTCCCGTCTTCGGTCCACCGCCCCTAAAAAGGCATCCCCGGCCTGGAATTGCGGTCCGGTTCACCCCTCCGGAGTATCCGTCCGGCGCGGCACCTGCCTCCGCACCCAGTCCAGGAGCACCGGCGAGTGCAGCGCGGTCACCCACAGATCGACGCGGGAGGCGTCCTCGTCAGGCCGCGGTCCCACCCCGAGGACCTTCAGTCCGGCCCGGCGAGCCGACTCGATCCCGGTCGCCGAGTCCTCCACCGCCAGTGCGCGCTCCGGCTCGGTACCGCAGAGCCGGGCGGCCGTCATGTAGACGTCGGGCCAGGGCTTGGGCCGCACGCCCTCCGGAGCGGTGGTGTCCGGACCGTTCGCCACCCTCTGCGAGGTGGACGAACCGGAGGGCTCCGTGGGAACAACCACATGGGCGAAGTAGCGCAGCAGGCCGGCGCGGCCAAGGCTCTCTTCCACGACCTGCGACGGGCAGTTGCTGGCCACTGCCAGCGGTAGCCGTCCTGCGAGGAGCCGGACGAAGTCGACCGCTCCGGGCATAGTCACGGGGTCGTCGGCGACCAGGGAGAGGAAGTGCCCCAACAGCGACCGGGCCAAGTCGTCGGCGAGGTCGGGCTTGTGTGTCTCCTCGGCCATCAAGCGCCCGCAGTCGACGTAGTGCACGCCCTTCGCGCGGTCGGCGAATCCCGGCGGAGCCGTCAGCCCGAACTCGCGAAAGGTACGGGTTCGGGCGTCCTGCCAGTGCCGTTCGCTGTCCATCAGGGTGCCGTCGCAATCGAGGACGACGGCTTCGGGGGACCAACCGAGAAGGGGATGCGCCTGGGTGGTCATGCGGCCTCCGGGAAAGAAGCGGTCACGCTTGTGACGTGACCGGTTCGGGCAGATTGGGGTCTCCCGGCCAATGGGCGGAGCACCGAACTTGGGCACCACCTGACAAAGTAAGGACATCACGTCCATACAGCAGCAAACGGGAAACATCGTGGCCGCTACGTTATTTTTGCGATCAGAGTGACGCAATCACCGCTTCGAGTGCTGGACGCGATGACTGAAGTGGGATAAAGGACGCACTCCCACTGGTTTTGATGTATCGGCTCGAGATCCGGTTAACCCGCTGGCACGAAGCGCAGTTGGCGCATATGCGCGAGGCAACGGGCGCGGGCTGAACGGGAGGCGACGCCTTCACCCGGACGGCCGGTCCACGCGCCAGAGAACAGACAATGACCACTCCAGGGAATGAGCGCCCGCACAAAAGAACCATGCTTGCGGACGGGGCGACGAATTACCACCGGCGTACGCGGGCGCACTACCTTCTCGGTCGTCACGAAAACACCGAGTGGAAGTGAGCGGCGCATTGCAGCAACGAGCAAGGGCGACCCGCAGAGCACTGCTGGAGGAGGCCGCCCGCCTCTTCGCCGAACGGGGATACGCCGGTACCAGCGTCAACGACATAAGCACCAGCTCCGGCCGGACCAGCGGGTCCGTCTACTTCCACTACGCCAGCAAGGAGGGAATCGCCCTCGCCGTGGTGAAGGACGCATTCGCCACGTGGCCCCATCTGGGCGCACGCTACGCCGACCGTTCCGTACCGCCGCTCGACCGGCTGGTGTCCCTCAGCTTCGAGATCGCGCACGCGCTCATAGAGGACACTGTCGTGCGCGCCGGCGCACGTCTCTGGGCGGAGCGCGACACCATCGACGCTCCCCTGCCCGATCCCTTCACCCTCTGGACCGCCGCCACCACCCGTCTCCTCGCCCAGGCGCGCGCCACCGGCCATCTCGCGCACAGGGTCCGCCCCGCCATTGTCGCCCCCGCCCTGGTCCGCGCCTTCTTCGGGCTCTGCACCCTCACCGAGGCGCTGGAGGACCGCCGCCTGGTCGCCGCGCGTCTCGCCGACTGGTGGCACATCACCCTGCCCTTCCTGCAACGCGATACCGATTCAACGGGCGTGCTGAGCCGGGCGCAGGCGCAACAAATGGTGCCGACGATGCGGAGGATCCCAGCGGCAGCCCCGGTGCAGCACTCGACCGCGATCCCGTAGCGACCGGCGAAGGTCGTAACGCGCGGGGTACCGCCCGATCCCGGCGTCCCGGCCGTCACCCGGTCCACGTCCGTGCGTCCGCCGCTCCCGGTAGCCCAGGATGCAGAGAGGGGGCGACAGACACCACGAAGACGGGCGATGGACCGTGCAGAACCGACCTTCCGGCTCTGCGTATCGCGCGCGGCGACCCGTGCCGTTTGGGTCAGAGCCAAAGCCACAGGCCGATGTCGTTCGTCCTCGCCCTCTGGGTCGCCGGTGTCCCAGTGCGGGGAGCCCTATGGGTCGCCGACGGCGGTGTCCAGGAGGTCCCAGGCGGTCTGCTCGGCGTGCTCGGGCAGGGCGGCGAGCGCCTTCGCCGCGGCCGCGGACAGGCGGACCGCGTAGGGCTGGTCGCTCACCCGCGTCTGCCGCGGATCTCGGCCGGGTCCGCGAAGCCGGAGTCGTCCTTGCCGGAGGCGAGGAACGCCTCGGCTGCGGGGGCGAGGCGGGCCTGCCAGATCTGGACGACCTCGTACAGGGGGGCGAGGGAGAAGGTGCCGCGGGACTCCTCCAGCGCGGCCGCCCACTCCCCCTCGAAGGCCGGCACCCACCGCTGCGCGCGGTCGCTGCCGCGCAACTCGGCGAGGAGCTCGACCGGGACGCCGGGCGCGGGCGCGTACGGCGGGGCGGGAGCGTGGTGGCCGGGCTGCGCGCTCATGGAGTCCTTCCGGCGGGTCGTCACCCCACGGTACGCGTGCCGCTGCGGCCTCGTCCCGCTCATCCCGTCCCCCGGCCGCAGGGGCGCGCGCCACCGGTACGCACTACACCTGCCTGTGGAATATGACGCGATCCGGCTGCGAAGCACGGTGGTTGTTGCGCATCGTGGTTCCGGGAAGTCCCGGGTGCGGTGCCCAGGGCGCAGGTGCCGAGGTGGAAGGGGTGTTGTGGTGTACGGGGTGCGGGAGGGGTGGCGGCGGGAGGGGTTCGAGTCGCACGAGGGTGCGGTCGGGGTGCTGCTGGCCGACGGCAGCGAGCCGGGACCGGTCTTCTTCGACCTGGGCAGCGGCAGCACCTTCCACGAGTCGACCTCGTGGTGGCACTACGACGGTGAATTCCGCCGGCCCACCGCCATTTCGATGCGGGGGCGGTGCGCGTGCGGCTGGCGCGGGGCGAAGAGGTACGTCATCGACTGGGAGAAGGTGCGCGAGGACGACGACCCCGACACCTACGACACCTCAGGCCCCTACGGGGAGTGGAAGGCCCACCTCGACGACGTCGCCGGGCGCGCGGTCGCCCTGCCCAAGGACCTCGCAGCGCTGCTGGGTCAGGTGCGCGAGCGGATCGACCGGATGTGGCTGGAGGACGATACGACGCGCGGGTACGCGGCGATGCTCAGGGTCTGCGGTGCGCTGGAGGCGATTGTCACCGAGACCGGCCCCGAAGCCGCCCGGGCCCTGGCCCGTGAGCACGACGAGGCGATGCCCGCGGTCGCCGAGGCGCTGGGCATGACCGAGAAGGCCGCCCGCACCCGTCTCCTGCACTACGAACACCTCGCCTGGAAATGATCCCTGTCCGTCTGACCTGTCGTAGTTCTGGTGGGTGGGCCCAGGCATATGGACGGCCCGCACCAGATGGTGCGGGCCGTCCATATGCCTGGTTCAGCGGGTTGCGGCCTCGTTGCTTTCCTGGGCGGTCAGTGCGGGCCGGCTGGTGTGCCGTCGTGGGGGCGGCTGCTTGCCGGGGCTGTCGGGCTGGCCGGCGGCTGCGTCGAGCAGGGTTTTGATCTTGTATGCGAAGGCGGGTCCGGGCAGAGGGAGTTCGCTGTCCGGTTCACGGAGGTAGCCGACGGCGACGGCGGTGGGCATGTAGTTCATCAGCTCGGTGACCACTGCGGAGCGCGGCCGCGTGATGTGCTGGGCCAGGGTGCGCAGGACGCGGACGATCGTGCCGGTGGAGGCCTTGTCCTCGTGGCGCAGGACGACGGGGACGTCGTTCCAGCGGACGGTGGTGTTCACCTGGCGGGTTGAGGGCTTGTCCTCGTCGGTCTGGGTGTGCCACCAGCGGGCGGTGTGTGTCTCGCCGAGGGCGAGGTGGTGCAGGTAGAGGCAGTAGGCGGCGCCCGGCTGGCCGGCGCCGGCGGCGTACTGCCACCAGAACCTCGCTCCCTCGTCGGTGTCGGTCAGCTGCAGGACGCATGCCAGGACCAGGGCGCTGCTGGGTTCGGGGACCTGGTCGGTGACGAAGGCGGAGACCGCGGTGGCGGGGGTGTGACGCACCAGGGTCTCGCACAGGGCGCGCAGGTCTTCGGCTGCGTCCGCCGAGGAGGCCGTGGGCCGGCCGGGGGTGACGGGGGGCTGAATGGGCGGTTCAGGGTTATGGGGTGGGAAGGCGTCACGGGGCACGGCGCGGTCGTGGACGAGCAGCGCCCTGGAGAGGATGTCGTCGAGCGTGGTCATGGGGTGGTTCCTCCGGTCGGGGGCGGGAGCTCGATGGTGTCTTCCAGGAATCGTTCGGCGTGGCGTTCGTTGGACCGTACGGAGGCCAGCGGGATGCCGAGGAGGTCGGAGACCTTGTGGGCGCTGAACCCGCACAGGCGGCGCAGCACCATGACGTCGAGCTGGGTCTCGGGCAGCCGGCTGATGGCCGCGAACAATTCCATGCTCTCGGCCAGCTGCGCCATCTCCCCCTTCAGGGAGGTCTGCGCGCGCAGGGCGACGGTGTCGAAGGCGGCCTCGCCGAGCAGGGGCCGGCGGTCGCGGTGGTCGGCCTTGGCCTTTACCGTGGCGCGCAGGATCTCCCAGGCGAAGCGGCGGGTGTCGGGGCTGGCGAGGGCGTCTCCGAAGGACAGCCAGAGGATGGCGAAGGTGTCCTCGACCGCGGCGTCGCGGGCCTGGTCGGGTAGGAAGGCCCCGGCGTAGCGCCGGTAGCCTTCCGCGACTATCGAGCGCAGCGCGCCGTGCTCCAGGGGCGGCCCGGTGGGGGCGATGGTGACGGTGTTGTCGGTGGACCGCTCGACCCAGTCCTTGCTCTTGCCAGCGTCCAGGGCTGCCTGCTTCCACAGCCGGTGCAGCGGCCAGCCGGGGATGCCCAGTTCCTCGGCCAGGCGGTGGATGACCTCCCAGCGCGGGTAGTGGCCCACGCCGCGCAGCAGCTCGGAGAGTTTGGACTTGGCCAGCAGGATGCGGAAGCTGAGGTCGCTGAGGGTTCGTCCGCTGGACAGGTAGTGCCCGCGGATCGGTTCCAGCCAGGCTCGGTGGGAGCTGCCGACCGTGGCCGCGATGGGCCCCAGCTTGCGTCCGGGGCGCACCGGGACCGGCTCGGGGTCCGGTCCCGGTGCGCTGAACAGGGTCGTCACGGGGCGCCACCGTCCTTGTCGGGCACCGCCTCCACGCGGTGCCCGGCGGCCGGGACGGCCCTCGAGCGGACGCTGCGCAGGACCTGGGTCACGGTCAGGCCCAGGATCGGAGCCGCGGCGGCGATCAGGGCCGCGTGGCCCATCGCCGCCATCACCACGCTCCAGCCGAACACCACCAGCGTCAGCGCCATTGCTGCCGCCATCTGTTTCGTGCTCATCACTTCTTCCTTGGTGTCGTGTCGCAGCCATCCGGAAGGCCACGCCGAAGAGGCCCCTTCAACAGGCGGGTGCCGAACCGCTGTTGAGGGAGCCTCAGCATGGACTGTGATGAGGGCATCACGCGATGTGATCAAGGAATCGCGGAACATTAGAAGTCGCGGACGGTCAGCCGGCGAGCCGGAGGTGACCGTTCCCGTGCACGTAAAGCACATCGGATAAGCCATGGGGGCGAAGTTCCCGGTTTTCCTTGCATTCGCGCTGGGGACCCCCTCATATGGAGGCAGCACACCTTGGTGTCGCCCTTCCATCCGGAAGAGGTGCGTCCCCGCGTGCCGACGCAAGGGGGACGTGCCAGCCCGTTCTCGCCCGGCCTGAGATAGAGGCCGGGCGAGAACGGGGCACCCCTCACGGGGAAGACGACCGTAGCGCAGATGACCGACAGCCCCTGTGCGCCCACGCGAGATGACCACCCCCGGCAGGTGGTCCCAGATGGGGCGCGCCTGTGCCCCGCGCAGCAGGGCGCGGGACACAGGAGGGCGGCGGATCGACAGGGGTGGACGCAAGTTCGGTGCGGACCGCCGGGTGCCGCCGCCCGGTATGTGGCCGAGGGCCGCTCAGTGGCGTCGGCCTTCGGTGATCAGACGGTGAAGCGGCCGGGGTCGGCGGCCTTCCAGTCGGCTGCCCAGGAGGCGGGCGGCTCTGCGAGCAGTTGTCCCGGGTGGAGCCATTCGTAGAGTTCTTCGTAAGAGCGTTCGGTAACGGGGTCGATGCGTCGGCGGAGCATGTGCGGGCGCAGTTGTGCGGGGTCGGTGACTCCCATGGATGCCATGATCTGCAAGGCGCTGGCCACGGTCGCTTCCTGGAAGCGCTGGACGCGCAGCGTCTTGTCGGGAACATGGATCGCGCGGGCCCGGCGGGGGTCTTGGGTGGTGACGCCGGTGGGACAGGTGTTCGTGTGACAGCGCTGGGCCTGGATACAGCCGACGGCGAACATCATCGCCCGCGCGGCGTTGCCGTAGTCGGCGCCCTGCACCATGCGCTTGACCAGATCCGTACCGGTGGCGATCTTCCCGCTCGCCCCGATCCTGACGCGGTCGCGCAGGCCGACGCCGACGAGGGCGTTGTGCACGGTGAGCAGACCCTCGGTGAGCGGGGTGCCGACGTGATCGGCGAACTCGAGCGGCGCCGCGCCCGTTCCGCCCTCGGCTCCGTCCACCACGATGAAGTCGGGAGTGGTGTCTTCCTCCAGCATGGCCTTGCACACGGCGAGGAACTGCCGGCGTGAGCCGACGCAGAGCTTGAACCCGGCGGGCTTGCCTCCGGACAACTCCCGCATCCGGGCGATGAAGCGGACGAGTTCCCGCGGAGTCGAGAAGACCCGGTGATACGGCGGGGAGACGACCGTGCGGCCCTCGGGCACGCCCCGGACCCGGGCGATCTCGGCGTTGACCTTGGCTCCCGGCAGGACACCGCCGATGCCGGGCTTCGCTCCTTGCGAGAGCTTCAGGGACACGCACTTGACGTGGTCATGGGCAGCTTTGTCGGCGAACTGGGACGGATCGAAGTCGCCCTCGTCGGTCCGGCAACCGAAGTACCCCGTTCCCACCTCCCAGACGAGGTCGCCGCCCGGGCGCAGGTGGTAGTCGGAGAGACCCCCTTCACCGGTGTCCTGGGCGAAACCACCCGCTGCGGCGCCCCCGTTGAGCGCGAGGACCGCGTTGGCCGACAGGGAGCCGAAGCTCATCGCCGAGACGTTGAGCAGCGCCATGTCGTAGGGGCGGTCGCAGCCAGGCCCTCCGATCCGTACCCGGGGAGCTGTCTCGGGTACGGGACAAGGTGCCATGGAGGGGATGAGGAACTCGTAGCCTGCCTCGTACACGTCCCGTTCGGTGCCGTAGGGCTCTTCCGCATCAGTGCCCTTGGCGCGCTCGTAGACGATGTTGCGCACATCCCGGTCGAAGGGGCGGCCGTCGTAGTTCCGCTCGATGAAGTACTGCTGAAGCTCCGGACGTATCCCCTCCAGGAGAAAACGGGCGTGGCCGAGGACGGGGTAAGTGCGCAGCACCGAGTGCCGGCGCTGCAGCAGATCCCATGCCCCGAGCAGACCCAGGAGAGTAAGCGGAACACCGGCGAGCCACCACAGGGGCGAAGCCTCTATCCCGGCCACGGCTGCCGCGACTGCGGCGCAGAGGATCAGTACGACGATCACTACACGTATCACGCGGTCCGCCTTGCCCAGCGGCAGGTCGTCACGCCCTTCACCGGCCCAAAGATGCCTAAAGTCTTCGCACAGGGCCCGTGATGCCGTGGCCGTCCGTTTGCAGGCTCGTACGGTCGCTGACCGGTCCTGAAGTCGTACGGGTCCTGGTCCGCGAGCAGGTTGAGTCAATGCCCGCGATCACCGAGGCGCTGGGCATGACCGAGCAGGCTGCCCGCATTCGCCTCCTGCACTACGAGCGCCCCGAACGCTGACCAGTCGGCTTAACCGGCCGGCGGGGGGGCTCGTACGGTCTCGTCCTCTCGGGTGAACCCGAGCACGACAAGGCGGAGCGTTTCTCCTTCGCATCCCAGCGCCTCGCGCGGTCGATGACAGCCTCCGCCGCGGCGTATTGCCAGGCCCGGGTCCGCTATGCCTACGGGTGTGATCACCAACCTGCTGCGCGGCGCTGCCGCCTTCTGCCTCGCCCTGCCCCCCCTCACGCTCCCCTCCCTCACCGCTGCGGCCGCGGCCGCGGTGGTGGTGCCGGTTCCAGAAGTGCTGCCGCTGGAGGACGCCGTCGGCAAGCTCCCCGTCGCCGAGGAGGACCGCACCGGCTACACCCGCACCTCCTTCCGGCACTGGAACACCGGCCTCGACGCGGCCGACGGCTGCAACACCCGCAACGAAGTCCTCCTCACCGAAGCCGTCCAGGAACCGGCCGTGGCGGCCGGCTGCAAACTGACCGGCGGAAGGTGGGTCTCGTACTACGACAACGTCAAGGTGGACGAGGCGGGCAAGCTGGACATCGACCACATGGTCCCCCTCGCCGAGGCCTGGGACTCCGGCGCCAGCACCTGGACCTCCACCAGGCGCGAGGCCTACGCCAACGACCAGGGCGCCGCCGCCTCCCTCGTCGCCGTCACCGCGCGCACCAACCGCTCCAAGGCCGACCAGGACCCCGCCACCTGGATGCCGCCCCTGCCCGACGCCCACTGCCGCTACATCGGCGAATGGACCGCCACCAAGCTCCGCTGGGACCTCGCGGTCGACCAGACCGAAGCCGAGGCGCTGAAGGTGTACGCCGAGGCCTGCGAGACCACCATCGTCCACTACAACCCCGCACCGTAGGTCGGCCGTTCCGGGAAGACGTCGTGCCCCGTACCGAGGTCACCGGCGTAGTGGCTGGCAGGGGCCGCAGCCCGCCACTTCAAACTGGCACGGTTCGGTGTCTTTCTCCCGCACGGTGACGAAGGCGAGCAGCGGAACGACGCGCTGGAGCACGGCGCACAGACCTGGCTGTATCAGTTGTTTCCTTGCTTGATGGCGAGAGAGCAGGTGGTTCAGAGCCAGTTGCGCCGTTTGAAGGCGATGTAGAGACCAACGCATACGACACCCATCAGGGCTAGGGCGAAGGGGTAGCCGAAGGCCCAGCTGAGTTCGGGCATGCGGTCGAAGTTCATGCCGTAGATCGTGCCGACCAGAGTGGGGGCGAACAGGATGGCCGCCCATGAGGAGATCTTCTTGACTTCTTCGTTCTGCGCGTGGCTGGCTTCGGCCAAGGCTTTCATCTCTTCGTTCTGTTGCTGGCCAACGAGGGTGGCGTTGACGGTGAGGATTTCACCCAGGGCTTGCTTGAAGCCGTCCACGCGTTCGGTGACTTGGGTGGCATGATCGGCGACGTCGCGCAGGTAGCGGCGCAGTTCCTCGTCGATGTGGTACTTCTCGAAGCCTGCTGACAAGCCGCCCAGGATGCCGGCCAGAGGGCGGGTAGCCCGTTGGAACTCCACCATCTCGCGCGAGAGCTCGTAGATGCGGCGGGAGACACCCGGGGTGTTGGTGAAGACTTCGGTCTCGATCTCGTCGATATCGTTTTGCAGACCGGCGACGACGGGAGCATAGCCGTCCACGGTTGCGTCAAGGATTGCGTACAGCACCGCCTCGGGCCCGAGTGCCAAGAGGTCGAGGCTGTCTTCCATGCGGCTGCGCACTGCGGCCAGGTCAGGGGCGGCGCCGTGGCGGACGGTGATGACGAAATCGCGGCCGACGAAGAGGTGCAGTTCGCCGAAGTCGACCTCTTCGGCGGCGTCCATGTAGCGGGCGGCACGCAGCACGACGAAGAGGGTGTCGCCGTAACGTTCCAGTTTGGGCCGTTGGTGGGCTTCCAGCGCGTCTTCGACCGCGAGGGGATGGAGGTCGAATTCCTCGGCAAGTGAGTACAGCTCGGCCGGGTCGGGCCGGTACAGCCCGATCCACGCCATGTTGCCGGGTTGCTCGCGCAGCTGGCGGAAGGTCTCCGCCAGACTGGGGTGGGCACTGGTGCGCCGGCCGTTCTGATAGAGCGCGGCCGTGATCACGCTGTTGTCCTGGTCGGACCGGGCGGTGTACGGGCCGAGGACGGACTGCTGGGGAGCGGGTGCAGTTGGGGGAGACTTGGCGGGTTTTCCGGGGGTGAAGGCTCGCAGGCCGCGCAGACGACGCTCAGGCATGAGAAGGGAGCCCTTTCAAAGGCAGTGAGATCGGGAGTGACGTGGGATGCGGTTATGCCGCGAGGCACCACTCTCCGGCTTCTCTACGGGTTCCCGGTGCGAGTCGCAGCGCGCGGCGTACGGCGGAGGGGCTCACCTCTCATCGCGGGCCGTACCACCTTTCGATGCAGGAACGGGTGTAACGCTGTTCAGCATCGCGCATCTCGCTTCGCATGGGCCTGGCCGATGTGGGCCGGGGCCGCTGTAGTGTCCGGCGTCGGAGACCGACGGGGTACACCCATCGGTGCTTGGTAACCCTTTCCAGGGGCCCGCAGCACCGATGGGATCCGGCTCGGTTTCCGGGAGGAGGGGTCAGTAACGCAGGGCGGCTGCGATGCGCTGGTGTCCGGTCAGTGTGCCTTCGGGGACGAAGCGGACGGTGGCACCGGAGGCGAGGGACTCCTCCACGAGGGTGTCCACGAGGTCGGTGGCGACATCGGCCGGGAGTGCCTCTTGGTCGACGGCGGCACCACCCCCGGTGAAGTCGGGATCGCCAGGTGTCGGGACGAGCCGGAGGCCGCGGCCGTTCGAGGAGACCGTACCGGCGGCGTGGAAGGACTCCTCGACGACGAGAAGCCGGATCCGGTGGTCGACGGCCCCAGCCCACACGTCCTGTACTCCTTCGGCGTACTGGTGGCGGTCGCGAGCCTCATCGAGAGCCTGGAGCGCCTGCTTTGTCTGTCGCTCGCGGAATTCCTCCCGGACCGGCTCCAACCGCTCGGCGAGGACGGGCAGGCTCTGCTCCTCCATGCCGACCAGCTCAAGCTGGCCGGCCACCTGCTGGGCGTGCTGAGTGACCGCGTCGAATTCGGCCAGCACTTTGGTGCCGCCGATGAGGAAGAGCGGCAGTTGTCGTTCGGCGAGGGCTCTGGCGAGCCGCTCGTCGATGGCGCGCATGTGCTGCTGGATGCGTTCGTCGCGGGCTGGGGACGGAAAGAGGTCGATCCTCCCGGGAAGGGCGTCCTCGGCATCGGGGATCTCGGGCTCGGCCGGAAAACCGTATTCCTCGACCTCGACGAGGCGGTCGGCCGAGCCCTCGCAGAGGCGTGAGGTGCCCAGCGACAGGACGAGGACCCAGTACGGGGCCAGCCGCTCGTAGGCGGCCACCAGGTAGCGGGTCAGGAATGTCTGCGCGAACTCGACGCGGGTGGGGATGTCTCCCTTTCCGGCAAGTTCCCACACCTGGGTTTCCTCGCCGGGCGCCACAAGCACCTCCAGGCCGTCTGCGGCGTGCAGGAGCACGTCGTGCCGCGCCAGGACCACCTGGTCGTCGAGCTTGGCCTCCAGCTCCAGCCGCTCCTCACGTCCTACTTGCGGATCGGCCGCGAGCTGCCGGCGTGCCTCGGCGAGTAGGTTCTTCAGCCGAACCCGGTCTTCTTCCACACCGCGGCGCGAGTGGGCCGGCATGACGAGGGAGATGGCGGGGTACCGCCGGGGCCGCCGCAGGTCTGCCAGAACGGCGGGGGTGAGTCTGCTGACGTGCATGACACGAGCCCTTCGGTGCGAGGACGTACTCCTTCAGGTAATCAACGGAACGCCGGTACGGCGAGTCCAGAGAGGCCGAAGAGGCAGCCGGGTGACCTCAGGCGGAGTCCTGGAGCGCAGAACTGTCCGGCGAGACCGGGGACGCCCCGCGCGCCCGTACCTCGATGGAGTCCAGGATCAGGCCCAGCACGGTCTCGAACTGGTCGTTGTCGTCCGCTTCTGCCAGATAGGGCGCGGCTGCGGCCAGATGCGGGTACCGGGCCGGCGGCACAGCCAGGTACTCCCGGCGCCACGCCATCCGGTCGCCCTCCAGCGCGTCGCTGTCGAGCGCGGCAGAGGCTGCCTCGTAGGAGGAGAGGGCCAGGGCCGTATCCACCAGTGCGCGGTAGTAGCGCGCCGCGTCGCGGTCGTCGAAACCTGCACGTTGCAGTGCGCCGATGACCACGTCGGCGCCGTGGAACTCCGCCGAACGTCGCGAGACGCGCGCCGTCACGAGCAGGGCGACCTGAGGGTGGGCCAGGCACGCGGTACGCACGCGGCGGGCCAGCGACTCAAGCGTCTCTCGCCAGGTGTCTGCTGGTACGAAGCTCTCCATAGCCTCAGCGATCAGCAGTTCGGCCAGCCCGAGCAGAATCTCGTCCTTACCGGCGAAATGGCGAAGCACGGCTGTGTGGTTGGCTCCCAGGTCCGCCCCGAGCCGGCGCAGGGTCAACGCGTCCGGCCCCTCACGCTCCACCAGGGTGAGCGCAGTGTCCAGGATGAGCTTCTGGTTCAGCACGGTGGACGGTGGACGCCCGCGCCGTGCCTTCGGCTCGGCCGACGATCTGGGTTCCGTCATGGCGGACATTCTATCGGCCGTCCTTGCGGGGCCCGGTCCGCTCAGTCGCGGCTGCTGAGCCAGGAGACGAGGGAGGTCAGTGCGGCCACGGTCTCGGCGTCCCGCCCGGTGTCGTCCGCCGTGGGCCAGGCGCTGGTCTTCACCACCACCACATCGGCGACCGGGTCGACCCACAGGTACTGGCCATGGATGCCCAGTCCGGTGAAGGCACGGTGTTCGCCCCCCAGTGTCCACCACTGGTTCGCGTAGCCGTAGTGGCCGGGCAGGCCGGGACCCAGCGCCCCGACCGCCAGGTGCGAGTCCTGGGCGCCGCGGCTGCGTTCGGTCCAGGAAGCGGGTATGACCTGTCGTCCGTTCCAGGTCCCGCCACGGGCCATCAGCATCCCAAGGCGCGCGAGATCGCGGACCGAGGCGTTGAGTGAGCCTCCACCGAGCGCCGTGCGCGGATGCCGCCGGGACAGGAAGTAGTAGGCGTCGTGCTCCGCGCCCATGGGGCCCCAGAGGCGTTCCGCCGCGTAACGGGCCAGCGAGACTCCGGTCGCCGCTTCCAGCACCCAGCCCAGTACCTGTGTGTCGAGTGTCGAGTAGTTGAACACAGAACCCGGCGTACCGGCACGCGGCAGCGAGCGGATGACATCCAGGACCGAGCCGTTGCCGGTCACGGCCCGTTCGAAGCGGCTGATCGGCGCGTCCGGGTCGGCGTAGTCCTCGACGCCGCCCGCGCCGCTGCACATGTCCAGCAGATGTGCCACCGTCGGCCCGTCGTAGGCCGATCCCGTCAGCTCGGGCAGGTAAGAGACCGCAGTCCGGTCCAGTGAAGAGAGGGCCCCTTCCTCCAGAGCGATGCCGATAAGCATCGACGTCACCGACTTCGTCAGGGAGAAGAGCTGGAACCGGGACCGCGGGGAGGCGAACAGGCCGGGATAACACTCGTGCACCAGGACTCCGCGGTGTACGACGGCGAAACCGGTCGTGTGCGTACGCCGGTGCAGATCGTCCAGTGTGCGCTGGCGCCCGGCGTAGTGGTAGGTGCACTCCATGGGGCGCTCGCGCCAGAGAAACGGCTGCGGACGGGCCGATCGGCAGACCGGGTCGGTGGGCATCAGCGCCGACATGTGGGTGAAGGCCCACTCGTTGAGAGGCCGCGAGGTCGCCAGGGTGGCCTGGTTCCGCCACAGCCAGGCCATCCCCGCTGTCAGGCCCACTGCCGCCCCCGTGAGCGCCGCGCCCTTGTGTTTGAACACCGTCATGCCGTCCCCACCCTTGATCCACTGAATTATGAACCAATGGTGACACCGATGGTACAGAAAGGCAATGCCGGACCGTCCGGTTCCGTTACGCCGGTTCCGTCACGGCTGAACCCCCGGACGGCCGGCCACCTGGTTCGATCAGTGCGGGCGCAGGTAGTGGTCCATCGGATAGGTCATGTACGGCAGCGGCTGGAGACGGTCGACGGTCACGAAGCCCGGTTCGGCGTTGATGACGGTGGGCACGCGCTGTACGGCGCTCGCGCAGGTGTGCCGGACCGTGTCGGGGCTCGCGACCGCGAAGGCCGTATCGGGTTCGCCGAGGATGCGCCAGTCGCACATGTCGCCCTCGCCCGGCCCGTACACCTTGCCGATGCACTGGGTCTCGATGACCGGGCCCTGGAAGGTCTCGGTGGTGACCACGGCGCTCATGCCGATGGCGTCGCCCTTGGGGATGATGCCGTCCATCGTCTCGGAATGGATGTCCTGTTCGTGGAAGACGGGGAGGGCGCGCTGGGTGGTGCTCTTGATGGTCCAGCCCATCACGCTGCACAGTGCCTCGTTGGAGTTGCGCACGTAGGCGGGGACGATCTCCGTCGGATGGGCGATGTCCTGTTCGAACTGCGCCGCGGTGAGTCCGACACCGTGCGCCTTCGCCAGGGCCGGCCCGTAGTGGTCCACGTTGTAACTGACGGCGCCCTCGATCCGGTCGATGCGGTGCACGCCTCCGGCAACGGTGGCGATCATTCCGACCCAGAACACGTCCTGCATGCCGCTTCCCGCGACCGTGCACCCATGATCCTTGGCCAGCCTGTCCAGCCGGTTGGTCAGGGCGGGCGAGGTCGTCCAGGGGTAGAGGCACTCCTCGGCGATGGTCACGACGTCGAAGCCCTGCCGGACACACTTCTCGATGTGCGGGTAGACGTCCTCGAGAAAGCTGAACAGTGTCACCAGCACGACATCGGCGTCGCACTCGTCGAGGACGGCGTCGGCATCGGCGCGGACCTTCACACCGAGGTCGAAGCCGAGCCCGGCGAGTTCACCGACGTCCTTGCCCAGCAGAGCGGGATCGGTGTCGATGGCGCCGACGATCTCCGCGCCCTTCTCGTGCAGATAGCGAAGGGTGTACCTGGACATCTTGCCGCAGCCGTACTGGATGACTCGTATCTTCTCCATCGTCGTTCTCGCCTTCCTCTGGACGGCCGTTGTGACGGTGCTGGAGGTGGATCAGAGCTTGGTCCACGCCTCGGTGAGCACCGAGCGCAGGATGCCCTCGATCTCGTCGAAGGTGCCCTGGTCGGCGATCAGCGGCGGGGCCAGCTGGATGACCGGGTCGCCGCGGTCGTCGGCACGGCAGTACAGGCCGTTGTCGAACAGCGCCTTGGAGAGGAAGCCGTACAGGACGCGCTCGGTCTCCTCGTCCGTGAAGGACTCCTTGGTGACCTTGTCCTTGACGAGCTCGATGCCGTAGAAGAAGCCGTTGCCGCGGACGTCGCCGACGATCGGCAGGTCGTGCAGCTTCTTCAGCGTCGAGAAGAAGGCGTCCTCGTTGTCCAGGACATGCTGCGTGAGATTCTCGCGCTTGAAGATGTCCAGGTTGGCAAGACCCACTGCCGACGACACCGGATGACCGCCGAAGGTGTAGCCGTGCAGGAAGGTGTTGTCACCCTTGTAGAACGGCTCCGCGATGCGGTCGGAGACGATGCAGGCGCCGATCGGGGAATAACCAGAAGCCATGCCCTTGGCGCAGGTGATCATGTCCGGGACGTAGCCGAACTTGTCACAGGCGAACATCGTGCCGAGGCGGCCGAAGGCGCAGATCGTCTCGT
>NZ_JBIBBZ010000016.1:0-134973 GCF_042900925.1 Streptomyces sp. NPDC012825 | reverse complement strand
TGCTGCCCCACCTCCTTGAGCCGTTCCTTCGGGATGCCGCGGCCGCGCGTCACGTTCTCCAGGAACGGGACCACGTCGTCCGGGCCCTCGGGTCCACCGAAGGAGAGCAGCAGCAGGGCGTCGTACGGGGCGGGATCATGCTGATCGGACATGGCACCGATCCTCCCACCCGTCCCCGGCGGCGGAGGCGCGGCCCGGCGGAAGGGACGGGGCGGCCCGGCGTAAGGGACGGGGGCGGCCCGGTGGAAGGGGCGGGGCAGCCGTCCACCGCTCCGCCGTCCGCCGTCCGCCGTCCGCCGTCCGAAAGGGGGATGACCCACTCACTTCAACGCCGTAGGCTTTAGCTGTTAACTACACGTGTCCCGCGGTCGCGCGGGCGCGTGCCGAGTCGTCGCGCGGAGCCAGCTCCGAAGCACGGAGATTCCGGAGTGCCCCTTGCCCAGTCCCTACCGCGCGATCTTCGCGGCGCCCGGAACCGCGTCGTTCTCCGTCGCCGGTCTCCTCGGCCGGATGCCCCTGTCCATGATGGGCATCGGCATCGTCACCATGATCTCGCAGGTCACCGGCCGGTACGGGCTCGCCGGCGCACTCTCGGCGACGCTCGCGGCGTCCGCCGCCGTCCTCGGCCCCCTGGTCTCGCGCCTGGTCGACCGGCACGGGCAGCGGCGGGTGCTCCGGCCGGTGACGCTGGTGTCGCTCGCCGCGGGCGCCGGGCTCCTCCTCTGCGTGCGGGAGGGGGCGCCGGACTGGACGTTCTTCCTCTTCACCGCCGTGATCGGCTGCGTGCCGAGCGTCGGGGCGATGATCCGGTCCCGCTGGGCGGAGATCTACCGGGGCGAGGCGAGGAGCCTGCACACGGCGTACTCCTGGGAGTCGATCGTCGACGAGGTGTGCTTCATCTTCGGCCCGATCATCTCCATCGGCCTGTCGACGATCTGGTTCCCCGAGGCCGGTCCGCTGCTCGCCGGGGTGTTCCTCGCGATCGGCGTCTTCTGGCTGACCGCGCAGCGCGCCACGGAGCCCCGGCCGCACCCCAGGCGGGGCGATGAGCGGGACGGCTCCCTGCTCCGCTCCCCCGGTCTGCGGGTCCTGATCCTCGCCTTCGTCGCCACCGGCGCCGTCTTCGGCTCGGTGGACGTGGTGACCGTGGCCTTCGCCGAGGAGCGGGGGCACAAGGCCGCCGCCAGCCTCGTCCTGGCCGTCTACGCGCTCGGCTCCTGTCTGGCCGGGGCCGTCTTCGGACTGCTCCACCTCAAGGGCGAGCCGTCCCGCAGGTGGCTGCTGGGCGTCTGCACGATGGCCGTGAGTATGATCCCCCTCCTACTGGCCGGGAACCTGCCGTTGCTGGCCGTGGCGCTCTTCGTCGCGGGCCTGTCCATCGCGCCTACCATGGTGACCACGATGGCCCTCGTCGAAGCGCACGTACCGCGCACCAAGCTGACCGAGGGCATGACCTGGACGGGTACGGGTCTCGCGATCGGCGTGGCGCTCGGCTCCTCGGCCGCCGGCTGGGTGGTCGACGCGTCGGGAGCGGAAGCGGGATACGTGGTGCCCGTCGTCTCGGGCGCGGCCGCGGTCGTGGTGGGTCTCCTCGGACACCGCCGGCTGCGCAGGCCGGCGCCGAACCGGGAGGGGCAGCGTGAGCGGGACGACGACAGCGGGGTCGGGGAGCAGCAGGACGGCGAGCGGTCCGTGGCGTAACTGGGCGGGGAACGTCACCTCCCGCCCGGTCCGCGAGGTGAGCCCGGCCTCGGCCGAGGAGCTCGCCGAGGCGGTGCGCCGGGCGGCCGAGGACGGGCTGCGGGTGAAGACGGTCGGCACCGGCCACTCCTTCACCTCGATCGCGGCCACCGACGGCGTGCTGATCCGGCCGGACCTGCTGACCGGGATCCGGCGGATCGACCGCGAGACGATGACCGTGACCGTCGAGTCGGGCACCTCCCTGAAGCGGCTCAACGTGGCGCTGGCCCGGGAGGGCCTGTCGCTCACGAACATGGGCGACATCATGGAGCAGACCGTCGCCGGGGCCACCTCCACCGGTACGCACGGCACGGGCCGCGACTCGGCGTCGATAGCCGCGCAGATCCGCGCCCTCGAACTGGTGACGGCCGACGGGCAGCTGCTGACCTGTTCGGAGAAGGAGAATCCCGAGGTCTTCGCGGCCGCCCGGATCGGGCTCGGCGCCCTCGGCGTGGTCACCGCGATCACCTTCGCGGTGGAGCCGGTCTTCCTGCTCACCGCACGCGAGGAGCCGATGAGCTTCGACCGGGTCACCTCGGAGTTCGACGCGCTGCACGCGGAGAACGAGCACTTCGAGTTCTACTGGTTCCCCCACACGGACAACTGCAGCACCAAGCGCAACAACCGCAGCGCGGGCCCCGCCGCCCCCCCCGGGCGGATCAGCGGCTGGGTGGAGGACGAGCTCCTCTCCAACGGCGTCTTCCAGCTCGCCTGCTCGCTGGGCAGGGCGGTGCCGCCGGTCGTCCCCGCGCTCGCCAGGGTATCCAGCCGGGCCCTGTCGGCCCGTACGTACACCGACATCCCGTACAAGGTCTTCACCTCGCCGCGCCGGGTGCGCTTCGTGGAGATGGAGTACGCGCTGCCGCGCGAGGCCGCGGTCGCCGCGCTGCGCGAGGTCAAGGCGATGGTCGAGCGGTCGCCGCTCAAGGTGAGCTTCCCGGTGGAGGTGCGCACGGCCCCGGCGGACGACATCGCGCTGTCCACGGCCTCGGGGCGGGAGACCGCCTACATCGCCGTCCACCTCTACAAGGGGACGCCCCACCGGGCGTACTTCACCGCGGTGGAGCGCATCATGACGGCGCACGGGGGCCGTCCCCACTGGGGCAAGCTGCACACCCGCGACGCCGCCTACCTCTCCGAGGCCTATCCGCGCTTCGCCGAGTTCACGGCGCTGCGCGACCGGCTCGACCCGGAACGGCTCTTCGCCAACGACCATCTGCGGCGGGTCCTGGGCGACTGAGGGCCCTTCGCGGAGCACGAGAACGGCCGCCACGCGGGTGCGTGGCGGCCGTTCCCCGTCATCCTGGTCCGTCCGGCGTCATCCGGCTCCGGGCTCCGGGCCGGTCCCGGTGTCGGTGCCGGGTCCCTCCGGTGCCGGGGCCGACGGGAAGGTCGGGTCCCCGGTCGGTCCCGTGCCGGTGGACGGCTCGCCGGTCGGGAGGGTCGGTCCGGTGGTGGGGCCGGTCGGCACCGGCGCGGGGGTCGTCCCGCCGTCGGTGGGGCCGGTGGGGAGGGAGGGAGTCGGCTCGGCCGACGGGGTCCCGGTTCCGTCCCGTCCGGTGTCCGGCCGCCCGGAGCTCCGGCCGTCCGGGCTCGGGGTCGCCCCGGGTCCGGAGGTGGCGCCGTCCCCCGGCCGCCCGGTGCCGTCGGAGGAACCGGAGGGCGTGGGGGTGGTCTCCCCGCCCGGGTCCGGCGCGTCCCTCCCGTCGTGCCCGCCGCCGCGGACGGCCGAGCCGAAGGTGGTGGTCCCCTGCCGGCCGCTGAAGTCCTCCCCGGCGACCAGCTCGTAGGTGGTGATGCCGCCCATGGTGACGCCGAAGACCAGGGCGGCGGCGACCGCCGGGCGCTTCCAGCCCCGGACCCGGGTGCCGTGGGTGGTCGCCTCGCCGAACTCCTCCCGCTCGGGGAGGGGCGGCGGGACCGCGGCGAGCAGCAGGGTGGGGTCCTCCCGCTCGGCCGCGGAGGCGGCGCCGGCCGGGAGCGGGACCCGGCGGGGCCTCGGCCGGGCGGCGGTCGCGCCGCGGACCTGCTCTCCGGTGCGCCGGAAGACGTACTGGAAGAACGGGCCGCCGCAGGTGGCGACGACGCTGATCACACCCGCGCCGATGATCGTGCCGTACACCCCCAGGGTCGAGGCGAGCTTGGCCGCGACGACCGCGGCCAGGGCGCTGCCCGACACCTGGGCCACGCTCAGGTCGACCCTTCTCCTGCCGCTCTCCCCGTCCTCGTCCTTCTCCCGTCCCCGTCCGTCCTCGCGCTCCTCCGCCTTCGCCTCCTTCGGCTCGTCCGTGTCGGTCTCCGGCCTGTGGCGCATCTCCAACCCCTGCTGGCTCATCCGAGTGCCTTGCACCCAGAAGGGACAAATGGGAGAAGGGAATAGTTCCGTTTCCGGTCCTTCTGTGAAGAGCGACACGTACGGGGGAAGATCGCGACGAGCCAACTCCCGCACCGCCCGAGAAGTTGGGCGGCGCGCCGGTCCACCCAGGTGGCCCGAATGGAGTACATTGACGAAACCTGGGTCCGGACGCCCTCACGGGTGCCCGGGGTCACGGGGAGAGGGCCGGAGACGGCACTCGAACCGGTGGCGCTCGACATCACACGGGAACCGGATGCACAGAGTGACCGCCAGTCACTCCGGGTAGTGAACAGGTCACCGTGCCATGCCGGCGCTCCAGGGTCCACGCCCGACACGCCGGGCAACTCGGCAAGGTAGTGGCAGGCTGCACCCGGGCAGGCCACACTCGACTAGCGGAAGCAGCGACGCACGTGACGTCGGCAGGCACCACCCGGGAGGTCCCCATGCCCGAACTGCGTGTCGTGGCCGTCTCCAACGACGGCACACGACTGGTGCTGAAGGCTGCTGACAGCACGGAGTACACACTTCCGATCGACGAGCGGCTCCGCGCCGCCGTGCGCAACGACCGCGCGCGCCTCGGCCAGATCGAGATCGAGGTGGAGAGCCACCTCCGCCCCCGCGACATCCAGGCGCGGATACGAGCCGGTGCCTCCGCGGAGGAGGTCGCCCAGCTCGCCGGCATCCCCGTCGAGCGCGTGCGCCGCTTCGAGGGTCCCGTGCTCGCGGAGCGCGCCTTCATGGCGGAGCGGGCCCGCAAGACCCCGGTCCGCAGGCCCGGCGAGAACAGCGGCCCCCAGCTCGGCGAGGCGGTGCAGGAGCGGCTGCTGCTGCGCGGCGCCGAGAAGGACACCGTGCAGTGGGACTCCTGGCGGCGGGACGACGGCACCTGGGAGGTGCTGCTCGTCTACCGCGTCGCGGGCGAGGTCCACACGGCCAGCTGGACGTACGACCCGCCCCGGCGGCTCGTCCAGGCCGTGGACGACGAGGCGCGGGCCCTGATCGGCGAGACGGACGACACGATCGCCGCCGCTCCGGAGCCCAGCTTCCCGTTCGTGCCGCGCATCGCCCGGCTGCCCCGGGACAGGCCGCTCGACCGCGCCCTGGACCGCCAGCTGGAGCGGGCCCCCGCGCCCCCGTCCGAGTCCGAGGACGAGCGGGACTCCCTGACGAGCCTCCTGGAGGCCGTGCCGAGCTTCCGCGGCGACATGGTCGTGCCGGAGCAGCCGGACTCCTCCGAGCCCTCGGACGAGCCCGAGGCGGAGGAACCGCCGGCCCCGGCCGCCTCGGCGGGCGCGGGCGCCGCGTACGCCGACGTCCTCATGCCCCGCGCGGTCTCGGGCCACCGCGACCGCCTCACCGGCACCACGGACCGCCAGGCCGAGGCGGACGGCGTCCGCCCGGGGCGGCGCGCGGCGGTGCCCAGCTGGGACGAGATCGTCTTCGGCACCCGGAGGAAGAAGCAGGACTGACCCCCGTACGGGGACGCACCGGGACGTACGGAGACGTACCGAGGTGCACGGAGAGGGGCCCGCGCCGTCGTCACGGCGCGGGCCCCTCTGCGTACGGACGTTCACGGGTCGGCGGGCCGGGCCACGCGCGTACGTGGGGCCCGGCCCGCCGCCGACCGGGCCCGCTGTGCCGGCCGAGGGCCTAGCTCGGGTCCGGGCCCGTGGCCACCGGGCGGGACGGGTCGGCGGACCACTCCGACCAGGAGCCGGCGTAGAGGGACGCCGGGATGCCCGCGATCTCCAGGGCGAGGACCTCGTGGGCGCCGGAGACACCGGAGCCGCAGTAGACGCCGACCGGGGTGTCCCCGGCCGCGCCCAGGGCGGTGAACCGGTCCCGCAGCGCGTCGGCGGCCAGGAAGAGGCCCCCGGCGTCGACGTTCCCGGTCGTCGGGGCCGAGACCGCGCCCGGGATGTGCCCGCCGACGCGGTCGATCGGCTCCACGTCCCCGCGGTAGCGCTCGGCCGCCCGCGCGTCCAGGAGCAGCCCCGAGCGGGCGAGGGCCGCCGCCCCGTCGGCGTCGAGCAGTCCGAGGGCGCCCGGCTCCGGCCGGAAGTCACCCGGCTCGGGCACGGGGACCTCCTCCGTCAGCTCGCCCGTCCAGGCCGCGAGGCCCCCGTCCAGGACCCGCACGTCCGGGTGGCCCGCCCAGCGGAGCAGCCACCAGGCGCGGGCGGCGCCCCAGCCGGAGCCGCCGTCGTGGACGACGACCGGCCGGTCCGCCGAGACACCCGCACGGCGCATCGCGGCGCCGAAGACCTCCGGGTCGGGCAGCGGGTGGCGGCCGCCGCTCCCGGGCGGTCCCGCGAGTTCCGTGTCCAGGTCGACGTAGACCGCTCCGGGCAGGTGACCGGCCTCGTACGCGGGCCGTCCGGGCGGGCCGCCGAGCGCCCAGCGGACGTCCAGGAGGACCGGCGGCCGGTCCCCGGCCGACTCGCTCAGCAGTTCGCTTGCGGAGATGATGGGCTTCATGGATGCCATACTCGCGCAGCCGCACGGCCGCGCGGGACGGACCCGGCGTCTTCCCCGCGGGAGCGCGCCACGACGTGGTGCGTCCGGGGCGCACCGCGCCACCACCGGTTTCACCGCCGGAAGGGGGCACGGCCACGACGATGGTCCGAGGAGAGGGTGACGATGACCGAGGCGACTCGGCGCCCACCCGGCACACCCTGTTGGGTGAGCCTGATGGTGCACGGGCTTGACGCCACGCAGGAGTTCTACAAGGCGCTCTTCGACTGGGAGTTCGTACCCGGTCCCGAGCAGCTCGGCCCGTACGTCCGCGCCCTGCTCGGCGGCAGGGAGGTGGCGGGCATCGGCCGGCTGCCGGTCGACCGGCACCTGCGCATCGCCTGGACCCCCTATCTGGCCACCGAGGACGCCGACGAGACCGCCGAGTCCATCCGGAGCTGCGGCGGCACCGTCGCGGTGGGCCCGCTGGACGCGGGCGAGGCGGGCCGGATGGCGATCTGCTCCGACCCGACGGGCGCGGTCTTCGGCGTCTGGCAGGCGGAGGCGCACCACGGCACGGCGACGGCGGGACCGCCGGGAACCCCGGTGTGGAACGAGCTGCTCACGTACGAGACCTCGATCGGCAAGTTCTACCGCTCGGTCTTCGGCTTCGAGCCGGGGACGGCCGACGCCCCCGGGCACGACTACGCGACGCTCTTCGTGGACGGGGCCCCGGTGGCCTCCCTGCACGGCGTCGGCGACGCGCTGCCCCGGGACCGGGGCCCGCACTGGATGACGTACTTCGAGGTGGCCGACGTGGACGCGGCCGCCCGGCTCGTCGCGGGGCTCGGCGGCCGGGTCCTGTCCCCGCCGCGCGACGGCACGGCGGGGCGGCTCGCCGTGGTGGCGGACCCGGAGGGCGCGGTCTTCACCCTGGTCAGGTCGGCCGGGCGCTGAGACCCGGACGATCCGTACGCCCGCTCGGCCGCGGCGGCCCGTACGGGACCGGGCACGGTGTGCTCAGCCCCGGCGGCTCCACGCGAGGCCGCGGCGCGGCCGGGACGTGCCGCTCGGCGCCGGGGCCGTTCCGCCCGGCAGGCCGAGCAGGGTCAGCCGTCCGGCGTCGAAGTGGTGGGCGGTGCCGGGGGCGTCGTGGTGGGCCGCCAGGAAGCGGATGGCCTCCTCCCGGAGCCCCGGGTGGCTGCCGTGCCGCATGCAGTAGCCGACGGCCCGGACCAGGGGCGTGAGCGAGGCGGGAGCCGGTCCGGGGACGGCGGGCTCCTCGCCCCCCTCCAGGTCCGCGACGAGGTGGTCGACGACGGTGAGCGGGATGCGGTTGCTGTTCTCGAAGGGGGTGAGCCGTGCGAGGACCTCGGCCGTGCCCACGCGCGCGACGGGCACGCCGTAGTAGACGGCGGCGGTGAGCATCGCCGTGGAGAAGCAGCCGACGACGAGCCGGGGCCGGCACCGCTCGTAGAAGGTCTCGGCGAGCAGCGGCCCGTCGAGGACCGTCAGGCGCACACCGGTCCGCTCCGCCTCCTCGTCGAGGGCCCGGGAGTAGCGGACGGGAGCGCTCGGGTGCGGCTTGAAGACGATCGAGCGGTGTCCGGCGGCGGCCGCCCCGCGCAGCATCCGCAGGTGCAGCTCCTCTTCCTCCTCGGCGGTGAGGAGGCCGAGCGCGGCGAGGTACTGGCCGAGCAGGAGGGCCGTGGGTCCGGCGGCGGCCGCCCGCGTGATCGCCGGGTCGTCGGCGGCCTCCTCGGCGATCTCGGCGAGGACCGCGCGGAAGGCGTCGTCGGGGACGAGCTCGGGCTCGACGCCGTACTCGCTCAGGAGGAGGGGGCGCAGGCCCGGCACCAGGTCGAGGTGGAGGACCCGCCGGACGCGGCAGGCGATCGACTGCGCGAGGTCGTTGCGGGTGGGGCCGTAGCTCATCAGGCCGTCGGCGTAGACGTGCAGGGTGCTCTCGGGGAAGGTGCCCGCGAGCGCCTTCGCGGGGTTGACCTGGATGGACTCGACGACCAGCTCCACCGGGGCGTCGCCGAGGTCCCAGGCGGTGCGCAGCACGCGCTGCCAGAGCGGGGCCTCCTCGGGGCGGGGGGCCCAGGCCGCGGGGTGGTACGGGTGGATCGTCTCGTTCCAGTCGAGGGTGCCGTCGAAGCGGGCGGCGATCCGCCCGTAGCCGGTCATGGTCTCCAGGCGCAGCGCGGTCTCCGGGATCTCGGCGTTGTGCGAGACGAGCAGGAGGCGGCGGGCGTCCTCGCGGGGGCCGAACCGCCCGGCGTCGAGGGCGGCGGCCAGGGTGGCGGCGCCGTAGAGGGTGGAGACCTGGAAGATCTGGACCGGGCGGGTGCCGGGGGCCGTGCCCGCGGCCGTCGCGGTGTCGTCGGGGGCCATGGGTCAGGCGTTCCTTCCGGTCTCGCGCAGGCTCCGGAGGAGGGTGGCGCGGCGGGTGTCCATGGTGGCGAGGGTCTCGTCGAGGACCCGCTGCGGCATGCGGCGCAGCGCGTCGCCGACGTCGGCGCGCAGCCGCTCGGCGACGGCGGGGTCGTACTTCCCGGCCTTGCCCATGTGGAAGGCGATCATCGCGCAGTAGGTGCGGACCGCCTTCGGCAGGAACCGGTCCGCCTCGGCGTCGCGGGAGACCTCGTCGAGCAGGAGGTCGTACGAGGGGATGAAGTCCAGCTGCCGGTTGTCGGTGATCTGGGTGAGCGAGGTGGTGACGCCCCGCCGGTAGAAGACCCCGTGCAGGGAGAGCGCCGCGAAGGTGCGGGCCTTGAGGTGGAGCCGCCAGACCCAGAGGCGGTCCTCGGCGGTCCTCAGGGCCGTCTCGAAACGGGACGCGCCGTTCTCGAAGAGGCGGCTGCTGTAGATGCCGAAGGGGACGAAGGGGTAGTCCACCATCGTCACCATGCTGGCCGGCGCGATGCCGTCCCTGGGGTCCATCACGGTGTCGCGCCGCTTGGCGGGCGCGTAGCGGATCTGTCGCTTCCGGCCTTCCGAGAGGACGTGGTCGGTGCGGGCGAAGTCGCAGTCCAGGCGGGAGATTCCGGCGACGGCGGCGCTCAGGTGGCCGGGCGCGTACCAGTCGTCCCCGTCGAGGAAGGTGAGGTAGTCGCCGCGCGCCGCGTCGATGCCGGTGTTGCGCGCCTGGGCGACGCCCCGGTTCGTCTCGTGCCGGATGACGGTGGCGTTCGGCAGGCGGTCGCGCCAGCGGTCGAGGACCTCCGGGGTGTCGTCCGTCGAGCAGTCGTCGACCAGCAGGAACTCGAATGCGGGATCCGCGTTGTTCGCGAGACTGCGCAGGGTGTCGGGGGCGTAGGCCCCGACGTTGTGGAACGGTACGACGACGGACAGTTTCGGCACTCGGGTTCCCCACACTGAATCGGACTATGGACGCCGTTTACGGCGGGTACGGTAACGCTCCGTTTTTCCGGCCGAACGAGCCTCGCGTGCACGCCGGGTGAACTCTTCCCGTCCTCTCCGGAAATCCGGGACGGCCCGTCACCCACGGGCCCGCCGGCGGTGCAGGACCCCCGTCGCCACGAGCGCGAGGAGCGCGGCCGCGCCGACGGCACCGCCCGGTCGGAGGCCCGGCGGCCGGAAGGAGCAGTGGACCGTGTCCGCCCGTCCGTCGAGGGGGACGGCGACGAGGCCCCCGTACGCGCGCGGGGGGCGGAGGTCCGCGTCTCCGGCGGCGCACCTCCAGCCGGGGATGCGGGGCACGGCGAGGACGGCGATGCCCGTACTGCCCGGCGGGAGTTCGGCGGTGACGGTGTGTCCGGTGGTACGGACCCGGGTGGCGCCGGTGGCGGTGAGCCGGTCCACGGCGGCGTCGAGCCGGGCGCGGACCAGGCAGCCGACCGGTTCCCGGGGCAGCCGCACCCCGCGCTCGGGGGCGAGGGCGATCCGTACCTCGCCGGAGTCCGGCACGGTGCCGAGGACGCCCATGGGGGCGGTGACGGCCGGCGGCCTGCCGTCGAAGTCCACCGGCTCCTCCCCCGCGAGGGCCGCCGTGCCCCGGTACTCGGGCGCCCAGAACCAGACGTCGGAGCCGGCCGGGCAGCGGGCCGTGAGGGTCCGTCCGCCGCGGCGGGGCGCGGGCAGTTCGTACACGGAGGCGCCGAGCAGGCTTTCCTGCCGGGCGAAGGCGGAGTCCCCGGCGGGGCCGGGCGGTCGCGGCGACGGGCGGACGGTGACCAGGGGCGGCACGGGGGTGGTGGCGACGGTGACCGTGGCGCGGGGCGGCGCGTCCTGTCGTACCGGCTCCACGGGGTGCGAGCGCACCCGGGTGCCGACGGAGAAGAGGGCGTCGGTCACGGGGTTGTCGAGGGTGACCGGGTGCCGGCCCTTGGCGTAGGCGCCGAAGCCGAGGGAGACGAGGGTCCGGGAGGTGACCTCGGAGGTGAGGCTGCTGTAGTAGTCGGCGCCCTGTCCGCCGACGAGCAGGACGTCGTTGCCGCCGGGGACCTCTCCGGGCTCGGTGCGACGGCGGGGCCAGGCGTCCGCGCGGGCCGTCTCGCGCGCCACGGCCTCGTGCCAGGGGCCGATCCGGGGCGACCAGGCGACCTCGGCGCGCTGCCGCTCCTCGATCCGCTTCCCGGTGACGACCGCCTCGCCCGCCTGGGCGGCGACGAGGAGGACGAGGGCGAGGAGGGGCAGGAGGCGGGCGGGGAGAGGGCAGCCGGTCGCGGAAGCCGTAGGGGCGGGGGTACGGCCGCCGGCCCTGGAGGCCGTCAGGGCGAGGAGGGCGGCGGCCGACGCCAGGAGCGCGGCCGTGCCGAACGCGGGAAAGGTCCACCGGTCGACGTCGGCGCTCCCCCGGGCCGCCCACGCGAGGCCGTCGAGCAGGGCGCCGCCCGCGAGGAGCGCGGCCGGCCGGGGCGCTCCCCCGGCGACCGAGAACCAGGCCGCGATCAGCAGCAGGCCGCACAGGACGAAGGCCTGGCGGTACGGGACGCCGTTGGGCGAGGCGCCCGCGTGCCAGAGCAGATGGGTGGGCTCCCACTGGAGGGAGAGCGTCACCAGGACGACGGCGGCCGTCAGGGCGGTCCGGACGCGCGGGGGGACGGCCCGGTTGAAGGGCAGCGTCAGGGCGAGGAGGAGGGCGGGCGTGCCGATGAAGAGGGCGGGGCTGGACGCGCCCGCGATGGCGGGCAGGAACCGGGCGAGGACGTCCGTCCAGGCCGCGGGCGTGAAGGTGACCTCCGGGGTGGGGTCGGCGGTCTTCGTGCCGAGGAAGACGACCGCGACGAGCGGCGCGGCGAGTCCGACGCCGACGAGGACGCCCCGGGCGGCGCGCAGCGCCCCGGCGAGGCGCTGCCGGGCGGTGGCGGTCTCGTCGGCGGTGAGCAGCCGGACGACGAGGACGACGGCCGCGCCGAGGGTCGCCATGTACGCGGTGTAGAAGTTGGCGGTCCAGGCGAGGGCGACGACGAGCGGTCCGAGGACGGGGCGGCGGGCGGTGCGGGCCCACTCGCCGACCAGGCAGAGCAGCGGGAAGGCGGCGAGTCCGTCGAGCCACATCGGGACGGTGGAGCCGAAGTTGAAGGTCCAGCCCGAGAGGGCGTACGCGGTGCCGAGCACGGCGGCGACCGGCCAGGGCCCGGGACGCAGTCGCAGGAGCAGCAGGGCCGTGGCGGCGCCGGCGGCGGTGATCTTGACGGCGGTGACGACGTACAGCGCGAGTTCGATCCGGTCGGCCGGGAAGAAGACGACGAGCAGGTCGACGGGGCTGCTCAGGTACGTGCCGATGTCGCCGAGGAAGTTGGAGCCGAAGCCCGAGTTCCAGTTGAGGAAGGCGTCGCCGTGCGTCTCCCCGCGGAGGAAGGCGCGCCAGTAGGCGTGGTACGGCAGGTACTGCTGGCCCAGGTCGACGACGTTCCTGGTCACCGGCCCGAAGGGGTGGCCGCGGGAGAGCGCGGTGGCGAGGCAGAAGAGGACGGCGGTGAGCAGGCCGGCGGCGCCCGCGGCCCGCGCCCCCCGGGCCGGGGCCCCGGCCCGGGGGCCGGGGCCCGTGTCCTCCTCGCCCGCGACCTCGTCGAGCACGGTGTCGGTGGCGGGGGGCACGCATCCTCCAGGGGTCGTACGGCGCGGGACGCCCGGAGGCGGGGTCGTCACGCACGGGCAGGACGCCATTACCGCCGAGGCGGACGACCCGCAACCGATCGGCGGGAGATCTCCGGGCACACCCCGGGTGAACTCCCGGTGCCGTACGCCCTCCGGTCTCCGATCCGGATCAGGCGACCGGTGCCGGGGCCACGATGTCGTCGACCGTCCGGACCACCGTGCCGAACAGGTCGGAGACCGTCGTCAGGCTCGCGGCCGCCAGCGCGTCCGCCGGCAGGACGGTGCCGTCCGGCGCCGGCAGGGGGCGGGTCGCGGTGGCCTCGGCGACGACGGTCGGGCGGTGGCCGAGGTGGAAGGCGCCCTGGGCGGTGAACATGACGCACATGTGCGTCATGAACCCGGCGAGGACGAGGTCGCGTCCGGCGCCGAGGTCCTTCAGGGTCTCCTCCAGGTCCGTGCCGTGGAAGGCGTCGGGGAACCGCTTGACGACCACCTTCTCGCCCGCCACCGGGGCGACCTCGTCGCTGATGGAGCCGATCTCGGCCCGGATGTCGTACGGGGTGCCCTCGCCGCCGTCGTTGACGACGTGGACGACCGGGGTGCCGGCGGCACGGGCGGCGGCGAGCAGCCGGGCGCCGGCGGCCACGGCCTCCTCGGCCCCGTCGAGCCGCATGACGCCGGTGCGGTAGGTGTTCTGGAAGTCGATCATGATCAGGACCGATTCGCTCAGACGCGGCGGCTCCTGGGGGAGGCCGGTCATCTCGCGCAGGGTGGTGGACGCGGTCATGGCGGTTCCTTTCGGTCGAGCGGGGCGGCTCCGGCGGAGGCCGCCCCGCGAACGTTTTCAACGCTAACACATCTTGTAATCGATGATTACAGATCCGCGTACGCCGCTACGGAGACACTCCCCCGACCATGGATCGGCCCAGGTCCGCACTGTTAGCGCTGCTACCGTGGGGGCATGTCGACGGCCCGAGAACGCATCCTGGAAGCCACCGGGGAACTGCTCGCCACCAAGGACGCGCTGGCGATCTCGACCCGGGCCATCTGCGACCGGGCGAAGGTCGGCATGCCCGAGATCTACCGCCAGTTCGGCGACAAGCAGGGGCTGCTCACGGCGGTGGCCGACCTCGGCTTCGCGCGCTTCCTCGCCGAGAAGCGGCGGAATCCGCTCACCGACGACCCGGTGGCGGACCTGCGCACGGCCTGGGACAGCCACGTCGCGTTCGCGCTGGGCAACCCGCACCTCTACCGGCTGATGTTCACACCGACGGGCGACGCCAAGCCCCAGGCCGTCAAGGAGGCGCAGGCGATCCTCCTGAAGGCCGTGGAGCGCTGCCGCGACGCCGGACGCCTGCGCATGCCCCCCGAGCTGGCGGGACAGTCGATCCTCTCCGCCAACGTGGGCGTGTGCATGATGGCGCTCTCCTTCCCCGACCTCTTCGGGGAGCCCGACGTCTCGCGGTCCGTACGGGACGCCGTGATCGACCGCGTCACCGGCGACGAACGGGAGGACACCCGCATCGCCACCGCGACCGCCCTCACCCGGGCCTTGCTCGGCACCCTGACGGGGACGGCGCCCGTGAACGGCGCGGTGCTCGACGGGTTGACGGCGCTTCCGACGGAATGAACCGTCAGCGGGCGGCGCTCGTCGCCGTGGGGAGGCCGGCGGACGGGCCCGCCGGGCGGGGTCAGGCGTGGTTGACCGGCAGGACGTCCGGGGAGAGGGCGCCGGCGTGGGCCGAGGCCGCGGTCGTCCGCTTGCGGTGGTGACGGCGGCAGAGGACCTCGTAACCGATCTCCTCCGCCGGGCGGTTCACGTCGCCGACCACGACCTGCTCGCCCTCGACGACCATCTCCCCGCCCACCGTACGGGCGTTGTGGGTGGCCCGGGCGCCGCACCAGCACAGGGCCTCGACCTGGAGCTGTTCTATGCGGTCCGCCAGCTCGATCAGCCGCTGCGAGCCGGGGAAGAGCTTCGTGCGGAAGTCCGTGGTGATGCCGAAGGCGAAGACGTCGAGGCCCAGGTCGTCGACGATGCGGGCGAGCTGGTCGATCTGCTCGGGGGCGAGGAACTGCGCCTCGTCCACGATCACGTAGTCGGCCTTGCCGCCCTGGGAGAGCTGGCCGACGAGGTACGCGTACACGTCCATGTCCCGCGGCGCCTCGACCGCCTCCGTCACCAGCCCGAGCCGGGAGGACAGCTTGCCCTCGCCCGCGCGGTCGTCACGTGTGAAGATCACGCCCTGGAGGCCGCGCGCGTCGCGGTTGTGGGCGATCTGGAGCGCCAGGGTGCTCTTCCCGCAGTCCATGGTTCCGGAGAAGAAGACCAGCTCGGGCATGACGGGGCGGGGACCTTTCGGGGCGGGGAGGACGTGGGAGGGAGGAGGGTCAGGAGCGCGCTTCGAGCAGCGGGACGAGCTGCTCGGCGGGGGTCATGGACCCGTGCATGCCGGTCATCGCGGACTCGTGGGGCTCGTTGACCGAGGCCGTGATGGCCACGTCGTCGTGGGCCGCCGCGACGACGTCCCCGATCCTCCCGTACACGCGCTCGTCGATCTCGTCCCCGAACCAGCCCAGGGAGATCGCCTCGTCACGGCTCGCGACCCAGAACTGCTCGCCGACGACCTCGCGCCAGCAGGTGAGGACGTCCGCCTCGGCGCCGGGCACGGCGTAGACGTGGCGGGCCCGTCCCTCGCCGCCGAGGAGGGCGACGCCGGCGCGCAGCTCCCAGTCCTCGTCGAAGTCGATGCGGTGCTGCTCGTCGAAGGGGATGTCGACCATGCCGTGGTCGGCCGTGACGTACAGGGCCGAGCGGGGCGGCAGTTGCTCGGCGAGCCGCCGCACGAGCCGGTCGACGAACATCAGCTGGCCGCGCCAGGCGTCGGAGTCGACGCCGAAGCGGTGCCCGGCGCCGTCGAGTTCGCTGTAGTACGTGTAGACCAGCGAGCGGTCGCCGGCGGCGAGCTGCTCGGCGGCGAAGTCCATGCGCTCCTCGCCGGAGAGCCGCCCGTGGAACGTTCCGCCGCTGAGCGCGATCTGGGTGAGCGGGGTCCGCTCGAAGGTCGGGGAGGACACCTGGGCGGTGTGGACCCCGGCCTCGTGGGCGAGCCCGAAGACGGTGGGGTACGGCTGCCAGGCGCGCGGCGCGGTCCACGGCTTCCAGCGCAGCTGGTTCATCAGCTCGCCGGTGTCGGGGTTGCGCACGGTGTAGCCGGGCAGCCCGTGGGTGCCGGGGTACCGGCCGGTGCCGACGGAGGCGAGCGAGGTCGCGGTGGTGGCGGGGAACCCGGCGGTGACCGGGCGGCCCGTGCCGCCCCGCGAGGAGCCGAGGAGCGAGGTCAGGTAGGGCGCCTCGTCCGGGTGCTCCTTGATCTGCTCCCAGCCGAGCCCGTCGATCAGGAAGACGCAGTTCCGGTCGGCCGGGGCGAGTTCGGCGATCCGGGGTGCGAACCCGGGCACCTCCTGGCCCGCGACGAGCGTGGGGAGCAGGTCGCCGAGGGAGCCGGTGCCGTACTCGGGCACCGGAGCGGTCTCCGGAGCGAGCGGGACCGGGTCGTCGGGCCAGCCGTGGGACACGGCGGCGGACTGCGCCATCAGCGGGTGGCGGCGGCGGTGGCCGCGGTGGCTTCGGAGAGCGCCTGCGCGAAGGCGAGGGTCTGCCGGACGGTGTCCGGGCCGTCCCCGGCCTCGCTCACCCGCAGGCTGAGGTCGTCGGCGGTGGCGTTGCCCGTGTAGCCGTGGTCGGCGTCGCAGTTGGCGTCGCCGCAGGCGGCGGGCTCCAGGTCGATGCGGGAGACGGCGCCCCAGCCGATGGTGAGGACCACCTCGCGGGGCAGGGTGCCCGGCGTGTACGACTCGGGGTTGGCGACCACGCGGCTGACGACGACCGACGAGATCCGGTCGAGCTTCACGGACTCGGTGGAGGTCGTGGCGTACGGGCTCGGGGAGCTGGTGTCGGCGGCCTGCTCGTCGGTGTGGCTGACGATGAAGCGGTTCGGCGTCAGGACGAGGACGGTGACGTGGCGGCGGACCTCGTTCGCGTCGAAGGTGGTCTCCTGGTGCACCACGTACGACGCGACGGCCTCGCCGCCGACGGCGGCCTCCACCGCCTCGGCCACGAGGGCCGGGTAGTAGCCGCTGCGCTCGATCGCCGCGCGCAGCCCCTGGGTCGTCGTACCGGTCTTCGCCATGGACTCCATCCTAAGCCCCGGGTAAGGACGGCTCGGCCGGTTGCGGGGACGGCGGGGCCGTTCGGAAGCGCCGGGGCTGTGACATCCGACTCCCTCCGCGCCCGTCCCCGCCCCGTCCGGCGGTCGGGCCCGGTGGTCGTGTCCGGTGGTCGCGCTCAGTAGTTCGGCAGGCTGCGCGGGCCGAGGTCCGTGCGGGGCGGGGGCGGGGCCAGACGGACGGTCGCGCCGAGGACGGAGAGGCCCCGGGGTGCCACCACCACCGGCTCCAGGGAGACGGCGACCACCTCGGGGTGGTCGTCGACGAGCCGGGAGACCCGGAGGAGGAGCTCCTCCAGGGCCGGGGTGTCGACGGGGGCGGAGCCGCGCCAGCCGAAGAGGAGCGGGGTGGTGCGGAGGGAGCGGACGAGTTCCGCGACATCCCGGTCGGTGGCCGGGACCAGCCGGTGGGCCGTGTCGCCGAGGAGCTCGGAGGCCGCGCCCGAGAGGCCGAAGGAGAGGACGGCGCCGACGGCCGGGTCGATGGCGGAGCGGACGACGGTGTCGACGCCCCGGGGCACCATGGCCTGGACGACCGGCTGGAGCTCCTCGGGCTTGCCGAGGACCTCGGTCAGCTCGGCGTAGGCCGTGCGGAGCTGTTCCTCGGTGGCCAGGTCGAGCCGGACCCCGCCGAGATCGGGGCGGTGGCGCAGGTGCGGCGCGGTCGTCTTGAGGGCGACGGGGTAGCCGAGCCGGGCGGCGGCCGCGACGGCGGCGTCGGGCGTGGGCGCGGGCAGGGTGGGCAGGGCGGTGATCCCGTACCGGGCGAGCAACTCCCCGGCCTGGTCGGTGCCGAGGGTGACGCCCCGCGCGTCCGCCTCCGCGCCGCCGAGCACCTGCCGGATCAGGGCGGCGGCACCCGCCTCGTCGATGTCCTCGTACTCGGGCACCCGCCCGGGCTCGGCCGCCTGCCGCCGCCACTGCCCGTACCGCACGGCCTCGGCGAGCGCCCGCACGGCCCGCTCGGCGGCGGGGTAGGCGGGGATGGTGATTGGGGTGGGGTCCTGTGCCGGGGTGGGGTCCTGTGCCGGGGTGGATGGTGCGGGTGCGGTGACGGGTGCGGGTTCGGATGCGGCGGGTCCGGCGGGTCCGGTGAAACGGTTCTCCTCCGCCGGGGCTCCCGCGTCCGGCCGGACTCCCGTACGCGCACCCGCGCCCGTGCCCACACCCGTACTCGTACCCGTACCCGTCCCGCTCCCCCGCCCCGCCGGCGACGGCCTCGTGCTCGTCGCCACCGCCAGGGCCTCCGCGAGGCCGCCCATCTCGACGTGGACGACGACGACCGGCTTCGTCGGGGCGGGGACGGAGGCGACGGCCTCGCGGAGGGCGGCCGCGAGGACCTCGCCGTCGCCGGACTCGGTGGCGCCGTCCTCGCCGACCCACGGGATCGCGGTCACGACGACCGCGTCGGACGTCTCGTCCGCGAGGGCCGCCGCCAGCGCGTCCCGGAAGTCCGCCGGGTCCGCCGCGGTCGTCAGGTCGAGGGGCCGCAGCGGGCGCAGTCCCTCGGTGAGGCAGGCGTCGTACGTGAGGAGACCGAGCGACTCGGAGTTGCCGAGGATCGCGACCCGGGGCCCGGCGGGCAGCGGCTGGGCGGCGAGGAGCAGTCCGGCGTCCACGAGCTCGGTGACGGTGTCGACGCGGATCACCCCGGCCTGCCGGAGCAGCGCGGAGACCGTGGCGTGCGGGACGCGGGTGACGGGCACCCGGTGGCCGGGCGGGGCGCTGCCGCTGTGCCGGGCGCCCTTGACGACGACGACCGGCTTGACGGCGGCGGTGCGGCGGGCGAGCCGGGTGAACTTCCGCGGGTTGCCGATCGACTCCAGGTAGAGGAGGACGACGTCGGTGCCGGGGTCGTCGTACCAGTGCTGGAGGAAGTCGTTGCCGGAGACGTCGGCGCGGTTGCCGGCCGAGATGAAGGAGGAGAGCCCGGCGCCCCGCCGGTGCAGTCCGGCGAGGAGGGCGATCCCGATCGCGCCGGACTGGGTGAAGAGCCCGATCCGCCCGGCGGCCGGCGTCTGCGGCGCGAGCGAGGCGTTGAGCCGCACGTCGTCGGCGGTGTTGATGATGCCGAAGGCGTTGGGCCCGATGATCCGCATGCCGTACGAGCGGGCCTGCCGTACCAGCCGGCGCTGTCGCTCGCGTCCGTCGGGACCGCTCTCGGCGTATCCGGCGGAGAGCACGACGAGGCCCCGCACGCCGTGTTCGCCGCAGTCCGCCACGGCCTCCGGCACCCGTTCGGCGGGGACGGCGACGATCGCCAGGTCCACGGGTTCGCCGACGGCGCCGACGGAGCGGTACGCGGGGACCCCGTCGAGTTCGGCCGGACCGCCGTCGGCGCCGGTTTCGGGGAGCGCCGCGTTCACCGCGTACACGCGTCCGGTGAAGCCCGCTCCGAGGAGGTTGCGCAGGACGGTCCGGCCGACGCCGCCGGGTGTGCGGCCGGCGCCGACCACGGCGACGGAGGCGGGGGTGAGCAGCCGCTGTACCGAGCGGGCCTCGGCGCGCTGCTCGCGGGCGCGCTGGACGGCGAGGGACCGGTCGGTGGGTTCGAGATCGAGGTGGAGCCGTACGGAGCCGTCCTCGAAGCTGCGCTTCTGGGTGTAGCCCGCGTCGGTGAAGACCTTGATCATCTTGGTGTTGGCGGGGAGTACCTCGGCGGCGAAGCGCCGGATGCCCCGTTCGCGGGCCACCGCCGCGATGTGTTCGAGCAGGGCGGAGGCGACGCCCCGCCCCTGGTGCGCGTCCTGGACGAGGAAGGCGACCTCGGCCTCGTCGGCCGGGGCGGAGGCGGGCAGTCCGCGGTCGTCGATGCGGTCGTAGCGGACGGTGGCGATGAACTCGCCCCCGACGGTCGCCGCGAGCCCCACCCGGTTCACGAAGTCGTGGTGGGTGAAGCGGTGCACGTCCTTGGCGGAGAGGCGCGGATAGGGGGCGAAGAAGCGGTAGTACTTCGACTCGTCCGAGACCTGCTCGTAGAAGCTGACGAGCCGGTCGGCGTCGTCGGCGGTGATGGGGCGGATGCGCGCGGTGCCGCCGTCGCGGAGCACCACGTCCGCCTCCCAGTGGTCGGGGTAGGCGTGCTCCGGTGGGGCCGGCCGTGCCGGCGTGGTCTGCGGTTCCGCCGCTTCCGACTGCTCCGACGCGCTCTGCATGGGGTCAGCCTACGGCCGCGACACGGCCGGGGCACCGGTCGCGCGGTGCGGGTGCGCGTTGCAAGGTGGGAGAGCCGAGAGGCGGTCCGGTCCGGGCCGGAGGTCGGTGTGAGCACCTCGCATCCCGTGAGAGACTGGTCTAGACAACCCGCTTGAGACTTGAAGGGCAACACCATGGCTGAGCGCCGCGTCAACGTCGGCTGGGCCGAGGGCCTGCACGCCCGCCCCGCGTCCATCTTCGTCCGTGCCGCCACGGCTTCCGGCGTTCCGGTGACGATCGCCAAGTCCGACGGCACCCCCGTGAACGCCGCCTCCATGCTCGCGGTGCTCGGCCTGGGCGCGCAGGGCGGCGAGGAGATCGTGCTCGCGTCGGACGCCGAGGGCGCCGAGGCCGCCCTGGACCGTCTGGCGAAGCTGGTCGCCGAGGGCCTGGACGAGCTTCCCGAGACCGTCTGACCCCGCGCGGTTCCCACACTTCGAAAGGCCGTGCCCGCCGGAATTCCGGCGGGCACGGCCTTTCTCTTTCCCGCCCCCCGGCTCTCTTTCCCATTCCCCGGCGTCCCGTTTCCAGGCAGCACGAAAAGCCCCGTGGAATTCCTCTTCTTTGTATACGGTGCGCGTGTTAATTCCGGGCACTCGTCGTGTTGACGACGTGTTGCGAAACCCTCACACGCCCGTGCTCCGGCCTCTTGAGCCGGTGCAGCGACACCGATCGCTCCGCGTGCAGCGCGGTGAGGGCCCTCGCCCGCTCGGCGTCCCCGCGTGCCACGGCGTCCACGATCGCGCCGTGCTCGGCCCAGGCCTCCACCGGCCGCTCGGGCTGTTCGACGGCGTACATCCAGGCGATCTTGTGCCGCAGCTGGGTGAGCAGCGCCGTCAGCGGCGGGCTGCCGGAGGCCTGCGCGAGCGTCTCGTGGAACCAGCCGCCGAGCGAGCGCAGGTCCTCGCCCCGGCCGCGCCTGGCCCGCTCCTGCCCCAGCCTGACCAGGCCGCGCAGCACCTTGAGGTGGGCGTCGGTGCGGCGCTGCGCGGCCCGCGCGGCTCCCAGCGGTTCGAGCAGCGCCCGCATGTCGAGCAGGTCGGCCGCCTCCTGCTCGGTGGGCTCGGCGACGTGCGCGCCCGCGTGGCGGCGGGTGAGGACGAAGCCCTCGGACTCCAGGGTGCGCAGCGCCTCGCGGACCGGGACGCGGGAGACCCCGTACCGGCGGGCGAGCTGCTCCTCGGTCAGCCGGCTGCCCCGCTCGAAGACGCCGGAGACGATGTCGTCCCGGATCGCCGTGCATACCGAATGCGCGGGAATGCGCATGTCCGACCTCCGCCTTGGTCCGCGCGAGACAATTCGAGCGGCGCCTGTTCTGCGCCTGATCCGCGACTCTATTGCAGCACGGCGGAATTTCCGATGCCCCCATGGAATCCATGGCCGCCTCTTGACGGACGGCGTGCCGAAGAAAAGCCCCGGCTCAGTACGAGCCGGGGCTTTTGCGACGCGGAGACCCCCGGTGGTCGGGGGGGCGCGGACGTCAGGGGTGTGCGGGCGTCAGGAAGGGTGCGCAAACGTCGGGGGCGGACCGGACGGTGACGCGGGTCAGACGGTGACGCCGCGGGAGCGGAGGTAGGAGACCGGGTCGATGTCGGAGCCGTACTCGGCGCTCGTGCGCGCCTCGAAGTGGAGGTGCGGCCCGGTCGAGTTGCCGGTCGAGCCCGAGATGCCGATCTGCTGGCCCGGCTCGACGGTCTGGCCGACGTACACCCCGATGGAGGAGAGGTGACCGTACTGGGTGTACGTGCCGTCGTGCATCCGGATGACGATGTTGTTGCCGTACGCGCCGCCCCAGCCGGCCTCGACAACGGTGCCGGAGCCGACGGAGACGACCTGGCTGCCGTAGGCGGCGTGGAAGTCGACGCCGGAGTGGCTGCCGGAGGACCAGAGCGAGCCGCCGGTCTGGTAGCCGGTGGACACGTAGGAGCCGACGACGGGGAGCTGGAAGGAGTTCAGGCGGCGGCGCTCGGCCTCGCGGGCGGCGCGGGCCCGCTCCTCGCGGATCTCCTTGGCGCGGGCCTCGGCCTTGCGCTTCGCCTCGGCCTCGGCCTTCTGCTGGGCGACGGCCTCGAAGGCCTCCCGGTCCTGGGCGTCGGCCTGGGCGTTGAGCCGGTCGACGAGGGAGTCCTCCGTGATCACCTGGGTGAGGCCGGTGTCCTCGGGGGAGCGGTTGTCCGTGTCGGCGGCGAGCGCCGGGGAGGCCAGGGTTCCGATGACGCCGGTGGTGGCGAGCGTCGCCACGCCCGCGATGCCCGCGCCGCGGCGCGCCATCCGGCTCGGACCACGATGCTTCCCGGTGGCACGGGTGAACGCCATGAAGACGTTGTTCCTTTCCTTCCTTCTCGCCTACCGGGTTAGCTGACGGGTTCGGAGCAGGAAGGTCTCCTACGGGCCCCTCCGTACGGAACGAAGGCGTCCGATTCACCCCAGGGACTGTGTGGGTCCCCGGCTCCCCAGGCTCGCGCCTGACGGGGACTCGGCGATGACTGCCCGGTGCCGCGGATGCGGCGGGTGCAACTGGCGGACAGCCGCACCGACGCTATGCGGACCGCCAGTCGATCACCAACCGAACATGACCTTTTGTAAGGCATGCCACAGGCCAGATGATCACTCTTACCGCCAATACGGACAATTCAGTGGGGCGTCTCCGGTGCGGCTCTCACGCCGACGGACGGAGGACCCCGACGATGCGTCATGTCGGGGTCCTCCGTCCGGTCGGCCGGTCGTCCGGCCGGGCCGTCCGGTCGAGCCGGGCCGGACCGGGTCCAATCAGCCGGTGACGACGGTCACTTCACCGATGCCGAGCGCCCGCACCGGCTCCGCGATCTGCGCCGCGTCGCCCACCAGGACCGTGACGAGCCGGTCCACCGGGAAGGCGCTGACCACGGCCGCGGTCGCCTCGACGGTGCCGGTCTCGGCCAGGCGCGCGTACAACTGGGCCTGGAAGTCGTCCGGGAGGTGCTGCTCCACCTGGTCGGCGAGCGTCCCGGCGACGGAGGCGGCGGTCTCGTACTTGAGCGGCGCCACCCCCACCAGGTTCTGCACGGCCGTCTCCCGCTCGGCGTCCGTCAGCCCCTCGGCGGCCAGGGTCCGCAGCACCTTCCACAGGTCGTCCAGGGCCGGGCCCGTGTTGGGGGTGTCGACGGAGCCGCTGATCGCGAGCATCGCGGCGCCGTTCCCCTCGGCGTCCGAGCGGAGCACCTGTCCGAAGGCCCGCACGCCGTACGTGTAGCCCTTCTCCTCGCGCAGGACCCGGTCCAGACGCGAGGTCAGGGTCCCGCCGAGGCAGTACGTGCCGAGGACCTGGGCCGGCCAGGCGCGGGCGTGCCGGTCGGGACCGATCCGGCCGATGAGCAGCTGGGTCTGGACGGCGCCGGGGCGGTCCACGACGACGACCCGGCCGGTGTCGTCGGCGGTGATCGGCGGCATCGGCAGCGCCTCGCCGGGCTCGCCGGTCCAGGCGCCCAGCGTCTCCGCGAGGACCTTCTCCAGGTCGACGCCGGTCAGGTCGCCGACGACCACGGCGGTGGCCGTGGCGGGCCGCACGTGCGCCTCGTAGAAGGCGCGGACCGCGGCGGCGTCGATCGCCGCGACGGTCTCCTCGGTGCCCTGGCGCGGCCGGGACATCCGGGAGTCGGCCGGGAACAGCTCCTTGGAGAGCTGCTTGGCGGCGCGCCGGGCCGGATTGGCCGTCTCGTGCGGGATCTCGTCGAGGCGGTTGCGCACCAGGCGCTCGACCTCGGTGTCCAGGAACGCCGGGGCGATCAGGGCCTCCGCGAGCAGCCCGAGCGCCTTGGGCAGCCGGGAGACCGGGACCTCCAGGGAGACCCGTACGCCGGGGTGGTCGGCGTGTGCGTCGAGGGTGGCGCCGCAGCGCTCCAGCTCGGCCGCGAACTCCTCGGCGCCGTGCTGGCCGGTGCCCTCGGAGAGGGCGCGGGCCATGATGGTGGCCACGCCGTCGAGGCCGGCGGGCTCGGCGTCCAGCGGGGCCGGCAGGAAGAGCTCCACGGCGACGACCTGCTGGCCGGGGCGGTGGCCGGTGAGGACGGTCAGACCGTTCTCCAGGGTGCCGCGGTCCGGGGCCGGGAAGGCCCAGGGGCGGGCGGTGCCCGGCGTCGGCTGCGGGTGGAACTCCATGCTCGTCAAAGACGCGGCAGTGTCGGTCACCGGTCCGCCCCCTCTTCCTCGTCACTGTCGCTCTGTTCGGTGGCCACCGGCTCGTAGACCAGGACCGCGCGGTTGTCCGGGCGCAGCCGGGCCGCGGCGGCCTCCCGCACCTCGTCGGCGGTGATGTCGAGGACGCGGTCGACGGCGGTGAGGGCGAGCTGCGGGTCGCCGAACAGCACGGCGAACCGGCACAGTTCGTCGGCGCGGCCCGCGACGGTGCCGAGCCGGTCCAGCCACTCGCGCTCCAGCTGGGCCTGCGCGCGCTCCATCTCCTCCGGGGTGGGACCCTCCGCGGCGAACCGGGCGAGCTCCTCGTCGACGGCCGCCTCGATCTCCGGGACCTCGACGCCGCCGGACGTCTTGACGTCCAGCCAGCCGAGCGAGGGCGCCCCGGCGAGCCTCAGCAGCCCGAAACCGGCGGCGACGGCCGTGCGGTCCCGGCGGACCAGGCGGTTGTGCAGCCGGGAGGACTCCCCGCCGCCCAGGACCGTCAGGGCCAGGTCGGCGGCGTCGCACTCGCGCGTGCCGTCGTGCGGCAGCCGGTAGGCGGCCATCAGGGCGCGCGCCGGGACCTCCTCCTCGACGACCTCGCGCAGCTGCTCGCCGATGACGTCGGGCAGCGAGCCGTCGCGCGGGGCCGGCTTGCCGTCGTGGGACGGGATGGACCCGAAGTACTTCTCGATCCAGGCGAGGGTCTGCTCCGGGTCGATGTCGCCGACGACGGACAGCACCGCGTTGTTCGGGGCGTAGTACGTGCGGAAGAAGTTCCGCGCGTCCTCCAGGGTGGCCGCGTCCAGGTCGGCCATGGAGCCGATGGGCGTGTGGTGGTAGGGGTGGCCCTCCGGGTAGGCGAGCGCGGTCAGCTTCTCGAAGGCCGTGCCGTACGGCACGTTGTCGTAGCGCTGGCGGCGCTCGTTCTTGACGACGTCCCGCTGGTTCTCCATGGACTCGTCGTCCAGGGCGGCGAGCAACGAGCCCATGCGGTCCGCCTCCAGCCAGAGCGCGAGCTCCAGCTGGTGGGTGGGCATGGTCTCGAAGTAGTTGGTGCGCTCGAAGCTCGTCGTGCCGTTCAGCGAGCCGCCCGCGCCCTGCACCAGCTCGAAGTGGCCGTTGCCGTGGACCTGCTTCGAGCCCTGGAACATCAGGTGCTCGAAGAGGTGGGCGAGCCCCGTGCGGCCCGCGACCTCGTGGCGCGAGCCGACGTCGTACCAGAGGCAGACCGCCGCGACCGGGGTCAGGTGGTCCTCGGAGAGCACCACGCGCAGGCCGTTCGCCAACCGGTGCTCGGTCGCTGTGAGGCCGCCGGAGCCGGCCTCGGCCGTGGCCGTGTGACCCATGGGCATGTACGTCCCTTCGATGGCGATGTGAAAAAGTCCTGCCACTGTATGCAAGCGCGCCGACACCTGGCGAAGTTCCCGTCCCCGCGAGATGTCCCTCTTCCGGGTCGCGGTCGGCGTTGTCGGTGGCACGGTCCACAATGGTCCGCGTCAGATCAACCTTGTTGGTGAAGGAGCCGCAGCCGCGATGGCCCGCCGCAGCACGAAGACACCGCCGCCGGACGACGCGTACGAGGAGAGGATCCTCGACATCGACGTCGTCGACGAGATGCAGGGCTCCTTCCTCGAGTACGCGTACTCGGTGATCTACTCGCGCGCGCTCCCGGACGCCCGCGACGGGATGAAGCCCGTCCAGCGCCGCATCGTCTACCAGATGAACGAGATGGGGCTGCGTCCCGACCGCGGCTTCGTGAAGTGCGCCCGGGTCGTCGGCGAGGTGATGGGCAAGCTGCACCCGCACGGCGACGCGTCGATCTACGACGCGATGGTCCGCATGGCGCAGCCCTTCTCCATGCGCCTCCCGCTCGTCGACGGCCACGGCAACTTCGGCTCCCTCGGCAACGACGACCCGCCGGCCGCCATGCGGTACACCGAGTCGCGGATGGCCCCGGCCGCGCTGCTCATGACCGAGTCCATCGAAGAGGACACGGTCGACTTCGCGCCGAACTACGACGGCCAGGAGCAGGAGCCGGCCGCGCTGCCCGCCGCCTACCCGAACCTGCTGGTCAACGGCGCGTCCGGCATCGCGGTCGGCATGGCGACCAACATGCCCCCGCACAACCTCGGCGAGGTCGTCGCGGCCGCCCGCCACCTGATCCGGCATCCGAACGCCGACCTCGAGACGCTGATGCGCTTCGTGCCCGGCCCGGACCTGCCGACCGGCGGCCGGATCGTCGGCCTCTCCGGCATCAAGGACGCGTACGCGTCGGGGCGCGGCTCCTTCAAGATCCGCGCCACCGCGACCGTGGAGACCGTCACGGCGCGCCGCAAGGGCATCGTCGTGACCGAGCTGCCGTTCACGGTCGGCCCCGAGAAGGTCATCTCCAAGATCAAGGACCTGGTCGGTTCCAAGAAGCTCCAGGGCATCGCGGACGTCAAGGACCTCACCGACCGCAGCCACGGCCTGCGCCTGGTCATCGAGATCAAGAACGGCTTCGTGCCCGAGGCCGTCCTGGAGCAGCTCTACAAGCTGACGCCGATGGAGGAGTCCTTCGGCATCAACAACGTGGCGCTCGTCGACGGGCAGCCGCTCACCCTCGGCCTCAAGGAGCTCCTGGAGGTCTACCTCGACCACCGCTTCGAGGTGGTCCGCCGCCGCTCCGAGTTCCGCCGCACCAAGAAGCGCGACCGGCTCCACCTGGTCGAGGGCCTGCTCGTGGCGCTGCTCGACATCGACGAGGTCATCCGTCTCATCCGGGAGAGCGAGAACTCCGCGCAGGCCAAGGAGCGCCTGATGGAGCGCTTCTCCCTGAGCGAGATCCAGACGCAGTACATCCTGGACACCCCGCTGCGCCGCCTCACCAAGTTCGACCGGATCGAGCTGGAGGGCGAGCGCGACCGCCTCAACGGCGAGATCGACGAGCTGACCGGGATCCTGGACTCCGACGCGGAGCTGCGCAAGCTGGTCTCGGCGGAGCTGGCCGCGGTCGCCAAGAAGTTCGCCACGGACCGCCGGACCGTCCTGCTCGAATCGGCCGGCACGCCCGTCGCGGCCACGTCCCTCCAGGTCGCGGACGACCCGTGCCGGGTCCTGCTGTCCTCGACCGGTCTGCTGGCGCGTACGGCGACGGAGCAGCTGCCGCCCGCCGACCCGGACGCGAAGCGGGTCAAGCACGACGTGATCCTGTCGGCGGTGGCCGCCACCCAGCGCGGCGACGTCGGCGCGGTGACCTCGGCCGGCCGGCTGCTGCGGATCGCGGTGATCGACCTGCCGCAGCTGCCGGACACCGCGTCCGCCCCGAACCTGGCGGGCGGCGCGCCGCTGTCGGAGTTCCTCTCCCTGGAGGCGGAAGAGACGGTGGTCTGCCTGACGACCCTCGAGGAGGCCTCGCAGGGTCTCGCCCTCGGCACGCTCCAGGGCGTGGTGAAGCGGGTGGTGCCGGACTATCCGGCGAACAAGGAGGAGCTGGAGGTCATCACCCTCAAGGACGGTGACCGGATCGTCGGCGCGACCGAGCTGCGGACGGGCGAGGAGGACCTGGTCTTCATCACCTCCGACGCCCAGCTGCTGCGCTACCCGGCCTCCCAGGTGCGGCCCCAGGGCCGGCCCGCGGGCGGCATGGCGGGCGTCAAGCTGGCCGCGGGCGCCGAGGTCCTCTCGTTCACGGCGGTCGACCCGGCGTCGGACGCGGTGGTCTTCACGGTCGCGGGCTCCACGGGCGCCCTGGACGCTTCCACCGGTACCTCGGCGAAGCTGACGCCCTTCGACCAGTACCCGCGCAAGGGCCGCGCGACCGGCGGCGTCCGCTGCCAGCGCTTCCTGAAGGGCGAGGACGTCCTGATCCTGGCCTGGGCGGGCGCCACCCCGGTCCGCGCCGCCCAGAAGAACGGCACCCCGGTGGGCCTCCCGGAGATCGACCCCCGCCGCGACGGCTCGGGCACGCCCCTGCCGAAGCCGGTGGACGTGCTGGCGGGTCCGGTCGGCTAGGACGCGTCGGGGCCGGGAGCCGGAGGAGACCTTAGAACAGGGTCTCCTCCGGCTCCCGTTCCGTCTGCGGCACGTATCGCAGGACGCCCCACATGCTGGGCTCGTCGGGGACGTCCCGCGGGCCGTTCAGCTCGCAGGCGGCGAGTTCCTCGCGCAGGCCGGCCGCGTCGACGCCGGAGCCGATCAGGACGAGCCGGGTGAGGCGCTCCTCGCCGGCGGGCCAGGGTTCGGGGTAGAAGCGCAGGAAGCGTCCGACGGCGTGCACGGTGTAGCGGTTGGCCGGGTCGGCGGTGCCGAGGTCGACGAAGCCCTTGATCCGGTAGAGCCCCTCGGGGCGGGAGTCGAGGAACGCCATCAGACGGCGCGGGTGGAGCGGCGTCGCGGCCGTCAGCGAGACGGTCTCGTAGGACGCGTGCACGTGCTCGGCGTCGTCGTCGGAGCCGTACAGGACGTCCTCGATCGACATCTGGCCCTCGATCTCGCCGTCCGGCACGACCCGGTCGAAGAGCAGTTCCGGGTCGACGCGGCCGTGGGAGGCCTCGATCACGGCGGCGCGCCCGGCGAGGCCCGCCACCGTCTCCCGTACGCTCCGCAGCTCGTCGGCGGAGACCCGGTCGGCCTTGTTGACGACCACGAGGTCGGCGACGGCCAGGTGCCGGTCGGTCCCGGGGTGCCGCTGCCGGGTGGCCCCGAACTCCGCCGCGTCGACGACCTGGACGAGCCCTCCGTACACGATCCGCTCGTTCTCGCTGGCGAGCACCATGCGGACCAGTTCCTGCGGCTCCGCGAGTCCGCTCGCCTCGATCACGATCACGTCGAGCCGGGACTCGGGCCGGGTCAGGACCTCCAGGTACTCGTCGAGTTCACTGGCGTCGACGGCGCAGCACAGGCAGCCGTTGCCGAGGGAGACGGTGGAGCCGACCTGGCCGGCGACGGTCATCGCGTCGATGCCGATGTCGCCGAAGTCGTTGACCATGACCCCGATGCGGGTGCCCCGGGCACTGCGCAGCAGATGGTTGAGGAGCGTGGTCTTCCCGGCCCCGAGGAACCCTGCCAGGACGACGACGGGGATCTGCTGCGTGGTCAAGGAACGTGCCTCCGGTCGTGCTCGGTCGTGGTCCCCGCGGCGTGCCGCTCCGCGGGAAAGGCCCAGGATAGGCGGGCCGCGGCCCCACGGCGGGCTTCGGTCCCCCGGGCTCTACCCCCGCTCCGGCACCGCACGCCTTCCCGCCCCCGCCCGCCGCTCGTTTCCGGTGCCGGGCCGTGTCCCCGTACCTTTTCGGGCATGACCCCCGTACGGACCGGATCCCCGCGCCCCCTCACGCGCCGTCGGCGGTTCGGGTGGCCCCGGCGGGTGTTCTCGCAGGTCCTGCTGATGCAGCTGGCCGTCGCGACCGGGGTGACCGTCCTCGCCACCGGCCTGTTCCTGGCCCCGCTGAGCGCCCAGCTCGACGACCAGGCCATGCGGCGGGCCCTGGCCGTCGCCGGGACCACCGCGTCGCCCCGGCTCGCCGCGGACCTCACCGGCGGTCCGCCGTCCGCACGGGGCCCGGTGCAGGCGGAGGCCGAGCGGGTCCGGACCTCCACGGGCGCCGAGTACGTCGTCGTCATGGACACGCACGGGGTGCGCTGGTCGCACCCCGACCTCGTGCGGATCGGCCGGCCCGTCTCCACCGACCCGAGCGCGGCCCTGGCCGGGCGGGAGGTCATGGAGATCGACAGCGGCACGCTCGGCCGGTCGGCGCGCGGCAAGGTGCCGCTGCGCGACGCGGACGGGCGGATCGTCGGCGCGGTCTCCGTCGGCATCGCGTACGACAGCGTCCGCGACCGGCTCCTCGGCGCGATCCTCGGCCTCCTCGCCCACGCGGGCGGCGCGCTCGCGACCGGGGTCCTGGCCGCGTACCTGATCTCCCGGCGGTTCCAGCGGCGGACGCACGACCTGGCGTTCTCCGACATCTCCGCGCTCCTGGCCGAACGCGAGGCCATGCTGCACGGCATCCGGGAGGGCGTGGTGGCCCTGGACCGCAACGGTTCCGTGCGGCTCGTGAACGACGAGGCGCAACGGCTCCTCGGCCTCGGCCCCGAGGCGGCGGGCCGGCCGCTCGACGAGGTCCTCGGCCGGGGCCGCACCGCCGACGTCCTCGCGGGCCGGGTCACCGGCGAGGACCTGGTCACGGTCCGGGGGCGCCGGGTGCTGATGGCGAACCGGATGCCCACGGACGACGGGGGCGCGGTGGCGACCCTCCGCGACCGCACCGAGCTGGAGGACCTCGGACGCGAGCTGGACGCCACCCGGGGTCTCATCGACGCCCTGCGCGCCCAGGACCACGAGCACGCCAACCGGCTGCACACCCTCCTCGGCCTCCTGGAGCTGGAGATGCACGAGGAGGCGGTGGAGTTCGTCACCGAGGTGGTCGGGGTGCACCGGGCCACCGCCGAGCAGGTCACCGAGAAGGTCCACGATCCGCTCCTGGCCGCGCTGCTCGTCGGCAAGGCCACCGTCGCCGCCGAGCGCGGCGTCTCGCTGCGGCTCGCACCGGACTCGCTCCTTCCGGACCGGCTGGTCGACCCGCGCGAACTGGTCACCGTCGTCGGCAACCTGGTCGACAACGCCCTGGACGCGGCCGCGGGCACCCCGGACGCCCGTGTCGGCGTCTCCTTCGTCCGCGAGGGCCGTACGGTCGTGCTGCGGGTCTCGGACAGCGGCCCGGGGGTGCCGGAGGAGCGGCGCGAGCCGATCTTCACCGAGGGCTGGACGACGAAGGCCCTCCCGTCCCACGGGAAGCGGGGGCTCGGCCTCGCCCTGGTGCGCCGGCTAGCCGAGCGCCGGGGCGGCTCGGCGACCGTGGCCGCGGGGCCCGACGGAGGAGCCGAGTTCACGGTCGTCCTCCCCGACGCCCTGAGCGACACCCCGGAAAGCCTTCCGTCCGTCCCGGAACCCGCCGAGGAGGCGCGATGAGCGACGACGTGCCCATCGACGTGCTCGTGGTGGACGACGACGTGCGGGTGGCACGGATCAACGCCGCCTACGTCGCCAAGGTGCCCGGCTTCCGGGTCGTCGCGACCGCCCATTCGACCGCCGGGGCGCTCGCCGCCCTGGACGAGCGGCCGGCGGACCTGATCCTCCTGGACCACCACCTGCCGGACGAGAACGGTCTCGCGGCGGTACGGAAGCTCCGCGCGCGCGGCCACCAGTGCGACGTGATCATGGTGACGGCGGCCCGGGACGTGGCCACCGTGCAGGCGGCGATGCGGCACGGCGCCCTCCAGTACCTGGTCAAGCCGTTCAGCTTCGCCGGTCTGCGCGGCAAGCTGGAGGCGTACGCGACGCTCCGCCGCACCCTGGAGGGCGGGGGCGAGGCCGAGCAGGCGGAGGTGGACCGGATCTTCGGGGTCCTGGCGGCGGGTACCGTCGCCCCCGACCTGCCTAAGGGGCACTCCCCCACCACGGCCGGACTGGTCCGGCAGGTGCTGCTCGCCGCCGACGGGCCGCTGTCCGCGCAGGAGATCGCCGAGCGGTCCGGCGTCAGCCGCCAGACCGCCCAGCGCTACCTCAAACTCCTGGAACGGACCGGCCGGGTGCGCCTCTCGCTCCGGTACGGCGAGACGGGCCGTCCCGAGCACCGGTACGCCTGGGTGAGCCCACCGCCCACCGCCTGACGCCTCTTCCCGGCCCCGTGTCCGTGCCCCGTCAGACCGCTCCCGCGCCGGTCAGCGCCCGGACCTCGGTCTCCGCGTGCCGTGCCTCGTCGGGCGGCTCGGTCGAGGTGGCCGTGCCGATCCACCCGGCGAGGAAGCCGAGCGGGATGGAGACCAGGCCCGGGTTCTGCAGCGGGAAGACGTGGAAGTCGACGCCGGGGAAGAGCGACTCCGGGCTGCCGGAGACGACCGGCGAGACCAGGACGAGCAGGACGGCCGGGACGAGCCCGCCGTACACCGCCCAGACCGCGCCCCTGGTCGTGAACTTCCGCCAGAACAGCGAGTAGAGCAGCACCGGCAGGTTGGCGGAGGCCGCGACGGCGAAGGCCAGGCCGACGAGGAAGGCCACGTTGAGGTCGCTGGCCAGCAGCCCGAGGCCGATGGCGGCGGCGCCGATCACCACCGCGGCGACCCGGGCCACGGCCACCTCGCTGTACTGCTTCGCGTGCTTGCGTCGCAGCGAGGCGTACAGGTCGTGGGCGACGGAGGCCGAGGAGGCGAGAGTGATCCCCGCGACGACGGCGAGGATGGTCGCGAAGGCGACGGCGGCGACGACCGCGAAGAGCACCGTGCCCCCGGTGGAGCCCGCGCCGCCCCCGAGGTCGAGTGCGAGCAGGGGTACGGCGGTGTTCCCGGCGGCGTTGGACGCCCGGACCTCGTCGGGACCGATCAGGGCGGCCGCGCCGAAGCCGAGCACGATCGTCATCAGGTAGAAGCTGCCGATGAGCCCGATGGACCAGACGACGGAGCGGCGGGCGGCCCGGGCGGTCGGCACGGTGTAGAAGCGCGACAGGATGTGCGGCAGGCCGGCGGTGCCCAGGACCAGGGCGAGGCCGAGGCTGATGAAGTCGAGCCGGGCCGTCCAGTCCCCGCCGTAGCGGAGTCCGGGAGCGAGGAAGTCGAGTCCGTGGCCGCTGCGTTCGGCCGCGGTGGAGAGCAGGCTGTTCACGTCGCCGTGGAAGCGGAGCAGGACGAGGACGGTGAGCGCGATCGTGCCCGCCATGAGCAGGACCGCCTTGACGATCTGGATCCAGGTGGTGGCCCGCATGCCGCCGAGCGACACGTAGATCACCATCAGCGCGCCCACTCCGATCACCGTCCAGGAGCGGGCCGCCTCGCCGGTGCCGCCGAGGAGGAGGGCGACCAGGCTTCCGGCTCCCACCATCTGCGCCACCAGGTACAACACGGAGACGGCCACCGAGGACGTTCCGGCGGCGATCCGCACGGGGCGCTCGGCCATCCGCGCGGCGACGACGTCGGCCAGTGTGAACCGTCCACAGTTGCGGACCAGTTCGGCGACGAGGAGGAGGACGACGAGCCAGGCGACGAGGAATCCGACGGAGTACAGCATGCCGTCGTAGCCGTAGAGGGCGATCAGGCCGGAGATGCCGAGGAAGGACGCCGCCGACATGTAGTCGCCGGCGATGGCGAAGCCGTTCTCCATGGGCGAGAAGAGGCGCCCCCCGGCGTAGAACTCCTCCGCCGAACCTTGCCGGCTGCGGCTCACCCAGGTGGTGATGCCCAGGGTCACGGCGACGAAGACGCTGAACAGCACGAGCGCCAGGGTCTGGTGGTCTCCGGTCACCGGTGCGCCGCCCCTCGGGTCATCTCCTGCGTGTCCCAGCGCAGTTCCAGCGCCGCCCGGTCCCTGCGCAGCCGCGCGTGACGCGCGTACGCCCAGGTCAGCAGGAAGGTGGTGAGGAACTGGCCGAGGCCCGCGACCATCGCCACGTTCACCGCTCCGGCGACCGGCCGGGCCATGAGCCCCGGCGCGGCGGTCGCCGCGACGACATAGGCGAGGTACCAGGTCAGGAAGGCGAAGCTGGCCGGGAAGACGAACCGGCGGTAGCGGCCGCGCACTTCCTGGAAGGCGGGGCTCCGCTGGACCTCCAGATAGATCTCCGCCGCGCTGGGGACGCGCTGTCGCGGCACCGCACCCGTACGACCGTCGCCGGTCGCCCCGGCTTCCGTCCGCCCGTCCCGGCCGGAGGCCGGCGCGTCGTCCCAGGGGTCGTCGGCCGGCACCGCCGAAGCGCCGCGCCCCTTCTGCTTCTCCACCTGCTCCACCGGTCCAAATCTCCTTGTCAGCGAACCGTTTCGGCCGCGTGCGCACAAGGATGGACAGAGCGGGAAGTTCCCGGACTCTTCTCCTCCCTCACTTCACCTCATCAGGTGACTCTTCTCCCGGGTGGCCTGACAGAACCGTGCTGATATGCGTACCGCACGGCCCGTGGGCGGAGGGTACGGCTCCGCCCACGGCCGGGTTTCTCAGGCGTCGATGCGCGAGCGGTCGAGAGTCGCCGCCGAGCTGGTGATGAACTCCTTGCGGGGCGCGACGTCGTTGCCCATGAGGAGGTCGAAGACCTGCTCCGACGCTTCCAGGTCGCCGATGTTGATCCGGCGCAGGGTGCGGTGGCGCGGGTCCATCGTGGTCTCCGCGAGCTGGTCGGCGTCCATCTCTCCCAGGCCCTTGTAGCGCTGGATGGAGTCCTTGTAGCGGACGCCCTTGCGCTGGAACTCGAGGAGGGTCTGCCGCAGCTCGTTGTCCGAGTACGTGTAGACGTACTTGTCCTGGCCGCGCTTCGGCTGGACGAGTTCGATGCGGTGCAGCGGGGGAACGGCCGCGAAGACCCGCCCCGCCTCGACCATGGGCCGCATGTACCGCTGGAAGAGCGTGAGCAGCAGTGTACGGATGTGGGATCCGTCGACATCGGCGTCGGTCATCATGATGACCTTGCCGTAGCGGGCCGCGTCGATGTCGAAGGTACGGCCCGAGCCCGCCCCTATGACCTGGATGATCGCGCCGCACTCGGCGTTCTTGAGCATGTCCGCGACGGACGACTTCTGGACGTTGAGGATCTTGCCGCGGATCGGCAGCAGGGCCTGGAACTCGCTGTTGCGGGCGAGCTTGGCCGTGCCGAGGGCCGAGTCGCCCTCGACGATGAAGAGCTCGCTGCGCTCCACGTCGTCGCTGCGGCAGTCGGCGAGCTTGGCCGGCAGGGAGGAGGTCTCGAGCGCGGTCTTTCTGCGCTGCGCCTCCTTGTGCTGGCGGGCCGCGATCCGGGTCCGGGCCGCGGCGACGGCCTTCTCCAGGACGGCGCGGGCCTGCGCCTTGGCGTCCCGCCTGGTGGAGGTGAGGAAGGCCTTGAGCTCCTTGCTCACCACGTTCGCCACGATGCGGCGGGCGGCGGAGGTGCCGAGGATCTCCTTGGTCTGGCCCTCGAACTGCGGCTCCGCGAGGCGCACGGTCACGACGGCCGTGAGCCCCTCCAGGGCGTCGTCCTTGACGATGTCGTCCTCGGCGACGCGCAGCATCTTGGCCGAGCGCAGCACCTCGTTCACCGTCTTCGTGACGGCCTGCTCGAAGCCGGAGACGTGGGTGCCGCCCTTGGGCGTGGCGATGATGTTGACGAAGGACTTGACCGCGCTGTCGTAACCGGTGCCCCAGCGCAGGGCGATGTCGACGGCGAGCTCGCGGGTGACCTCGGTCGGGGTCATGTGGCCGCGCTCGTCGAGGACCGGGACGGTCTCCTTGAAGGTGCCCTGCCCGGTGAGGCGCTGGATGTCGCAGACGGCCTTGTCCTGCGCGAGGTACTCGCAGAACTCGCTGATGCCCCCGTCGAAGCGGAAGGTCTCCTCGCTCTTGCCGACCCCGGCCAGGTCCCGCTCGTCGCGGACGACGATGGTGAGGCCGGGCACGAGGAAGGCGGTCTGCCGGGCGCGCTGGTGGAGGGTCTCCAGGGAGAGCTTGGCGTCCTTGAGGAAGATCTGCCGATCCGCCCAGTAGCGGACGCGGGTGCCGGTGCGGGTCTTGGGGATCCGCTTGCCCTTGCGGAGGCCGTTGGCCGGGTCGAAGGGGCTGTCGGGGCCCTGCTCGGTGAAGACGCCGGGGACGCCGCGGCGGAAGCTGATCGAGTGGACCGCGCTGTTCCGGTCGACCTCGACGTCGAGGCGGGCCGACAGGGCGTTGACCACGGAGGCGCCGACGCCGTGCAGACCGCCGGAGGCCGCGTACGAGCCGCCGCCGAACTTTCCGCCGGCGTGCAGCTTGGTCATGACGACCTCGACGCCCGAGAGGCCGGTCTTCGGCTCGACGTCGACCGGGATGCCCCGGCCGTTGTCCCGGACCTCGACGGAGCCGTCGTCGTGGAGGACGACCTCGATGTGGTCGCAGTAGCCGCCGAGGGCCTCGTCGACCGAGTTGTCGATGATCTCCCAGATGCAGTGCATGAGGCCGCGGCTGTCGGTGGACCCGATGTACATGCCGGGGCGCTTGCGGACCGCTTCGAGCCCTTCGAGTACGAGCAGGTGCCGCGCGGTGTAGTTGGAACCGTCACGGTCTGCGGTCAGCAGCGCACTGGACGGCACGGACGTCTCGGCGGTCACGCGGTTCGCTCCTCGCTGAATTTGAAATCTGGCCCGATGGGTAAGGCCCGGCGTCGGTCACCGGCTTCAGAGGGTACCGATGCCTGGTAGAGCCGTTGTCACGCCACCCTCCCCGGTTCCTCATGCTAGTCCAGAGTCGCATGCATGTTCGATCCCTCGATCGGGTGACGTGAACATCACGTTCCCTTCGAGGCATGAACCATTTAGGCTCCGGGCACGTCCTCATGAACAACCGGCAACCACGCCGGGAGGGCCTGACCGAGACAAGCAATGCGAAATCCGTAGAGCGACGCAATACGGCTCATTCGCCGCCAACCGGCAGCAGACAGCCACCTTGGGAAGAAGTTTCAAGGAAAAGCCACGAGCGGGAACGTTTTCGGCCTGGTTGGATGTTGACCCTGGTACGACAGCTCGTCGAGCTAGAGAAGAGGCGACGTGACTACTGTTCTGACCCCCGCGAGCCCCCTGACGGCCGCTGACCGCTGCGACCGCTGCGGCGCCCAGGCTTACCTGCGTGTCGTCCTGACCAGCGGAGGTGACTTGCTCTTCTGCGCCCACCACGGACGTAAGTTCGAGCCGGAACTCAAGAAGATCGCCGTTGAGATACAGGATGAGACGGACCGGCTGACGGACGTGCCGGCCCGCACGGTGGGCGACGAGCACTGACGCCCCGCATCCACGACGAGCCCAGGGCCGGTCGCTGACCGGACGGCGGGCGGTCACCCCCCGCGCTGCGGGGGGTGACCGCCCGTTCTCGTATTCGGAGGACTCCCGAAGACGTTTCCGGGCCCCGCTCCGGAGGGGGCTTCCGGCAGTCCTTCCGAAAGCCCCCTCCGGAGCCCGTCCCGGCGCCTTCACGGCCCCGGCCCCGAGCCTCTGCCGAAGCGCTCCTCAGAAGCGCTCCGGCAGCACCGCCGAAACGCGCGTGTAGACACCCGGGTTCTCCGCCTCCCCGCAGCCGCTGCCCCAGGACACCAGGCCGATGAGGCGCCCCTCGGCCACCAGCGGACCGCCGCTGTCCCCCTGGCACGCGTCCCTGCCGCCCCGCGGGTCGCCCGCGCACACCATCGTGTCGCCCCGGTACCGGGCGCCGGAACCGCCCGGGTACGCCCGCTCGCACGCCGTGTCCGGCAGCACCTGGACGCGCGCCGTCCGCAGCGCCGAGGCATAGCTCCCCCTGCCCGTCGTGTCCCCCCAGCCGTAGACGTCCGCCGCCGTGCCGGGCGCGTAGGCGGCGTCTCCCGCGCGGGCGACACCGATCACGTACGACTCCGGAAGCGCGCTCGCCAGCGTCAGGACCGCGAGGTCACCCGAGTTGGTGGTCGGGTCGTAGTCGGGGGCGACCCACGTCTCGGAGACCCGGACCTCCTGGCCTCCCTGGCCGCGCAGCGAGGCGCGGCCGGCGATGACCGCGAAGTCGCGCACCTCCTGCGGCTCGCCGCCGAGCACCTCCCGGCCCAGGCAGTGGGCCGCGGTGAGCACCTTGGTGGGCGCGACCACCACGCCTCCGCAGAACTGTCCCGCGCGCGTACCTCCGAACCGGTCACGACTGGACAGCGCCACGACCCACGGCGCGTCCGTGATCCCGACCTGGCGGCCGCCCACCACGACGCTGTCGGCGACCACGGGGGCGGCGAGGGCGAGGTGTCCCGCCGCCGCGGTGATCAGTCCCAGGGCACCCGTCAATGCTCGAGTGAGGGAACCACGCATGGAGCCTCCTGACTCTCCGGTGATGTCGGTTCACCCAGCGTCCAGCACCCGGGGCCGTGGCGCACACCCGAAGGGCCCGGCTCCCCCTTTCGGGGAACCGGGCCCTTCGGTGTACCGCTCCGCGCCTCGTACGGATCCACGGACCGACCGAGGCAGGGCGTACCGGTCGCGTCAGTCGAGGTAGTCGCGCAGCACCTGCGAACGCGACGGGTGACGCAGCTTCGACATCGTCTTCGACTCGATCTGGCGGATCCGCTCACGCGTCACGCCGTAGACCTTGCCGATCTCGTCCAGCGTCTTCGGCTGGCCGTCGGTGAGACCGAAGCGCATCGAGACGACACCGGCCTCGCGCTCGGAGAGCGTGTCGAGGACGGAGTGCAGCTGCTCCTGGAGGAGCGTGAAGCTCACCGCGTCGGCCGGGACGACCGCCTCGGAGTCCTCGATCAGGTCGCCGAACTCGCTGTCGCCGTCCTCGCCCAGCGGGGTGTGGAGGGAGATCGGCTCGCGGCCGTACTTCTGGACCTCGATGACCTTCTCCGGGGTCATGTCGAGCTCCTTGGCCAGCTCCTCCGGGGTGGGCTCGCGGCCCAGGTCCTGGAGCATCTGGCGCTGCACGCGCGCGAGCTTGTTGATGACCTCGACCATGTGCACCGGAATACGGATGGTGCGGGCCTGGTCGGCCATGGCGCGGGTGATCGCCTGACGGATCCACCAGGTGGCGTACGTGGAGAACTTGTAGCCCTTGGTGTAGTCGAACTTCTCGACGGCGCGGATCAGACCGAGGTTGCCCTCCTGGATGAGGTCCAGGAAGAGCATGCCGCGGCCGGTGTAGCGCTTGGCGAGGGAGACCACCAGACGGAGGTTGGCCTCCAGGAGGTGGTTCTTGGCCCGGCGGCCGTCCTCGGCGATGATCTCCAGCTCGCGCTTGAGCTTGGGAGCCAGCTTGTCCGAGTTGGCGAGCTTGTCCTCGGCGAACAGGCCGGCCTCGATGCGCTTGGCGAGCTCGACCTCCTGCTCGGCGTTGAGCAGCGGGACCTTGCCGATCTGCTTGAGGTAATCCTTGACGGGGTCGGCGGTGGCACCGGCGACCGCGACCTGCTGCGCCGGAGCGTCGTCCTCGTCCTCGTCGGACAGGACGAAGCCCTTGGCCTCGCCCTCGGTCTCCTCTTCCTCGCCCTTGCCGGGAGCCACGTCCTCGAGGAGCTCCTCACCCTCGACGAGCTCGTCGGCGTCCTTCTTGGACGCGGTCTTCTTGGCCGCCGTCTTCTTGGCGACGGTCTTCTTGGCCGCCGTCTTCTTGGTGGCGGTCTTCTTCGCTGCCGCCTTCTTGGCGGTCGAGCCGGCCTCGTCGGCCGGGTCGGCGCCTTCGGCGGCGGGGGCCGCGGCCGGGACGGCGGACTTCGTCACGGTCGCCCTGGCGGTGACGGTCTTGGTGGCGGTGCGCTTGGCCGGGCTCTTCGCTGCGACGCTCTTGCGGGCGCGCTTCGGCGACTCCGCTGCACTGACCATCAGCGTCACACCCTCTTCCTCGAGGATCTGATTGAGGCTGCGCAGAACATTCTTCCACTGGGTTGGCGGAATCTGGTCAGCCTCGAAGGCCCGACGCACGTCATCGCCGGCGATCTGCCCATCAGCCTTTCCCCGCTCGATGAGCGCCATCACAGACTCGGACTCGGCGATCTCCGGCGGGAGCGTACGGGATGTGCTGGCCGACACGAACAACCTCTCGGAACGATGGAAACGGCTTCCGGCCCCGCCCTGGATCGGGCTGGAGCCGACGACCGTCGACGGGGGATGTGCCGACGGCGCGGGCTGGACCGGGGAACTGCACAGCGCCTCCGTCGGCTGCTGTATTCCTTCCTCGGCCGTCACCTCTTAGGTCATCGCACGGCTCGGAGGAGTGTTACGCCCAATCTTCGTGGCCCGAGTCACACCTCATTCGCGACGAAACGTCCAGACCGTCCGATCGGCGTACATTCGCGCCGTCGGGACCCGGGCGCCGCTCGGGGGCGGCCCTGCCGGGCTCCCCGGACGGCGCCCGGATCCGGCGGCACGCGGTGTGGGCGCTTCCTCGCTCCCGGCCACGGTCCGCGAGTCAGTGTTCGCGGGGAGCCGGGACGACGCGCTCCACCTCGGGGTGGACCGTGAGCAGCTGCCGCATGGCCGTCTCGGCACCCTGCGCGTCACCGGCGGCGAGCGCGTCCACGATCCGGGAGTGGTGGGCGAGGCAGGCCTCGCTCGGCCGGTCGCAGCCGGTGACGGGGCCGCCGGAGACCTGGAGCGCGGCGGCGACGATGCCGGAGAGGTGCTCCAGCATGCGGTTCCCGGCGAGCTGGATGAGGAGGGAGTGGAACTCGGCGTCGGCCCGGGAGAAGGTGATGCCGTCTCCCTGGGCGAACGCGTGGCCCATGATCTCGACCATGTCGGCGAGGCGCTGTTGCACGTCCTCGCGGCCGTGTCCGGCGGCGAGGCGGGCGGCCAGGGGCTCGATCGTCCAGCGCAGGTCGTTCAGCTCGCGGCGCTGGTCGTCCCGCTGCGGGCCGAAGGCACGCCACTCGATGATGTCGGGGTCCAGGAGGTTCCAGTCGCTGACGGGCCTGACCCGGGTGCCGACGTTGGGGCGGGCGCTGACGAGCCCCTTGGCCTCGAGGACGCGGAGCGACTCGCGCACGACGGTGCGTGAGACCTCGAACCGCTGGCCGATCTCCTCGGGAACGAGCGGACGGTCGGCTCCGAGGTCGCCGGAGACGATCATCTGGCCGAGCTGCTGGACGAGCTGGCCGTGCAGCCCGCGCCCCCGGTTGCCGGCGCTCCTGCGACCGACGCGGCCGAGGTCGGTGTCCACCCCCTCCCAGGAGGAGGGGGCCGCGCGGCCGGTGACGGGAGCCTCCGCGTAGGGGTAGCGGTCGAGATCGCCCGGGGTGCCGAGGCCGGAGTCGACGGAGCGGGCGGCGGTCATCATGGTGTGCGCAAGGGTACTCACGCATCCTTTGTCGGCGCTGCCTCCACGGCCCTTGAGGTCTTTGGTGAAAAGCACACGAAAGGGTGATCAGCACCCCTTACGCAATTGACGATCAATCGGACATAAGCCTCATATCACCTGCCAGTTGATGTCGACTCGGAGGCTTTCGGTCCGCGTGCGGTCACCAACGGGCTCTGCGACGAAGGCCGGTGAACACATAAGCGCAGAACAGCCCCGTCAACGTCAGGGAGAGCGCCACTCCTGCGGGCTGCCCCAGCACCCGCAGTCCCCCGGACAGCCAGCGGTCCGCGGCCGGGGACCAGTACGGGCCGGCGAACTCGCGCAGCCGCGCCGGGAGTCCGGCGGCCGACCGCACCGACGGCCCCGTCAGCACCTTCTGCAACAGCGGGACGAGGGCGACCGGTACGGCGAGCACCGCCGCCACCCCGGCCGCGGCGGCCCGGAACACCCCGGCACCGAGCACCCCGGCCCAGGCACAGCCGACGAGCAGACCCAGCCAATTCGCGCAGAGAACCGGCCACTTCCCCGGCACGGGGATCAACTCGCCGCCGTAGAAGAGCCGCAGGGCCCCCAGGTCGACCGCCACGACGAGCACCCCGAGCGCGAGGGCGACGGCCGCCGCCACGGCGAGTTTCGCGAACAGCAGGCCCGGCCTGCGGGGCACGGTCCCGCGGCCCGTGGTGAGCGCGGGATAGCGGTACTCCTCCGCGAAGGAGACGGCGCCGAGCAGTCCGGCCCCCAGGGCGGCGGGCGGCAGCGGGGAGATCGCGGGCCAGCCGGCGACGACGGCGGGCAGCGCGGCGCGACCGCCCCGCCCGAGGAGCAGGGCGAGCGTCACGGAGACGAGGAGGACGCCCGCCACGACGAGCGGCGTGGACGGCACGCCCAGCAGCCGGTGGACCTCGTAACGGAGCGGACGCAGGGGCGAGCGCATCGGTCGCCGGGCGGTGACCGGCCGCTCCGCCGAGACGTCGCGGGCGGTGCCCGGAGGAGCCGGTTCGACGCGCCGCGACACGGCCGTGGTGGCGTGCGGTCCGCCGGCGGGACTCCCGGGGACGCCGCCCTCCCGCTCGGTGTCCTGCCCGGTCCCCGCACCGGTGCCGGCGCCGGTCGTACCCGTCGCACCGGTGTCGCCCGTCTCGTCGGCGAGGCGGTGGACCGGTACGCCGTGCCGGAAGGCCGTGTCGCCGACGGACGCGCAGTCGCTGCCGTAGACGGACAGCCGGTTGCCGTCCTCCGCGACCACCTCGACCGGTCGACGGGCGGCCCTCGCCTCCTGGGTCACGGCCGCGGCCAGGCGCGCGGCGTGCGGCGTGCGGACGGTGACCCGGGGACGCAGCCGGGTACGGGCGAACTCGGCCGCCTCCTGCACGGCGACGAGCCGACCGGCGTCGAGGGTGACGACCCGGTCGGCGTTGCGGACGGCGTCCTTGGGGTCGGCCGTGGTGTAGAGCACCGTGCCGCCCCCGGAGGCATGGGCGCGCAGGAACTCGTACAGCCACACGCTCTCGGACGCGGAGAGACCGGCACCCGGCTCGTCGAGCAGGAGCGTGTGGGGGTCGCCCAACAGGGCGGAAGCCAGGCCGAGTCGGCGGTCCGCGCCGATCGGCAGGGTCCCGATCGGACGGCGCTCCAGGCCCGCGAGGCCCGTGCTCCGCAGCAGTTCCTCGGCCCGCGAGGAGGGAACCCCCGTGGCGGCACAGAGCATCCGGAGCTGGCCCCGGAGCGTACGGGAGGGATGGCCGGGGACGTCGCCGAGGAGCACGCCCACCTCGCGGGCGGGGTGGGCGACGCGGTGCAGCGGCCGACCGCGGAAGTAGGTGATCCCGCGGCCCGGCTCGAGTTCGAGCATGAGGCGGAGGGCGGTGGTCTTGCCGGAGCCCGAAGGTCCGACGAGAGCGGTCACGGCGCCCGGCCGGGCCTCGAAGGTCAGGTCGTCCACGGCGGGCGGGCGATCGCCGCGGGGGGTGCTGGTCAGTCCGATTGCCTGGAGCATCGCTTCTCTCGCGGTAGGTGACACCGCTCCGCGGCAGGGCGGCGCTACCGCAGCAAGATAACGCTACATTTCGGACTTTCCATGCAGGATTGGCGCTCTGGGGCGCCGGATGTCCCCGCCCTCAGACCTCGGGGCGCAGCATGGGCGGATTGAGGAGGGTGGCCCCGCCCGCCCTGAAGAGCTGGGCCGGACGCCCTCCCTGACGGGTCGTGGTGCCACCGGCCGGGACCAGGAAGCCGGGCGTGCCGGTCACCTTGCGGTGGAAGTTGCGCGGATCCAGGGCCACGCCCCAGACGGCCTCGTAGACGCGCCGCAGCTCTCCGACCGTGAACTCCGGCGGGCAGAAGGCCGTGGCCAGGGAGGAGTACTCGATCTTGGAGCGGGCGCGCTCCACCCCGTCGGCGAGGATCCGGGAGTGGTCGAAGGCGAGCGTCCCCGCTCCCCCGCCGTCGGCACCGGCGGCCGCGTCCTCCCCGAGCAGCTCCTCGACGGGAGCCCAACGGGCACTGTTGGCGTCACCGCCCGCCCGGGGGGCGGGCAGGTCCGGGGCGAGGGCCAGGTGCGCGACGCTCACCACGCGCATCCGGGGATCGCGGTCGGGTGCCCCGTACGTCGCCAGCTGCTCCAGGTGCGCGCCGTTGCTCGGCACGGGAGGCGGGGCGGCCGGGTCGTACGCGCAGAGGCCGGTCTCCTCGACCAGCTCGCGCGCCGCCGCGCCGCCGAGGTCCTCGTCCGCCCGCACGAAACCGCCGGGCAGAGCCCAACGTCCCTGGAACGGAGCCTCCCCCCGCCGTACGACCAGGGTGCAGAGCGCGTGGCTCCGCACGGTGAGCACGACCAGATCGACGGTGACGGCGAAGGGCGGGAAGGCCGACGGGTCGTAGGGAGGCATGCCGCGATCATAGTCGTCTTCCTGACGATAAACACGCCCCGTGGAATCTTCGGCGACGACTTCACCGACGTGTTCCCCGGCGCGCCGCGCGGCTTCCCTCGTGTCCGTGTCCGCCATCCCGTCACACCCCCAGTTGAAGGCCCTCCGCGGCCTCCTCGACCATACCGAGACCCAGCCTGCTCACCCGCACGGCGAACGGCTCGCCCGCGACCACGAGCCCCGACAGGCGGATCGCTCCGAGGGGCGCGGAGGACAGCGGGTGCACCGAGACGGACCGACCGGGCACGTCGGGCCGGACTCCGGCGAGGGCGAGAAGGGCGTGCACCGCTCCGGCGGCCGCGACGGCAGCCGGTCGGCACGCGGCCGGGTGGGGCACCGGACGTCCGCCCGCCGTCCGCTGCGTGCCCGCGTACATCTCGGGGAGGCGGTGGTCGAAGGCCTCCGCCGCGTCGAGCAGTCCCCGCAGCAGGGAGGCGGCCTCCTTCTCGTGTCCCGCGGCGGCGAGGCCGGCCACGGCGACCGCCGTCTCGTGCGTCCGGACCGTGCCCGTGCGGTGGCCGAAGGGGTTGTGGTCCGGTTCCTTGGCGGCCAGGCCGCGCAGCCCCCAGCCGGAGTCGAGGTCCGGGGTGCCGAGCAGCCGGGCCACCCGCTCGGTCTCCGCCCCGTCCAGCAGGCCCTGCGCGTACCGGCCGCCGCCCAGCAGCCCGGTGTCGAGGAGATGCGCCGCCCAGCCGCCCGGCCGGGCCCAGGTCCTGCCGTCCGGCGTACGGGCGAGGGCGGGGCGGCCCCCCGCCCGGTCGTCGATCCAGAGCTCGTGCCGGAACCGCCGACGCATCGTCCTCGCCGTGTCGCGCAGCACGTCGCCGCCGGGTCTCCCGCAGGCGTCGAGGAGGTCCGCACCGAGCAGCGCCGCCCGGTGGGCGTGCGCCTGCGTCTCGGCCCGCCGGGCTCCGGCGGGCCACGGGTCCGGCACGAGGCCGTCCGCGTCGGCGGCACGGCGGAGCCAGTCGAGACAGCGCTCCGCGACGGGAAGCAACTCCTCCAGGTCCGCCGGTGGCAGTCCCCAGCGGCGGGCCTCGGCGAGCACCACGGGGAAGCCGAGCGTGGCCTCGATGCCCGTGCAGCGGGGCGGAAGGTGCGGGCCCGCGTCCCTGAGGGGTCCCGGGATGCGGCCGGACTCGGCTCCTTCGCCGGTGCGTTGGGTGCGGCCGAGGGCGCGCAGGGTGGTGGCGGCGAGCCGGGTGCCGAGGGGAAGGGCCATGCGGGCCGCCCAGAGCGCCTCGGCGGTGACCGGTCCGCAGCGCCAGGGGACGCCGGCGGCGAGGTACACGTCCGCGGGGTGTTCAGGGGCGCGCTGGAGCAGGGCCCGCAGGTCCTCGACGGACGCGCGCAGCAGTTCGCCGGGACGGGGATCGTCGGCCTCGGCCCGGACCTCGGCGAGGAGGTGGCCGCCCGGCCGTCCGGTGCCCCCTCCCGGGGAGCCCGTGGGGCGGCCGGCTGCCTCCCCTCGCACCCGGAGCCCGATCGTGAAAGCGGCTCCGGGAGCCACCTCGGCCTCCCAGCGCAGGACTCCCGCCGCCGCCAGGGAGTCCGTGGGTGCCGGGTCGGCGGTGACGGTGGCGGAGCGTCCGTCGCTACCCGTCCAGCGCAGTCCGGTTCCGTGGACGCTCGCCGTGAGCTCGGCTCCGGGCCTGCCGGTCGCCACCGTGCCCAGGTCCGCGAGATCCGTGCCCAGAGCGATTTCCACGGGGAGCCGGAGGGGCCGGGCGGCGGCGCTCCGCAGGGTGATCCGCTCGGTGCCGTCGGCGCTCCGCGTGCGTTCGACGGTGAGACCGGGATCGGGTCCCGCTTCTCCGGGGACGCGCAGGACGCCGAGGAACACCGCCCGGTCGGCACCCGCCATACGGCCCTGGAGGGCGACGGGCTCCCGGCCCGCCACCCGCAGGACGCAGCGGGAGAGGAGCCGCCGCCCCGCCGCGTACACACCCTCGGCTCCCTCGCCGGTGAGCTGGCCGTGCTCGGGGCAGACGGCGAGGGCGGGCAGGGCGACGCAGACGAGCGCGCCGTGCACCGGGGGAAGTTCCACCGGGCGTGCCGCGCGCGGGAGCGCGGTGCTGGAGGCGTGTCCGACCGTGGGACGGGCGGGGCGGCCGGGGGCCGGAACGGGGCTGGGGGCCATGGCGGGTGCGAGGTGCTCTCTGTGCGGACCGGGCGGCCGGCGGAGTGTCGGCGGCACGGTTCGTACGTCTCCGCCGGAAAGCTGAACGCGTCCGCGGGCGGCCGGGTCACGGTCGTCATCGTCCACTCCTGCTGCCGCGCTGTCCGCCGTGGCGCGGGGAGCCGCCTCCCGGCCGTTCGGCGGCGGGCCCGCCGGGCCGGACTCCGGCCGCCGCACGCCGGTCCCGCGTCCCGGGAACCCGTCCGGCCCTGCCGAGGGCCGGACGGGTTCCCGGCCGCTGGGAGGCACGCGTCCGGAGCCGGCGGGAGGGCGCCGGGGCGGTCTGTTGCGGGGCGGCCCGTGAGTCCCGCTCGCTCCTCAGGCAGGAGCGGAGCGACTCGGGGTCGAGGCCCTCGTTGCACGCCTGGTGGAGCAGTTGGGCGAAGACGTATTCGGGGTCGGCGTCGAGTGCGAGTCCGAGGGCGACCCGGGCCGTCGGTTCGTCACCGGTGGACCAGGCCGTCCAGCCCACGAGGGTGAGGGGTGCGGCGGCGTGCTCCTGGTAGGGGGTGACGCAGCGCCGGGCCAGGACGCGCCAGAGCCGCAGGGCGGCCGTGCCCTCCCAGCCCTCCATCCATTCGGCTGCGCGGTCCCGGGTGATCCGGTCCTGAAGGCCGAGGATCAGCGCGGCGGCCTCGTCGGAGGTGATCAGGGCGTCGTCGGCCGTGTCACCCCCGGTCGTGTCGGCGACGGCCCTTCCGGGGATCGTCGCACCCGTCGGGTTCGCCGCGCCCGCCGATGCCTTCGGGAGCTTCGGGGTCTTCGGATTGGTGAACCTGCGGAGGATCGCGCGGGCGAGGCGCAGGGTCTCCTCGCGTACCTCGACCCGTCCCCGGTCCTCGGAGCCTTCGAGGATGCGGGGGACGATCGAGGCGGCGGCCGCGTCGAGCGCGGCACGCTGCTCCTCCTCCCCCGGGCCTCCGGCCGGCTTCAGCCGGGCCTCCATGTCCCGCAGGGAGCCCCGCACCCGCACGCCGGCGTACGCGGCGGTCGCCGCCATCACCGTCGTACCGCTGAGCGCGAGCGGGGTGCCGTCGGGCGGGCAGCAGCGGGCGTCGGGGCAGCAGTAGGAGAAGTAGAGGCCGTCGGAGATGCAGAGGGCTTCGTAGACGGGGATGTCGAGAGCGCCGCAGGCGGTGCGCAGCCGCTGTGCGAAGGGGCGCAGCCGCTCCATGACGCGGCGGCCCGTCTCGCCGGGGGCCGGGTCCTGGCAGAGGAAGACGACGATGCCGTCCGGTCGGGCGCCGGTCCGGGCGCCGGCCCGGGCGCCTCCCTCGACGAGGCATTCGGCGAGGTGGTCGGCGGTGGACGCCCATTCACGGGGCGAGCCCGGGATGCCGAGCCTGACCCGGCCGCCGAAGCGGCCGCTCTCACCGTGGAGGGCGACCAGGACGACGGAGTCGGTGGGGTGGAAGCCCAGCATGAACGGCAGGGCGTCGGCCAGTTCGGCCGGGCCTCGCAGGGTGATCTGCTGGGTACGGGAGGGTCCGCTGGTTTCGTGGCGATTCGCGTTCATGGTCAGGACGGTCTCGTGTTCTTCCGAAATCCGAAACCCCTGTGGATAACTCACGGATCGCTCCATCCGCCGGTCTTTCGAGTTATCCACAGATTCGGACGCAGGTGCCCACGATGTCCGAGGTGCCGGGTTGCATGGGGGCATGACCCACACGATTTTCTCGAAGGTCCGATCATGCTGCGAGGCGGCGCGGGCCGCGTTCGTCCGGTGCCGCCGGGGCGGCCGGACTCGCGTCTCTCCCCGGATGAACGGACAGGCTGCGACGCGCCGTTCGGGCAGGATGGCAGGCTATCTGCGGCCTACCCGGAGGAGTGCTCATGCAGGTGACTCAGGATCAGGTACTCGCCTGGCGACTGCGGCAGCAGGGCTTCGTCCCCCGACGGACGGTTTCTGTCGCGGAGCTGGTGCGAGAGCTCGCGGGGGTGCAGGCGCAAGTGGCCTCGTCCGCGGAGCTCGCCCTCGCCACCCGGCAGCGGAAACCGAGAGCCGGTGCCGTGGAGAAGGCCCTGGAGGCCCGCGAGGTGGTCAAGACCTGGGTGATGCGGGGCACGCTGCACCTCGTGGCGGCCGAGCACATGGCGGCCTACCTGTCGCTGATGGCGGCGGCACAGACCTGGGAGAAGCCCGCCTGGCAACGGACGTTCGGAGTCACCCCGACGGAGATGGCGGCTCTCGGCGAGACCGTCGACGGCATTCTCGCCGGCAAGATCCTGACTCGTCAGGAGCTCACCGAGGCCCTGGTCGCCGATGGCAGGTTCGCCGCCCTGGAGGCTCAGCTGACGTCCGGGTGGGGGATGGTGCTCAAGCCGCTGGCCTGGACGGGGAAGCTGTGCCACGGTCCGAACCAGGGCAACCGCGTCACCTTCGCCTCTCCCCGCGACCGGGTGCCCGGCTGGTCGGGGACGATCGAGCCGGAGGAGGCGGCCCGGACCGTGATCCCCGCGTATCTCGGGGCACACGGGCCGGCGACCCCGGAGACCTTCGACGCCTGGCTGACGCGCAACGCGCACCGCAAGACGGTGGTGCGCGGTTGGTTCACCTCGCTCGGCGAGGAGTTGACGAAGGTGGAGGTGGACGGAACGACGTGTTACATGCGCACCGAGGACGTGGACGCGCTGGCGGCGGCGGAACCGTCGGAGGAGGTACGGCTGCTGGCCGGGTTCGATCAGTACGTGCTGGGGCCGGGCACGTCAGACACGCGCGTCCTGCGGGCGGAGCGGCGCAAGGCGGTGAGTCGTACGTCCGGCTGGATCACGCCCGTGGTGGTGCACCGGGGGCGGGTCGCCGGGGTGTGGGAGATCAACGACGGGACCGTGGACGTGCAGTTGTTCTCCGAGAGCTCCGAGGTACCGAAGGACGCGTTGGAGGCCGAGGTCGGGCACTTGGAGGTGTGCAACGGGCGTTCGTACGCAATGTCGGTACGGACGATCTGAGGCCCGTTCGAGGCGCGCGGAGGCCGGGAAGACGTGGGTGCGCCGCTTTCTCACCACCCTGTTCGAGTCCTCGTCTCCGGCGCCGTGAGCGTGGGCCGCCCGTGCGAGGGCCGGCGGCCGGAACGGCGGGATGCCGAGTGGTTCGGTGTGCCGCGGCGCGGCGCACGGGCTCGGGTGAGCAGACTGCGCGGGCAGGGTCGTACCGACTGAGAGGGCTTTCCGCATGAGACTCGCCGACATCGCACGGGCGTCCCGGGACATCGGCGCCGCCTCCGCGCGGACGGAGAAGGTCGCGCTGCTGGCCGAGTTGTTCCGGGCGACCGACCCCGCGGATGCCCCCGTCGTGATCATGTATATGGGCGGGCGGCTGCCCCAGCGCAGGATCGGTGTCGGCTGGAACACCCTCAAGGAGCGGCGGGAGCCCGCTCCCGAACCTCGGCTCGGGGTGCGGGAGGTCGACGCCCTCCTCACCCGGATCGCCGCCGTGTCCGGCAAGGGCGCGCAGGGCGAGCGGAAGAGGCTCCTCGATGAACTGATGGGCGCGGCCACCGAGGAGGAGCAGCTGTTCCTCGTTCGGCTGATCAGCGGTGAGCTGCGGCAGGGTGCCCTCGACGCCGTGGCCGTTGAGGGGCTCGCCTCGGCGGCCGGGGCGCCGGTCGCCGACGTGCGGCAGGCGGTCATGCTGAGCGGTTCGCCGGCCGCCGTCGCCGAGGTGCTGCTCTCCCGGGGCACGGCCGCCCTCGCCGGGTTCCGGCTCACGGTGGGGCGTCCGGTCCTGCCGATGCTGGCCCACACCGCCAAGGACATCGACGAGGCCCTCGCCCGGACGGGCCCCTGCGCTCTGGAGGAGAAGCTCGACGGCATCCGCATCCAGGTGCACCGCGACGGCGACGACGTGCGCGTCTTCACCCGTACGCTCGCCGACATCACGGCCCGGACCCCCGAGGTGGTGTCGCTGGTGCGCGCGCTGCCGGTGCGCCGGGTGGTGCTGGACGGGGAGTTGCTGGCCTTCGACGAGCGGGGACGGCCGCGGCCGTTCCAGGAGACGTCCGGACGGACCGGATCCACTCTCGACGTGGCGGGCGCGCGATCGGCGGTGCCGCTCTCCCCGGTGTTCTTCGAGGTGCTGTACGCCGACGGCGAGGACCTGCTCGCCACCCCGGCCGCCGAGCGGCGCGCGCTGCTCGACCGGCTGGTGCCCGAGGCGCAGCGCGTGCGCCGCCTCGTGGTGGCGGACCCCGCCGATCCGGAGGAGCGCGCGGCCGCGGTGGCCTTCGCCGCGGAGGCGCTCGAACGGGGCCAGGAGGGTGTCGTCGTGAAGTCCCTCGACGCGGTCTACAGCGCCGGGCGCCGGGGTGCCTCCTGGCTGAAGGTGAAGCCCGTGCACACCCTGGACCTGGTGGTCCTCGGCGCCGAATGGGGCCACGGCCGGCGCACCGGAACGCTCTCCAACCTGCATCTGGGCGCACGGGCGGCCGACGGCTCTTTCGCCATGCTGGGCAAGACGTTCAAGGGCCTGACCGACGCCCTGCTCGCCTGGCAGACCGATCGCCTGCGGAAACTGAAGGTCGCGGAGGAACCCTGGGGCGTCACCGTGCGCCCCGAGCTGGTCGTCGAGATCGCCTTCGACGGCGTCCAGCGCTCCACCCGCTATCCCGCGGGCGTCACCCTCCGCTTCGCCCGCGTGATCCGCTACCGCGAGGACAAGCTCCCCGTGGACGCGGACACGGTGGAGTCCGTGACGGCCCTCCTCCCCTGACCGGAAGCGCCCGCCCGGCTCGATCCGTTCCTCTCCGGCCCGGGGCGCCCGCCGGGGCCGGAGAGGTCGCAGAGTCGGTATGCGGGAACGGAGCTTCCGGGTGTGGGCTCGGGAACACGGCCGGACTCCGAAACCGTCCGGGGCCGTCAGGGCTACGTCCACCGCCCGGCGCCGTCGGGGCCGCGTCCGGCGCTCCCGACGCCTGCCCGTGCGGCACCCCGCCCGGTCGGCGGCCCACCGAGGGCCGGGGAGGTCAGCCGGCCGCGGCGAGGACCAGGGGGAGCACCTGCGCGGCGCCCGCACGGCGGAGCAGGCGGGCGGCGACCGCGAGGGTCCAGCCGGAGTCGGTGAAATCGTCCACGAGCAGCACGGGGCCGGGGGCGGCCGCCAGGGCGCCGGACAGCTCCTCGGAGACGGCGAAGGCACCGGAGAGCGCCCTGAGGCGCTGTGCGGAGTTGCTGCGGCGCACCGCGTGCGCGCCGTCCGGTCCGGTGTACGCCAGGGCCCCCAGGTAGGGGAGACGGCCGATGTCCGCGATGCCCCGGGCGAGGGAGCCGACCAGGTGCGGGCGGGCCAGGGACGGCACGGCGACGACTCCCACCGGCCGGGCGGAGGCGTCCGGTACGCCCGGCGCCCAGCCGCCCGGGGAACGGGCCCAGTCGGCGAGGACCGTCACCGCCGCCTTGAGGACGTCGTCCGGGACCGGCCCGTCGGGCGCGTTCTCGGCGAGGAGAGGGCGCAGGCGGTTGCCCCAGCCGATGTCCGAGAGCCGGCCCAGGGCCCTTCCGGTGGAGCACTGCTCGCCGGCCGGGATGCGGCCCTTGAGTTCGATCCCGAGGGCGGGCATTCCGGTCGGCCACATCCGGCGCGGCTCCACCTCCACGCCCGGGCGGTCCAGCTCCCTGGTCGCGCCCGTCAGCGTCTCCTGAGACACGGAGGTGTCGGCCCAGGCGCCCGCGCAGTTGTCGCAGCGGCCGCACGGGGCCGCGCCCTCGTCGTCCAGCTGTCGGCGCAGGAACTCCATCCGGCACCCGGAGGCGCTCACGTAGTCGCGCATGGCCTGCTGCTCGGCGGCCCGCTGCCGCGCCACCCACGCGTACCGCTCGGTGTCGTACGTCCAGGGCCGTCCGGTGCTCTCCCAGCCGCCCTTCACCCGCCGCACGGCGCCGTCCACGTCGAGGACCTTGAGCATCGTCTCCAGGCGGGTGCGCCGCAGGTCCACCGCGGCCTCCAGGGCCGGCACGGACAGCGGTCGTCCCGCGTCGGCGAGGGCCGCCAGGGTCTGGCGGACCTGTGCCTCGGGCGGGAAGGCGGTGTCGGCGAAGTAGCGCCAGATCGCCTCGTCCTCCTTCCCCGGCAGCATCAGCACCTCCGCGTGCTCGACGCCGCGGCCGGCCCGGCCCACCTGCTGGTAGTAGGCGATCGGGGAGGACGGCGAACCGAGGTGGAGCACGAAGCCGAGGTCGGGCTTGTCGAAGCCCATGCCGAGGGCCGAGGTCGCCACGAGCGCCTTGACCCGGTTCTCCTGGAGGTCGGCCTCGGCCTGGAGCCGGTCGGCGTTCTCCGTGCGGCCCGTGTACGAGACGACCGCGAAGCCGCGCTGCCGCAGGAAGGCCGTGGCCTCCTCGGCGGCGGCGACCGTCAGCGTGTAGACGATCCCGGAGCCCGGCAGTTCGTCCAGGTGCTCGGCGAGCCAGGCCAGCCGGTGCGCGGCGTCCGGCAGCCGGACCACGCCGAGCCGCAGGCTCTCCCGCTCCAGGGAGCCGCGCAGCACCAGCGCCTCGCCGGCCCCGGTGCCGAGTTGCTCGGCCACGTCGGCGGTCACCCGGGCGTTGGCGGTCGCGGTGGTGGCCAGGACCGGTACCCCGGGGGCGAGTTCGGTGAGCATGGTGCGCAGCCGGCGGTAGTCGGGGCGGAAGTCGTGGCCCCAGTCGGAGATGCAGTGCGCCTCGTCGACCACCAGGAGACCCGTGGTGGCCGCGAGTTTGGGGAGCACCTGCTCGCGGAAGTCCACGGAGTTGAGGCGCTCCGGGCTCACGAGGAGGACGTCGGTCTCGCCTCGCTCGACCTCGTCGTAGATCGTGTCCCACTCCTCGGGGTTGGCCGAATTGATGGTGCGCGCCCGGATGCCGGCCCGCTCCGCCGCCCCGACCTGGTTCCGCATGAGCGCGAGCAGCGGCGAGATGATCACGGTGGGGCCCGAGCCGCGGCGGCGCAGCAGGGCGGTGGCGACGAAGTACACCGCGGACTTGCCCCAGCCGGTGCGCTGCACCACCAGGGCCCGTCGCCGCTCCTCCACCAGGGCGGCCACCGCCAGCCACTGGTCCTCCCGCAGCCGCGCCGTCCCCTCGGGGGCGCCGACCAGCTCGGCGAGAACGGCATCGGCTTCGGCGCGGAGCTCCAGGGTGTCCATGCCTCCCATGCAACCCGATGCCACTGACAAACGGCGAACTCACCCAGCGTGACGTCCGGTCCACGAACGGAAGGGAGGTTTCCGCTCGTGTCCACCCGGTGTCCACCCCGTGCCGGTCACCCCGAGGTGAAACCGGCAGACGAACGGGGAGTGAACAATGGGCAACTGGGCAGGGATATGAGTGGCATACCAACGCATTCCCGTCAGCGGCCTCAATTGCTCATTGCCGCTCGCGCACGGGCCCGCAAGAATTGGACCACCGCCCCACAAGGCCCGTCAGCGGTCCGGAAGGACTGTGCCGTGGTGCGCCCCCACCCGACCTTGCCCGCCCAGCGGGCGCGTATCCGAAGGGAGGACCGTGACCCTCGGATTCGCTCCGCCCACAGCCGCCTCGCTCAGATCGTCGTCCGGGTCCGCCAGCCGTCTCGCCCGGATACTCGAACCCTCCGAGTGGGCCGCGGCCGGAGTCCCCCTGCTGAGCAATCCGCGCGAGGTCGTCGGCGGCCTGCACTCCCGTCACGCGCCCGCGCCCGCGACGGCGGTCCTCGCGGTCCTGGACCACGAGGAACGGATCGCCGCCAGCGCCTCGTTCGCCCGCCGCTCCGCACCGGCGGACGGCTGGGAGTTCCGCAACGCGCTCCTGGCGCACCTGCGGCGCGTCATTCCGCACGACCTGCGGAGGCGTGCGCCCGTGCGGACCGCGGTGCTGCTGTACTGCCGCGAGGGGGACGAGCGCTGGACGGAGGAGGACGGAGCCTGGATGTGGGGGCTCCGGGACGCCTGCACGCTGCACGGGCTGCGCTGCGGCGCGTACATCACGCTGACCCGAGGGGGCTGGCAGGTGCTCGGCGAGGGCCGAGGAGGCCGTCGGCCGAGTTCCGACTCGCTTCCCGTGCCGCTCGGCGACGGGCCGGCCGAGTTCGACCGGGTCACGCCGAGGACCGCGAGCGGAGCGGTCGAACCGCTGCGCCGGGCCGCCGCGCGCTGAGCACACGGACGGCACACAAACACAGCGTACGGACTCAGCACTCAGCACTCAGCACTCAGCACTCAGCACTCAGCACTCAGCACTCAGCAGGCGAACGACGCGCAGGCGCCGTTCGCCCCATCCGTCCCACCCGCCCCGCCGGGCCCGGTAGGACCCCGCGGAGGAACGGCCGGTCGGCCGATGGGCGGGGGGGCTGCCGGTCAGACGCCGGCGCCCGCTCCGAGGACCGCCGTGATGCGCTGCGGGTCGCCGCAGACGACGAGCAGCGTGCCCGCACGGGCCATCGCCGTCGGCAGGGCGCGGGCGGTCGCCTCGTCGTCCCCGCCGTTGACGGCGACGATCACCACGGGACGGGAGGCGGCACGCTCCACGGCGGAGGCGTCGGCGAAGAACACGTCGTCGCCGGTGTCCTGCTGGGCCCAGTAGGCGGCTTCGCCGAAGGACAGCTCGTGCGCCGCCCACGGGTGCTGCTCGCCGGTGGTGAGCACCAGGACCTCACCGGGAGCCCGGCCGCTCTCCAGGAGCAGGTCCAGGGCCTCTTCGGCGGCGTCGAGCGCGCCGTCGACGGGGGCGGGGATCAGCTGGAGCTGCGGGGCGGACCGCTGGTCGGAACGATTCTCCGTGCCACCGGCCGGAGACCTGCCGGCTGCGGGGCGCGGCTTCGGCGGCGCGGGCCGGGCGGGTCCGGGGACGGGGTGTCCGGGGCGCGGGGAGGCCGCGGAACGCGGACCGGGTACGGGACGGGGGGTCGACGCGGGGCGGCCGGTGGCCGCGGTGGCGCGGGGACCCTGGGCGCTCTCGTGAATCTGAGGCTCCTCGGGGATGAGAGGCATGGGTGGATGTCTATCAAACGCCGCTGCGCGGGGCATCGGCGGGTGGGCACGCAAGTGCACCCCGGGCGCGTGAGCGGCCCTTCGGCGGCTCCGTGACCGGAAGTTCAGAAGTCGAAGCCGAGTTGGCCCCCGCTTTCCAGCGCGGCCGCCTCGACGGAGAGGCGGACCTTCTTGAGGTGGCGCCACCGGGGCAGCGCGTCCAGGTAGGACCAGGAGAGCCGGTGGTGCGGGGTGGGTCCCAGCTCTTCGAGGGCCGCCCGGTGGACCGGCGAGGGGTAGCCCGCGTTGGCACCGAAGGCGTACGGCACGTACTCCCCCGCCCCGGTACCGGCCTCCAGCTCCGCCATGAGGGTGTCCCGGCGGACCTTCGCGAGGACGGAGGCGGCGGCCACGGCGATGCAGGACTGATCGCCCTTGATCACCGTACGGACCCGCCAGGGGCCGCCGAGGTAGTCGTGCTTGCCGTCGAGGATCACCGCGTCGGGCCGCACGGGCAGGCCTTCGAGGGCTCGGACCGCCGCGAGTCGCAGCGCCGCGGTCATCCCGAGGTCGTCGATCTCCTGCGGAGAGGCGTCGCCGAGCGCGTACGCCGTGACCCACCGCTCCAACTCCACCGCGAGGGAAGCACGGCGCCTGGGGGTGATCAGCTTGGAGTCGGTGAGTCCTTCGGGAGGCCGGCGCAGTCCGGTGACGGCCGCGCAGACCGTGACGGGACCGGCCCACGCCCCGCGCCCGACTTCGTCGACTCCGGCGACGATCCTGGCGCCGGTGGTGGCGCGGAGCGATCGCTCGACGGTGTGGGTGGGGGGTTCGTACGGCATGGCGCCAGACAGGTTACGCCGCCCGGCACCGCCCGCGATACCCGGATTCCCGCCAAGCTCCCGAAAAGCCCCGCCGCTCCACCGCCCGGCCCCTTCACCGCCGCGCCTCGGCCACCTTCGGATTCACTTCCGCACACATGAACCAGTGTGTCATCGCGCGGGGAGCCCCCACGAAAGCCGAACAGTCACCCGCCTCGTACAAGTCATACAGAGAAGAGCGTCGGAGAAGGAAGAAGGGCCGAGGGCCGAACCACCCGAAGGGACCGGCCACAGCCCCGCCACCCCACAGCAAGTCGCACACGCGAAGGCACGGGGTGGAGAAGGCCGCCGGGTCCGGCAGGCATCGCCCCCGGCCCGGCGACACCGGATCACGGTGTCAGGAGACCGTGGCGGGGACCCACTCCGGAAGTTCCTCGGTCTGCCCCAGCCAGTCCGCCGGGGGCGCGCCGGCCGCCGTGGCGGCCACCACGCCTCCCGCGATGGCACAGGTCGTGTCGACGTCCCCACCGACCTGCGCGGTCGTCCAGAACATCTCCTCGAAGTCGCCGAGCGCCCGCGCGGCCGACCAGAGGGCGAAGGGGACCGTGTCGTGCGCGCTCGTACGCCGCCCGCTGCCGAGCACGGCGGCCACCGTGCCGGGGTCGCCGTAGTCGAGCATGTCGCGGGCCCTGCGCAGGCCCGCCCCGACCGCGCTGCGCGGCACCAGGGCGATCACCCCGTCGAGCAGCGCCTCGGGCGTGGGCGGCCCGGCCGGGTCGGCGGCGAGGGCGGCCGCGGCGGCGACGGCCATGGCTCCCACCACGGCCTCGCGGTGCTGGTGCGTCGTGTACGCGGAGATCTCGGCCTGGTGGGTCGCCTGCTCCGGGTCGTCCGCGTACCAGGCTCCGAGCGGGGCGATCCGCATCGCGGCGCCGTTTCCCCAGGAGCCCTGCCCTTTGAAGAGGGCGGCGGCCAGTTCCCGCCAGTCGCCGCCCTCCCGGACGAGTCTGAGCATCCGGTTGACCGCGGGGCCGTAGCCCCGGTCGAAGTCGTGGTGGTGCGCGAAGGACAGGGCCAGGGCGTCCTGGTCGATCCGGTCGTGTCGCGCGAGGACGGCCAGGACGGAGCAGGCCATCTCGGTGTCGTCGGTCCACTGCCAGGGTCCGGGGGGCAGCTCGCGCCGCTTCAGGAGGGGGTAGTGGACGGGTACGAAGAACTGGGAGCCCAGGGCGTCTCCCACGGCCAGCCCGCGCAGGCTGGCCAGGGCGCGGTCGAAGCGCCGGTCGGGTGAGGAGTCAGCGGTCATCGGTCTGCCACTCTATCCGGTGCGGCCGTACGGTTCCGGGGTACGCCAGCGTTCGAACGGCCTGTCCAGACGGTATCTCCCGTCCTCGCCGAGCAGGAGGATCCGCGTCTCGGCGTTGCCGGGGTTGGACAGCGACTCGAAGTCCGCGACCGTCCAGTGGAACCAGCGCATGCAGAAGAGGCGCATGGTCAGCCCATGGGTGACGATGAGGACGTTGGGCGGGTGGTCGGGCGCCTCGAAGCTGCGGTACAGGCTCTCCAGGAAGGCCCCGACGCGGTCGTAGACGTCCGCGCCCGACTCCCCCTGGGCGAAGCGGTAGAAGAAGTGCCCGTACGCGTCGCGGTAGGCCTTCTGGAGGCGTACGTCCTCCCTGTCCTGCCAGTTGCCCCAGTCCTGCTCCCGCAGGCGCGGCTCCTCGCGCACCCGGACCCGCTCCGGGGGGAGCCGGAAGGCGCGGAGGGTCTCGTGGGTGCGCCGGTACGGCGAGACGTAGACGCTGACCGGCTCCTCGCCGAAGAGCTCCCGCAGCCGCTCCCCCGTCTCCTCCGCCTGCCGCCACCCGGCATCGGTGAGCCGCAGGGCGTGGTCGGGCTCCCGTTCGTACACCGTGTCATCGGCATTGCCCTCGGACTCTCCGTGCCGTACGAGGACTATGCGCCGTGGTCGTGCCATACCCCGACCCTAGATCGCCGCTCCCCGGGAGGCTCGGCCGAGGGGTCCACCGGCGGGGAGGGCGGGGTGTCCTCAGACCGTCCAGGAGGGTTCGAGCCGCACCACGTCCCCGTTCAGCGCCGCCACGTCGGCCGCGGTGCGGGCCCGCAGCCCGAGCCTCTCCACCCGTTCCTCCCGGTACTTGCCGTGCTCGGCGGTGGACTGCCACATCGAGAGGACCAGGAACTCGCTGCCGGGCGCCTCCCCGAACATGCCCCGGAGCATGCCGGGGGACCCGGCCATCGCCGGGTTCCACACCTTCTCCTGCATGAGCGCGAAGTGTTCGGCGCGGTCCTCGTGGACACGGCAGTGCGCCACCCGTGCCACGTCGGCGTCGGAGAAACGCGGCTCGAACCCCGTCTTCACGTCGAAGCGGTGGTCGAACAGCTTGACCTGGCCGTTCCGGAACGTGCCCACCTGCGACGCCGCGAGCCGGTCGTGCGACCGCGCCATGAAGGAGTCGTAGAAGGCCCGGCTCTCCCAGAACGCGAAGACGTGGGCGACATCCGGCCGACTTCGGCTCCACCCGCCGCCCTGCCCCCGGAATCCCGGCTCACCGAGCAGCCCCGCCCATTTCCGCTGTCCCCGCTCGAACCCTCGACGGTCCACCACGGTGCAGCGAATCCACTTGACCAGCACCGCGCCATCGTACGGGGCCGGAGAGCGCCCCGGCAGTCCCCGGCGGGCGCACGCGCTCCGGGCCCGCGACCTGGCCGGCCCCGGGTCGGAACGCCCCGGGCACGCGCCCGGTGAGGGGCCGTCAGGACCCTTGTGAAGAAGGGGGATTCCTCGCCCTCCCACCGGCCCGACCGATTCGAGCCAGACAGGCGTCGAGATCCGGCTCGTCGCCCTCCTCCCCCTTCAAGGGCCGGCCCCTCTGTCACAGGGGCGTGACACCATGAGTGATCGGCAGGCGACCGAGGGCTCCGGCCGAGGGACTTCGACGGGGTCGACGGTACGAGGCGAGGCGCGCGGGGGCGCGCGGAGAGGGGAAGCACCATGAGCGGACTCAACAAAGGGGTGGGGCGCGTCGAGGTGGCGCTCAAGTGGGACCCCGCCCCGACGGGTTCCCCGGTCCACGACCTGGACCTCGTCGCCGGCGTCTTCACCGCAGACGACCCGCACGGCGCTCCGGCCCAGCTGGTGCACTTCGGCAGCCGCTCCCCCGACGGCACGATCACGCTCCAGCGGGACAGCCGTACGGGCCAGGGGTTCGGCTACGACGAGGCCATGACCGTGGAGCTGGACCGTCTCGCGCCGAGGTACGCGCGCGTGGTGGTGGGCGTGGCCATACAGCAGAGCGGCGGGCGGCTCTCCTTCGGCGACATAGCGGGCACGGGCGTACGGGTCCGCGAGGGCTACACCGACCTCCTGACCCACGACTTCGCGGACGTCCCGGACGCCCTGTCGGCGACGATCGTGGAGTTCACCCGCACCGGACCGGACAGCTGGACGTACCGCCCGGCTCCCCGGGGCTTCGACGCCGACCCCCAGACCTTCGGCACCCTCCTGGGCACCGCGGTCTCCTGACCCGCCGGGCGCGCGAAAGGGGCGCCGACCTGTCGGTCGACGCCCCTCTCACGGACGGATCAGCTGCAGCCGCTGGTGGAGCCGCAGCCCTCGCAGATGTAGCAGGAGCCGGCACGCTGCATCTTGGTGCCGCAGGAGAAGCAGAGCGGGGCGTCGGCGCTGATGCCGAGCTGCATCTCGACGAGCTCCGCCGAGGTGTGCGCCTGCTTCGGGGCCGGGACCTCGGCCTTCGGGGCCGGGGCGGTGGCGACGGCCTTCAGCTCCGGGGTGCGGGGCGCCGACTGGGCCAGGCCCTCGACGTCGACCTCGTCGTCCTCGGGCTGCTCGTACGAGCCGGTGTCCAGGTGGCGCTGGCGCTCCTCGGCCGAGTGGATGCCGAGGGCGGACCGGGTCTCGAAGGGCAGGAAGTCGAGCGCCAGGCGGCGGAAGATGTAGTCGACGATCGACTGCGCCATCCGCACGTCCGGGTCGTCCGTCATGCCGGCCGGCTCGAAGCGCATATTGGTGAACTTCGAGACGTACGTCTCCAGCGGGACGCCGTACTGGAGGCCGACGGAGACGGCGATGGAGAAGGCGTCCATCATGCCGGCGAGGGTCGAGCCCTGCTTCGACATCTTCAGGAAGACCTCACCGAGGCCGTCGTCCGGGTAGGAGTTGGCGGTCATGTAGCCCTCGGCGCCGCCGACGGTGAAGGAGGTGGTGATCCCCGGGCGGCCCTTGGGCAGGCGCTTGCGGACCGGGCGGTACTCGACGACCTTCTCGACGGCCTCGCGGATCGTCGCCTCGGACTTCGCGGTGACCTGGGCCTTCTCGTCCTCCTTCTTCTTGGCGGAGAGCGGCTGGCCGACCTTGCAGTTGTCGCGGTAGATCGCGAGCGCCTTGACGCCCATCTTCCAGGCCTCGAAGTAGACCTCCTCGACGTCCTCGACCGTGGCCGTCTCCGGCAGGTTCACGGTCTTGGAGAGGGCGCCCGAGATCCACGGCTGGATGGCGGCCATCATGCGGACGTGGCCCATCGCGGAGATGGAGCGCTCGCCCATGGCGCAGTCGAAGACCTCGTAATGCTCGGTCCTGAGGCTCGGGGCGTCGATCACGTTGCCGTGCTCGGCGATGTGGGCGACGATCGCCTCGATCTGCTCCTCCTGGTAGCCCAGGCGGCGCAGGGCCTGCGGGACGGTGCCGTTGACGATCTGCATCGAGCCGCCGCCGACGAGCTTCTTGAACTTGACCAGGGCGAGGTCGGGCTCGAGGCCGGTGGTGTCGCAGGACATCGCGAGACCGATGGTGCCGGTGGGGGCGATGACCGAGGCCTGGGCGTTGCGGAAGCCGTTCTTGGCTCCGAGGCGGATCACGTCCTGCCAGGCCTCCGTGGCGGCGGCCCAGATCGGAGAGTCCAGGTCGTCCACGCGGACGGCGGTGGTGTTGGCGTCGGCGTGCTGCTTCATGACGCGCTGGTGCGGCTCGGCGTTGCGGGCGTAGCCGTCGTACGCGCCGACGACCGCGGCGAGTTCGGCGGAGCGCTTGTACGAGGTGCCGGTCATCAGGGAGGTGATGGCGCCGGCGAGGGCGCGGCCGCCGTCGGAGTCGTACGCGTGGCCGGTCGCCATCAGGAGGGCGCCGAGGTTGGCGTAGCCGATGCCGAGCTGGCGGAAGGCGCGGGTGTTCTCGCCGATCTTCTGGGTGGGGAAGTCGGCGAAGCAGATGGAGATGTCCATCGCGGTGATGACGAGCTCGACGACCTTGGCGAAGCGCTCGACGTCGAAGGACTGGTGGCCCTTGCCGTCGTCCTTGAGGAACTTCATCAGGTTCAGCGAGGCGAGGTTGCAGGACGTGTTGTCCAGGTGCATGTACTCGCTGCACGGGTTCGAGCCGTTGATGCGGCCGGACTCGGGGCAGGTGTGCCAGCGGTTGATCGTGTCGTCGTACTGGATGCCCGGGTCGGCGCAGGCCCACGCGGCCTCGGCCATCTTGCGGAAGAGCGCCTTGGCGTCGACCTCCTCGATGACCTCGCCGGTCATGCGGGCGCGCAGGCCGAACTTCCCGCCGGTTTCGACGGCCTTCATGAACGCGTCGTTCACGCGGACGGAGTTGTTGGCGTTCTGGTACTGGACGGACGTGATGTCGTCGCCGCCCAGGTCCATGTCGAAGCCCGCGTCGCGGAGGGCGCGGATCTTCTCCTCCTCCTTGACCTTGGTCTCGATGAAGTCCTCGATGTCGGGGTGGTCGACGTCGAGGATGACCATCTTGGCCGCGCGGCGGGTGGCGCCGCCCGACTTGATCGTTCCGGCGGACGCGTCGGCGCCGCGCATGAAGGAGACCGGGCCGGAGGCGTTGCCGCCGGAGGAGAGCAGCTCCTTGGAGGAGCGGATGCGGGAGAGGTTCAGGCCGGCACCGGAGCCGCCCTTGAAGATCATGCCCTCTTCCTTGTACCAGTCGAGGATGGACTCCATGGAGTCGTCGACGGACAGGATGAAGCAGGCGGAGACCTGCTGGGGCTGCGGGGTGCCGACGTTGAACCAGACCGGCGAGTTGAAGCTGAAGATCTGGTGCAGGAGGGCGTAGGCCAGCTCGTGCTCGAAGATCTCGGCGTCGGCGGGCGAGGCGAAGTAGTCGTACTCCTCGCCGGCCTTCGTGTAGGTCTTCACGATCCGGTCGATGAGCTGCTTGAGACCGGTCTCGCGCTGCGGGGTGCCGACCGCGCCGCGGAAGTACTTGCTGGTGACGATGTTGACCGCGTTCACCGACCAGAAGTCGGGGAACTCGACGCCACGCTGCTCGAAATTGACCGAGCCGTCGCGCCAGTTGGTCATGACGACGTCCCGGCGCTCCCACGTCACCTCGTCGTACGGATGCACGCCGGGGGTGGTGTGGATGCGCTCGATGCGCAGGCCCTTGCTCGCCGACTTGGCTCCCTTGGTGCGGGAACCACGTGCCGGGCCGCTCGCCGTCTCTGTCATGCCGCCTCCCATATACGGGCAAAACACACTTTGGCGCCCAGATAGTCCCAGGGCACCGTCTTCTGGTACGTCGTTCAGTACTGCTGCCACGAGGGCCGTGAGGCCGTTCGGGGCACGTCTGCCGGGCCGCGCGACGGCGGCCGGTTGCGCCGGGCCGCCGTGCGGCCCGGACCGCCGGTCAGTCGGCGGCGGTGGCGGGAACGGGGACCTCTGGGGTCGCGCCGGTCCCGGGGTTCTCGACGGGAGGCCGCACGCGGAGCTCCGCGATGGCGGCCTCGAAGTCCTCCAGGCTGTCGAAGGCCTTGTAGACGGACGCGAAGCGCAGGTACGCGACGAGGTCGAGTTCCCGCAGGGGGCCGAGGATGGCCAGACCCACGTCGTGGGTGGTCAGCTCGGCGCTGCCGGTGGCGCGCACCGCCTCCTCGACCCGCTGGCCGAGCTTGGCGAGGGCGTCCTCGGTGACCGGTCGCCCCTGGCACGCCTTGCGCACGCCGGAGATGACCTTGGTACGGCTGAAGGGCTCGGTGACGCCGGAACGCTTCACCACCATGAGGGAGCAGGTCTCCACCGTCGTGAAACGACGGGAGCAGTCGGGACACTGGCGACGGCGTCGGATGGACGTCCCGTCGTCGGTGGTGCGACTGTCGACGACACGGCTGTCGGGGTGCCTGCAGAAGGGGCAGTGCATTGGTTCCAGAGCCTCCCTCACGGCACGACTGACAAGCCTCGCGCGGCCCGTCAAGGCCCTGCGAAGCGACCACCAGCATAGGTGATGCGAGCACCCCCGGCAGACCGGGACCACTACCCCTGGGCGGCCGGTGACATCCAACCACTAGATCTTGGGTCGGAGGTGATTTCCGGGCCTTCCGCGTGTCGCGGCGCGCCCGCTCCCGGGATTCCGCCCCGGCGGGTGTGACACTAAGGGCGCCGCCATAAGAATCGCAGGCGGGCGCGGGCGATCGACAGGTGATCACGGGTGATCCACGACCCAGCGGCGAAGGCTACCGGACGGCCCGATCCGGGGTGGCGGCGCGGTGGCTCCGGGCGGCTGAACGCATACACCTCTCCCCAGACAGGCGTAAGGCAATCCGCGAATTTTCACTCGAACGTGTGTTTGGCGCAACCTTTCGAAAGCTACTACCGTTGTGCCAGCCAGGGAGACCATTCGAGAGGGGCCGACGACGTGACCACCACCGCAGACAGTGCCACCATCACCGCCCAGGACCGCTCCCAGGGCCGACTCGAGGCGGTGCACGCCATGAGTGACGTAAGCATGAACGGCGAGGAGCCCGGGCGCCCCGCCCGCGCCCTCCCCGGGCGACCTCCCGGCATCCGGGCCGACAGCTCCGGCCTCACCGACCGGCAGCGCCGGGTCATCGAGGTCATCCGTGACTCGGTCCAGCGGCGTGGCTACCCGCCGTCGATGCGCGAGATCGGGCAGGCGGTGGGCCTCTCCAGCACCTCCTCCGTGGCGCACCAGCTCATGGCGCTGGAGCGCAAAGGCTTCCTCCGCCGCGACCCGCACCGCCCCCGGGCGTACGAGGTGCGCGGCTCCGACCAGCCGAGCACCCAGCCCACGGACACCACCGGCAAGCCCGCCGCCTCGTACGTCCCGCTGGTCGGCCGGATCGCCGCCGGCGGCCCGATCCTGGCCGAGGAGTCCGTCGAGGACGTCTTCCCCCTCCCCCGGCAGCTGGTCGGCGACGGCGAGCTCTTCGTCCTGAAGGTCGTCGGCGACTCGATGATCGAGGCCGCCATCTGTGACGGCGACTGGGTCACCGTCCGCCGCCAGCCCGTCGCGGAGAACGGCGACATCGTCGCCGCGATGCTGGACGGCGAGGCCACGGTCAAGCGCTTCAAGCGCGAGGACGGCCACGTCTGGCTGCTGCCGCACAACGCCGCGTACCAGCCCATCCCCGGCGACGAGGCCACCATCCTCGGCAAGGTGGTGGCGGTGCTGCGACGGGTGTGACCGCACGCCGTCGGCTCTGACGGGGCCCCGGAATCCCTGCGCCGGTTCCGGGGCCCTGCCGTGTCCGGGCCCGTTTCCCCACGGGCCCGGCTCTCAGACGCTCGCCGCCTTCGAGGCGGCGTCGATGGCCGCGAGCGACTTCCGCACCTGGTTGCGGTCGGTGGTGTACCAGAAGTCGGGCAGCGAGGCCTTGAGATAGCTGCCGTAACGGGCCGTGGCGAGCCTGGGGTCGAGGACCGCCACGACGCCCCGGTCGCCGGTGGCCCGCACGAGACGGCCCGCGCCCTGGGCCATCAGCAGGGCCGCGTGGGTCGCCGCGACCGCCATGAAGCCGTTGCCCCCGGCCTCTTCGACGGCCTTCTGCCGGGCGCTCATCAGCGGGTCGTCCGGGCGCGGGAACGGGATCTTGTCCATGACGACCAGCTGGCAGCTGGGGCCCGGGACGTCCACGCCCTGCCAGAGCGACAGCGTGCCGAAGAGACAGGTCTTGGGGTCGGCGGCGAAGTTCTTGATCAACTCGCCCAGGGTGTCCTCGCCCTGGAGCAGGATCGGCAGCTCCGGCATCCGGGTCCGCAGCTCCTCCGCCGCCTGCTGCGCCGCGCGCATGGAGGAGAAGAGGCCCAGGGTCCGCCCGCCGGCCGCCTGCATCAGCTCGGTCAGCTCGTCGAGCATGTCGCCCCGGTCCCCGTCGCGCGCGGGACGGGAGAGGTGCTTGGCGACGTACAGGATGCCCTGCCGGGGGTAGTCGAACGGCGAGCCGACGTCGAGCCCCTTCCAGACGGGCAGGTCGTCGCCGGTGGTGCCCTCGGGCGCAAGGCCGAGCGAGGCCCCGACGCCGTTGAAGTCGCCGCCCAGCTTGAGCGTGGCCGAGGCGAGCACCACGGACCGCTCGGTGAACAGCTTCTCCCGGAGCAGACCGGAGACGGTGAGCGGCGCGACCCGCAGCGAGGCACCGAAGCGGTCGTGCCGCTCGTACCAGACGACGTCGTACTCGGACCCCTGGGTGATCCGCTCCGCGACTCCGTGGACGGTCTCCACGGAGGCCATGGCCTGCTTGCGGACGGCGTCCTCGTCCTGCACGGCCCGGTCGCGGGTCGAGCCCAGGGCCGTGATCACGGCGCGGGCCGCGTCCCGCAGCGCCATCAGGGCGTACGCGAGGTCCTCCGGGATCTCCTCCAGGCGGCCCGGCAGCGCCAGCTCCATGACCCGCTCGAAACCTTCGGCTGCGGTCTGCAGCTGATCGGCGATCTTCTCGTCCACGAGCTTGGCGGCCCGTCGCACCGCCCGATTGACCTGGCCCGGGGTGAGTTCGCCGGTGGCGACGCCGGTCACGCGGGAGACCAGCTCGTGGGCTTCGTCGACGATCAGCACCTCGTGCTGCGGGAGCACCGGGGCGCCTTCGATGGCGTCGATGGCGAGCAGGGCGTGGTTGGTGACGACGACGTCCGCGAGCTTGGCGCGCTCGCGGGCCGCCTCGGCGAAGCACTCCGCCCCGTACGCGCACTTGCTCGCGCCGAGGCACTCCCGGGAGGAGACCGAGACCTGGGCCCAGGCCCGGTCGGAGACGCCCGGCGTCAGGTCGTCCCGGTCGCCGGTCTCCGTCTCGTCGGACCAGTCCCGCAGACGCATCAGGTCCTGGCCCAGCTTGCTGCTGGGAGCGGCCGCCTCGAAGGGGTCGAAGAGCCCCTCCTCCTCGTCCTGCGGCACCCCTTCGTGGAGGCGGTGCAGGCAGAGGTAGTTCGACCGGCCCTTGAGCATGGCGAACTGGGCGCGCCGGCGCAGTTGCGGGTGCAGCGCGTCGACCGTCCGGGGGAGGTCGCGCTCGACGAGCTGGCGCTGCAGCGCCAGCGTGGCCGTGGCCACCACCACCCGCTCTCCCTGGGCCAGCGCCGGCACGAGGTAGCCGAGCGACTTGCCGGTGCCGGTGCCGGCCTGGACGAGGAGGTGGGAGTTGTCGTCGATGGCCTCGGCCACGGCCTCGGCCATGGCGACCTGGCCGGGCCGCTCCGTGCCGCCGACGGCGGAGACGGCGGCATGGAGGAGGTCGGGGAGGGATGGCTTCGTCATAGCGCTCCCACCCTAAGGGGCGGTACCGACAGCCCGGTTACGCGAGCGGGTTGGGAACGGTCCCGTGGACGGCCGCGTGGGGGCGCTCGGACCGATCCCGGTAGCCGTCCAGGTGCAGACGGTTGCGGTTGAGGCAGAGCCGCTCGATACGGGGGGTGAGGAGGTCGAAGAGCTCGAAGCGCTCCTTCAGCTCCGGGAAGCGCGCCTGGTGGCGCAGGATCTCGGCGCGGACGAGGGCCCAGAAGTCCCGCTCGGGCACTCCGAGTTGCTCCTCGCAGAGCGGCGCCAGGTAGCGGAAGACGCCGACGAAGAGCCCCGAGTGGATGAACTGGGTCAGGAAACCGGGCTCCTCCGTCAACAGGACGCCGCGGACGTCGTCCGGAAGGGTGGCGTGTTCGGGAAGAGGGTGGGCACTGATGTTCACATCGTCGACGAAGTCCTTGATCGCCAGGCGTACGGGGACGTCGTCGGCGTCGTACACGACGATGGCGTTCTCGCCGTGGGGCGAGAAGACCGTGCCGTAGCGGTAGAGGAAGTGCAGCAGAGGAGGGAGCAGAGCGGTGAAGAGGTGCTGGAGCCAGTCGGCGGGGGCGAGGCCCGAGCGCTCGATGAGTTCGGTGACGAAGGCCCGGCCGGCCGGGTCCGTGTGGAGGAGGGCGGCGAGGGTGCGGGCGCGTTCGCCCGGCGGCAGTCCCAGGGGCTCGCGCCAGATCGCGCCGAGCAGCTCCTTGTACTGGTAGGGGACTTCGGGCAGCCGGTCGTACAGCGGGTGCTCGACGGTGACGGAGGCCACCTCCCCGAGGAGGATCACCCGGCACTCGTCCCGCAGGAACGGGTCGGTGTCGCGCAGTCCGTGGACCCAGGAGGTCACGGCGGGGGCGGCGAGGGTGCGTTCGGTGGGCAGTCCGCGCCAGACGAGGGTGTTGAGCACGGAGAGGGGGAGCTTGACGGTGTGCCGGTCGGGGCGGCTGGTGTTGAGGAAGGTACGGACGGACTGCTGCGGCAGGCGGAGGTCTCCGTCGGTGGGGAGGGGGACGATGTCTCCGGAGGCGACGGCCGGCGCGTAGAGCGGGAGCAGGATCTCGTCCCACTGCCAGGGGTGGACGGGGAGCAGGAGGTAGTCGTCGGGTGCGTGGCCACGGGCGCTGAGGGCGGTGCGGAAGGCGGCACGGACCTCGGGGTCGAGTTCCCGGGCGTAGAGGAGATCGGGGGTTTCGAGGCCGGGGACGCCCCGGTAGGCGGCGAGGCGGTTGCTGACGGCGATCCACGGCAACCGGACGGGGCGGCGTGCCTCGGGGGCCCAGCGGGCGGTGTCGGAGGCGGAGAAGCCGATGCGCCCCTTGTTGAGGACGAGCCAGGGGTGGCCGGTCTGGTGGCCTTCGAGCTCCGTGTAGGGGAGGTCGGCCAGCTCGTTCGCGGTGAGGGCCGTGTGGTCGAGGCGGGTGTCGGCGGCGAGGGTGGCGGAGAGTTCGCGGATGAGGTGGCCGAGGGTGGCGCCGTCGAGCCGGAGGAGACCGCGGGCGCGGACCAGGAGGTCGAAGGGGTCGGTCAGGGGGCGGCCCTCGTGGGTGATCGAGTCGGCGGCGACGCGCCAGCTGCCGTAGGCGCCACGGCGGGCGCGGAAGGTGAGCGTGGTGCCGTCGTCCAGCCGCAGCGCGTAACGGTCGGGGTCGCCGTCCTCGTCTCCGTTCTTGTCCACGTCCTCGACGGGGACGGGTTCGAGGACCTCTTCGTACGCGAACTCGGCGAGGAGCTTGGCGAGGAGACGGGAGGAGGCACGGGTCCAGGCGGCGGCGTTCAGCTCGGGGGGCGCGAGCAGTTCGGGCGCGGGGGCAGGAGCGCCGGACGCGGGAGCCGGGGAACCGGTCGGCACGCGGATCGGGGCGCCGGGTGCGGAGGCCGGGGTGTCGGGCGCGAGGGCGGGAGCCGGGATGGAGGAGGGAGCGGAAGTCGGGCCGGAAGGGGTGGATGGTGCGGAGTCGTGGGGTGCAGGGGATGTCGACACGAGGACTCCTCGGGGTGGGGACCGCTGTGGGACGAGCGGTGTGCACAAGGGAGGGGGTTTGTTCAGAGGACGTGCCGCAGGGCGCGGTCACGGATCATGAGGGCGGCTCTCTTGTCGGGAAGGTCGACTTCCGCCGCGTAGCGGAAGCCGCCGCCGAGGAAGGCCGAGACCGAGGGGGTGTTGCGGAGGTCGGGTTCGGCGACGACGCGGGTGCACCGCGGCCGGTGGTCGAGGACCAGGTCGGCGACGGCCCGCAGGAGTGTGGTGCCGACGCCCCGGCCCCGGTCGGTGGAGCCTCCGATCAGCAGGTGGACGCCCGTGTCGTGGGGGCGTGCCGGGTAGTGCCGGGCGAGCGGGTCGAGGTCGGCGCGGTAGATCTCGAAGTAGCTCATGGGCGTGCCGTCGAGCAGGCCGAGGCAGGGGACGCTCCGGCCGTCGCCCTCCAGTTGGGCGCGGAGGTGTTCGGCGGTCACGGTCTCGGGCCCGGCGAGCTCCCAGAAGGCGGCGACGGCGGGGTCGTTCATCCACCGGGTGAGGAGCGGCAGGTCCCGTTCGGGCCGGACGGGGACGAGCCGGAAGGAACCGGCCGGGGTGGTGGCGGGGCTCCAGGAGGTGACGGAGTCGAGCAGGTCGCCGTCGAGGAGCTCGCGGTGCGGGCGGTCGCCGCGGAAGAGGACGCCGGCCGGGGTGCCTGCGCCTGTGTCGGTGCCGGTGCCGGTATCGGTGGCAGGGAGGGCGGAGGCGCCGGTGGTAGGGGGGTCCGTGGTGGGGGCGCCGGTGGCAGGGGACTGTGGCGGCGCTCCCCGGGTGAGGAGGGCGATCAGGTCGTCGACCCTCAGGTCGAGGGTGTCGTCCCCCGGTGGGTCGACCGGGGGGTGGGTGGGTGACACGGTGTCGCTCTCCTCTCGGCGGTGCGGTCGGGACGTGGGGCCGCCGGCTGGGATCGGGGCGGAAGAGGTCCGGCGTGGAAGGGCGGGGACGGCAGGGGGACGGGGAGGTCAGGGGGCGGGGGTGGCGAGTGCGGAGAGGTGGGCGCGGAGGGGGTTGGTGATGGTGACGTAGACGGACTGGGTGTCGACCGGGCCGACGAGTTCGTCCAGGCCGTGCAGGCGGGTGAGGAGGTTGGCCTTGCTGCGCAGGGTCGCGGCTTCCAGGAGGCGGTGCGGGAGGGGCGAGCCCAGACCGGTGGAGGAGGTGAGGAAGCTGCGGAGGGCGGCGAGCAGGACGCGTTCGTCGGCGAGGTGCTGGGCGCCGAAGGCGCCGATCAGGCCGAGGACGTTGTTGATGCCGAGGTAGTAGGCGAAGCGCTCGTCGGTGACCTGGTCGGAGACGAAGGTGTCGCTGTGGGCACCGATGCCGGGGAGGCGGCTCTCCAGTTCGCTCCGACGGGACTCGCGGAAGTAGTAGCCCTGGTTGTCGCGGTAGCGGCCGCCGACCGGCCAGCCGTCCGGGTCCAGGAGCACCAGGGTGTTCTGCTGGTGGGCCTCCAGGGCGATGCCGGCGTGTCCGTCGAGCCAGAGGACGGGGCGGACGACGTGGTCGAGGTAGCGGAGGAACCACTCGGTGGCCACGGCCGCGGCGGGGCGGCCGGTGCGGGCGGAGAGCCGGCCGATGACGTCGGCGAGCCGGGAGCGCACGGCGGTGGCCCCGGGCCAGGGGCGGGGGGTGGTGAGGGCGGCGATGCAGACGGCGTCGTCGCCGGGGCCGAAGGGGTTGTGGCGGATCATGACGTCGAGGCCGGGGACGGGGGTGCCGTCCGGGGCGTCGACGGCCAGCCAGGCGGGGTCGCGGACGATGTCGAAGCCCGGGTGGGCGGCCTGCCACTCGTCGACGAGACCGGTCCGGAGCAGCCGGTGGACCTCGACGCCTCGGTGGAGTTCCTTGCGGAGGTTCTCGCGGCGGGAGTTGGTGATGCGCAGGCCGAGGGAGAGCTTGAGCATGGCCGGGGCACCGGGCCGGTGCACGGTGCGGATGGAGGAGGTGGGGTGCCAGGGGGCGCCATGAGGGCCGAGGTCGTGGAGGAGGCCGCCGTCGAGGAGGGCGCGGACGTCGGGGCGGTGGCGGAGTTCGCGGGCCTGCCAGGGGTGGAGGGGCAGGGGGACGGTGCCGGCGGGGAGCGCCGGTCCCTCCGCGAGGTCGAGGGCGAGTTGCTCGGCGGTGACGGGCCGGCCCTGTTCGGTCCAGGCGGAGTCGGAGGCCAGGACGGAGGTGTCGACGGCGAACCAGTGGAGGGGGAAGGCGCCGTGCAGTTCGGGTGAGTAGAGGCGGTTCTCGGCCTCGGTGAGGCCTTCCCGGCTCTTGGGGGTGGGGTGGAGGGGGTGGCCGAGCAGGAGGGACTGTTCGGCGGCGAGGAACAGGTCGGCGTCCGGGTGCGGCTGGGGCCGGTGGCGGCGCGCGGCGATGAAGTCGGCGGTGCGGCGGGCGGAGTCGGCGACCCGGCCGACGAGTTCGGTGCCCTCGGGGCGGCCGGTCTCCCGGCTGAGGAGGGCGGCGACGGTGACGGCGTCGACGGGCGGCGCCGAGGAGGGGAGCCCTTCGAGGACGGGAGCGCCGAAGCGGTGCCAGCCGGTGGGCGACCAGTAGAGGACGGGGACGAGGAGGGCGGTGCCGCTGGAGTCGAGGGGGACGCGCAGGGTGGCGGAGCCGGGGTCGGGGAGGTTCTTCTCCCGGACCCAGCAGCGCAGGAGGTTCTCGACCGCGGCCGTGTCGGCGGCGCGCTCCGGGGCGGGGTCGTCCAGGGGGTCGGCGGCCGACCGGGAGGACAGGGGGCCGTGCGGTCCGGCGTGCTGGCGCGGGACGGTGGGGTCACCGGAGTCGGGGCGCCCGGAATCGGGGTGCTCCGGGCCGGGGTGCTCGGCGCCGGGTGCACCGGGGGCGAAGGTTCCGGACCCGAGGGGCTCGGTGGCGGGGAGGGGGGCGGCGGGCGCCGGGGAGGTGGGCGTGGCGTTCACGGGCTTCCTTGGGGGGTGGGGCCGGGGGCGCGGTCCGAGGGTCAGGGGGACGGCGGTCGGTGGGGCGGCCCGGGGGCGGGCGTGGGGGCCGGGGCCCGGCGGGAGGAGGGCGGGTGGACGGCGCGGGCCCGTTCGGCGGCGGCGAGGGCGTCGGCGAAACGGTCCAGGACGGCGGTGGCCTGCTCGTCGGTGAGGGTGAGCGGCGGCAGGAGCCGTACCACCGCGGAGTGGCGGCCGCCGAGTTCGACGATGAGTCCCCGGGCCAGGCACTCCTGCTGGACGGCGAGGGCCAGGGCGGGGGCGGCGGGCGGGACGGTGTCGTCCGGGCCGGCCGCGTCGGGGTCGACGAGTTCGACCCCGATCATCAGGCCGCGGCCCCGGACGTCGCCGACGCACGGGTGGGTCGCGGCGAGGCCTTCGAGCTGCCCGAGCATGCGGGCGCCGAGGGTGCCGGCCCGTTCGGCGAGCCGGTTCTCGCGGACGTACGCGAGGGTGGCCGTGCCGGCGGCCATGGCGAGCTGGTTGCCGCGGAAGGTGCCGGCGTGGGCGCCCGGTTCCCAGGCGTCGAGTGCGGAGCGGTAGACGACGACGGCGAGGGGGAGGGAGCCGCCGATGGCCTTGGAGAGGACCATCACGTCGGGCACGACGCCGCTGTGTTCGACGGCCCAGAAGGCTCCGGTGCGGCCGACCCCGGTCTGCACCTCGTCGACGACGAGGGGGATGCCGCGGTCGGCGGTGACGCGGCGCATCCGGCGCATCCAGTCGTCGGGGGCGGGGATGACGCCGCCCTCCCCCTGGACGGCCTCGACGATCATTCCGGCGGGGGTGGTGACACCGCTCTTGGGGTCGTCGAGGAGGCTCTCGGTCCAGCGGGCGGAGAGCTCCGCGCCGCGTTCGCCGCCGACGCCGAAGGGGCAGCGGTACGGGTACGGGTAGGGCAGCCGGGTCACGCGGACGTCGGGGGCTCCGCCGGAGGCGGCGAGGGCTCCGGCGGTCATGCCGTGGTAGGCACCGGTGAAGGCGAGGACGCCGTCGCGGCCGGTGGCGGTGCGGACGAGCTTGAGGGCGGCCTCGACGGCGTCGGTGCCGGCCGGTCCGCAGAACTGGACGCGGGCGTCGTCGGCGAGTTCGCCCGGGAGGGTGGCGAACAGTTCGGAGGTGAAGGCGTCCTTGACGGGGGTGGCGAGGTCGAGGACGTGGAGGGGGGCGCCCGAGTCGAGGACCTTCTTGACGGCTTCGAGGACCACGGGGTGGTTGTGGCCGAGCGCGAGCGTCCCGGCGCCGGAGAGGCAGTCCAGGTAGCGGCGGCCGTCGGCGCCCTCGATGGTCAGCCCCCGGGCCCGCACGGGCACGATCGGCAGGGAGCGGGCGTAGGTGCGGGCGGCGGACTCGCGCAGGGACTGGCGGCGCAGGATCCCCTCGTATCCGGTTCCCCGTACCGTCCGCCCCGACGGAGACGCCTGCCCGAGTCCCGACGGAGACGCCTGCCCGGACCCGGACGGCTGCCCGGACCCGGACGGCTGCCCGGATGCGGATGCCCGCCCCGACACCGGCGCCAGTCCCTCTTCGTACCCTCCAGCGGTCTCGTCCGTTTCGCCCGGTGCGGTCGTCGGGGTCGGCGGGGCGTGCGGCTCCGCCGGGACGGCCGGAGCTGGTTCGGTCACGGCCACGGCTCGGTGTCCTCCCGCGGTAACAGTTGCGTTGCACATCGGGGCGTCGTGGAGCGGCCGCAAGGACCGTTCCGGGCGCCTCCGTTGTGTCCCCCGTACGTACCAACGACGGGAACTCCCCGGGATCACGGGCCGGAGGCAAGATCTTGGCGTGTCCCGGATCACGGCACGGCAACGGCCGAACGGTGCCCGGAACCACCGGTGGGGCGCGTACCGTCCCCTCCGGCACCGGCATAGTGGAGGCCGTCGGCCGCGGTCCGCCGGGATCCGGCCGCGAACAGGTCCGTGAAAAGGCCCGTGAACAACGAGCTGTACAAGTTGACGTAGTCCCAGGGGGATCACGAGATGCGATCGATTCGTCCGTTGCTGACGGCGGCCTCCGCCGTCGCGGCGCTGACGCTCACCGTTACGTCCTGCGGGCCGAGCGAGGAGAACGCGGGGGACAAGCCCAGTGCCCCCACGAGCCTGAGCCCGGCCGAGAAGATCAAGATTCCGGAGGAGCTGAAGGAGCGCCTGAAGGAACACGGGATCGACCTCGACAGGTGGCGCGACGGCGAGTGGAAGAACTGGGACCGCGACAAGTGGCTGCGTGAGGCCAAGGACTTCGTCAACCCGATCATCGAGGACCTCTGGAACCCGGACCGGATGCGGGAGGCCGAGCGCCCCGACAAGCCGGTCGAGGAGGAGGACATCTCGGGCGACGAGGGCGTCACCGACCCGTCCCCGGACCCGGTGCGGGCGAAGGCCGTGGACGCGAAGTACCACGACAACGCCCCCGAGTCCGGCAAGGTCTTCTTCGACGGTCCCGAGGGCTCGATGGTCTGCTCGGCCACGGTCGTGCAGGACCCTGCGCACCCGGGCAAGTCCAACATGGTCTGGACGGCCGGTCACTGCGTGCACAAGGGCAAGAAGGGCGGTTGGTACCGCAACATCGCCTTCGTGCCCTCGTACAACGACTCGGCGCTGGCGACCTCCGACCTGGAGAAGGCGACGCGGGAGCAGATCGCCCCGTACGGCGTGTGGTGGGCGGAGTGGGTCAAGACCTCCGACCAGTGGATCGCCGAGGGCGCGAGCACGGGCGGCGCGGGCGCTCCCTACGACTTCGCGGTCATCAAGGTGACCCCGGAGAAGGGCTCCCCCGCCAGGTCCCTGGAGGAGACGGTCGGTTCGGCGCTGCCGGTGGAGTTCAACGCGCCCGCCGTGCCGAAGGTCGCGAGCCTGACGGCGACCGGTTACCCGGCGGCGGCGCCGTTCGACGGCCAGAAGATGTTCCAGTGCCAGGACAAGCCGGGTCGGCTGTCCCTGAAGGCGGACCAGCCGACGATGTACCGGATCGGCTGCACCATGACCGGCGGTTCGTCGGGCGGCGGTTGGGTGGCCGAGGGCAGCGACGGCAAGCCGGCGCTGGTGTCGAACACCTCGATCGGCCCGTCGACGGCGGGCTGGCTCGCGGGGCCGCGCCTCGGCCCGGAGGCCAAGGGCATCTTCGACTCGGTCAGCAAGAAGTACGCCGGCCAGTAGGTCCGGCACGGAGGCGGGGCCCCGGGAGGGGGTCCCGCCTCCACCCGTGTCGCCCCCGTCCCGCAGGGCGCGCCGGACCGCGGCCGGCCCCGGCACGGGACGCGTACCCGGCCCGTGCGGGCGCAGCGCGAGAAGGCGCCGTGCCACCGCGACGCGGCCCCGGTCGGCGAGATCTTCTGCGACGCGGCGCCGGGGCGGCCCGCGAGACGGTCGGCGAGAAGTACGTCCGCTGATCCGTCCGCGCCACGGAACGGACGAAGGCGCCGACCCCTTCCCGAAAGGGAGGAGGCCGGCGCCTTCGTCTCGCGGACGGGCCCGTCAGTGCGCGGCGGGCACGAACGGCACCAGGAGCGACGCCAGTTCCTCGTGCACCCTGGCCTTGATCAGGGTGCCCTCGGGGGTGTGCTCCTCGGACTCCAGCTCGCCCTCGGCGTGCACCCGCGAGACCAGACCGCCCTGCGTGTACGGCACGAGGGCCTCGATCTCGACCTTCGGCCGCGGCAGCTCGGCGTCGATGAGCGCGAGCAGCTCGTCGATGCCCCGGCCCGAGCGGGCCGAGACCGCGATGGAGTGCTTCTCCGTGCGCAGCAGCCGCTGGAGGACCAGCGGGTCCGCCGCGTCCGCCTTGTTGATCACGACGATCTCCGGCACGTTCACCGCGCCGACGTCCCGGAAGACCTCGCGCACGGCGGCCAGCTGCTCCTCCGGGGCGGGGTGCGAGCCGTCCACCACGTGCAGGATGAGGTCGGAGTCGCCGACCTCCTCCATGGTGGAGCGGAACGCCTCGACCAGGTGGTGCGGAAGGTGCCGGACGAAGCCGACGGTGTCGGCCAGGGTGTAGACCCGGCCGGTGGGCGTCTCGGCCCGGCGGACGGTCGGGTCGAGCGTGGCGAACAGCGCGTTCTCCACGAGGACGCCCGCGCCCGTGAGCCGGTTGAGCAGGGAGGACTTACCGGCGTTGGTGTATCCCGCGATGGCGACCGACGGCACGTTGTTGCGGCGCCGCTCCTGCCGCTTGATGTCGCGGCCGGTCTTCATCTCGGCGATCTCCCGGCGCATCTTCGCCATCTTCTCGCGGATGCGGCGCCGGTCGGTCTCGATCTTGGTCTCACCGGGACCGCGGGTGGCCATGCCGCCACCGCCGCCGCCACCCATCTGCCGGGAGAGCGACTGGCCCCAGCCGCGCAGCCGCGGCAGCATGTACTGCATCTGCGCGAGCGCGACCTGCGCCTTGCCCTCTCGGGACTTGGCGTGCTGGGCGAAGATGTCGAGGATGAGGGCGGTCCGGTCGACCACCTTCACCTTGACGACGTCTTCGAGGGCGATGAGCTGGCCGGGGCTGAGCTCGCCGTCGCAGACGACGGTGTCGGCGCCGGTCTCGACCACGATGTCCCGCAGCTCGCGTGCCTTGCCCGAACCGATGAAGGTGGCCGGGTCCGGCTTGTCGCGGCGCTGGATCACGCCGTCGAGCACGAGGGCGCCCGCCGTCTCGGCGAGGGCAGCGAGCTCCGCGAGGGAGTTCTCCGCGTCCTGCACGGTCCCCGAGGTCCAGACGCCGACCAGCACGACGCGCTCCAGGCGCAGCTGGCGGTACTCGACCTCGGTGACGTCCTCGAGCTCGGTGGAGAGGCCGGCGACGCGGCGCAGGGCCGCGCGCTCGGAGCGGTCGAACTGGTCGCCGTCCCGCTCTCCGTCGATCTCGTGGCTCCAGGCGACGTCCTCTTCCATCAGGGCATCGGCCCGAAGGCTCTCGGTACGGCTCGTCTCCGCGAAGCTCTGGTTGTCCTGGGAAGGGGATGAAGAGGAGGTCATTGGATCCTTACGTCTGAGGAGAAAGAGGGTGTGACGGTGACAACGCACGCGGGCGCCGGAAGATTCCCGGACCCGGCCGCGTCGCCGACCGGACGATGGTGACACGGTCCGCGGGGGCCCGTCACCCGGGTTTCGCGGCATTCGCGGGGCCCGTCACCCGGGTTTCGTGACGTCCGCCGTGCCGTGGTCCGGGGCCCGGAGCGCCCGCGCCCGGACCCCTCACCCGGCCTTCGGCGCGTCCCCCGCGCCCCGGACCGGGTTGCTGCGCCAGTCCGGGTGCCCCGGCATGGGCGGGGTCTTCTCCCCGTACAGCCAGTCCCGGAGGAAGCCGGTGAGGTCGCGTCCGGCGGTCCGGCCGGCCAGGGCGACGAAGTCGGCGGTGGTGGCGTTCGCGTCGCGGTGCCGGGCGACCCAGGCACGCTCCAGGCGCCGGAAGGCGTCGGTGCCGATCTCCTGGCGGAGCGCGTAGAGGACGAGGGAGCTGCCGTCGTAGACGATCGGCCGGAAGAGGCTGATCTTGTGGTCCGGCGAGGGCGGCTCGGGGGCCGCCGGGGGCCCACCGGCCGCCCGCCACCCGTCGGAGGCGGCGTAGGCGGCCTTCATGCGCTTCTCCAGGGGCCTGCCGGCGGTCTCGTCGGCGTACAGGGCCTCGTACCAGCTGGCGTGTCCCTCGTTGAGCCACAGGTCGGACCAGCTGCGGGGCGAGACGCTGTCGCCGAACCACTGGTGGGCCAGCTCGTGGACCATGATCGAGTCGACGTACCACTCGGGGAGGGCCGGCTCCGTGAAGAGGCGGCGCTCGAAGAGCGAGAGGGTCTGGGTCTCCAGCTCGAAGCCGGTGGCGGCGTCGGCGACGAGCACGCCGTACGTCTCGAAGGGGTACGGGCCGACCTGCCGCTCCATCCACTCCACGTGCCCCGGCGTCCTGCGGAGCCAGGGTTCCAGGAGCTCCCGGTCGGCGGTGGGGACCACGTCCCGCAGGGGCAGCCCGTGGGGGCCCGCGCGGTGGACGACGGTGGAGCGGCCGATGGAGACCTGGGCGAGCTCGGTGGCCATGGGGTGGCGGGTGCGGTAGGTCCAGGTGGTGTGGGAGCCGTGGCGGACGCGGCCGGCGGGCAGGCCGTTGGCGACGGCGGTGAGTCCGTCGGGGACGGTGATCCGGAAGGTGAAGTACGCCTTGTCCGCCGGGTGGTCGTTGGACGGGAAGACCCGGTGGGCGGCGTCGGCCTGGTTGGCCATGGCGAGGCCGTCGCCGGTGCGGACCCAGCCGCCGGTGTCGGCGGGGCCGGTGGGGTCGCTGGTGTGGGTGACGGTGATCCGGAGCGGCTCGTCCGCGTCGACGGGCTCGGCGGGGGTGACGACCAGGTCCTCGCCGCGGCTGGTGTACGCGGCGGGCCGGCCGTCGACGGTGACGGCGGAGACCCGGCCGTGGGTGAAGTCGAGGTTGATCCGCTCCAGGTCGTCGGTGGCGAGCGCGTCGATCCGGGTCACGGCGGAGAGCGGCTTCGTGTTCACGCCGGGGTAGGCGATGTCGAGGGTGTACGCGAGGACGTCGTAGCCCGGGTTGCCGAGGTGCGGGAAGAGCGGGTCGCCGATGCCGAGCGGCGTCGGGGCGGGCAGGGAGGCGGCGACGAGCCCGGCCGAGGAGGCGACCAGGGCGGCGGAGCGGAGCCACCGGGCGCGGGGCAGGGGGGCGCGGTCGAACGGCACGGGGGATCGGGCGAACGGCATGGGCCAGGGCCTTTCCGGGGGTGAAACCCTACGGCTACCAGGGCTTTCGCCGCACGCCGGGACGGCTCGCCCGCCCGACACCCGAAGGGGTTCACCCCCGGGGGTCACCTGCCCGCCCCCGTGGAGGGTCCGCCCGTCCCGCGCGTGCACGGCCGTGTTCCCTCATGTCCGGCGCGGGCGGGGTCGGGGTGACGCGCGGTGGCGGGCGCGGCTCACGTCGTACACCCCGGGCACGTCCCGCATGGCCCGCATGAGGGCGGGGAGCTCCGCCGCGTCGGGGAGGTGGAGGGTGTACGTGTGGCGGACCCGCTGCTCACTGGGCGGCTCGACGGTCGCGGAGACGACCGCGGCCCCGGCGGTGGCGATGGCCTCGGTGAGGTCGGCGAGGAGTCCGGGCCTGCCGAAGGACTCGGCGACGAGGGTGACCCTGCCCTGGGCGGTGTCGCCCCAGCGGACGACGACGGGGGGGCGGCCGATCCGGCGCATGGCGTCGGCGGAGGCGCAGCCGGAACGGTGGACGGTGACCGACCCGCCGCTCACCCGGAAACCGGTGATCTCGTCGGGGGGTACGGGGGTGCAGCATCCGGCCGGGCGGACGGCGGCGGGCCGCTCGCCGTCCACGTCGGCGTGGAGCTCGGCGCCGGAGCGGCGGTCGTCGGCCGGACGGGGGTCGGGCCGTGTCCCGGGCCGGTCGTCGGGCCGGGGCCGGTGCCGGGGGTCGGCGGGGGCGGCGCTCTCGGGGTGGTCCCGCAGCCAGCCGGTGATGGCGATCCGGGCGGCGGGGGTGCGGGCGTGGTCCAGCCACTCCGGGGACGGGCCGGACACGGGGTCCTGGGCGAGCAGCAGCTGGACGGTGTCGCCGTCGCCCAGGACGGTGCTCAGCGGGGCGAGGCGCCCGTTGACGCGGGCGCCGAGACAGGCGTGGGCGGCCTCGCCGTGCTGGGCGTAGGCGGCGTCGACGCAGCTGGCGCCGGCGGGCAGGCTGATCGTGCCGGGGGCGTCCCCGTCGGCGCGGAAGACGGTGATCTCGTCGTCCTCGGCGAGGTCGGCGCGCAGCGAGGTCCAGAAGGTGTCGGGGTCGGGGGCGGACTGCTGCCAGTCGAGGAGGCGGGAGAGCCAGCCGGGGCGGGTGGGGTCGACGCGCTCGCCGTCCTCGGGCGCCGGGGACGCGGGGGCATCCTGCGGCCCGGCCGGGGGTGCCGTGTCCTCCGGCTGCTCGGCCGGTTCCGGTCCCCCGTGCGGGTTGCCGAGGGCGACGACCCCGGCCTCCGCGACCCTGTGCATCCGGTGGGTCCGGATGAGGACCTCGGCCACGGCCCCGTCGGGGGCGGCGACGGCGGTGTGCAGGGACTGGTAGAGGTTGAACTTGGGCGCCGCGATGAAGTCCTTGAACTCGGAGATCACCGGGGTGAAGCAGGTGTGCAGCTCGCCGAGGACCGCGTAGCAGTCGGCGTCCTCGGCGACGAGCACGAGGAGCCGGCCGAAGTCGCAGCCGCGCAGGTCGCCGCGCTTGAGGCGGACGCGGTGGACGGAGACGAAGTGCCGGGGCCTGACGTGGACTTCGGCGCCGATGCCCGCCTCGCGCAGGACGGCGTCGACCTGTTCCGCGACGGCGCCGAGCGCGTCGGGGGCGTGCGGGGCGCCGGCGACGAGGGCGCGCGTGGTCTCGTACTCCTCGGGGTGGAGGATGGCGAAGACGAGGTCCTCCAGCTCGGTCTTGAGGGCCTGGACGCCGAGCCGTTCCGCGAGCGGGATGAGGACGTCCCGGGTGACCCTGGCGATCCGGGCCTGTTTCTCGGGGCGCATCACGCCGAGGGTGCGCATGTTGTGGAGGCGGTCGGCGAGTTTGATCGACATGACCCGGACGTCGTTGCCGGTGGCGACGAGCATCTTGCGGAAGGTCTCGGGTTCGGCGGCGGCGCCGTAGTCGATCTTCTCGACCTTGGTGACGCCGTCGACGAGGTAGGCGACCTCGTCGCCGAACTCCCGGCGCACCTGATCGAGCGTCACCTCGGTGTCCTCGACGGTGTCGTGGAGGAGGGAGGCGGTGAGGGTGGTGGTCTCGGCGCCGAGTTCGGCCAGGATGAGGGTGACCGCGAGCGGGTGGGTGATGTACGGCTCGCCGCTCTTGCGGAACTGGCCGCGGTGCGAGGACTCGGCGAGTACGTACGCCCGGCGCAGCACCGTCAGGTCGGCCTCGGGGTGGTGGGCGCGGTGCGCCTCGGCGACGTGGCCGATGGCGTCGGGGAGCCGGTCGCGGGGGGCCGGTCCCGCGGTGGCGCCGAGCAGGGCGGCGCGGCCGAGCCGGCGCAGGTCGATGCGGGCGCGTCCACGCTTGCGGACGGTCACGTCGGTGGCGGCGTCATCCGCCGTGCTCAAGGGGTTGGCGGCCTCTGCGCTCATGGGGCACCTCCGGCGACAGACCGGCGGTGGGCGGGCCAGACGTGCCCGGGGGCCGGTGCTTGATGCTACCGACCCCACCACGCGGCGCAGTCACGCTCTCGCTCAGCGTGAATCGGATCACCCATTCGAGCGATAATTCAGTCACTGGCCGTTTCGATTCCGGTGCCCGCGGCGTTCTCGGGACCCTCGGCGAGCCAGGCGGGGTCGAGGGTGCCCTCGGCGACGATGACGGCCGGGCCGGTCATGTCGATCCGCCCGTCGGGGTGCTCGGTGATGACCAGGGTGCCGCCGAGGACGTCGACGGTGTACGTGACGGGGGTGCCGGTCCCGGCGGGGTCGGTGCCGTCCCGGCGGGCGGTGGCGACGGCGACGGCGCACGCGCCCGTGCCGCAGGAGCGGGTCTCGGCGGCGCCGCGCTCGTGGACCCGCATGGCGACGTGGCGGGGGCCCCGGTCGACGACGAACTCGATGTTGACCCCGTCCGGGTAGACCGAGGCGGGCGCGTAGGCGGGCTCGGTGAACAGGGTCCCGGCGTGGTCGAGGTCCTCGACGAAGGCGACCGCGTGCGGGTTGCCCATGTTCACGTTGCGGGCGGGCCAGCTGCGGCCGTCGACGGTGATCGTGGCGCCGGCCTCGGGGAGGACCGCGCGGCCCATGGCCACGGTGACGGAGCCGTCCTTGTCGAGGTGGACGTGCTTGATCCCGCCACGGGTGGCGACGGCCACCTCGCCGGCGGTGACGTGTCCGGCGTGCTCCAGGTAGCGGGCGAAGACCCGGACCCCGTTCCCGCACATCTCGGCGACCGAGCCGTCGGCGTTGCGGTAGTCCATGAACCACTCGGCCTCGTCGGCCAGGTGCCGGGCCTCGGGGTGGGCGGCGCTGCGCACGACGTGCAGCAGCCCGTCGCCTCCGATGCCGGCCCGCCGGTCGCAGAGCCGGGCGACGGTGGCGGGGGGCAGGTCGAGGGCGTTCTCCGCGTCGGGGACGATCACGAAGTCGTTCTCGGTGCCGTGGCCCTTGAGGAAACGGAGCGGGGAGGTCTGCGTGCTGGTCACGAGATCAACTGTACGGGGCGGGGGCGGGGGCGACGATGTGCGGGGCCGTCGGGGCGGGTCCGAGGGCCCGGGTCCTGCGGGGCGGGGCCTTCGGCCCGGGTCCGGCGGGGGCGGGCCGCGCGCCGGATCGCGCGGGGCGGTGGAGGCGGGCCACCCGTCCGGACCGCGGAGGTCAGCGGAGGCGGGCCACGCGCCAGACCGCGAGGGCGACCAGGGCGCCGATGGTCGCCACGTACAGGGCGAGGACGCGCCAGTCCGGACGCTCGCCGGAGCCGCGCGCCGGGAGGCCGGGCCAGGTGTGGCCGACCTTGCGGGCGGCCATCACGCCCCAGCCCGCCGCGCAGGAGCTGATGAGCAGGCCGAGCATGGCGACGACCGCGCCGCCGTCCCCGGAGCCGAAGGCGAGCGGGAAGGCGAACATCAGCGAGCCGACGGCGGCGAGGCCCACGATCGGGGCGAGCTGCCAGATCCGCAGCCGCCGCTGGGGGCGCAGCTCGACCTCGACCTCGTCGGCGTCCACCTCGACGGCGGTGCCGACCGCGTCGTCGGGGCCGTCCGGGGTCAGTCCCGGGGGCCCGGCCGGAGCGTCGTCCACCGGGTGTCCGAGGCGTCCCGGGGTCTCACCCGACGGGCCCGCCGCCGGGTCGCCCAGGACCGCTTCGTGCTGTTCTCTGTCGCGAGGGCCGGCCTCCATCGCCACGCGCCCTCCCCACTCGGACTCCACTTGGTCGATCGATGCTCGATGATGGCACGCTCACGGCCGCCGGAATGACGGGCAGGGCGTCCCGATGCCATCACGTGATCAGGCTGTAACCGCTCGTTCGACCAACGACAGCGCCTCTCGCGGGAGTTCCCCGCGGTGGTCGGCGGCCCCGCTGAGCCAGTGCACGCGCGGGTCGCGGCGGAACCACGAGTCCTGGCGGCGGGCGAACCTCTTGGTGGCCCGGACGGTCTCGGCGCGCGCCTCGTCCTCGGTGCACTCCCCCGCGAGCGCCGCGAGGACCTGCTGATAGCCGAGGGCGCGGGCGGCGGTGCGGCCCTCGCGCAGTCCCCGGGCCTCCAGGGCGCGCACCTCGTCGACCAGGCCGGCCTCCCACATGCGGTCCACGCGCGTGGTGATCCGTTCGTCCAGCTCGGGGCGGGCCACGTCGACGCCGATCTGGACGGTGTCGTAGACGGAGTCGGGGCCGGGGAGGTTGGCGGTGAAGGGCTTGCCGGTGATCTCGATCACTTCGAGGGCCCGGACGATGCGGCGCCCGTTGCCGGGCAGGATCGCGCGGGCGGCCTCGGGGTCGGCCCCGGCGAGCCGGGCGTGCAGGACGCCGGGGCCGCGCTCGTCGAGCTCGGCCTCCAGACGGGCCCGGACGGCGGGGTCGGTGCCGGGGAACTCCAGGGCGTCGACGGCCCCCCGTACGTAGAGGCCGGAGCCGCCGACGAGGACCGGGGTGCGGCCGGCGGCGAGCAGCCGGTCGATCTCGGCGCGGGCGAGGCGCTGGTACTCGGCGACGCTGGCGGCCTCGGTGACGTCCCAGATGTCGAGGAGGTGGTGCGGGACGCCGCCGCGCTCCTCGGGCGTCAGTTTGGCGGTCCCGATGTCCATCCCCCGGTACAGCTGCATCGAGTCGGCGTTGACGACCTCGCCGCCGAGCTGCTGGGCCAGGAACACGCCCAGATCGGACTTTCCGGCCGCCGTGGGGCCGACGACGGTGATGACCCGCGGGGCGGGAGCTGCGCTTCTCACCGCCCCAGTCTCGCAAACCTCCGGGCCCGTCCCCGAACGAGTCGCGTGACGGGTCCCGGCCGGACTCGTTGCCCCGTACGCGGCACCCGCCCGCCGGTCGTCGCGGAGATCCCTCCTCCCGAGTAGGCTGTGGAGGGATATGGGCGTTTTGTCAAGGTTTTGCCGTAGGTTTTCGCCCTGAGCGGTACACCCGGACGGACGCGGTCGCGAGTTCTTCGGAGAAGAGCGGGAACGCGGACCGTACGGAGGACGCCGAGGCGGCCGAAGGCGCGTAGGCAGGCCCCCGGGCTCTGGGGGCAGGACACGAGGACGGGCCCGCACGGGCTCGTGGAGGGAAGGTGCCCCATGGGTCTCCTGGATTCGCTGAAGGCCAAGCTCGCCCCGGCCAAGGACAAGGTCGCCGATCTGGCGCAGCAGCACGGTGGCAAGATCGACCAGGGTCTGGACAAGGCCGCGAGGGTGGTCGACGAGAGGACCAAGGGCAAGTACAGCGACAAGATCCATTCCGGTACGGGCAAGGCCAAGGAGGCCATCGACCGGATGGGCCACAAGGAGGGCGGTGCTCCCGGGACCGGCGGCACGCCCGGCGCGCCCGGGACGCCGGGCAGTGGCGGGGTGCCGGGAGCCGGCGGTGCTCCCGGGACCGGTGGCACTTCTGGTGGCGGTGGTGTGACGCCGCCGCCGGCCGCCTGACGGGTTCCCGGGAAGTCCCCGGAGGGTGACGGCGGGTGGCCCCGGAGCGAATGTGCTCCGGGGCCACCCGCCGCCGTGTCCGGGGTGCTTCGGGGGTTCTCAGGACCAGGCGGCGACGATGTACTCGACCCCGTAGGGGTCGTCCTCGTGGAGCAGTCGGCCGTCGAGTCCGGCGCCCTCGGCGGCGCCCGCGAGGACCTGCCAGGAAGCGCGGCCGGACGCCTTCAGCTCGTGCGCGAGCCGTGCGTCGAGGGCGAGCAGCGCGGGCGCGTCGGCCGCGCCCAGCGCGCGGACGGCCTCCGTGTCGAAGCCGGCGGCCCGCTCGTCGAGGTAGCCGGGGGCCTTCACGGTCCGGCAGGCGCTGCCGTCGCCCATCACGAGGAGGGCGACGCGGTCGGCGGAGGCGGCGAGCCCGCGGCCGGTCTCGGCGCAGGTCTCGGCCGGGGTGTCCTCCCCCACTCCCAGACCCTCGACGGGCGCGCCGGCCCAGCGGGCCCGGTCGAGGAGCCAGGCCCCGACGGCGAGGGGGACGGGGAGGGGACGGTCGCCGGCCGGACCGTCGCCGAGGCGTACGGAGAGGTCGACGCCGAATCCGGCGAAGGAGCCGGTGGAACCGGCCGGGAAGACGCCTGCCGCGCCCCCGGCCGCGGGCCCCACGACGTACAGCCGGTCCGGGCGGGCGGCGGCGAGCAGCCCGACGGCGTCCGCGCAGGCGGCCCGCAGGGCGTCCAGCTCGGGGGCGGCGCCGGTCGCGACCTCGGGCACGAGGAGCGGCGGACAGGGGCAGACGGCTGCGGCGACAAGCATGATCCGCACCTTACTGCGCCTCTGACCGGTGCCGTCCGGGGAGCGCGCTCCCCGGAGGAACGGTTCCCGGGGCGACCGGGGCGGGTCACGGAAGACTGCGGGCGTCCACCCGTCACCCGTCCCGTACGCCCGGGCGGCAGCCCCTGCGTACGTCGACCCTGCGCGCAGGGTCGGGTCAGTGGGTTCCGCAGGCCGGGACTTCGGCCGCCGGGAGGGGGGCCGGGACACCGATCTTGGGGAGGCCGAGGAGGACGCCCTTCGGCTTCTCGGCGGTGCGCTTCTCCCAGGCGTCGCCCGCGCGGGTGCGGCGCACCGACGCGACCGGGCCCTCGGCCAGGAGGTGGTGCGGGGCGGCGTAGGTGATCTCGACGGTCACGACGTCGCCGGGGCGCACGTCCCCGTCCGGCTTGGTGAAGTGGACGAGCCGGTTGTCGGGGGCGCGGCCCGAGAGGCGGTCCGTGGCGCCGTCCTTGCGGCCCTCGCCCTCGGCGACCATGACCTCCAGGGTGCGGCCGACCTGCTTCTTGTTCTCCTCCCAGGAGATCTCCTCCTGGAGCGCGACGAGCCGCATGTAGCGGTCCTGCACGACCTCCTTGGGGATCTGCCCCTCCATCTCGGCCGCCGGCGTCCCGGGGCGCTTGGAGTACTGGAAGGTGAAGGCGTTCGCGAAGCGGGCCTCGCGGACGGTGTGCATCGTCTGCTGGAAGTCCTCCTCGGTCTCGCCGGGGAAGCCCACGATGATGTCGGTGGAGATGGCCGCGTGCGGGATGGCCGCGCGGACCTTCTCGATGATGCCGAGGAAGCGCTCCTGCCGGTACGAGCGGCGCATCGCCCGGAGGACCGTGTCCGAGCCGGACTGGAGCGGCATGTGCAGCTGCGGCATGACGTTCGGGGTCTCGGCCATCGCCGCGATCACGTCGTCGGTGAAGTCGCGGGGGTGCGGGGAGGTGAAGCGGACCCGCTCCAGGCCCTCGATCTGCCCGCAGGCGCGCAGCAGCTTGGAGAACGCCTCGCGGTCGCCGAGGTCGGAGCCGTACGCGTTGACGTTCTGGCCGAGCAGGGTGATCTCGGAGACGCCCTCGGCGACCAGCGCCTCGATCTCGGCGAGGATGTCGCCGGGCCTGCGGTCCTCCTCCTTGCCGCGCAGGGCGGGGACGATGCAGAAGGTGCAGGTGTTGTTGCAGCCGACGGAGATCGAGACCCAGGCGGCGTAGGCGGACTCGCGCCGGGTCGGCAGCGTGGAGGGGAAGGCCTCCAGGGACTCGGCGATCTCGATCTGCGCCTCCTCCTGGACGCGGGCGCGCTCCAGGAGGACCGGCAGCTTGCCGATGTTGTGCGTGCCGAAGACCACGTCGACCCACGGGGCCTTCTTGACGATGGTGTCGCGGTCCTTCTGGGCGAGGCAGCCGCCGACGGCGATCTGCATGCCCGGACGGACGGTCTTCATCGGGGCGAGCCGGCCGAGGTTGCCGTACAGCTTGTTGTCGGCGTTCTCGCGGACCGCGCACGTGTTGAAGACGACGACGTCGGCGTCGCCGTCGGCGCCCTTGGGGGCCCGTACGTAACCCGCCTCCTCCAGCAGACCGGAGAGCCGCTCGGAGTCGTGGACGTTCATCTGACACCCGTAGGTGCGGATCTCGTAGGTCTTGGTGCCGTCAACGCTCACTGCGGGGCTCCGGTCGCTGCTGCTCGTCATGCGTCAAGGGTAGGCGGTCCGGGGCGGCCGCCGTCCCGCCTTGTCGGGCCCCGGCACTCCCCCCGCACCCCGCGGTTTTCCGCGGGGTGGTCGGGCGGGAAGCCCCGTACCGGCGCGAAGGCCGGATTCCTGGCGTGGAGGGGTGCCGGGGAGAGGGTCCCCGGGATCCCGACCGCCTCCTGGGAGTCCTGCCGTGCCGATCGCCTTCCCCGTCCACTCCACGCCCCTCCCCCTCCCCCTCGCCCTCGCCCTCGACGGGGAGCCCGCGGGTGGTTTCGCCGACTGGGCAGCCGGGCTCGTCGACACGATGGGCGGTCCGGGAGCCGGGCTCGTCATCGCCCTGGAGAACCTCTTCCCGCCGCTGCCCAGCGAGGTCGTCCTGCCCCTGACCGGCTTCGCCGCCGGCCGGGGAGTGCTGAGCCTGGCGTCGGCGCTGTTCTGGACGACGCTCGGGCCGGTGGCCGGAGCGGTGGCGCTCCACTGGATCGGGGCGCTCTTCGGCCAGGAGCGCACGCACGCGATCTGGGCGAGGCTGCCCCTGGTGAAGGCCTCGGACCTGGTCCGCACCGAGGAGTGGTTCGCCCGGCACGGCACCAAGGCCGTCCTGCTCGGCCGGATGGTGCCGATCTTCCGCAGTCTGGTCTCGGTGCCCGCGGGCGTCGAACGGATGCCGGTGCCCCGCTCCGTCGCGCTCACCACGCTCGGCAGCCTCGTCCGGAACAGCGTCCTCGTGACGGCCGGTTACTGGCTGGGTGACCGGTGGGACCTCGTGGAGGGGTACGTCGGCGTCCTGTCGAAGGCCGTCCTGGTCGTCGTCCTGCTCGCCTTCGCGGCCTACGTGGCGGTCCGGCTGCGCGGGCGCGGGGCCCGGCACCGGCGCGCCTCGTGACCCCGGCCCTCCGCCCCGGCGGTACGGCCCGTTCCTGCTCAGGCCGCGCACCCGGCCCCGCGCCCTGAGGGCCCTGACCGCCGGCGTCCGACGGCTGGCCGTCCTCGAACGGGCCCGCCGCTCCGTCTTCTTCGGCGACCGCTTCCCCGAGCGGTACGAGGCATCCGACCGGAAGGTCCTGCGGTATCTGGCGATCCGCGTCGGCGCGGGGCTGCTCTGCGCGGTGGTCGCCGGCCTGCTCGGCTTCGGCGCGTTCCTGGCCTGGCTGCCGGCCGCCGGGGTGGTCCGGGGCACCCTGTGCGCGGAGGCTACGCCGTGGACACGGACCGGCCCTGCCGCGGAGACTCCGCCGTGGACACGGACCGGTCGACGGCGAAGGCCAGTTGGGCGCGCCGGCGGATGCCGAGCTTGCGGTAGAGACGGGTGATGTGCAGCTCCACGGCCCTGGTCGACACCGTGAGGGCCTCGGCGATCTGCCTGTTGGTCAGGCCGTCGAGCATCATCGCGGCGATGCGCCGTTCGTGGGCGGTCAGCTCCGTAAGGGCGGGCGGGGGCGCGGACGCCGAGGTGTCTTCGCGGGTGCCGGGACCGCCGGTGGAACGCGCCGGCCCGGCGAGGACCGCGCGGCCCGTCACCACGTCCCATTCCCGGATCCTCGGCTCCCCGACGACCCGCGCCCGCGCGTACGGGTCGGCGCGGAGCACCCGGAGGAGCGTGCGGCGGTCGCGGACCGCGCAGATCAGGAGCTCCCCGGTGCCGTCCCGCCAGGGGCCGCCGCCGAGCAGGACGCCGCACGCGGCCATCCTTCCCCAGTAGACCCGGTGGGCTCCTTCGAGATCCCGCCGGTCCGCCTCGGCGCCGCGGAAGGCGATGTCGACCACGAAGGCCACGCGCGTCCTCCTGGTTCCGGAGTCGGGGATCAATCCGTGGGTCCGGCGGATCCGGCGGTCTGCGCGCGGGCCTCCGGGGCCGGCCGTGCGGCCGGCTCGGGTGCCTTCCCCTCCGTCGCCGGACGCGGCTCGCGCCGGAGCAGGACGGTGGCCGCGAGGACCGCCGCCGCGCCCAGCCACACGGTCGGGCCGAGCGGTTCGCGCAGCACCACTGCGCCGAGTACCACGGCCACGGCGGTCATCAGGTAGGTGACGGTGGAGGCGACCGTGGCGCCGTCCTTGACGATCAGCTCGAAGTTGAGCAGCGCGGCGAAGCCGGTGCAGACCACGCCGAGGACGAGGACCGAGACCACCGAGTCGGTGCGCCAGGTGACGTCCTGGAGGCCCAGGAACGGGAAGGCGGCCAGGAGCAGCACGGTGGCCGCGCCGAGCTGGCCGCCCGCGAGCGTCAGGGGCGGGATGCCCCGCCCCACCAGGAACCTGCCCGTGTACGCGAAGCCGGCGCCGAAGCTGATCGAGCCGAGGACGAAGCAGAGGACGCTCCAGCCGCTGCCGGCCGGGGCGGAGTTCCACGGGGAGGCGATGAGCGCGGTGCCGCCGAGGCCGAGCAGGACGCCGCCCGCCTCGGAGCCGGAGACCCGCTTCTCCCGGCCGAGCAGCAGCGCGGTGGCCAGGGTCCAGATCGGGGCGCTGCCGTTGACGACGGCGGCGACGCTGCTGGAGCCCTCGGCCTCTCCCTCGGCGTACAGGGTCCAGGGGACCGCGTTGCCGAGGAGCGCGGCCACGGTCAGATGGCCCCAGACAACCTTCTCCTTCGGCAGTCGGAGGCCCCTCGCGTATCCGATGGCGAGGAGGACCGTGGCGCCGAGCGCGAGCCGGGCCAGAACCATCTGCACGGGCGAGAAGCCGTACCCGGCGATCTTGATCCACAGGAAGACGGAGCCCCAGACGAGGCTCAGCGCGGCCAGTCGCGCGCAGGTGGCTCGGGACATGGGTGTTCCCACTCTCCGGAAGGGCTCGGCAGGGGACAGAAGGGGGAAGAGAAAGAAGGGGGCGCCGCGCGGAACGGTCCGCGGTACGGCGACGAGCCTCGCACCGGCGTCCGGGCGGGATCCAGCAACGTCTGCTGGACGGTACCTTCCACGAGCCGTGGAGGATCACGTACCGACGGGCCGGAGGCCGGTCAGGACGCCACGGCCGCCCCGGCGACGGCGCGCAGCGCGTCCAGGACCGCGGCGATCTCCGGGGAGGTCTGGCTGCCCTCGCGCACGGCCGCGAAGACCGTGCGGGAGGGGGCCCGCTCGCTGAACGCGCGGATCGTCACCTCGGGCCGCGGGGCCGGTCTGGCCGTCCGCGGGACGAGCGCGACCCCGAGGCCGAGCCGTACCGCCGCGAGGGTGGCGTCCCAGTCGCCGATGGCGTGGGAGGCCTGCGGGGTGAACCCGGCGGCCGTGCACGCGGCCACGCCGATGTCGTGGCACATGCCGGTGGTGGCGAAGATCCAGGTCTCCTCGGCGAGGTCGGCGAGGAGCAGCCGGGGGCTCCCGAGGAGCCGGTGGCCCTCGGGGAGCGCGATGTCGAAGGGGTCCTCGCAGAGCGGGATCCGGTGGAACCTTCCGTCGGAGCGGCCGTCGTCGCCCGCCGGGCCCGGGGTCCGGGCGGTGTCGGCGGAGATGACGACGTCGGTCTCGCCCCGGTGCAGCATGGAGAAGCTCTCCGGCGGGTCGACCTCGGCCAGCGAGGTGCGCAGCAGCGGCCGGGCCTCCCGCAGCCGGGCCACGGCGGGCAGGATGAACGCCGAGAGGGTGGTGGAGAAACCGGCCACGGCCACCTCGCCGTGCTCGCCGCTCCGGTGCGCGGCGAGTTCCGCGCGCATCTGCTCGATCTGGGTGAAGACGGCGTCGGCGTGCCGGAGCACGATCCGCGCCGCCCCCGTGAGCCGCAGCCGACGCCCGGACGGTTCGGTGAGCGGGACGCCCAACTCCCTTGCCAGGACGCTGAGCTGCTGCGAGACGGCCTGCGGGGTGAGGTGGAGCGCCCGGGCGGCGGCGCTGACGGTGCCGCGCTCGCTGAGCTCCCTCAGCACGCGGAGCTTCCGCAGGTCCGGATCGGCCACGTCCCGCTCCCCCTCCCGTCCCCGAGGGGCGCCCCGGCGGCCGGACGCCTCTCGCTCATCGTACGCAGCGGCTGTCCGTACGAAGTCGGCGTCTGTACGAAGTCGGCTTGCTTACGGGGCCGTTGTCCGTACGGGGCCGTTGTCCGTACGGGGCCGTTGCCCGTACGAGACGTTTGCCCGTACGGGATCGTGGTCCGTACGAGGCCGCTGCCCGTACGGGACCGGCCGTCACGTGCGGTCGGTCACCGCACCGACCCGGCGTCCACGTCGACGACCTCCTTCACCAGGGTCTCCAGAACGTCGAGGTCCCGCGCGGTGCGTCCCGGCTCGCGCCGGTCGCCCGGGTAGGTGGGGTCGAGGACGACGGCCCGCGCGCCGAGGTCCTGGAGCAGCCCGAGGTCGTCGGCGATCTGGGCCAGGGTGCCCTCGCCGAGCAGCCGTCCGGGCCCCGTCGGCCTCGGGGTGACCCGGAGTTTGACGCGGGGGCAGACGGCGGGCACCGGCAGCTCCTGCTCCTCCGCGATCCGGCGGAGCGCGGGCATTCCCACGCCGAGGAGCCAGTCGCCGGAGACGGAGGTGGGGTGCCAGGCGTCCCCGAGGCGGACGGCCCGGCGCAGCGCCCCGTTGCTGTGGCCGCCGACCCAGACCGGCGGGCCGGGCCGCTGTACGGGCAGCGGCCCGGTGCGCACCTCGCGGAAGGAGACGTGGGCGCCGTCGAAGGAGGCGACCTCGTCCCGCCAGCAGGCCTTGATGGCGGCGAGGTACTCGTCGCTGATCGCGCCGCGCTCGCGGTACGGGACGTCGAGGACGGCGAACTCCTGGGCCGCCCAGCCGGCCGCCGCGCCGAAGACGAGGCGCCCGTTGCTGAACCGGTCGATGTTGGCGGCGATCCGGGCGGTGTGCACGGGGTGCCGGTACGGGAGGATCGCGACCGTGGTCCCGAGGCCCACGGTCGCGGTGACGCCGGCGAGCCGGGCGAGGGTCGCGAAGGGGTCGTAGAACGGGGCGGGGAAGAGGTGCTGCACGTCCGGGGTGAGCGCCACGTGGTCGGAGACCATGACGTAGTCGTACCCCAGCGCCTCCACCCGCAGCGCCCCGTCGGCGAGGGCGTCGGGGGTGGCCCCGGGCCCGTAGTCGGGCAGGTTGACGCCGAACTTCACGGGGTGGTCCTTTCCCGGGGCCCGGCCGCGACCGCGCGGGCGCCCCGGCGGCCGTACGGAACGGTCCTCGTACGAGGGGGTCCTCGGGACGCTATCGACCGGCCGACCCGGCCGGGGCCCACAGCGCGGAAGAGGGTTCGGGATCCCGAAGCCCCGCGTCCCCGGGCCGGGGCCCGTTCGCCGTCGCCGCGCCCCGATCCGGACCGGGGCAGTACGCCGCCTCACCGCCGTGGCGGGGTGAGGCGGGACGGGGACGGACGGGAGCGGTGCGTTCGGAGGGGACGCCAGGGGCGGACAGGGGACTGTCCTCAAGATCACCGAACGCCTTCCGACGCTAACCGCCGGGGCACCGCCGTCCCGGCAGGACACACGGCGCGGCCCGCGCCGCCGGGAGCGCTCACCGCTTCGGCGGAGCGCACTCCGACCCGGGGGCGCGGGGCGGCCCCGGTGGCCCCCGGCTGCCCCCCTGGTCATCCCCGGCCGCCCCGGCTGCCCGCTGGTCGTCCCCGGCCATCCCCAGCCGCCTCCGGCCGTCTCCGGCCGTGCCTGGCCAGGAGCGGCGGTGGGCTGGCAGGATCGGCCCCATGTTCGCCTCCCTCTCCCGCGCCGCCCGCCGCCGTCTCCTGACGGCCACGGCCGCGCTGCTCGCGCTGTGCGGGACGCTGGTGTGGTGGCTCGCCCCCTTCGGCTCCCCCGCCCCCAGCGGCTCGGTCACCTTCAGCACGGGCGTCCCCACCGGGGTGTACCAGCGGTACGGGAACCTCCTCAAGCACGCCCTGGCCCAGGACCTGCCCGAGGTGTCGATAGCGCTCACGGACAGCGAGGGTTCCCAGCAGAACCTGGCCCGGGTGGCGTCGGGCGAGGCGGACTTCACCATCGCCACGGCCGACGCGGTGGCCCAGTACCAGCGCGACCGCAGGCCCGGGTTCGAGCGGCTGCGCGGTTGCGCCCGGTTGTACGACGACTACGTACAGCTCGTGGTCCGCAAGGGGTCGTCGCTGCAGAGGGTGGAGGACCTGAGGGGGCTGCGGGTCGGCGTGGGCCAGGACGGGTCGGGTGTGCGGCTGATAGCGGACCGGGTCCTCGCGGCGGCGGGCCTGGCGCCCGTCCGGGACGTCCGGGCGGTCCCGGCGGGCATCGACACGATGCCGAAGCTTCTGGAGCGCGGTGAGCTGGACGCCTTCTTCTGGTCGGGCGGGCTGCCCACCGAGGCGGTGCAGAAGCTGTCCGCGCGCGCCCCGGTCCGGCTGATCCCGCTGGACGCGGAGCTGGTCGACCAGCTGCACGACGTCGGCGGTTCGACCCGCCACTACCGTTCGGCGGTGATCCCGGCCGACGCGTACGCGAAGGCGCAGGACGGGCAGCAGGTCGAGACGCTGGCCGTGGCGAACCTCCTGGTCACCACGGAGGACGCCGACGCGGACCTGGTGGAGGGCTTCACCCGTACGGTGATCAGGAGCAGGGACGGCATCGGCCGCCAGGTCCACCCGGCCCAGTTGGTGGACCTGCGCACGGCCGTCTACACGGACCCCCTGGAGCTCCACGAGGGCGCCCGCCGCTACTACCGCTCGGTGAAGCCCTGACCCTGCCGCTCCGCGGGGGCGTGCCGGGGGACGGTGACCGTCACCCGCAGGCCGTGCGGCGCGTTCGGGGCGAAGGCCACTCCGCCGCCGCCCGCCGTCAGCAGGATGCGGGCGATGGAGAGGCCGAGACCCGAGCCCTTGACGTTCTGGTGCCGGCCCGAGCGCCAGAAGCGGTCCCCGACCCGGCCGAGCTCCTCCTCCGTGAGGCCGGGCCCGTGGTCGGCGACGACGACGGCGACGCTCGTCCGGTCCGGGACGACCGCCACCGTGACCTCCTCCCCGGCCGGAGTGAACTTCAGGGCGTTGTCGATCACCGCGTCGAGGGCGCTGGAGAGGGCCACCGGGTCCGCCCAGGCCGTCACCGCACCGCACTCCCCCGCCAGGACGACCCCCTTGTCCTCGGCGACCGGCCGCCAGGAGGCGACCCGCTCGGCGGTGAGCGCGCCGATGTCGGTGAGCCTCGGCTCGGCCGCCGCGTGCTCGGCGAGCGCCAGGTCGAGGAGGTCGTCGAGGACCCGGGCGAGGCGCTTGCCCTCGGTCCGTACGGAGGCGATCTCCTCGTTCCCCTCGGGCAGCTCCAGGGCGAGCAGCTCGATCCGCAGGAGGAGCGCGGCGAGCGGGTTGCGCAGCTGGTGGGAGGCGTCGGCGACGAAGGCCCGCTGCTGTTCGAGGGCCTCCTCGACGTTGTCGGCCATCTCGTTGAAGGAGAGCGCGAGGCGCCGCAGCTCGGGCGGCCCTCCGGTGGCGGCGACCCGGGAGTTCATCCGGCCGGTGGCGATGTCGTGGGTGACGGCGTCGAGGACGCGGACCGGCCGCAGCACCCAGCCGGTGAGCCGGAAGGCCGCGCCGACGGCGAGCAGCATGGCGGCGGACTCGCCCGCGAAGATCAGCAGCCAGCCGTGCAGGATGCGGGAGCGAAGCTGGCCGGTGGGCGAGTCGGTGACGACGACGGCGACGACGTCGCCGTCCCGGACGACCGGGGAGGCGATGGTGAGCCGCGCGCCGCGCTGCCAGGGCCACACCTGGGGCGGGTCGTGGCTGCGGCGCCCGAGCAGCGCCTCGTTGAACGCGCGCCGGCCCTCCCCGTCGTACGGGACGACCAAGTCCTCGGGGGCGGCGGCCATGGCGCGGTTGTCGCGGTAGAAGATTCCGGCCCGGATGCCGTACACGTCGTGGTAGCTGGCGAGTTCGCCGCCGAGCGTGGCGCCCCGCTCGTCGGTGCCGAAGCTGCGCTCCTCGACGAACTGGGCGAGGGCGGCGAAGCGCGCGGCGTCGTCGAGGCGGTCGACGACGACCCGCTGCTGTTCGGAGGCGGCGAGGCTGGCGGCGAGCGGGAAGCCCAGGGCGAGCAGCACGCCGGCCATGAGGACGATGAGCAGCGGGAGGAGTCGGGTGCGCACGGAGGAACCGCCGGGGGTTACGCGGCGGGGGCGACCAGGCGGTAGCCGACGCCCCGCACGGTCTCGATCAGGGCGGGCATCCGCAGCTTGGAGCGCAGGGAGGCCACGTGCACCTCCAGGGTGCGGCCGGTCCCCTCCCAACTGGTGTGCCAGACCTCGCTGATGATCTGCTCGCGGCGGAAGACGACGCCGGGCCGCTGGGCGAGGAGGGCGAGGAGGTCGAACTCCTTGCGGGTCAGCTGGACGCCCTCGCCCCCGACGCTGACCCGGCGGGTGGGCAGCTCGATGGTGACGGAGCCGAGGTGCAGCAGGGTCCCGTCGGCGGTCCCGGCGGCCGTGCCGGTCTCCTCGGGTCCGGTGCTGCGCCGGCTGACGGCGTGGATGCGGGCGAGGAGCTCGCCGGGGTCGTAGGGCTTGACGACGTAGTCGTCGGCGCCGAGGTTGAGCCCGTGGATCCGGGAGCGCACGTCCCCGCGCGCGGTCACCATGATCACCGGGGTGGTGGTGAGCTTCCGGATGCGGCCGCAGACCTGGTAGCCGTCCTGGTCGGGCAGGCCGAGGTCGAGCAGGATCACCCCGTACGAGGGGCGCTCGCCGTGCGCGGTGGGCAGGACGGCCTGGAGCGCCTCCTCGCCGTTGCGGGCGTGGGTGACGGCGAAGCCGTGCTTCGCGAGGATCGCGGAGAGGGCGGCGGCGACGTGGTCGTCGTCCTCCACGAGCAGCAGTCGCATGCGTACCTCCTCCGTGATCTTCCGCGGGGTTCTTCCGTGCTCTTCGCGCCGGTCTCCGCGCCGGTCCCGGTGTCGCTCGCGCCGGATGCCGGGTCTCTGTGTACCAGGTGGTACCGGAGCATGAACACCGAACACCGGCGTCACAGTCAAGTGTCCCCCCGTCACGTGGGCGTTTCCGTGATGCACCCGGTACGGCGGACGGTGTCGACTTCACGCGGTGTGTCCGGTTGCGGCCGGATCGTTATCCTCAATTTCCGCTCAGATGTGATGACGCCCGTCACATCGGCTCTCTAGTGTCCTCCCCAACCGAGGAGGACGGAGCAAGAGGCCGATGAGCGGAGAGTCAGTGTCCAAGGGTCCGAAGGACACCGTGCGCGCCGCGGACGACCTGGTCGTACTGTCCGGAGTGAACAAGCACTTCGGCGCACTGCATGTCCTCCAGGACATCGATCTGACGATCGGCCGCGGCGAGGTCGTGGTCGTCATCGGACCGTCGGGGTCCGGCAAGTCGACGCTGTGCCGCACGATCAACCGGCTGGAGAGCATCGACTCCGGCACCATCACCATCGACGGCAGGCCGCTGCCGGAGGAGGGCAAGGAGCTCGCCCGGCTGCGGTCCGACGTCGGCATGGTCTTCCAGTCGTTCAACCTGTTCTCGCACAAGACGGTGCTCGAGAACGTGATGCTGGGGCAGATCAAGGTCCGCAGGACGGAGAAGAAGGCCGCCGAGGCGAAGGCCCGCGCGCTGCTCGACCGGGTGGGCGTGGGCACGCAGGCGGACAAGTACCCGGCCCAGCTCTCCGGCGGTCAGCAGCAGCGCGTGGCGATCGCCCGCGCGCTCGCGATGGGCCCGAAGGTGATGCTCTTCGACGAGCCGACCTCGGCCCTCGACCCCGAGATGATCAACGAGGTCCTGGAGGTCATGCAGCAGCTGGCCCAGGAGGGCATGACGATGGTGGTCGTCACCCACGAGATGGGCTTCGCGCGCTCCGCCGCCAACCGGGTCGTCTTCATGGCGGACGGGAAGATCGTCGAACAGGCCTCCCCCGAGGAGTTCTTCAGCAACCCGCGCAGCGACCGCGCCAAGGACTTCCTCTCCAAGATCCTTCACCACTGAGCGAGTTCGGATTTACTCTTCCCAACTCACGCCTAGCAAGGGACTTTCCTCGATGAAGCTTCGCAACGCCGCCGCCGCGGCCGTCGTCCTGCTCGCGCTGACCGCGACGGCCTGTGGTGGCGGGTCCGACTCCGGGAGCAACGGCGACAAGATCACCGTCGGCATCAAGTTCGACCAGCCCGGCCTGGGCCTGAAGACCCCGGACGGCAAGTACGCCGGCTTCGACGTCGACGTCGCCCGTTACGTGGCCAAGGAGCTCGGCTACGCCGAGGACAAGATCAACTTCAAGCAGGCGCCGAGCGCCGAGCGCGAGAACCTGATCAAGAACGGCGACGTGAAGTTCGTCGTCGCCAGCTACTCGATCAACGACAAGCGCAAGAAGGAGGTCGACTTCGCCGGTCCGTACTTCCTGGCCCACCAGGACCTGCTCGTGCGCGCCGACGACACCTCGATCACCAAGGTCGAGGACCTCAACTCCAAGAAGCTCTGTTCGGTCACCGGCTCGACGTCCGCGCAGAACGTCCGCGACAAGCTCGCCCCCAAGGCCGATCTGCGTCAGCTCGGCGGTTACTCCGAGTGCCTGACCGGCCTGGAGAACAAGCGCGTCGACGCCCTCACCACCGACGACTCCATCCTCGCGGGCTACGCCGCGCAGAAGGAGAACCAGGGCAAGTTCAAGCTGGTCGGTCTGCGGATGAGCGACGAGAACTACGGCATCGGCCTCAAGAAGGGCGACGACGAGCTGCGCGGCAAGATCAACAAGGCGCTGGAGAAGATGATCTCCGACGGCACCTGGAAGAAGCTCGTCGAGACGCACTTCGGCCCCTCCGGCTACAAGTCCGAGCCCGCGCCCAAGGTCGAGGGCTGATCGACCCCGTCTCCGGCGTGACGTCCGCCCCGCACGAGGGCGGCCGTCACGCCGGCACCGGCCGCCGTCCACACGGCGGCCTCCACACCGACCGACCACCAGGGGAGAGCGCGGGGCATCGTGTTCGACTTTCTTGATTCCGGGCAGTACGACCTGCTCGGCGCCTTCTGGGTGACGGCGCAACTCGCCCTCTACTCGGCGATCGGCTCGCTGATCTGGGGCACCGCCCTGGCCGCCATGCGGGTCAGCCCGGTCCCGCTCATGCGGTCCTTCGGCACCGCGTACGTCAACTTCGTCCGGAACACCCCGCTGACCGTGGTCATCGTGGCCTGCTCGCTGGTCCTCGACCAGACCCTCGGGATCACGCTCGGCGCCGACGACTCCGAGACGATCGGCTTCCGCCTCGCGATCCTCGGACTGGTCGCGTACACCGGCACGTTCGTCTGCGAGGCGCTGCGCTCCGGCATCAACACGGTGCCGCCGGGCCAGGCCGAGGCCGCCCGCGCACTCGGCCTGACCTTCTTCCAGGTGCTCACCCTGGTGGTGCTCCCGCAGGCCTTCCGCGCAGCGGTGACCCCGCTCGCCAACGTCCTCATCGCCCTCACCAAGAACACCACCGTGGCGGCGGCCATCAGCGCCGCCGAGGCGGCGCTCCTGATGAAGGAGATGATCGAGAACGAGGCCGACGCGCTCTTCGCGGTCTTCGCGGTCTTCGCCTTCGGCTTCATCGTCCTCACCCTCCCCACCGGCCTCGTCCTGGGCTGGGCGGCCAAGCGACTGGCGGTGAAGCGATGAGCTCCGTCCTGTACGACAACCCCGGCCCGCGCGCCAAGCGGCGCAACGTCCTCTACACGGTCGCCTTCCTGGCGGTCCTCGCCGTGCTGGCCTGGTGGGTGCTCTCCGCCCTGGCCGACAAGGGTCAGCTGTCGGCCGACAAGTGGAGCCCGTTCGTCACCGACTCCCGGGTCTGGACGACGTACCTGCTGCCGGGTCTGGTCGAGACCCTCAAGGCCGCCGCGCTCTCCATCGTGATCGCGCTGCCGCTCGGCGCCCTGCTCGGCATCGGCCGGCTCTCGGACCACCACTGGGTCCGGGTGCCCGTCGGCGCGGTCGTGGAGTTCTTCCGCGCCATCCCGGTCCTGCTCCTGATGATGTTCGCGAGCGCCGTGTACGCGCAGTTCACGACCGTCAGCTCCGACTTCCGCCCGCTGTACGCGGTCGTCACCGGCCTGGTCCTCTACAACGCCTCGGTCATCGCCGAGGTCGTCCGGGCCGGCGTGCTCTCGCTGCCCCGGGGCCAGGGCGACGCGGCCGTCGCGCTCGGCATGCGCAAGAGCCAGACCATGCTGTACGTGCTGCTTCCGCAGGCCGTGACCGTCATGCTCCCGGCCCTGGTCAGCCAGCTCGTCGTGATCGTCAAGGACACCGCGCTCGGCGGCGTCATGCTCGGCTTCGCGGAGCTGCTCAGCCAGAACCGGCAGGTCACAGCCAACTACGGCGCCAACACGATCGCCACCTTCACGGTCATCGCGCTGATCTTCATCGCCATCAACTTCGCCCTGACCACCCTGGCCGGCCGGCTTGAGCAGCGGCTGCGGCAGGGCCGGAAGACGGCCGGCGTGACCGAGAGCGCGGTCACGAAGACCGGCGAGACCCCGGCGGAGGCCGTCAGCGGCGCGTGACCCCTCGAAGGGCCCGGAACGACGGGGCCGACCACGGGGGACCCGGAACGACAGGGCGGGCGGGAGCGGCACCGACACGAGGTGCCGCTCCCGCCCGCCCGTCGTGTACGTCACCGAGGCCCGGGCCCGGCGGCCTCTTCCGCCCGCCGCACACGGCACCACATCGCCCCTGGCAGTCCTCCCCTCCCATCGCGTACGCCACCGGGCCGGGTCCCCGGCGGGCCGCCTCCGCTCCACCGTTCGCGGCACCCGCGTGAGGTCGGCCGCACCGCGCCCACCCCGTCGCTTGACGCAAGCACCCCCAGTGGGTTGCATACGGTCTGTGATCAACCACCGGGCCCGTGCCACACTCGACCGTGCTGCCCTCATGACCGTCCGGCCTTCAGGAGCCGCGCCGTGGACCCGGTGATCATCGTGGGCGCGGGACCGGTCGGTCTCGCGCTCTCCCTCGCGCTCGCCGCGCAGGGCGTGCCCAGCGTCGTCCTCGACGAGGGCCCCGGCAAGGAGGAGGCCCGCCCGGCCAGGAGCGTCGTCCTGCGCGCCGACATGGCCGCGATGGTCGAGCGCCTCGGCTGCGCGACCCTCCGTGACGAGGGGGTCCGCTGGGTCGGCTGGCGCGGCATGCGCCGCCGCCAGGTGGTGCACCACCTGGAGCTCGACCCGGGCCTCGGCGGTACGGAGGAGTGGTCCGAGGACCCCGCCGCGCCCGCCGCCCCGGCCGCCCCTCTGCACATCCCCCAGCACGCCCTGGCCCGTGGCCTGCGCGACGCCGTCGCCCGGCAGAAGCTGGTCGAACTCGTCCCCGAGGCCCGGCTCGACACCGTCGAGCAGGACCGGGACGGGGTCGTCGCCCACACCCGGGGCCCGGCGGGCACCTGGTGGCGCGGCAGCCACCTCGTGGGCTGCGACGGCGCCCGCTCGACGGTGCGCAAACTGCTCGGGATCCGCTTCCCCGGCCGCACGGCGGTGGAACGGCACGCCGTCGCCGCGCTGCGCACCGAACTCCCCTGGCCCGGCGAGGCCCTGCTGCACCGTCAGCCGCCGTGGCGCGGCGCCGCCGAGGAGATCGGCGCGCGCCCGCTGCCCGACGGCGTGTGGCGGATCGACTGGCTGCTGCCGCCGCGCGGCGACCTGGTCACCCCGGACGCGCTGATCGCCCGCATCCGCGAGACCCTGGCCGGCTGGTGCGACGGGGTGACGCCACCGTACGAGCTCATCGACACCGGTGTGCACACCGTGCACCACCGGCTCGCCCGGCGCTGGCGGGTCGGCCGGGTGCTCCTCGCCGGGGACGCGGCGCACCTGCTCGGCGCGGTCGGCACCCAGGGGCTCGACGAGGGCCTGCGGGACGTGGACAACCTCGCGTGGAAGCTCGCCCTGACCTGGCACCACGGCGGCTCGGACCGGCTGCTCGACAGCTACCAGAGCGAGCGGCGGGCGGCCGTGGCCACCCGGCTGCGCGCGGCGGACCAGTCGCTGCCGGTACTGCGCGGCGGCGGGGGCCTGCGGACGTACCTGCCCGGGGCCGCGCGCGGCCACGACGCCCTCCTGACCGACGGCCACGTGGGGCGCGGCCCGCTGGGCGCGCCCCCCGCGTACCCGCACTCCCCCCTCGCGCCTCCGTACGCCGACGGGCAGATCCCGGTCGGCACCCCGCCGGGCGCCCCCGTCGAGGACGTGCGCGTGACCGCTCCCGACGGCACGACCGTACGGCTCCGGGACCGGCTCGGGCAGGACCGTCTCCTGGTCCTCCTGATCGCGCCCGGCACCGGGGTGTGGGACCGGCGCCACTGGCGGACCGCCGGGGTGATGCCCCGCCTCGAAGAGGCCGTGCGCACCCTGCCGGTGAAGGCCGAGGTCCTGGTGTCGGAGACCTACCCGGGAGCTCCGGCCCACGCCGTCCTCCTCGTACGGCCCGACGGGCACCTCGTCGCCGCCTTCTCCGGGGTGCGCCCCGAGGAGCTGCACGCGGCGGCGGACGCGGCCCGCGGCGGGCCCCTCCCCGACCGGGAACCCGCCGAGGCGCCCGCCGGGACGTCCTCCGAGGCGTCCGCGGAGAGTGACCGCACGGCGGACATGCATTGATTCCGCCGGGGACGCGTGGTGTACTCCGGAGCGTGACCGACACCGATGTGCGCCTGTGGCGGAGGGTCCATATGGACCTCCTCCGCTATGCGGGCTGCGTGTGTCGCCCGTCCTGCTGATCTCGCCCCTTTCCCGCGCGCCCCGCCGCACTCCCGCCGCACCTCCTCCGCGTCCTCCGACGCGGGTCCGTGCGTGCCGTGTGCCGTCGCGCGCCCTTCGCGAACCCCAGGACGGTCACCCGTGTCCCAGCACGCCACCCCACTTCCGCCCACCATCACCGCTCCGGCCGCGCCGGCCGCTTCGGCCTCTCCGACGGCGACCGAGCTGCTCGACTTCGTCCGGCGCACGGCCGCCGACCGGGAGCTGATCGCCTCCCTGCCGCTCGACCCCGAGGGCCGTACCTGGGTGCGGCTCGACGGCCCCGGCGGCAGCGAGGCCTGGCTCATCGGCTGGCCGCCCGGCACCGGCACCGGCTGGCACGACCACGCCGAGTCCCAGGGAGCCTTCGCGACCGCGCGCGGGACGCTGACCGAGAACGCGCTCGCGGTCCGGCTGCCGGCGAGCGGCTGGAAGACCCTGGAACTGGCCGACGGGGTGGACCGCTCCCGTCGTCTGGGAGAGGGCGTGGGCCGGGCCTTCGGCCGCCACCACGTGCACGAGGTGCTCAACGAGTCCCCGGACACCCACGCGGTGTCGGTGCACGCCTACTATCCGCCGCTCCCGCTGATCCGGCGCTTCAGCCGGACGGGCGCGGTGCTCCGTCTCGAGCAGGTCGAGCGCCCGGAGGACTGGCAGTGAGCGGGAAGCAGGAGGAACGGAAGGAACGGAGGGAACAGGTGACGGAGCGGGTGGGCATCGACGAACTCCTGGAGCAGGTCAGGTCGGGCCTCGACCGGATCGAGCCCCGGGCCGCCCACGAGGCGTACGAGGCGGGCGACGCGCTCCTGGTGGACACGCGCTACGCGGCCCTGCGGGAACGGGACGGGCTGATCCCGGGCGCGCTGGTCGTGGAGCGCAACGAACTGGAATGGCGGCTGGACCCCCTGGGCAGCCACCGCGCGGCGGAGGCCGACAGTCACGACCTGCGGGTGGTGGTCCTCTGCAACGAGGGCTACGCCTCCTCCCTCGCGGCCGAGTCCCTGCGCCGTCTGGGCCTGCACCGGGCGACCGATCTCATCGGCGGCTTCCAGGCCTGGAAGGCCGCCGGCCTCCCGGTCCTCCTCCCGGCGGCCCGGGGCTGACAGGACCGACCGGGCCCCTCTCCGGCCCCGCCACCCGAACCGGACGGGCCCTTCTGCCCCCGTGACAGAAGCCCCCGCGGTGCCGCCCCGGTGCCAGAAGCCGTTCCTGTACCGTAAGCCGCCCCCGTACTGGAAGCCGTCCCCGTGTCAGAAGGGTTCGTCCAGCCCGTCCGTGTCCTCGCCCTCCGCCTCCAGTGCCTGACGGACGACGCGGAGGGCCATGCCCTCGGGGTATCCCTTGCGGGCGAGCATGCCGGCGAGCCGCCGCAGCCGCCGGTCGCGCTCCAGGCCGCGGGTGGCGCGCAGCTTGCGGGCCACGAGCTCACGCGCCGTGGCCTCCTCCCGCTCGGAGTCGAGCTGGTCCACGGCCTCCTGGATGAGGGTGGGTTCGACGCCCTTGGTGCGCAGCTCCCGGGCGAGGGCGCGGCGGGCGAGGCCCCGGCCGTGGTGGCGGGACTCCACCCAGGCCCCCGCGAAGGCGGCGTCGTCGATGAGCCCGACGTCCTCGAAGCGGGAGAGGACCTCTTCCGCCACCTCGTCGGGGATCTCCCGCTTGCGCAGCGCGTCGGCCAGTTGCTTGCGCGTGCGGGGGGTCCCGGTGAGCAGGCGCAGGCAGATCGCGCGCGCCCGCTCAGCCGGATCCTGGGGTGACAGCTCCTTCTCGGCCCTCGACGAGTCGGCGCTGTCACCCGGCCATTCGGTGCGACCGGTCACCGGTTCAGCTCTTGACCGCGGTGGCCTTGGTCGCCTTCACGGTCTTGGCCGCGGGTGCCGGAAGGCCCTTGGCGGCGTCGTCCGCACCGGCCGTGTCCGTGGCCGCCGCGTCCGCGCCCGGCTCGGCCGACAGGGTCTCGGGCCGGACGCCGACGCCCAGCTTCTCCTTGATCTTCTTCTCGATCTCGTTGGCGAGGTCGGGATTGTCCTTCAGGAAGTTGCGGGCGTTCTCCTTGCCCTGGCCGAGCTGGTCGCCCTCGTAGGTGTACCAGGCACCCGCCTTGCGGACGAAGCCGTGCTCCACGCCCATGTCGATCAGACCGCCCTCGCGGCTGATGCCCTGGCCGTAGAGGATGTCGAACTCCGCCTGCTTGAAGGGGGGCGCGACCTTGTTCTTGACGACCTTGACGCGGGTGCGGTTGCCGACCGCGTCCGTGCCGTCCTTGAGGGTCTCGATGCGACGGATGTCGAGGCGCACCGAGGCGTAGAACTTGAGGGCGCGGCCACCGGTCGTGGTCTCCGGCGAGCCGAACATCACGCCGATCTTCTCGCGGAGCTGGTTGATGAAGATCGCGGTGGTCTTGGACTGGTTGAGCGCGCTGGTGATCTTCCGGAGGGCCTGGCTCATCAGGCGGGCCTGGAGACCCACGTGCGAGTCGCCCATCTCGCCCTCGATCTCCGCGCGCGGGACGAGCGCGGCGACGGAGTCGATGACGATCAGGTCGAGGGCGCCGGAACGGACCAGCATGTCGACGATCTCGAGGGCCTGCTCGCCGTTGTCCGGCTGGGACAGGATGAGGTTGTCGATGTCGACGCCGAGTTTCTTGGCGTACTCGGGGTCGAGGGCGTGCTCGGCGTCGACGAAGGCGACCTGGCCGCCGGCCTTCTGCGCGTTGGCGACGGCGTGCAGGGTCAGGGTCGTCTTGCCGGAGGACTCCGGTCCGTAGACCTCCACGACACGGCCGCGCGGCAGTCCGCCGACACCGAGAGCGACGTCCAGGGCGGTCGAGCCGGTGGGGATCACCTCGATCGGCTCCTGGGTGCGGTCGCCCATGCGCATCACGGCGCCCTTGCCGAATTGGCGTTCAATCTGTGCGAGCGCGGCGTCGAGCGCCTTCTCGCGGTCGGTTCCTGCCATGGGTTCCACCCGGTTTGCTTGAGTCGATCGCTTCATGTGAAAGACGCTAACCCCTGCCACTGACAATGGGCCCCGGCGTCCCGCCCGCCCTGTGGAAAACCCCGCGACAACCCCGCGATTCCAAGGGCCGGACCTCCATGAGAATGGATGTTCGATTTCAGTGTCAAGCGCGCCACGCGGTCCCGGGCCACCGCGCCGAGAGGCCTCCGCGGCGGCCGCGCCGGGCTCCTCAGGAGGCGGAGAGCCGTCCCGCTCCGGCCCCTCCGGGCCGCTGTCACAGCTCCGTGCCATCCTGCGGAGCATGTCTCTCGCCGATCTCACTCTCGACCGGTGGCGGTCCTTCGATCCGTCCTCGGCACGCCGTTTCGCCCGGGAGGCCGCACGCCTGGTGGACGGGCGCGTGAGCGCCGTCGACACGGTCGAGCACCTCGGCGCCCCACTGCACCGCGTCCGCGTGGAGCGGGACGGCCGGGAGTTCGCCCTGATACCCGGTGGCCGCGTGACCCTCGGGCTCGACGCCGGGGCCTGGCGGCCGACGCCCGGACAGGTCGCCGACTACGCGGAGAGCGTGGAGCAGGGCTTCGGCCACGAATCCGACCTGCGGGCGCACCTCGCGCGCGTGCTCAGCCCCCGCCGCGACGTCACGCTGCCCACGGTCCTCATGGCCGTGGACGGCGAGCCCCTGTCGGAGCCGCCCGCGGCCGTGCCGGCCGCGCTCGCGGCGCGCGGACTGCGAATGCCGGGTCCGGACGAATGGGAGCACGCCTGCGGCGCCGGCGCGGGCACCCTGTTCCGGTGGGGCGACGAATGCCCCCTCGACCGGGACCCCTACGAGGACGGCACCGGCCCGCACCGCTCGCCGAACGCCTTCGGCCTCCGCATCGCCCACGACACGTACGACATGGAGCTGACGAGCGACCCCACCGCGGTGCACGGCGGGGACGGCGGCGAGTCGGTGTGCGGCGGCTACGGGCACCTGCTGGCGTGGCTCCCTCTGGCCACCGCCCACCGCAACCCCACCACGGCCGAGTTCGTGTACGGCCCGGACGGCGAGGACCTCGTCGGGGATCTCTCCGTCCGCCCCGTCCTCCCGCCCTGAACCCACCGGGCCGCTCCGGACCCGCCGGGCAGCCGGTCCGAAGGCGCTCAGCGGGCGCGCGCCTCCGTCATCCCCGTACCATCGGCAGCAGCTCCGGACGCTTGGCCCCGCGGCCGTCGCCGGACGACCGCCCGCGCAGCCGCCGGCCGACCCAGGGCCCCAGGAAGGCACCGGCCCAGCGCAGTTCGGCGCGGAGGCCGGCGGCGGCAGCGGGAGCGTCCAGGAGTCGTCGGCGCCGGGCAGGTCGAGGGCCTGGGCGACGGCGGCGGCGATGCGCGCGTGGCCCAGCGGTCCGGCGTGCAGCCGGTCGGGGCTCCACAGCCGGGGGTCGGTGACGACCGGATGGTGGCCGGTCTCCACGACGACGACGCCGTGCCGGCGCGAGGCCTCGCGGACGCGCGCGTTGAGGGCCCGGACGCGCGGGGCGAGCGGCCGGGCCAGCGGAGTGATGCGGCCGACGTCCGGGAAGGCGAGGGTCGCCACGCGCGCGCCCTGCCCGGTGAGCGCGGCGAACATCTCCTCCAGGTGCCCGGCCGTCCCGTCCGCGTCGAAACCGGGCCGCAGCAGGTCGTTGAAGCCGGCGACGACCGTGGCGAGGTCCGGCCGGAGCGCGAGGGCAGGCCCGAGCTGTTCGGCGCGCACCTGCCCGGCGAGGCGGCCCCGCACGGCCAGGTTGGCGTAGAGCGTGCCCGGCCGGTCGTGGGCGAGCAGCTCGGCGAGCCGGTCCGCCCAGCCGCGCAGGCCGCCGGCGTCGTCACCGTCGCCGACCCCCTCCGTCTGGCTGTCCCCCAGCGCGACGTACCGCAGAAACGTGCCGTCCGTCATCGGACCTCCGTCTTCACTCACGACCAGTCGAACGACGGGCGAGCGGGCGGCCCCGCGAGCCGTGCCCATCGTTCACTCACCACCATACTCACTTCTTTGACTAGGCAACGATGCGAGCATCAGTCGGCTTCGCTGCGCCCCGCCCCTCGACGCACGCCCCTCCCCTGCGCACATCGAGGCACCGGGGCACCGATCGGGCCTCCCGTTCCTCCGGTGCGGATCCCTCACCCGACCCGGGTCACTCCTCCGACGCCGACTCCTTCTTGTGGTGCAGGGCCTTCTGCAGCCGGGCGACCACCGCCTCGCCGTACCTGCGGTGTCCGTGGACGCGCGGGTCGTCCGTCACGTCGTACCGCTTCACGTAGGCGCCGAGGAAGGCCTGCAGGGTGGCGACGGCGGGAATCGCGATCAGCGCGCCGACGGCCCCGAGCAGCGCCGTCCCCGCGATGACCGAGCCGAAGGCGACCGCCGGGTGGATGTCCACGGTCTTCGAGGTGAGCTTCGGCTGGAGGACGTAGTTCTCGAACTGCTGGTAGACCACGACGAAACCGAGCACCCACACCGCGTACCAGGGGTTGACGGTGAAGGCGATCAGCATCGGCAGGGCACCGGCCAGATAGGTGCCGATGGTCGGGATGAACTGCGAGACCAGGCCGACCCACACGGCGAGTGCCGGGGCGTACGGCACCTCCAGGATCTCGAAGAGCACGAAGTGCGCGGCGCCCGAGATGAGGGCCATCAGGCCGCGCGAGTACAGATAGCCGCCGGTCTTGTCGACCGCGATCTCCCAGGCCCGCAGCACCTCGGCCTGCCGGGCGGGCGGCAGGACGGAGCAGAGCGCGCGCCGCAGCCGGGGCCCGTCGGCCGCGAAGTAGAACGAGAACAGGAAGATCGTGAGGAGCCGGAACAGACCGCCGAGGACGGTGGCGGAGACGTCGAGGACGCCGGACGCGCTGTTCTGCACGTATCTCTGCAGCCAGTCGGACTTGAGCAGGCTGTCCTGGACCTCGACCCGCGACAGGTCCGTGTGGAAGCTGTCGTTGATCCATCTGATCAGCGAGTCGAGGTACTTGGGGAAGTTCTCGACCATGTCGACGATCTGCCCGGCGAGCATCGACCCCAGGAGGACGACGAAGCCGACGCCGAAGACCAGGACGGCGAGGAAGACGAGGAAGGTGGCGAGGCCCCGGCGCATCCCGCGCGCCGCCATGCGCCCGACCGCCGGCTCGATGGCGAGGGCGAGGAAGAAGGCGAGGAGGATGTTGACGAGGAGACCGACGAGCTGGTGGAAGGCCCAGTTGCCCAGCAGGAAGCAGGAGTAGAGCGCGAGGGCCAGGACGAGCGCGCGGGGCAGCCAGCGCGGCATCCGCGCGGCGCCCGGCGTGGACGCGGCCTCCGGGGCGGGGGGCGTGCCCACGGCGACGCCTCCTCCGGTGCCGGCGGCCGGAGCCGGGGGCGCGGAAGCGGTCACGTCGGTCGAGCCGGTCCCGCCGGTGCCACTGGTGCCACCGGGCTTGCCGGTGATCCTGCCGGAGCTGTGAGGCTCGTCGGTGGCACGGCTCTCACCCATGTCAGGGGTCTCGTCGGTGCCGTGGGTCTCGTCGGTGCCGGACGTCTTGTCGGTGTCGTCGCTGTCGTCAGTCGGGGCCACCCCGCCAGTCTCGCGCACCGCGCGGACATTCCTCCCCGGCCCCCACGCGTCCCCGCCCTCGGTTCCGTATGACGGGTCCGACCGCCGACCCGGCGGAACGGGCCGGTCAGCGCTTGTCGGCGGGCACCTCGACGGCGGCGCAGACGGCGCGCCACACGTCCTTCGCCTCCCAGCCGGCGTCCAGCGCCTCCCGTACGGTCCGGCCCCCGAGTTCCGCCATCACGTGGTCGCTCGCGAAGGACTCGGCGTACGACGCACCGAAGTGCTCGGCCATCCGTTCCCAGAAAATCGTCAACCGCATGCCCCCAGTATCCAGCTCCCAGGAGTGCAGCCCGCTCCGCGGGTCTTGTCACCGCGGCTTTCCGCCCTACGGTCGGAGCATGGCCGAGAACCTCCTCCCCTCCGCGTCCTCGACTCCCCTGGCCCGCGCCGAGCGTTTCGTCTGGCTGACGGCCCGCGTCCTCGAACAGCGCCGGTTCGCCTACCACTTCCAGCGCGGTGGCGCGGATCAGGTCGAGACGGCGCTCACGGCGTACCTCAACGAGGACGGCGGTTACGGTCACGCGCTCGAACCGGACCTGCGCGGACCGGTCAGCCAGCCGCTGCACACCGCGCACGCGCTGCGGGTCCTGGACTCCATCGGCCGCTGCGGCGGGCCGCGGGTCGAGCGGATCTGCCGCTATCTCACGGCGGTGTCCACGCACGACGGGGCCCTCCCGGCGATCCACCCCTCCCAGCGCGACCACCCCTCGGCGCCGTTCGTCCCGGTCGTCGACTCCCCGCCGAGCACGTTGCTCTCGACCGGCCCGGTGGTCGGGCTGCTCCACCGCAACCAGGTGTGGCACGCGTGGCTGTTCCGGGCCACCGAGTTCTGCTGGTCGGCCGTGGAGTCCCTGGAGAAGTCCCACCCCTACGAGGTCCAGGCCGCCGTCGCCTTCCTCGACGGGGCCCCGGACCGCCCGCGCGCGGAGGCGGCCGCCGACCGTCTCGGCCGGCTCGTCCGGGAGCAGGGCCTCGCCGTCCTCGACCCGGACCGGCCGGAGGACCGGCCGCCGGCGGACGGGTACGCGCCCGGTGAGCACCACTTCCCGCACGACTACGCGCGCGTGCCGGACTCGCTGGCCGCGCGCTGGTTCACGAAGGAGGAGACGGCCCGCTCGCTCGACCGGCTCGCGGCCGACCAGGAGGAGGACGGCGGCTGGCCGATCCGCCGGCGTGCCTGGGCCCCCGGCCCGGCCCTGGAGTGGCGCCCGATCGTCACCGTCGAGGCCCTGCGCACCCTCCGCGCGCACGGCCGCCCCGTCGGCTGAGGGGGCCGGGCGCGCGGGGCGGTCTCACCAGCCCAGGGCCCGTACTCCCGCCGTGACGGCGACGGCGGCGCCCACGACGACCAGGAACGGTGCCCGCAGCACAAGGGCGACGGCGGCCGCGGCGAGTCCGGCGGCCCGGGCGTCCAGGACGAGGTCGCCACCCGTGCTGAACGTCTGCTGCGCGGTGAGCGCGGCGAGCAGGGCGACGGGGAGCAGCGCCGCGAGCCGCTGGACGAGCGGGCGTTCCAGCGCACCGGCGGGGACGAGCAGGCCGGCCAGCTTGACCAGGTAGCACCCGGCGACGGTGAGGCCGATCGCGATCCAGACGTTCATCGGGAGTCCTTCTCTCGTCCGGTGGTGGACCCGGTCCCGGACGCGGCGCGCCGGCCCCGCGCCCAGAGCACCACGGGTGCGGCGAGGGCGGCCGCGAGGACCGGCACTCCGGCGGGGAGCACGGGGAGCAGGCCGAGGCCGAGCAGGACGGCGAGGCCCGCGGTGGCCCGTTCGGTCGCGGACTTGAGCATGGGGGCGAGCAGGGCCAGGAAGACGGCGGGCCCGGCCGCGTCGAGCCCCCAGGCGGCGGTGTCCCCGATCGCCTCGGCGCCGAGCGCCCCGAGGAGCGTGGTGACGTTCCACAGGACGTACAGCGTGAGCCCGGTGGCGGTGAAGCCGATGCGGGCGGCCCGGCGGGACGGCTGGGAGAGCGCGACCGCCGTGGTCTCGTCGATCACCCAGTGCGCGGCGAGAGGCCTGACGGCCTTCGGCAGGGCGAGGAGCTGGGAGAGCCGCAGCCCGTAGAAGGCGTTGCGGGTGCCCAGGAAGAACGCTCCGGCGGCGGCCGTGAAGGGGTTGCCGCCCGCGGCGAGCGCGCCGACGAGGGCGAACTGCGAGGCGCCGGTGAAGACGAGCAGGCTGAGGACGCAGGTCTGGAGGAGGCCCAGTCCGGAGCCCGCCGAGGTCACGCCGAAGGCGAAGCCGGAGAGCCCGACGGCGACGCCGACACCGAGGGCGTCGCGGACGACGGCGGCGTCGGGCTTGTCCGGGGCGTCGCCGCGTATCACGGGGGATGCTGTCTGTTCTGCCACACCGGGGACGCTACAGCTACCGGGTCGACCGGTTCTTGTACGTTCTTGCACCAGGTCAGACGGGTCGGCGGGGTCCGGTGGGCAGGCAGGCGGACGGACCGGCCGGGCCCGGCGAACAGCCGGATCGACCGGCCCCGACGGATCAGCCGGCCCCACCGGATCAACCAGGCCTGCCGGCCCTGCCCGATCCGCCCGATCCGCCGGGCCTCGCGGGTTTTCCCCCGCCACGCGCGCGCTGGTAGGCGCCCGGTGGCACCCCCACGCTGCGGGTGAAGTGCCGGTTGAGGTGCGACTGGTCGGTGAAGCCGACGACGGCGGCCGCCTCCGCCGGAGGGACGCCGGCGTCGAGGAGCCGCCGGGCCCGTCGTACGCGCGCGTCGGTGAGCCAGGTGTGCGGCGGCATCCCGTACGCCTCACGGAAGGCCCGCAGCAGGGCGAAGGGGCTGGTGTCCAGCTCGGCGGCGAGGCGCTCCAGGGTCGGCGGCCCGGCCATCCGCCCCTCCAGGACCTCACGCGCGCGTGCCGCGTTCCGGGCGCCCGCCGAGCGCGGCGGGAGCGGGGTGATCGGGCCGCCGTGACTGCGCAGCATCCGGGCCGTGACGAGCCGGAGCAGGCTGTCGGCGGCGAGCGCGTTACCCTCCTCGGCGGCCCGGTGGACGCCGACGACGAGCCGTGCGGCGTACGGGTCGTCGATGACGGGCGAGGTGAAGCCGGCCGAGCCGCGCAGGGCGAGGGTGTCGGCGGCGATCGACCGGACGATCTCCGCGTCGGGGTAGATCGTGCGGTAGGTCCAGCCCTCGGGGACCCCTGCATGCCCGGTGTGCGGGGTGTCGGGGTTGACCAGGGCGATCTGTCCCGGCCCGGCGCGGACCAGCTCGTCGTGGTGGTGGAAGGCCTCGACGCCCTCGGTGATCGCGGCGAAGACGAACGTCTCGTGGGTGTGGCGGGCGAAGGCCTTGCGGACGTAGTGGGCGTGCAGCAGGTCGACTCCGGGCAGCTCGGGATACTGCCAGTACCGTGCCCGCTCCCCGCTCGCCATGGCTCCATTCTGCGCCAGGGGCGGACGGGACCGCCGCTCCGGGTTCCGGCCCGCGCCCTCCTGGGCGCGCCCACCCGGAAGAGGGACGGGCCGCCGCGCTGTGCGGGCGGTTTTCCACAGGTCCCGGCGGTTGTCAGTGGCCGGGTGCACGATGGGGGGCATGGTCAGGTCCGCGCTCGACTCGTTCTCCCCCGCGACCCGTGGTTGGTTCACCGGGGCCTTCACCGCGCCCACGGCGGCGCAGGAGGGCGCCTGGACCGCCATCGGTGCGGGCTCCGACGTGCTGGTCGTCGCCCCGACCGGCTCGGGCAAGACGCTGGCGGCCTTCCTCGCCTCCCTGGACCGGCTGGCCTCCGCGCCCCCGCCCGCGGAGGCGCGGAAGCGCTGCCGCGTGCTGTACGTGTCGCCGCTGAAGGCCCTCGCGGTGGACGTCGAGCGGAACCTGCGCTCCCCGCTGACCGGCATCCGCCAGGAGTCGGTGCGGCTCGGGCTGCCCGAGCCGGACATCCGGGTCGGGATCCGCTCCGGCGACACCCCGGCGGCCGAGCGCCGGGCGCTCGCGACCAAGCCGCCGGACATTCTGATCACCACTCCCGAGTCGTTGTTCCTGATGCTGACCTCCGCCGCCCGCGAGGCCCTCGCGGGCGTGGAGACGGTCATCCTGGACGAGGTCCACGCGGTCGCGGGCACGAAGCGGGGCGCGCACCTGGCGCTCTCCCTGGAGCGGCTCGACGAGCTGCTGCCCCGGCCCGCGCGCCGGATCGGCCTGTCGGCCACGGTCCGGCCGGTCGACGAGGTGGCCCGCTACCTGTCGCCGGGGCGTGCCGTGGAGATCGTGCAGCCGCCGTCGGGCAAGGAGTTCGACCTCTCCGTCGTCGTCCCCGTCGAGGACATGGGCGAGCTGGGCGGCTCCCCGGCCTCCGAGGGCAAGGAGGGCGGCGACAGGCCGTCGATCTGGCCGCACGTCGAGGAGCGGATCGCCGACCTCGTGCAGTCCCACCGCTCCACGATCGTCTTCGCCAACTCCCGCCGTCTGGCCGAGCGCCTGTGCAACCGGCTCAACGAGATCGCCTACGAGCGGGCGACCGGCGAGCCCCTGCCCGAGGGGGCTCCCCCGGCCGGGATCATGGCCCAGTCGGGGGCGGCGCAGGGCGCCCCGCCGGTGCTCGCCCGGGCCCACCACGGTTCGGTGTCGAAGGAGCAGCGCGCCCGGGTCGAGGAGGACCTGAAGGCGGGCCGGCTGCCCGCCGTGGTGGCCACCTCCAGCCTGGAGCTGGGCATCGACATGGGCGCGGTGGACCTGGTCGTGCAGGTCGAGTCGCCGCCCTCGGTGGCCTCCGGACTCCAGCGGGTGGGCCGCGCCGGCCACCAGGTCGGCGCGGTGTCGACCGGCGTGGTCTTCCCCAAGTACCGGGGCGATCTGGTGCAGGCGGCCGTGGTCACCGAGCGGATGCGGTCGGGGGCCATCGAGTCCCTGCGGATTCCCGCCAATCCGCTCGACGTGCTCGCGCAGCAGCTGGTCGCGATGGTCGCGCTCGACACCTGGCAGGTGGACGACCTGCTCGCGGTGGTGCGCCGGGCGGCGCCGTTCGCCTCGCTGCCCGAGTCGGCGTTCACGGGCGTCCTCGACATGCTGGCGGGGCGGTACCCCTCGGACGCCTTCGCGGAGTTGCGCCCGCGCGTGGTCTGGGACCGGGTGACCGGGGCGGTCACGGGCCGGCCGGGCGCGCAGCGGCTCGCCGTCACCTCGGGCGGCACGATCCCCGACCGGGGTCTGTTCGGCGTGTTCCTGGCGGGTTCGGACCCCAAGAAGGGCGGGGGCAGGGTCGGCGAGCTCGACGAGGAGATGGTGTACGAGTCGCGGGTGGGCGACGTGTTCACGCTCGGCACCACCTCGTGGCGGATCGAGGACATCACCCGGGACCGGGTCCTCGTCACGCCCGCGCCCGGCGCGCCCGGCCGGCTGCCGTTCTGGAAGGGCGACCAGCTGGGCCGCCCGCTCGAACTGGGCCGGGCGGTGGGCGCGTTCCTGCGCGAGATCGGCGCCCTCGGGGACGAGGACGCGCGGTTGCGGCTGCTCGCCGCCGGGCTCGACGCGTGGGCCGCCGAGAACGTCCTGGCGTACCTGAAGGAGCAGCGCGAGGCCTGCGGACACGTGCCGGACGACCGGACGATCCTGGTCGAGCGCTTCCGGGACGAGCTCGGGGACTGGCGGGTCGTCATCCACTCCCCGTTCGGGGCGCAGGTGCACGCCCCGTGGGCGCTGGCGCTCGGCGCCCGGCTCGCCGAGCGGTACGGCATGGACGCGCAGGTGATGCACGCGGACGACGGCATCGTGCTGCGCCTGCCGGACGCCGATCTGATGGGCCTGGACATGGGCCTGGACCTCCTCGACCACGAACCGGTCGATCCGGGCCGGCACGCGGACACGGTGTACGACGCGGACAAGGCGCCCGTCGGCGCGGCCGACGCCCTCTTCGACAAGGGCGAGATCGGACAGGTCGTCACCGACCAGGTGGGCGGCTCCGCGCTGTTCGCCTCCCGGTTCCGCGAGTGCGCCGCCCGCGCCCTGCTGCTGCCGAAACGGAACCCGGGCAAGCGCACCCCGCTGTGGCAGCAGCGGCAGCGCGCGTCCCAACTTCTCCAGGTGGCGAGCGAGTTCGGCTCGTTCCCGATCGTCCTGGAGGCCGTCCGCGAGTGCCTCCAGGACGTCTTCGACCTGCCCGGCCTGACGGAGCTGATGGGCGACATCGAGGCCCGCCGGGTCCGCCTCGTCGAGGTCACCACCCCCGAGCCGTCCCCCTTCGCCCGCTCGCTGCTCTTCGGCTACGTGGCGCAGTTCCTGTACGAGGGCGACTCGCCGCTAGCGGAGCGGCGGGCCGCCGCGCTCTCCCTGGACTCCCGGCTGCTCGCGGAGCTGCTCGGCCAGGCGGAGCTGCGCGAGCTGCTCGACCCGGACGTCCTGGCCGAGCTGGAGCAGGAGCTCCAGTGGCTGACGGAGGACCGGCGGATCAAGGACGTGGAGGGCGTCGCCGACCTGCTGCGGGTCCTGGGCCCGCTCACCGACGCCGAGCTGGCCGAGCGGGGCGCCGAGGCGGACTGGGCGGGCGAGCTGGAAGCGGCACGGCGCGCGATCCGGGTGCGGATCGGGGGCCGGGAGCACTGGGCGGCGATCGAGGACGCGGGCCGCCTCAGGGACGCCCTGGGCACGGCCCTGCCGGTCGGTGTGCCCGAGGCCTTCACCGAGCCGGTCAAGGACCCGCTGGGCGACCTCCTCGCCCGGTACGCGCGCACGCACGGCCCGTTCACCTCCCTGCGGGCGGGCGAGCGCTTCGGCCTGGGCACGGCCGTCACCGACGGCGCCCTCCAGCGGCTCGCCGCGTCCGGCCGGGTCGTCCAGGGCGAGTTCCACCCCTCCGGCATCGGCCAGGAGTGGTGCGACGCCACCGTCCTGCGCCGACTGCGCCGACGCTCCCTCGCCGCCCTGCGCCGCGAGCTGGAGCCGGTGCCCCCGGCGGCCCTCGCCTCCTTCCTGCCGCAGTGGCAGCACCTGGGGAGCCACGGCCTGCGCGGCGTCGACGGCCTGGCCCGGGCGGTCGAACAGCTCCAGGGTGCCCCCGTCCCGGCCTCGGCCCTGGAGAAGCTGGTCCTGCCGTCCCGGGTCCGGGACTACTCCCCGGCGATGCTGGACGAGCTGACGACCACCGGCGAGGTGGTGTGGGCGGGCGCGGGCTCGCTGCCCGGCAAGGACGGCTGGGTCTCGCTGTACCTCGCGGACGCGGCCCCGCTGCTCCTCCCCCCGTCGCATCCGCTGGAGCTGTCCGCGCTGCACGAGTCGGTGCTCACCGCCCTCTCCGGCGGGTACGGCCTGTTCTTCCGTCAGGTCGCCGACCAGATCCGGGCGACCACCCACCCGGACGCCACCGATCCCCAGCTCGCCGACGCGCTCTGGGACCTGGCCTGGTCGGGCCGGCTCACCAACGACACCCTCGCCCCGCTGCGCGCGCTGCTCGGCTCGGGCCGCACGGCCGGCTCCACCGCGCACCGCGCGCGTCGCACGGTCCCCCGCGGCCGGTACGGCACCCCGACCTCGTCCGTCCGGCCGGCGTCCCGCACGGGCCCGCCCACGGTCTCCGGCCGCTGGTCGCTGCTGCTCCCGCTCGAACCGGAGCCCACGCACCGGGCGCACGCCCTGGCCCGCACTCTCCTGGACCGGCACGGCGTGGTCACCCGGGGCGCGGTGGCCGCCGAGGGCGTGGAGGGCGGTTTCTCGGCCGTGTACCGGATCCTGGCCGCCTTCGAGGACAGCGGCCAGGCCCGCCGGGGCTACGTCGTGGAGGGGCTCGGCGCGGCCCAGTTCGCGATGGACGGCGCGGTGGACCGGCTGCGGGCCGCGGCGACCGCGCGCGACCGGGGCGTCGAGGCGGCGGCCGGCCCGCGCGCCCTGGTCCTCGCGGCGGCCGATCCGGCGAACGCGTACGGGGCCGCCCTGTCCTGGCCCGAGCCGCCGAACGGCGCCGGGCACAAGCCGGGGCGCAAGGCGGGCGCGATGGTGGTCCTGGTCGACGGCGAGCTGACGCTCTACATGGAGCGCGGCGGCAAGACGCTCCTGTCCTGGCCGACCGATCCGGACGACCCCGCCCTGACGGCGGCGGCCGAGGCGCTGGCCGCGTCCGCCCGCGCGGGCTCCCTGGGCACGGTCACCGTGGAGCGGCTCAACGGCGTCACGGCCCTGACCTCCCCACTGGCCCGTCCCCTGGAGGCGGCGGGTTTCCTGGCCACCCCCAGAGGCCTGCGCCTGCGCGCCTAGACGACGCGTCCCCGGGAAGAAGCCCGAAAGGAGCCCCACCGCCCGGAGCCCGCGACCGTCCGGAGCCACCGCCCCGGCACCCGGGCGCCCCAATAACCGGGCCCGAAGGACCGCGACCGAGGACCACCACCAAGGGGCCATGAACCGAGGAGGACCGTGCCCGAGGGAGACACCGTCTGGCAGGTGGCCCGCCACCTGCACACCGCGCTCGCCGGGCGGGTGATCACCCGCTCGGACCTCCGGGTGCCCCGGTTCGCCACCGCCGACCTCACCGACCGCACGCTCCTCGACGTCACCCCGCGCGGCAAGCACCTGCTCGCCCGGATCGAGGGCGGGCTCACCCTCCACTCCCACCTGCGAATGGACGGCGCCTGGCGGGTGTACGCCACCGGGGAGCGGCCCAGGGGCGGCCCCGACCACCAGATCCGGGCCGTCCTGGGGAACGCGGAGTCCACCGCGTACGGCTACCGGCTCCCGGTCCTGGAGCTCGTCCGCACCGACGAGGAGTCCCGGATCGTGGGCCACCTCGGGCCGGACCTCCTCGGCCCGGACTGGGACCCGGAGGAGGCCGTGCGCAGGCTGACGGGCGACCCGGCGAGAACGCTCGGCGAGGCCCTCCTCGACCAGCGCAACCTGGCCGGCATCGGCAACGTCTACAAGTCGGAGCTGGCGTTCCTCGCCGGCGTCACCCCCTGGCTCCCCGTGGGCGAGCTGGAGCCGGACGTCCCCGCCCGTCTGGTGGCGACCGCGCGCCGCCTGCTCGATCTCAACAAGGACCACCCGGACCGGCGGACCACCACCGTGCGCCGCCCCGGCACCCCGCTCCACGTCTACGGCCGCGCGGGCCGCCCTTGTCTGCGCTGCGGCACCCGGATCCTCAAGGCGGAACTCGGGGACCGGGTCACGTACTGGTGCCCGGAATGCCAGCAAGGCCCGCACCGGCAGGAAGCCGATACGAGCCCTTCAGTCTGACCGTCCGTCCGCCCCGGTCCCACAACCGCGGCGGTCCCGCAGCCGTCGCGGCCCCACAACCGCGCCGGTCCCACATCCCCGTCACACCTTTACGCCGAACCGGGGCCCGCACCCCACCTCCGGCGCCACGGCGCCCTGCCGAGGCGTCGGGCGAGCGCGCCCGGCGGCCCCGACGAGGCGGCCACGTGCACGGGCAGCAGACTCAGTCCCCAGCCGCCCGCCACCACCACTCCTTCGACCGGCCCGGCCTCGCCCGGTACGAGCAGCAGGCGCAGCACCGCCCACCCCCAGAGTCCCCCGGCCACCAGCCCGACCGCGATCAGCGCGAGCGTCACCGGCGGAAACCGTCGCCGTACCATGGCCGCCTCCTCCGGTCGACGCTAGACCGGCAGGATCAGCCTGCGGGAGGGCGCACCGGGGCCCGCCCCGGCGCGCACCGTACGTATCAGCACGCCCCGGCCCGCCTCAGACGCTCTCCGCCTGGAACATCCACGCGTGCTTCTCGAGCTCGCCCGTCAGGGCGATCAGGATGTCCTGGGTGACCGGGTCGGGGTCGCCGGTCGCGTCGATCCGCTCCCGCATCCGGGTGGTGACGGCACCGAGGGCGGCGACGAGGATCCGCACCGCCTCCTCGTCCTTGATCCAGCCCTCCGGCACCGTTCCTATCGCGCTCGACGACGAGACGGTCGCCGCTCGCCCGTCCGGGTTGACGCCCAGGGCGGAGGCACGCTCGGCCACGGTGTCGGAGTGCGTCCGGGCGGTGGTGACCACCTCGTCCAGCTGGAGGTGGACGGAGCGGAAGCGCGGTCCGACGACGTTCCAGTGCACCTGCTTGGCCACCAGGGAGAGGTCGACGAGGTCGACGAGGGCTCCCTGGAGGGCGTTGCCGACGGTCTTGAGGTCGGTCTCGGACAGCGTGCTCTTCACGACAGACATGCGGGATCTCCAACCAGTCGAACGTTTCCCCACCATGGCACGCCTGACCGGAACCCGGCATCTCAAACAAAACGGCCCAAAGAATTACCGGGAAAGGGTGAAGCCCCGGCCGGTGCCCCTCGCGGGGCACGGAACCGGGGCTTCACCCTCGTTTCGGTTCAGGCAGCGACGACGTCGACCGCTTCCGCGGGCGCCTTGATGGTCACCCGCTCGGTGGGCACACCCGCCACCGACGTCACCGACACCGAATTGAGCATCGGACGAACCGGTGCCGGCACCTGTTCGCTCGCTGCTGCCGACTCGGCCAGTTCGGCCAGCGACAGCTCGTCGCTCACTTCGCGCATGAGCTCGGACATCCGTACGTCCAACGCGTCGCAGATCGCGGAGAGCAGCTCGGAGGACGCCTCCTTCTGCCCCCGCTCCACCTCGGAGAGATAGCCGAGCGAGACTCGGGCGGACGAGGAGACTTCGCGCAGAGTACGGCCCTGGCGCTGGCGCTGCCGACGCAGCACGTCACCCAGCAGGCGACGGAGCAGAATCATCGGTGGCTCCCTCCTCGGACCGCGTAGCCGCATCCTTCACGCCCCACCGTACCGCCTCGCGCCGCGGCCGTGCGGGGAGCGATGTCGTGTTCACTCAGGGCTGCAAACATCAATTCCCCCCGTTCTGTTCCGTATCCTGTGCCCGCACATTTCCCGAGAGTTCCTCGCGGAGCAGCCGGAGCACGATCCGTACGCTCTCCCTACGGATTTCCCCGCGATCGCCGTTCAACCTCAACGGGAACACTTTCCCCATCGGAGATCCCGTTGAGGCCCCCGTCGGAGACCCCTCCGAAGCACCCGCCTTGGGCGTCCCCCCGGCCGGTCCCGCGACCGCCACGTAGACGGTTCCGACGGGCTGTCCGTCCTGTGGGTCGGGGCCCGCGACCCCGGTCGTCGCGATGCCCCAGTCGGCGCCGAGCCGGGCCCGTACACCGGCCGCCATCTGCGACGCGACCTCGGGGTCCACCGCGCCGCGCTCCGCGAGCAGGGCTCCGTCGACGCCGAGGAGCTCGTGCTTGAGGGCGGTGGCGTAGGCCGTGACGGACCCCCGGAAGGACGCCGAGGCGCCGGGGACCCCGGTGAGCTCGGCGGCCACCAGGCCGCCCGTGAGCGACTCCGCGACGGCCAGTGTCTGGCCGCGCTCGGCGAGCAGCGCGAGCACCCGGGCCGCCTCGGTCATCGTGCCGCCGCCGCCGAGCGCTCGGCGGCGGCCCGCTCGGCGGCGAGGCCCCTGCGCCGCAGCACGACGGCCTGCCGCACGTAGTCGAGACCGGTGACGACCGTCAGCACGACGGCCACCGCCATCACCCAGAAGCGAAGGGTGGCCAGCGGTCCGGCGAGCATGAGGACGTACATGCCCACGGCCGTGCCCTGGGCCAGGGTCTTCATCTTGCCGCCCCGGCTGGCGGGGATGACCCCGTGCCGGATGACCCAGAACCGCATCAGGGTGATCCCCAGTTCCCTGGCCAGGATGACCGCGGTCACCCACCAGGGGAGATCCCCGAGCGCGGACAGGGAGATCAGGCCGGCCGCCATGATCGCCTTGTCCGCGATCGGGTCGGCGATCTTCCCGAAGTCGGTGACCAGGTTGTACGTACGGGCGAGGTGCCCGTCGAAGACGTCCGTGATCATGGCCACCGCGAACGCCGCCCAGGCCCAGGCCCGCCACGCGGGGTCGTGCCCTCCGTCCTGGAGCAGCAGCACCACGAAGCCCGGCACGAGCACCAGCCGGATCATGGTGAGGATGTTCGCGATGTTCCACAGGCTGGCCTGGTTGACGGCCGCCGTGCCCAGCTTGCCGCGGGGCGCCGGCCTACCGGTCCCGCCCGTCGCGGATGCCGGGACTCCGGTCATCTGCCCGCCTCCTCGAAAAGACACTCGGCCACCAGGTCGACGCCCTCCGTCCCGACGACCTTCGCCCTGACCATACGGCCCGGGGCCAGGTCGGGGTCCGTGCCGTCGGCGGTGACGAGGACCACCTGCCCGTCGGTCTCGGGGGCCTGGTGGGCGGCGCGGCCGATCCAGCCGTCCTCCTCGTCCAGGGACTCGACGAGTACCTCCAGGGTCTCTCCGATCCGCTCCTCCGCGCGCTGCGCGGTGAGCTCCTCGGCGAGCCGGGAGAGGTGGGCGAGCCGCTTGTCGACCACGTCCTGGTCGAGCTTGTGCTCGTACGTGGCGGCCTCGGTGCCGTCCTCGTCGGAGTAGCCGAAGACACCGATGGCGTCGAGGCGCGCGTGGGTGATGAAGCGTTCCAGCTCGGCGAAGTCCGCCTCGGTCTCGCCGGGGAAGCCGACGATGAAGTTGGAGCGGGCGCCGGCCGTGGGGGCCTTGGAGCGGATGGTCTCCAGGAGCTCCAGGAAGCGGTCGGTGTCGCCGAAGCGGCGCATGGCCCGCAGCACGTCGGGGGCGCTGTGCTGGAAGGAGAGGTCGAAGTACGGGACGACCTTCTCGGTGGAGGTGAGGACGTCGATCAGACCGGGGCGCATCTCGGCGGGCTGGAGGTAGCTGACGCGGACGCGCTCGATGCCGTCCACGGCCGCCAGCTCGGGCAGCAGGCCCTCCAGGAGCCGGATGTCGCCGAGGTCCTTGCCGTAGGAGGTGTTGTTCTCGGAGACCAGCATGATCTCCTTCACGCCCTGCTCGGCGAGCCAGCGCGTCTCGTTGAGCACGTCCGAGGGGCGGCGCGAGACGAAGGAGCCGCGGAAGGAGGGGATGGCGCAGAAGGTGCAGCGGCGGTCGCAGCCGGAGGCCAGCTTCACGGAGGCGACGGGGCTGGTGTCCAGGCGACGGCGGAGCGGCGCGCGCGGCCCGGAGGCGGGCGCGAGGCCCTCGGGCAGGTCGGCCGGGGCGTCGGTGGGCGCCTCGGCGCCGTCGCCGTGCCCCGGCAGGGCCACGGCGGCCGCGGCCTCCTGCCGCTCCACGGGCGAGAGCGGCAGCAGCTTGCGCCGGTCGCGCGGGGTGTGGGCCTCGACGCTGCCACCGCTGAGGATGGTCTGGAGGCGGTTGGAGATGTCGGCGTAGTCGTCGAAACCGAGGACCCCGTCGGCCTCCGGAAGGGCTTCGGCGAGCTCCTTGCCGTACCGCTCGGCCATGCAGCCGACGGCAACGACGGCCTGGGTCCTGCCGTGGTCCTTCAGGTCATTGGCTTCGAGCAGGGCGTCGACGGAGTCCTTCTTGGCGGCCTCGACGAATCCACAGGTGTTGACGACGGCGACATCGGCTTGCTCGGCGTTCTCGACGAGCTCCCAGCCGTCCGCTGCCAAGCGGCCTGCGAGCTCCTCCGAGTCCACCTCGTTACGGGCGCAGCCAAGAGTGACAAGGGCGACGGTACGGCGTTCGGGCATGGGCTCAAGACTACTTCGTCCCGGCCGTTCCCCCGTCGCGCAGGGTTCACCTGCGCGACGGAGGTCACATCACGGCGGCGGCCGGACCGGCTCAGCCGGCCTGGGGGTCGCCCTTGGTGTACGTGAGCCGCTCGACCTGGCCGGATTCGAACTTGTCGGCGACCTTCTTGCCGTTGACGTAGAGCTCGATGGCGCCGGCGTTGCCGAGGACCAGGTCGACGCGCTCGTCGTCCTGGAAGGTCCTGGACTCGCCCTCCGCGAGCAGTCCGTCGAAGAGGATCTTGCCGTCGTGGGCCTTGGCCGAGATCCAGCTCTTGCCGTCGGTGGCGGAGAGCTTGATCGTGACCTTGTCCTGCGGGACCGCGGCGATCGCGCTCTCGGTGGGCTTGGGCGCGACGGGCTTGACCGGCTTCGGCTTGGCGGCGGAGGTCGCCTGCTCGGGAGCGGGCGCCGGGCCGCCGTCGGCCGCGGTGGTGCCCTTCGGGGTCTCGTCGCCGCTGAACATCGTGAAGCCGACGAACCCGACGACGGCGACGATGGCCGCGACCATCGCGGCGGTCCAGTTGGGCCGGCGCGGCTCGGGGCGGATGCGCTCCGCCTCGAACAGCGGAGCGGCGGGGGTGGGTGCGGGACGGCCGCCGTGCTCGGCGTCGTACTGCTCGACCAGCGGAGCCGGGTCGAGGCCGACGGCGCGCGCGAGGGTGCGGATGTGGCCGCGGGCGTAGACGTCGCCGCCACAGCGCGAGAAGTCGCCCTCCTCGATCGCGTGCACGATCGGGGTCCGGACGCGGGTGGAGGCACTGACCTCTTCGACGGTGAGACCGGCGGCGACACGGGCCTGCCGGAGAGCGCGACCGATCGAGTCCCGGTCGTCTGCCGGGAAGGTCCGGTCGTCTTCGGGGGAGTTGCCGATGGACACGAGAGCGCCTTTCGAGCGTGTAGCCACCTGCTGGACGTTCAGTCTATGGGTGGTACGAAAGGGTGGGGCAACCGGGCGGGTGCTGTTTGTACGCCATGAGGCTGGGACATCCTTCTGTCCCTCCGTCCAACTTGACGTGCGGTCGGGGGAAACGGTTGCCCAGCCTTTTCTTACGAGTGAGTCTCAGCCAGATCTCGAACGGGTACCCCGCCTTCCGGCACCCACACCCGGCCCGTGCCGGGGCCCGCGGCGGCCCCGGTCACGGGCCGCCTACTCGGCCGACTCGCCCCGGATCACGGCGAGGACCCCGTCGAGTTCGTCGGGCTTGACGAGGACGTCGCGCGCCTTGGAGCCCTCGCTGGGGCCGACGATGTTGCGCGACTCCATCAGGTCCATCAGCCGGCCGGCCTTGGCGAAGCCGACGCGCAGTTTGCGCTGGAGCATCGAGGTGGAGCCGAACTGGGTGGAGACGACGAGTTCGGCGGCCTGGCACAGCAGGTCGAGGTCGTCGCCGATCTCCTCGTCGATCTCCTTCTTCTGCTTGGTGCCCACGGTGACGTCGTCCCGGAAGACGGGCGTCATCTGGTCCTTGCAGTGCTGCACGACGGTGGCGACCTCGTGCTCGGTGACGAACGCGCCCTGCATGCGGACGGGCTTGTTGGCCCCCATCGGCAGGAAGAGCCCGTCACCCTTGCCGATCAGCTTCTCGGCGCCGGGCTGGTCGAGGATGACCCGGCTGTCGGCGAGCGAGGAGGTGGCGAAGGCGAGCCGGGAGGGCACGTTCGCCTTGATCAGGCCGGTGACCACGTCCACCGACGGACGCTGGGTGGCCAGGACCAGATGGATGCCGGCGGCGCGGGCCAACTGGGTGATGCGGACGATCGCGTCCTCGACGTCCCGGGGCGCGACCATCATCAGGTCGGCCAGCTCGTCGACGATCACCAGGAGGTACGGGTAGGGGCTGAGCTCGCGCTCGCTGCCCGGCGGGAGCTGGACCTTGCCGGCCCGGATGGCCTCGTTGAAGTCGTCGATGTGCCGGAAGCCGAAGGCCGCCAGGTCGTCGTAGCGGAGGTCCATCTCGCGCACCACCCACTGCAGGGCCTCGGCGGCCTTCTTGGGGTTGGTGATGATCGGGGTGATCAGGTGCGGGATGCCCTCGTAGGCGGTCAGCTCGACCCGCTTGGGGTCGACGAGCACCATCCGGACGTCCTCGGGGGTCGCCCTTATCATCACCGAGGTGATGAGGCAGTTGATGCACGAGGACTTGCCGGAGCCGGTGGCGCCGGCGACCAGGATGTGCGGCATCTTCGCCAGGTTGGCCATCACGTAGCCGCCCTCGACGTCCTTGCCGAGCGCGACCAGCATCGGATGGTCGTCACCGGCCGCGTCCGCGAGGCGCAGCACGTCCCCGAGGTTGACCATCTCGCGGTCGCTGTTCGGGATCTCGATGCCGACCGCGGACTTGCCGGGGATCGGCGAGATGATCCGCACGTCCGGCGAGGCCACCGCGTAGGCGATGTTCTTGGCGAGCGCCGTGATCTTCTCGACCTTCACCGCCGGCCCGAGCTCCACCTCGTAGCGCGTGACCGTCGGGCCCCGGGTGAAACCGGTGACGGCGGCGTCGACCTTGAACTCGGCGAAGACGTTCGACAGCGACGCCACCACGGCGTCGTTCGCCGCGCTGCGCGTCTTGCCCGGACCACCGCGCTCCAGCAGGTCCATCGACGGCAGCGCGTACGTGATGTCGCCGGCCAGCTGGAGCTGCTCGGCCCGCGCCGGCAGGTCGGCCGGCTCTGGCGCGGGCTTGGTCAGATCGGGTACGTCTCCGCTCCCGCGCGAGTCCCCGCCCCGGGCGGGCGGCACGGGCGCGGTCGCCCTCTCCGCGGCACCGGTGGCGGAGGCGGCCGCGGCGGCGCTCCGCTCGGCGGCGACGTCCTTGGTGACGTCCTTGGTCAGGTCGGCGACGACCGGGGACGGCGGCATGCCGTTCAGGACCGCGCCGTCCAGCGCGGCCGCCGCCGCGGCGGCGACGTCCACCGGGTCGAGACCGGCCTCGGAGCCGACCCGCCGGGAGGGGCGGCGGGTCGAGCGGCCGCGCCGCTCCGGCGCCTCCGCCTCGGCCCGGTCCACGTCGTACGGCTCCGCCGGGCCGGGGGCGCGCCGCCGGGCGGGCCGCACGGGCCCCGGCTCCGCGTCCCGCCACTCCTCGTCGTACTCCCCGCGCGCGTACTCCCCTGCCTCTGCCGGGTCGTACGGCGGTTCCACGATGCCGAGCCGGACGCCGAGGGCCCGCAGGCGCTGCGGGATCGCGTTGACCGGGGTGGCGGTGACGACGAGCAGGCCGAAGACGGTGAGCAGCACCAGCATCGGTACGGCGAGGACCTCGCCCATCATGAAGACGAGGGGCTGGGACGCGGCCCAGCCGATGAGGCCCCCCGCGTTCTGCACGGCGTCGGCGCCGTCGCCGCGGCCCGGTGAGCCGCACGCGATGTGCACCTGGCCCAGGACGCCGAGGGCGAGGGCGGAGAGGCCGATGACGATCCGGCCGTTGGCCTCGGGCCGCTCCGGATAGAGGATCAGCCGCACGCCGATCCCGCCGACCAGCAGCGGCACCAGCAGGTCGAGCCGGCCGAAGGCCCCGGTGACGAGGAGTTCGACGAGGTCGCCGACCGGGCCGCGCAGATTGGACCAGGTGCCCACGGCGACGATCAGCGCGATGCCGAGGAGGAGCAGCGCGAGGCCGTCCTTGCGGTGGACGGGGTCGAGACCCTTGGCTCCGCGTCCTATGCCCCGGAAGAGCGCCCCCACCGCGTGGGCCAGTCCGAGCCAGGCGCCGCGCACGAGCCGGTAGACGCCCCCGGTCGGGGACGGCGCGGGACGGGGCGGCGCCTTCTTCGCCGCCGTCCTGCGCGCGGGCGCGCGCTTGGCGGGCGCGGCCTTCCTGGCCGGAGCCCTCTTCGCGGGCGGTTTGACGGGGGACTTCGCGGGCGCCGCCTTCTTCGCGGCGCCCGTCGTACGGCCGGCGCGCGGCTTTGCGGTGCCCGCCGTGCCCTGGGTCTTGCCGGACGTACGTGAAGCCATGGTGCCGAGGTTACCCGTGTGGGAACCGGCTGTCCGCCTCACCCGTTCGTGTCGTCCGCGCGGAGGCGCGGTGCTGACGCCGCATCACGACGAAGCGCCCCGGACCATGACGGACCGGGGCGCTTCGTGACGTCGTGTCAGCTCTGGCTGGGCAGGGTCGGCGCGGCGCCGGCACCCGGCTCCAGGGCGTCCAGGGCCCGGCGCAGCCCGGTGAGCTTGCGCTCCAGGTGCGCGGCGGTGGCGACGGCCGCCGCGTCGGCCGAGTCGTCGTCGAGCTGCTTCGACAGGGCCTCCGCCTGCTCCTCGACGGCCGCGAGGCGGGCGGAGAGCTCGGCGAGCAGACCGGCGGACTCCTTGCCGTGACCGCTCTCGCCGCCGCCCTCCAACTGGAGCCGCAGCAGGGCGGCCTGCTCGCGCAGCTTGCAGTTCTTCATGTAGAGCTCGACGAAGACGGAGACCTTGGCCCGCAGCACCCACGGGTCGAAGGGCTTCGAGATGTAGTCGACCGCCCCCGCCGCGTACCCCCGGAAGGTGTGGTGGGGGCCGTGGTTGATGGCGGTGAGGAAGATGATCGGGATGTCCCGGGTCCGCTCCCGCCGCTTGATGTGGGCGGCGGTCTCGAAGCCGTCCATTCCCGGCATCTGGACGTCGAGCAGGATGACCGCGAAGTCGTCCGTCAACAGCGCCTTGAGCGCTTCCTCCCCGGACGATGCCCGTACCAGCGTCTGATCGAGCGCGGAGAGAATGGCCTCCAGCGCCAGCAGATTCTCCGGCCGGTCATCGACCAGGAGGATCTTGGCCTTCTGCACCATGCCCCGTCCTCCTCGTCCCGGCAACGGCTCTGCCCGGTCCCCCGAACCGGGGGAGGCACCGGGCGCCGCCCCAGAAGACGACTCCCTAGCGCCGTCCGTCCTTGTGCCGGTCATCGTAGCCGCACCCCGCCCGTCGCCACACCCTGTCACCGCGATGTCACTGTGCACGTAGGGAAAACGCGGTGGGAGACCAGAAGGTTCCCCGTATCCCGCCCTCTCACACGCTCCTGGCGACAGTCCGTCAGAGATCGTGCCGGACCCGGCGCGGCGGCACCCGGGACCACGCGGCGCTCCGCGCGGCCCCGGACCGGATCACTTGCGCCGCATCCACTCCTCCATGACGGACAGCAGGTGGTCGGGGTCGACCGGCTTGGTCACGTAGTCCGAGGCGCCCGACTCGATCGCCTTCTCCCGGTCGCCCTTCATCGCCTTCGCCGTCAGGGCGATGATCGGGAGACCGGCGAACTGCGGCATCCGCCGGATCGCGGTCGTCGTCGCGTACCCGTCCATCTCCGGCATCATGATGTCCATCAGGACGACCGCCGCGTCGTCGTGCTGCTCCAGGACCTCGATGCCCTCCCGCCCGTTCTCCGCGTACAGCACGGCGAGCCCGTGCTGCTCCAGGACACTGGTGAGCGCGAAGACGTTGCGGATGTCGTCGTCCACGATGAGCACCTTCTCGCCGGAGAAGCCGAAGGTGCGGCGCGGCGGCGCCTCCTGCGGCTCCTCGCGCTCCGGTGCGGGCTGCGGCTGCCCGGTCTGCCCCGGCGGCACGCTCCGCGCCCCGGTCGCCTCCGCGGCCGCCTTCCGGCGGTGCCGGAACAGCGCCCCGGCCCCGGAGCGCGCCCCCGTCCGCGCGGGCGCCGGCGGAAAGTGCGGGAACGGGTGCACGGCCCCGGCCGCCCCCTCTTCGGCACCCTGCTGCGGGTCCTCGCCGTCCTGCGCGCCCTGGCCGTAGCCCGGCGCGGGCAGCTCGGTCGGGTTCAGCGGCAGGTACAGGGTGAACGTCGAACCGCGGCCCGGCTCGCTCGCGGCGAAGATCTCGCCGCCGAGCAGCCGCGCGATCTCCCGGCTGATCGAGAGCCCCAGGCCCGTGCCGCCGTACTTCCGGCTGGTCGTGCCGTCGGCCTGCTTGAAGGCCTCGAAGATGACCCGCATCTTGCTCGCCGCGATCCCGATCCCGGTGTCGGTGACCGAGAACGCGATCAGGTCGGCGTCCGGATCGCGCAGCGAACCGGCCTCCAGGAGCTGCTCGCGGATCGACTGCGGCACGTCCGTGCCGGCCGGCCGGATCACCAGCTCCACCGCGCCCGTGTCGGTGAACTTCACGGCGTTGGAGAGGAGGTTGCGCAGCACCTGCAGCAGGCGCTGCTCGTCGGTGTGGAGGGTGGCCGGCAGCTCCGGCGAGACCCGCACCGAGAAGTCGAGCCCCTTCTCCGCCGTGAGCGGCCGGAAGGTGGCCTCCACGTAGTCGACGAGCTGGACGAGCGCGATCCGGGTCGGCGAGACGTCCATCTTGCCCGCCTCGACCTTGGACAGGTCCAGGATGTCGTTGATCAGCTGGAGCAGGTCCGAACCGGCCCCGTGGATGGTCTCCGCGAACTCGACCTGCTTGGGCGTCAGGTTCGTCTCGGCGTTGTCCGCGAGCAACTTGGCCAGGATGAGGAGTGAGTTGAGCGGGGTGCGCAGCTCGTGCGACATGTTCGCCAGGAACTCGGACTTGTACCGCATGGAGACGGCGAGCTGTTCGGCCCGTTCCTCCAGGACCTGCCGGGCCTCCTCGATCTCGGTGTTCTTCACCTCGATGTCGCGGTTCTGCCGGGCGAGCAGTTCGGCCTTCTCCTCCAGCTCCAGGTTGGAGCCCTGGAGCTCCTTCTGCCGGTGCTCCAGTTCGGCCGAGCGCTCCTTGAGCTGCTCGGTGAGCTCCTGCGACTGCTGGAGCAGCACCTCCGTCTTGGTGTTGACGCTGATGGTGTTGACGGTGGTGGCGATCAGCTCCGCGAGCTGGTTGAGGAAGTCGCGCTGGATCTGAGTGAACGGCTGGAAGGAGGCCAGCTCGATCACGCCGAGGACCTTGCCCTCGAAGAGGACCGGCAGCACGATCACGTGCGCGGGCGCGGCCTCCCCGAGCCCGGAGGAGATCTTCAGGTAGCCCGGCGGCACGTTGACCTGGATGGTCCGCTTCTCCTCGGCCGCCGTCCCGATGAGGGTCTCGCCGGGCCGGAACGAGGTCGGCATGGAACCGGCGGAGTACCCGTAACTCCCCCGCATCCGCAGCTCGTACGAGCCGTCGCCCTCGCCGACCAGTTCGGCGTCGCCGTGGGCGGAGCCGGTCGGCATCGCCACGAAGAAGGCGCCGTGCTGGGCCGAGACCACCGGCGTCAGCTCGCTCATGATGAGCGAGGCCACGTCGTCCAGGTCCCGCCGGCCCTGCATGAGGCCGGAGATGCGGGCCAGGTTGCCCTTCAGCCAGTCCTGCTCCTCGTTGGCGAGGGTGGTGTCGCGCAGGTTGGTGATCATCGTGTTGATGTTGTCCTGGAGCGCCTGGATCTCGCCCGCCGCGTCCACGCCGTCGATCTTGAGGTTGAGGTCGCCCCTGGTGACCGCCGTGGCGACGGCCGCGATGGCCCGCACCTGGCGGGTCAGGTTCCCGGCCATCTCGTTCACGGACTCGGTCAGGTCGCGCCAGGTGCCGTCGACGTCCCGCACGCGCGCCTGGCCGCCGAGGATGCCCTCCGTACCCACCTCGCGGGCCACGCGCGTGACCTCCTCGGCGAAGTTCGACAGCTGGTCGACCATCGTGTTGATGGTGTTCTTCAGCTGCTGGATCTCACCGCGCGCGTCGATGTCGATCTTCTTGGTGAGGTCGCCCTTGGCGATGGCGGTCGTGACGGCCGCGATCTGGCGCACCTGGCCGGTCAGGTTGGAGGCCATCGAGTTCACCGACTCGGTCAGGTCCTTCCAGGTCCCGGAGACGCCCGGCACCCGGGCCTGACCGCCCAGCTCGCCCTCCGTGCCCACCTCGCGGGCCACGCGGGTGACCTCGTCCGCGAAGGACGACAGGGTCGTCACCATCGTGTTGACGGTCTCGGCGAGTTCGGCGACCTCGCCGCGCGCCTCGACCGTCACCTTCTTCGTCAGGTCGCCGTTGGCGACGGCCGCCGACACCCGGGAGATGTTCCGCACCTGGCTGGTCAGGTTGTTGGCCATCAGGTTGACGTTGTCGCTGAGGTCCTTCCAGGTGCCGGTGACACCGCGCACGCGTGCCTGGCCGCCGAGAATGCCCTCCGTACCCACCTCGCGGGCCACGCGCGTGACCTCGTCCGCGAAGTTCGACAGCTGGTCGACCATCGTGTTGACGGTCGTCACCAGTTCCAGGATCTCGCCCCGGGCGTCGACCGTGATCTTCTTCGACAGGTCGCCCATGGCGACCGCGGTCGTGACCTCGGCGATGTTCCGCACCTGGATGGTGAGGTTGTTCGCCATGCCGTTCACCGACTGGGTGAGGTCCTTCCAGGTGCCGGAGACCCCCTGCACCTCGGCCTGACCGCCCAGGATGCCCTCGGTGCCCACCTCGCGGGCCACCCGGGTCACCTGCTCGGCGAAGTTCGACAGCTGGTCCACCATCGTGTTGAGGGTGTTCTTCAGCTCCAGGATCTCGCCGCGCGCGTCCACGTCGATCTTCTGCGACAGGTCGCCGCGCGCGACCGCCGTGGCGACCTGGGCGATGTTGCGGACCTGGGTGGTGAGGTTGCCGGCCATGCCGTTCACCGAGTCGGTCAGGTCGCGCCACACGCCGGCCACGCCGGGCACCTGCGCCTGACCGCCGAGCCGCCCGTCGGTGCCCACCTCGCGGGCCACCCGGGTCACCTGGTCGGCGAACGCGGAGAGCTGGTCCACCATCGTGTTGATGGTGTTCTTCAGCTCCAGGATCTCGCCGCGCGCGTCCACGTCGATCTTCTGCGACAGGTCGCCGCGCGCCACGGCCGTCGTCACCTGCGCGATCTGCCGCACCTGCGAGGTCAGGTTGCCGGCCATGAAGTTCACCGAGTCGGTGAGCTCCCGCCAGCGCCCGGAGACGCCGTCCACGCGCGCCTGACCGCCGAGGCGGCCCTCGGTGCCCACGTCCCGGGCCATCCGGGTCACCTGGTCCGCGAAGGACGACAGCTGCGACACCATCGTGTTGACGGTGTTCTTCAGCTCCAGCATCTCCCCGGCCACGTCCACCGTGACCTTCTGCGACAGGTCACCGTTGGCGACGGCCGTCGTCACCTGGGCGATGTCACGCACCTGCCCGGTCAGGTTGCGGAAGGCCGTGTTCACCGAGTCGGTGAGGTCCTTCCAGGTGCCCGCGGCGCCCGGCACCTGTGCCTGCCCGCCGAGGAGTCCCTCGACGCCGACCTCCCGGGCCACCCGGGTCACCTCGGAACCGAAGGCGGAGAGCTGGTCCACCATCGTGTTGACGGTGTTCTTCAGCTCCAGCATCTCCCCGGCCACGTCCACCGTGACCTTCTGGGACAGATCGCCGTTGGCCACGGCCGTCGTCACCTGCGCGATGTCACGCACCTGCGTGGTGATGTTCCGGAAGACCGTGTTGACGGAGTCGGTGAGGTCCTTCCACGTGCCCGCCGCGCCCGGCACCTGCGCCTGCCCGCCGAGCAGACCCTGCGCGCCGACCTCGCCCGAGACGCGGGTCACCTCGTCGGCGAACGTCCGCAGCGTCTCGGTCATCTGGTTGATCGTGTCCGCGAGCTGCGCGATCTCGCCGCGCGCCGAGACCCGCACCTTCTGCGACAGGTCGCCGTTGGCGACGGCGGTCGTCACCTCGGCGATCCCCCTCACCTGATTGGTGAGGTTGCCCGCCATCGTGTTGACGGAGTCGGTGAGGTCCTTCCACACGCCGGCGACCCCGGCCACCTCGGCCTGACCGCCCAGCTCGCCCTCGGTGCCCACCTCGCGCGCGACCCGGGTCACCTCGGAGGAGAACGACGACAGCTGGTCCACCATCCGGTTGACGGTGTTCTTCAGCTCCAGCATCTCGCCGGCCACGTTCGCCGTGACCTTCTGCGACAGATCGCCGTTGGCGACCGCCGTCGTCACGAGCGCGATGTCGCGCACCTGGGCCGTCAGCTGGTTCGCCATGGTGTTGACGGAGTCCGTGAGGTCCTTCCACGAACCGGACACCCCGCGCACCTGCGCCTGACCGCCCAGCTTGCCCTCGGTCCCGACCTCGACGGCGACCCGGGTCACCTCGGAGGCGAACACCGACAGCTGGTCGACGAGGTTGTTGGCGGTACGCGCGACCTTCAGGAACTCGCCCCGCAGCGGCCGGACCGTCCCGTCGGAACCCTCCGACCGCAGGTCCATCCGCTGCTCCAGGTCGCCCTCGGCCACCGCCGAGAGCACCCGTCCCACCTCGGACACCGGCCGGGCCAGGTCGTCGACGAGCGCGTTCGCGGCCTCGATCGCCGCCGCCCAGGCCCCCTCGCTGGCCCCGGCCTCCAGGCGCTCGGACAGCTTGCCCTCGCGCCCGACGACCCGCCGGACCCGCGACAGCTCCCCGGTCACGTGCAGCTGCCGGTCCGCGACCTCGTTGAACACGGCGGAGATCTCCGCCATGACCCCGTCGCCGGACACCGTGAGCCGCCTGCGGAAGTTCCCGTCCCGCATCGACACCAGCGCGGAGAGCAACCGCTCCAGCGCCGCGGCGTCCACCTGGACCGTCCCCCCACGGGAACGCCCGCCCCTCGCGCGCGTACCGCTGCCTCCGCCGCGACGCGCCGCCGTGCCAGACTCCACCGTGTCCCTCCCGAAAGGGGTCGACCGTACCGCTCCGGCTGTGCCGGTAGCCTGCCCAGTGTTTCACCGCGACCGAACCAGGCGATAACAGTTCGGCGGCTTCGAAGGCGTCCCTACCCTCGGAGGGACGGAAACAGCGGCAACCGGCATCCGCTCGGACAGCGAAGGTAAGTAACCTGGCATCCGGCTGTCCAGCCGCCCCGGTCCGCCCGGCGGGGACGGTGTGGTGCGCGCACGACCACCGGGCAGTGGGAAGGACAGACCGAGCATGGCAGAGCCGGGCGTCGAGACGCGTACGAGGAGTGCTGTGATCACCGCGCGGGCGACTGCCAGCTTCGAGCCCGTCGGGCGGTCCGTCGCGGCCGCACGGGCCTTCGTCCGGGACACCCTCCAGGGCTGGGGCCACCCCGAACTGGTGGACGACGCCGTCGTCCTCACCAGCGAGCTCGTCACCAACGCCGTCATCCACGCCGGCACCGCCGCCGACGTGCTCTGCCTGCGCTCCGACGACAGCATCCGCGTCGAGGTCTCCGACCGCTACCCCGAGCGCGAGATCCCGGTCCAGAGCGGCCGCACCCTCGCCTCCCCCGACCGCGAGAACGGCCGCGGCCTGCTGCTCTGCGCCGCCCTCGCCCACCGCTGGGGCGTCGACTACTCCCCCACCCGCAAGCACGTCTGGTTCCACCTCGACCTCCCGCAGCGCCCGGTCGGCACCCGCTCCGCCGGCCCGGTCGTCCCCGACGCCCTCCTCCCGGTCGCCGACAGCCGCGTCCGCGTCGCCGTCGTCCAGATCGACCGGAACGGCGCGATCACCGCCTGGAACGAGGACGCCGGGGAACTCTTCGGGTACGGCTCCGAGCAGGTCGCCGGCAAGCCCCTGGGCGACCTCGCCGCCTGGCCCCACACCCCCGGCATCGGCACCGGCCTCGCCGAGGCCCTGCGCCTCTCCCGCTGGGAGGGCAGCTACGGCATCCGCTGCGCCGACGGCCGGGTCGTCCCCGTCTACGCCTCGCACATGCGGGTCCGCGACGCCCAGGGCGAGCCCTCCACGGTCTGCCTCCTGGTCCGCGAGCACGAGCGGGCGGTCCTCCAGACCCCGCAGCGCCCCGCGGCCGAGCCGGGCGCCGAGAACCGTGCCGCCGACCCCTTCGAGGTCTTCATCGGCTCCCCGGCCCCCGACGACCTGGACGGCCTGCTCCAGCGGACGGTCGAGCGCGCCCGCGACATGCTCGACGGCGACGCCGCCTTCCTCCTCCTCGCCACGGACGACGAGACGGAGCTGGAGGTACGGGCCACCACCGGCCTCCCGGCCGCCCGCCAGCGCTTCGCGCGCGTGCCCGTGGAAACCGGCGCCAGCCGGTACGGCTCCGCCCGGATGCCCGCCGTCCACGAGGACCTGGCCGCCGTCCCCGGAGCCGTCCCGCTCCTGGAGGACACGGGCATGCGCTCGGTGGTCACCGTCCCCCTCAAGGTCGAGGGCCGCCTCACGGGCTCCCTGGGCGTGGCCGCCGAGGCGGCGAACCGCTACTCGAACGAGGAGGCCCTCCGCCTCCAGTTCGCCGCCGACCGCATCGCCCTGGCCGTGGAGTCCGCCCGCCTCGGCGAGCTGGAACGCCTGCGCCGCGGCTCCCTCAGCTTCCTCGTCGAGGCCTCCGACCTCCTGGCCGGCACCCTCGACCGGGACCAGACCCTGGCCCTGATGGCCCAGATGACGGTCCCCACCCTCGCGACCTGGTGCGCGGTCTACACGATCGCCGACCAGGCCTCCGACCCGTACCTCTCCTACGTGCTCCACGAGGACGAGGACCGCATCGACGGCCTCAAGGAACTGCTCTCCTCGATCACGCCGCCCGACCCGGTGCCGACGCCCGGCGCCCGGGTCTGGACCGCGCCGGGCGAAGCCGCCCGCCGGGCCGCGCTCACCGCCTCGGTCCACGCCCTCGACCACCCGTCGAGCCCGCACGCGCCGGGCATCGACAGCACGCTGGCCACGGCGAGCGCGGTCGCCGGCGAGACGGTCGTCCTGCCCCTGGTGGCCCGCAACCGGGTCATCGGCATGCTGACGCTCGGCAGGCCCTCCGAGGACCACTTCCGCCAGGAGATCCTGGAGCTCGCCGAGGACCTGTCCCGCCGGGCCGCCCTGGCCCTGGACAACGCCCGCCTCTACTCGGAGCGCGTGGCCATCAGCCAGTCCCTCCAGCGCAGCCTCCTGCCGCCCGGTCTCCCGGAGATCCCCGGTGTCGAGGTCGACGTCATCTACCGCGCGGCCGGCGAGGGCAACGAGGTCGGGGGCGACTTCTACGATCTCTTCCCGATCAGCGACGGCGCGTACGGATTCGCCATCGGCGACGTCTGCGGTACGGGCCCGGAGGCGGCCGCCGTCACCGGCCTGGCCCGTCACGCCCTGCGCCTCCTGGCCCGCGAGGGCCTCGGCGGCCCGGCGGTCCTGGAGCGCCTGAACGCGGCGATCCTCGACGAGGGCTCCCGCAGCCGCTTCCTCACCCTCCTGTACGGCGAGATGCGCCCGCAGGAGGACGGCTCCGCGGTCCTCAAGGTCGTCTGCGCCGGCCACCCGCTGCCCCTGCGCCTCAGCCCGGACGGCACGGTCCGCCCCGCGGCCGAACCGCAGCCGCTCCTGGGCGTCATGGACGACCTGGAGCTGTACGAGGAGACGGTCACGCTCGACCCCGGCGACGTCCTCCTGTGCGTCACGGACGGCGTGACGGAGCGCCGCGAGGGCTCCCGCATGCTGGGCGACGACGGCCTCGCCGACGTCCTCAAGACCTGTACGGGCCTGACGGCCGGCGCGGTCGCCGCCCGCGTCCTGCGTGCGGTCGAGCGCTTCGCCCAGGCCCCGGCCTCCGACGACATGGCCATCCTCGCGATGCGCCTCCGCGAACCGGACGACCGCTGACGACACGGCGCCTTCCCAACGAGGGAAGGCGCCGCTCTCTCTGCCCCTACTCCTGGGAACGCAAAAAGGCCCCCGCCTTGCGGCGGGGGCCTTTTTATACCGGAGCCCTTTAACGGAATCGAACCGTTGACCTTCTCCTTACCATGGAGACGCTCTACCGACTGAGCTAAAAGGGCAGGTGTTCGGCGGTGTCCTACTCTCCCACAGGGTCCCCCCTGCAGTACCATCGGCGCTGAAAGGCTTAGCTTCCGGGTTCGGAATGTAACCGGGCGTT
>NZ_JBIBBZ010000015.1:0-146577 GCF_042900925.1 Streptomyces sp. NPDC012825 | reverse complement strand
TGCTGCCCCACCTCCTTGAGCCGTTCCTTCGGGATGCCGCGGCCGCGCGTCACGTTCTCCAGGAACGGGACCACGTCGTCCGGGCCCTCGGGTCCGCCGAAGGAGAGCAGCAGCAGGGCGTCGTACGGGGCGGGATCATGCTGATCGGACATGGGAAGGGTGATCTCCGGAAGCGTCGTGGTGTGGCTCCCCTTCTTCCGCGTGCGAGCCTCCCCGGATGCGGGCGACGCGGGAAGACGTGTGACCCGGCCCCGTGTGCGAACAGCGCTTCGGTACTTCCGCCGTCCGTGCGTACGGGTCACGGTCCGGTGCCACGCGCACCGCGGGCGGTGTCCTGGAACCCTGCGCGACCGCGCGGTGTCACGGTGCATCCGACAGGCTCATGTCGGTCGAAAGATCCCCGAAGCGACATTTTCGAGATGTCGATCACAGGAGGAACGGCGACCACCGCGACCCGTGCGCGACGGCTCCGCTCCTCCCGACCGCAGGGACATGACATGAGCGCATATGCGTCGGGTTCCGTGCCCTTCACGAACGCCGCTGCCGTCTGGCAGACGGGACTGGCCCAGGCATCGGTCGGGCTCGTCGTCGTCGCCGTGATCATCGGCGCCTTCCTCCTCGGGGCGAGGATCCGGGACGAGGAGCTTCCGCCTCCCGACCCCACCTCCCAGCCGCGTCGTCCTGCGACTGACCGGCGGCCCGGCAGGACGTCGGAATACCGGCACCCCGTCCGGACGCCGTTCGCGGACGGGACGCGCCGGCTCAGGCCGTACCAGCTCCTGGGCGGCCGCACCGAGACGTCGCCCGAACCGCCGACGGAGGAACGGCGCAGGTGGTGAGGGGGCCGCTCGGCCGACCCGATCGCGGCGGATGTCCGGACGCGGCGGAGCCGGGCCCGCGAAGGAGGGGCGATGGCTCGGAGCGAGCTGCCCGATGCGATGGACGCCCGGCACGCGGCGAACGCCCCCGATGCCGCGTTTCGACGCAAGAACGACGCGACTGGTGCCGGTCTCCCCGTCGGGGAACCGTGGAGACGACAGCGAGTACGCCTCACCGATCGGAGGAGCGATCATGGCCGAACCGCTCGTACCCCCCGAGGAGACCCCGCCCGTCGAGGGTTCCATCTCCTCCGCCCATCCCGAGCGACCCGACGGGGGCGTCTGGGAGCACCCCATGATCTGGGTCTCCCTCATCCTGCTCGGCTCGCTCTCCGTGGCGCTCTTCTTCGCGCTCCGGATCATCGACCTCTGACGTCGCGCAGGGGCTTCGGGACGCCGGCCGCAGGGCCCCGGAACACGGTGCGGCCGTACGGATCAGCCGCACGGCTCAACCGCGACTGCTCCTGCGCCAGCCGAAGGGGCCGGGCAGATTCACGGAAGTGGTCCGGCGTCCGGTACTGCTACGGGTGTGACGTGGACCGTACTTGCCCCCACCGGTCGTGATCGACCACGACCCGCGGTTGATGTTCAGGCGGACGCCGGGCAGGATCCTGAAGCTCTTGCGGAATGTCAGAGGCACGGTGTCTCCCTGTCCTCGGTATGCGGGCGGACGGTCGGTTCGGGCGTTCCCGCCTCCGGTGCGATCGTCGTCCGTATGCCCGGTGCCGCCCTTACCATGTGACCGCGGTCCGAATCCGCGACCAGGCCGACAGCCCCTCCGGGGCCCCGATGTGCGGAGTCGGGTGTGCGGCGGTGCGGGAGTCTGGGATCGTGGGGCCACACCACCGGCGGATCGACGACGGCCGCCTCGTAGCCAGGGAGGGGCCCACCGTGCCAACACGCGCACCCAGGGCGGCGGGCGGCGAACAGGCCACCGAGGTGAGCACACCGCTCTACCAACTGAAGGCCGACTTCTTCAAGACGCTCGGCCACCCGGTCCGCATCCGGGTCCTGGAGCTCCTCAGCATCCGTGAGCACGCCGTCTCGGAGCTGCTGCTGGAGGTGGGCGTGGAGCCGGCGGCACTGTCCCAGCAACTGGCCGTGCTGCGGAGGTCGAACCTCGTCCTGACGCGCCGCGAGGGCGTCAGCGTGTACTACCGCCTGGTGAACGGCGAGGTCGCGGAGCTCCTCCGGGTCGCGCGCGGCATCCTCACCGGAGTGCTCCAGGGCCAGGCCGCGCTCCTCGCGGACCTCGACGCCTCGCCCCGCCACTGACCGCCCGGCGGAGCCGCGGTGTCCACGCGTTCGGGCAAAGCACCCCCGTCGAACGGGCGGGATGGGTAGCGTCACGTCGACGGGCGCACGAGGCGCCCGGCATCCCGCGAGGAAAGGCGGCAGCCCATGGCGAACGTGGAAGTCTCTCTCAAAGAGATCATGACCCGGGTGGAAGGCAGCCTCGCCGCCGCGGTGGGCGACTACACCAGCGGCATGGCCCTGGGGTCCCTCGGCGGTGGACGCGACTTCGACATCCACGTGGCGGTCGCGGCGAACACCGACGTGATCCGGGCCAAGATCCACACCATGGAACTCCTCGGTCTCCAGGAGCAGATCGACGACATCCTCATCACCCTGGGCAACCAGTACCACCTCATCACCCTGGGGAAGGGGAGGGGCAAGACCAACCTCTTCCTCTACCTCGTCCTCGACAAGCACAAGGCCAACCTCGCCATGGCGCGGCACCAACTGCGCCGTGTCGAAGAGGAGATGGAGGTCTGACCCCCTCCCTCCTTACGCACGCCCAAGACTTGCAGGAATTTGAAATTTTCTACGAAAGGAGTTCCTGAAGTCCGAACACCCGGCTGATGGAAGCCCGTTCACGACGGGCGCCCGTCCGTGGCGGGCGGCCCGGCCGGACGGCCCGCACGTCCCTTCCTGCCGACCGGCCCGGAGGCGGCCGACAGGAAGGACGCGCACCGGCCCGGCACGCCCGGGGCCGGTTCCGTCAGTGGCGGGGACCCACCGTCCGGGCGCCCGCGCGGACGGTGATGGCGAGCGCCGGGCAGGAGTCGGCGGCGTCCAGGGCCCGTTCGTCCTCGGCGATCTCCCGGCGCACCGGCTCCGCCGTGTCACCCTCCAGCCGGTACAGGTCCGGGGCGAGCCCGGCGCACATGCCCGAGCCCATGCACATCCCCCGGTCGACCTCGGTGGTCCAGGCCATCGCGCTCACCAGCCCACGGGCATCTCGCGCGGACCGCGCACCAGCATCTGGTTCTTCCACCGCACGTCTCCCGCCAGGTGCAGGCCGGGGAAGCGGGTGAGAAGCGCCAGGACCGCCTCCTGGAGCTCCAGACGGGCCAGCGGCGCCCCCAGGCAGTGGTGGACGCCGTGCCCGAAGCCGAGGTGCTGGACACCGGTGCGGGTGACGTCGAGCCGCCCCGGGCCGGTGAACTTCAGGGCGTCGTGGTTGGCGGCGCCGATCGCCACGAGCACCGGTTCTCCCGCCCGGACCAGGGTGCCGCCCACCTCGACGTCCTCGGTGGCGTACCGGGGGAAGGCGGCGGCGCTGCCGAGCGGGACGAACCGCAGCAGCTCCTCGACGGCCCCCTTGATCAGGTCGGGCCGCTCGCGCAGCAGAGCGAACTGGTCGGGGTGGTCGAGCAGGGCGTGCACGAAGTTGGGGATCTGGCTGGCCGTCGTCTCGTGCCCGGCGACGAGGATGCCCACGCACAGGTCGACGAGCTCCAGCTCCGTGAGCCGGTCGCCGGTGTCGCGGGCCTCGATCAGCCCGGTCATCAGGTCGGGGCGCGGGCGGGCGCGGTGGTCCTCGATGAGCGCCGCCATGTAGGCGCGCAGCTCCTCACGGCTGCGCCAGAACTCCTCGGCGGTCAGCGAACTCGTGGACAGCGCCGCGTCGCTCCACACCCGGAACTTCGGACGGTCCTCCTCCGGCACGCCGAGCATGCGGCAGATGACCGCGACGGGGATCGGCAGCGCGTACGACTCCACGAGGTCGGCCGGCGGGCCCGCGGCCTCCATCTCGTCGAGGAACCCGTGGGCCAGCTCGCGCACCTGGGGCCGCAGCTTCTCGACCTGGTGGACCGTGAACGCCTTGGCGACCAGGGTGCGCAGCCGGGTGTGGCCGGGCGGGTCCATGCCGAGGATGCCGGTGTCCTGCTGCGCCTCGGACTGGCGCGGCTCGTCGTGCTTGACGGCCTCGGCGCGGCTGAAGCGCCGGTCGCCGAGGACCAGGCGGGCGTCGGCGTAGCGGGTGGCGAGCCAGGCGGGTTCGCCGTACGCCATCCGGACGCGTAACAGTCCGGGCCGCTCCAGCGCTTCGGCGTACGCCTCGGCGAGGCCGAGTCCTTCGGGCTCGTTGAACGGATAGTCCAGGGGAGTGGGGTCCGTCGTCGCGGTCATGCGGCACCTCCGTTGTGTAAGCAGGTGCTTACAGAACCTAGGGTGGTCTCCGGAGGCGGTCAATGGGGCCGTTGCGCCGTTCGGGTGACGGACGGCGGGTGTACGGAGGGCGGCGGGGATGACGCGGGCGAGGGCCGACAGAACGGTGCCGGAGCGGACGCCCGTACGACGGGAGGAGGCGGCGGAGCGGTCCGTACCGGACGGCGGTGTACGGGGTGGCGGCACCCGGGAGCGGCTGCTCGCCGCGGCGTCGGCGCTCTTCGCCGAGCGGGGGTACGACCGGGCGACGGTGCGGGAGATCGCCGCCCGGGCCGGGGTGAACCAGGCCCTGCTGTTCCGGCACTTCGGTTCCAAGCAGGCGCTGTTCGGCGAGGTGGTCGCGCAGGGCGGGTACGAGCAGCTGCGGAACACTCCGCCGGAGCGGCTCGTGGAGACGGTGCTGCGCAGCCTGCTCCATCCGCCGGCGGACCCGGCCGGGGCCCCGGGGGCGAGCCGGTCGCTGAAGACGATGCTGCGTTCGGTGGGCGGCGGCGACGAGGTGTCGACGGCGGTGACCGCGCTGGGCGACGCGTACGCCAAGGCCCTGGCGGAGCTGAGCACACGGCAGGACGGCGCACTGCGGGCGGACCTCGCCCTGTCGTGGCTGCTGGGCATCGGCCTGATGCGCGTGGTCGTGGGCAAGCGCCCCCTGGCGGAGGCGGACCCGGACGAGATCTGCCGTCTGGTCCTCGGAACGCTCGGCCACCTGCTGGACGGCTTTCCGGAGGACGGGACGGGCGGGGCGCGGGAAGAACCTTCCTGAAGCACCCTGCCGAGATCCGCCGAGAGCCGCTGGGCCCGGCCGGCCGCCGCCGGACCGGACGGCCGTCGGGCTAGGCGGACGCCGGAGGAAGGGCGCGGGGGCCCACGCACCGGGCACCCTCCTTCTGCGCGCGCTCGCGCAGCTCCCGGTCGGCCGTGACGACCAGGCACGGGCGACCGGCCGCCTCCCGGACCAGCGCGACGATCAGGTCGTCACCGCTGCCGAGAGCCTCTTCGATCCGCACACCGGGTACGGAGGCGACACCCCGGGCGCGGCCCTCGACGACCAGGACGATGTCGTACGGACCCGGGTACGGGCCGTCGACCGGGCCACCGGTGGCGGCCAGCCGGTCGCGCAACCGTTCGGCGGCCCCCCGCCGGTCGCGCCACCAGCCGTCGGGCACCGATCCCACGACGTTGGCCCCGTCCACCACCAGAAGAGGACGGGAGTGCGGCTCCTCAGGATTCATGGTTCCAGGATGTCAGCCGGGCCCTTCCGCGTTCCGCACCGACATCACGCCCCCCCCGCGGGACGGGGGGCGTCGCCCTGTCACTCCGACTCCTTCGCCTCCCGGGCCTGCCGGGCGATCTGTTCGAGCACGGCCTTCGGGTCGGCGGAGGGCGCGACCGCCTTGCCGATGTTCCGCTTGATGGTGTCGCTGACCTGGAGCCAGGACGGTTCGTTGACCGGGTAGAGCTGGGCACCGCGCAACGCGATCAGGAACTGCTCGGCGTTGGGGTCCGCCGCCGCGTCCTGGGACACCTGGGTGGCGGACACCGTCGACGGAAGCAGGTGGTAGCGCTCGGCGAACTCGTTGAGGTTCTTGTCCTGGTAGACGAAGTTCAGGAACGAGCCGACCAGTTCGCGATTGCCCTCGTGCTTGAAGGCCATCATCCAGTCGGCGACGCCCGCCGCCGGCGGGGTCTCGTCGTCGCTCAGCGTGTCGGACACCGGCATGCTCAGCGTGCCGACCTTCATGCCCTTCTCCGTTGCCTCGTGAAGGAGCGAGGGGTAGCCGTTGACCATGCCGACCTCGCCGTGCAGGAAGGCGGCGAAGGCGTCCTCCCGGTTGAGCTCGGCCGGCGGGACCGGGCCGGTCAGGGCCGGCTCGACCAGGTTGTCCTTGATCCAGCGGAACGTCTGGGTGTTCCGGTCGGAGTCGAGGGTGTACTCCCCCCGGACGTCGGTGTATCCGCCGCCGTTGCTGAGTTCCCAGATCAGGGCTTCGGCGTGCGCCTCCTCGGGGCCGAGCGGCAGGGCGTACGGGTAGGACACGCCCGCCGTCTTCAGCGCCTCGGCCGCCTTCTTCAGCTCCGACCAGGTCTTCGGCGGCTTCGCCCCGGCCTTCTCGAACAACTCCTTGTTGTAGAAGAGCAGTCGGCTGCTGGCCACGAAGGGCAGACCGTAGAGGACGGTGTCGACCGATCCGGCCTCCACGAGCGGCGGCAGGAAATTCGCCTCCGTTCTGATCGACAGCACCTCACTGGCGGGGTAAAGGCGGTCCTGCGCGGCGAAGTCGGAGTACGCGCCCAGCAGTGCCACGTCCGGAGCGTTGCCCTCCTGGACCATGCGGGTGACCTCACGGTCGACCTCGGCCCACGGATAGAGCGTCACCTCGATCTTCTTGCCGGGGTGGGCGGCGGTGAAGGCGGTGGCCAGCCCGTCCCAGTACGCCTTGGAGCCGGTCGCGGGGCTGTTGCCGTACTCGGGCGCCACCAGGCGCAGCGTCGTCCCGCCGCTTTCGGACGAGCCGCAGGCGGTGACGAGAGAACCCAGCAGACCGAATGCGGCCACGGAGGCGGTCATGCCGAAGAGTCTTGGTCGCACGAATTGTTCCTCTTGATTTATCGGACGGTGCGACCGGAATTCTCTCCTGGTTCAAGGGCTGATTTCGCCCCCTACCGGACGGTTGTGGCTTAACTCCAATCGGGAGGATTCCGCATGGTGTTTTCCGATGAACGGACACCGATTCGGAGGCCGTTTCCCCGGTTGTGGCGGAGGCGGACACCGCCTCCGCGCGAGCGGTCAGACGACGGAGCGGAAGGCCGGGAGGTACCCGCCGGAGTGGCCGGCGGCGGTGGGGTGGTAGCTGTTGGAGACGGGCACCGTGAGGCTGTGCAGCCAGGCGTTGGCGGAGCAGATCTCGTGGCCGGTGAACTCGTCCACGACGCCGGAGTACGTGAAGCCCGCGTTGGCGGCCTGCTTGGCGAGCATGCCGTTGAGGGCGTCGCTGCCCCGGTTGATCGCGGCGCGCTCGGTCTCGCTCAGGCCGGCGATGCAGGTGCCGTTCAACTGGTAGAAGCGCGGATAGCCGAGGACCACCACGCGGGCCTGGGGCGCGCGGCTGCGGATGGCCCCGTAGAGCGACGAGAGGCTGCCGGGAAGGGTGCCGTTGACCTGCGCGACGGCGTTGTTCACCGCGTTGACGCAGGTCGCCTCGCTCTGCAGTACACAGGTCTGCATGACGTCGGCGAAACCGACGTCGTTGCCGCCCGCGGTGACGCTGACGAGCGTGGTGGAGCTGCTGAGCGGAGCCAGCTGACCGCTTCTGACCGTGCTGGTCGTCGCCCCCGAGCAGGCGGTGAACGCGAACGAGGCCGGGGCGTTGGCCGCCGCCCACAGGGACGGGTAGGCCTTGCTGCTGCGCTGACAGCTGCCGCTGTCCGACAGGTAGCTGCCGGCGCCCACCCCCGAGGAGTAGGAGTCGCCGAGGGCGACGTAACGCTCCCCGGCCGTGGCGGTGGCGGAGGCGGGCTGGACGAGACCCAGAGTGAGGGCCGACGCGGCCAGGAACGTGGACAGGACCCATCTCAACTTGGTTGCGCGCATGACAAGGAGCTCCTTGGGGATGAGGGGGAGTCACTCTTCTAGCAGGGCGCGTGGCTCACGGAATAGATGTGCGAAGTGGTTTTCTTCTGTTCGCGTCACGCGTCGGGGCGCTGGGTGTCCGGCTTCGGGGTGACCCGGGAGGACCCGCCGTGCGGACCGGCGCGACCCGGCACGCCCCGGGGGTGACTCTCCTGCGAGCGAGACGGCCGGCCCTGGACCGGAACCGGGTCTGTCACATCTTCAGGCGTATGAATTCAGCCATGTGGCGGATCGGATGAATGGACATCATTGCCGTGTACGCGCCCGGTCGGGACGGTGGCTTTTCCGGTCGCGGAGTCCGGGCCTGCGAGTTCGCCACGGCGCGAGGGAGGCCTGCGTGGCGCCGTTCACGTCCTCGCGCATTCGCCGCCCGTTGCGTCAGCGCGTGACCGTCCCGTGGGGCCGGAGCGGGCGGCCGACGGAGCCGCATGCGAGCGGAGCTGCGCCTTCCGCCTCTTCGGGGCCCAAGGGGCCGGGCTCCGAGGCGGGATGGCGTTCCGAAACGCAACCGCCTTCTGCAACTTGCTGACGAGCTTTCAGGCGAACGCGAAGAGGGGAGTGGTTATTTGTTCGATCCTGTGGGGTGCGCCCTGTCGCGTGGACGCGCGTAGAGCGGCTGAAAGGACACCTTGCGGCACCACGGCACGGAGTCAAGGATTCCCCCCAAGCAGTTGACAGGTTCATGGCGGTCACCACCGCCGATCCGTACTCCACCGGGCCACGCACCCCAGCGGCCCGACCACCCCCACCGGAGGATGCAGTGAACCGTTCGTCCCGTCGCGTCAGGATCACCCGGGGCAGCCGGCTGGTCGCCGTGCTCGGCGCCTTCGTGGCCGCCTCGGCCCTGACCGCCCCCACCTCCTCGGCGCAGCAGGCCGACACCGCGCGGGCCACCGCCGCCGCGCTGGCCACCACCAGCAGCGCCGTCCTCCAGGCCGACGTGGCCGGCTCCGCCTGGTACACCGACCAGGCCACCGGAAAGGTCGTCGTCACCGTCGACTCCACGGTCTCGCAGGCCGAGATCGCGACCCTGCGCAAGGCCGCCGGCGACAACGCCGAGAACCTGAAGATCGAGCGGACCGCCGGGAAGATCAACAAGCTCATCGCCGGCGGCCAGGCCATCTACGCCGGGGGCGGCCGCTGCTCCCTCGGCTTCAACGTCCGCAGCGGCAGCACCTACTACGCCCTGACGGCCGGACACTGCACCAACATCGGCAGCACCTGGTACACCAACTCCGCCAACACCACCGTCCTCGGCACGCGGGCCGGAACCAGCTTCCCCACGAACGACTACGGCCTCATCCGCCACTCCAACGCCTCCGCCGCCGACGGACGCGTCTACCTCTACAACGGCAGCTACCGCGACATCACCGGCGCCGGCAACGCCTACGTCGGACAGTCCGTCCAGCGCAGCGGCAGCACCACCGGTCTGCGCGGCGGCACCGTCACGGGCCTCAACGCCACCGTCAACTACGGCAACGGCGACGTCGTCTACGGCCTCATCCAGACCAACGTCTGTGCCGAGCCCGGCGACAGCGGCGGCGCCATGTTCTCCGGGACCACCGCCCTCGGCCTCACCTCCGGCGGCAGCGGCAACTGCTCCAGCGGAGGCACCACGTTCTTCCAGCCCGTCACCGAGGCCCTCAGCGCCTACGGCGTCAGCGTCTTCTGATCCCCGATCCACCGCGTTCCCGGGAGGCGCCTCCGTCGACGGAGGCGCCTCCCGGCCGTGCGCCGGGCAGCGTCGGTCCCCCCGACCATCAGCAGCGAGTGCCGACCGGGAGTACCGTCCGCCGCGTGCCGGTACAGGACGTCGAGACCGAGGCCCCGAGGCGGGGCCACCGATACGGGGCCGTCCCCCCGACGGGCACCGTGCGGAGATCCCTGCCACGGAGAGCGAGGACGTGCGGAGCACCGGACCGGCGGCGGAGGACGGAAGCCTGCTGTCGCTGCTGGGCTCGACGGTCCTCCGGGGGCCGTTCGGGCGGGTCGTGATCACGCCCGTCGTCTGCCGGTGGTGCGAGGGGGACCGGTTCGAAGTGGCCGGGGGCGAGTGCTTCTGCGAGGGCTGCTGCCTGCCGGTCGGCATGGCGGACGGAGACGTCCACGCGGGCGGATCCTCCTGGAGGTTCGCGGCGCCTCCGCCCCCGCCCTCGTCCCTTCGGCCGGGCGAGGCACTCCACGCACCGGCCGACCCCGTCTGCCCCGCCGGGCACGACGTGTTCCAGGTCGCGGTCGCCCGTGTCCTCGCCGCCGGCGGCCGGGTCCGTCGCCCGTCGGTCGGCCCGCGGTGTCCGGTCGACGGGGCACCGCTCCTCCACCTCGACAACGTGCGCGTGGTGGCGACCACCGGCGAGGACGAGGTACTCCGGGGGGATTGACGTCCGGTCCGCGTGCCGAGGTCCGTCGGCGTTCCGCTCGTCGTGTCCTCGTGAGGTGGTCCGGCCAGGAGATCCAGCGCGTCGCGACGAGTTTTCCGGCGTCCGGCGGTCTTACTGTCGAACCCGGCACCGAGGAGGACTTCCGATGCGCAGTGTGACCTATTCGATGAACGTCTCGCTCGACGGCTACATCGTCGGGCCGGACGGCGGCTTCGACTGGTCGGAGCCCGACGAGGAGGTCTTCCGCTTCTGGATCGACGACATCCGGCAGGTCGGCGTCCACCTGCTGGGGCGGCGGCTGTACGAGACGATGCTGTACTGGGAGACCGCCGACCGGGACCGTTCGCTCGACGACGCGGAGCGCGAGTGGACCTCGCTCTGGAACCCGCTCCCGAAGGTGGTGTTCTCCAGGACCCTGTCGGCGGTGCGGGGCCATGCCCGCCTGGCCTCCGGCAGCCCCGCGGAGGAGATCGGGCGGCTGCGGGCCGAGCCGGGGGAGGGCGACATCGCGATCGGCGGAGCCACCCTCGCCGCCGAGGCGGCCGCGGCGGACCTGATCGACGAGTACCGGGCCGTGGTCCACCCGGTACTCGTCGGCGGCGGCATCCCGTTCTTCCCCCGGAACGAGCGCCGGGTGGACCTCGAACTCGTCGAGACCCGCACCTTCCACCCGAAGTTCGTCTACCTCCGCCACCGCGTGGTGCGTTAGGGCCTACTCCCCGGGCCCGACCGATCCGGGCGTCCGGGGACCGGCGTGCCGGACGCGCGCCGCCGGGCCGGCCGGGACGTCGCCGCGCAGCGTGATGCGGTGCATGACGCGGTGCCGGTCGCCGTAGTCCCGGTTGGCGTAGTGGGCCGTGCTGCGGTTGTCCCACAGTGCGACGTCCCCCGGCTGCCAGCGGTGCCGCACGACGTGCTCGGGCTTGGTGAGGTGGGCGTACAGGATGTCCAGGAGTCCCCGGCTCTCGTGCTCCGACACCCCCACGATGTGCGAGGTGAAGCCGGGGTTCACGAACAGGCCCTTGCGGCCGCTCTCGGGATGCACCCGCACCACCGGGTGCTCCACCGGCGTGAGGTGGGTGACCACCTCGCCCTCCCACAGGTTGCCGCGCCCCTGCCTTTGCCGGGCCAGGTAGTAGCCGAACTCCCGGGTGCCGTCGTGGACGGCGGTGAGCGTGTCGACGTAGTCCCGCAGCCCCGGCGACAGCGACTCGTAGGCGAGCTGGCCGTCCGCCCAGTTGGTGTCGCCGCCGTGGGGAGGCAGCACGACGGCCCGCAGTATCGAAATCGCCGGCGGCCGCCGCACGAAGGTGACGTCGGTGTGCCACACGTCGGCGAACCCGTTGTCCTGGCTGTCCAGCGCGTACACCTCGGGCGCCACGTCGCCGGAGTCGTGGACCGGGTGCCCGGCGGTGACCTCGCCGAGCCGTCTGCCGAACTCGATCTGCGCGGCGTCGTCCAGCCCGTGCTGGCCGCGCACGAAGAGCACCTTGTACGCCACGAGCGCTTCGCGCAGGGCCAGGACCTGCGCGTCGTCGAGGCGGCCGAGGTCGATGCCGTGGACCTCGGCACCGAAGTGGGGGCCGAGTTCGACGACCGGGATCGCCGGCGCGGCGGGCCGTTCGCTGAGGATGCTCACCTGTGTGTCCTTTCCATGGGGTTCCGGTCAGGCCGCCGCGGCGTCCTTGACCGCGTGGGAGACCCGTGCGCGCAGGTCGGTGAACTCACGGGAGTTGCGCAGCTCCTCGGCGTCGACGTCACCGCGCGGCAGGCCGATCGGCAGGTCCAGGGCGACGGTCCCGGGGCTCCTGGTCAGCACCACGATGCGCGAGCCCAGGAACACCGCCTCCTCGGCCGAGTGCGTCACGAGCACCGTGGTCCGGCCGGTCCGTCCGGTCACCCGGCGGACGTCCTCCTGGAGCCGTTCCCGGGTGAGGGCGTCCAGCGCCGCGAACGGCTCGTCGAGCAGGAGGAGGGGATTCTCGGCGGCGAGGGCCCGCGCGATCGCGACGCGCTGCTGCTGACCGCCGGAGATCTCCCAGACGCGCCGCCGTTCGGTGCCCTCAAGACCGACCCGGGCCAGCAGCTCCGCGCGCCGCTCCGGCCACCGCGCGCGGTCCACGCCCGCGTACCGCAGTGCCAGGTCGATGTTGCCCCGCACGGTCCGCCACGGGAACAACCGCGGCGTCTGGAACACCACGCCGGCCGTCGCGCCGGGCCGGGGCTCACCGCCGGAGACCCGCACCGACCCCTGCGTGGGCCGCTCGAAGCCGGCGATCAACCGCAGCAGCGTGCTCTTGCCGCAGCCCGAGGCACCCACCAGGACCAGGAACTCCCCGGCCGGGACCGCCAGATCGACCGGCCCCACGGCCGTGAAGGCCTCGCCGCCGCGGCCGTACCGGTGGACGACGCCGTCGAGACGGACGGCACCGGCCCGCCCGGTGTCGACCGCGACTCCCGCCGCACCGCTCTCACTTGAGGACATCGGACAGCCCTTCGAGGTGGAACGCCCCGCGCACGGCGGCCTCGGACGGAGCGGCGTCGATCTGCTTCTGCTCCGCCAGGAAACGAGCGGTGTCGGTGACGTAGCCGAGCAGCTTGCCCGGCTTGCCGTCGGTACCCAGCCAGTCGGCGGAGACGACCTGTTCCGGGGTGAGGAACACGCCCTGCGTGAGCTGCGCCTCCGCATCCGCCGCGCTGATGCCGAGCTCGGCCGCGACGGCCGCGACCGATCCCTTCCGGTCGGACGCGAGCAGGCGCAGCGCCTCGGCCTCCGCCTTGCGCCAGGCCTTGATCGCCCCGGGGTCCCGCGCGATCAGGTCGTCGGACACCACGGCCAGGTCCAGCGTCGGCCTGCCCGCCGCGCCGATCTCCTTGCTGCTGGTGAGCTGGGTGCCGGTCTCGCGCAGCTCGTCCAGGGTCGGCAGCCAGACGTAGGCGGCGTCGATGTCGCCCCGCTGCCACGCGGCGAGGATCGGCTGCGGCTGGAGGTCGATGAGCTGGACGTCGGACGGCGAGAGACCCGCGGCCTTCAGGGCCGCCAGCAGGCTGTAGTGCGCGGTGGAGGCGAAGGGCGTCGCTATCTTCTTGCCCTTCAGCCCGGCGACCTCGGTGATGCCGGTCTCCTTGCGTGCCACGAGGCTCTCGTTCTCACCGGCGACGTCGAGGATCCACGCGACCTTGTACGGGATGGGGGAGTCGCCGGACACCCCCCGGGCGAACGGGCTGGAGCCGAGCGCGGCGATGTCGAGGGACTTGCCGATGAAGGCCTGGTTGACGCTCGCGCCCGAGTCGAACTTGATCCAGCTGATCTCGTGGTCCGGCAGCGCCTTCTCCAGCAGCTTCCTGTTCTTCACGAGCAGGTCGCCGCTGGGGAAGGCGAAATACCCGACGCGCAACCGCTTCGCGCCGCCGGACCCCGACGCCGCGCCGTCCGAGGAGCAGCCGGTGACGGCGGCGGACACGGCGGCGAGGGCGCCGGCGAGGAGGAGACGACGGGACGGACCTTGGGGGACACGGGGCATGGCGGAGCCGTTTCTGTGCGACGAGGGTGTGGGTGGAGAGGCTGTACGCGGGAGCGGGAAGCCCGCGCGAAGGGGGGGAACCGGGGCCTACGCCCGGCCCCGCCACGGCACGACCGCGCGTTCCAGCCGCAGCAGCAGGCCGTCGATGACCAGGCCGGACACGCCGATGGCGATGATGCCGACGACGACCACGGGCGTGTTGTTGTAGTTGGCCGCGTCCTTGACCATGCCGCCGATGCCGGGCAGACCGTTGACCAGCTCGGCGGCGACCAGGGAGGAGTAGGCGACGCCGACGGCGAGCCGGACCCCGGTGAGCGTCTCCGGCAGCGCCGACGGCACGACGACGTCCCTGACGACGTCCCACCGCGACGCGCCGAGCGCGCGGGCCGCCTCGACCAGGCTCTTGGACACGGCCACCACGGCCGCGGTGGTGGACACCGCCACGGGCGGGAACGCGGCCACGGCGAGCAGCGTCACCTTGGGTTCCTCGTCGATGCCCAGCCAGATGATGAGCAGCGAGAAGTACGCCAGCGGCGGCAGCGTCCGCAGGAAGGTGATCCAGGGCTCGAACAGCGAGCGCACCCAGCCGACGGTGCCCATGACCAGCCCGAGGACCACTCCGGCCGCGATGCCGATGCCGGCACCGAGCGCGATGCGCCGCAGGCTGATGCCGAGGTGCTCGACGAGCGTGGTGCCGTTGTATCCGCGGACGCCGTCGTGCGTGGTGGAGACGTCGACGAACGCGTCCCACACCCTGGCCGGCGGCGGGACCAGCGTCGCGCTCCACGTCCCGCTCGCGGCGAGCAGCTGCCACAGCAGGAGGAAGAGCAGCAACGAGCCGAGGGGGAGCGCGGCATGGCGCAGCCGCGCCCGCGCACGTGGTGCCGGGACGCGGGGACCGGGCGCGCCGGTGACGGCCGGCGGGACGCCGCCGGCGGTTTTGACAGGCGTGGTCGTGGACACGATGCGGTCCTCCAGAGACGCCGCCGGGGCACGGGCGATCGGCATCGGCGGTCGGAGACGGCCGCCGGCCCCGGGCGGGTGTGATGCGGAACGAGAAGAGGGGGAGCGCGTCCTGCGCGAGGACGCGAAGACCGCCCCCGTGCGGGTGGGATCACCGCACGGCGGGGCGCACCGGAAGGAAGCCGGGTCAGCGACAACACGAGCCCGGGCGACGGCACAGGTCGATGACCAGGCGGCGCACCAGGGACTCGGAGTTCATGAGGCCCATTTCTACAACAGCCGCGACCCGGCACCAACCCGCGTCCACCTTTTGGAACGCCTTGTCCGGCGGGCGGCAGCGAACAGGTGCCGAGTCGGCCCGGACGCGCGGGAGTCCGGTCGCGTCGGCACCTGCGGGCCGTCCGGTACCTGCGGGCCGTCCAGTACGCGCCCGTCGAACGCGGCCGGGCCGGCCCCCGGCCGCCGCGCTATCGGGACGGCGCACGGTCCGGTGACGCCGAGGGGCGTTCGGTGCGCAGGAGTTCGCGTACGAGCGCGGAGACCTGCTCCGTCTCGACGAGGAACCCGTCGTGGCCGTACGGCGACCGGATCACCCGGAGGTCGTCCGCGGTGGGGATGCCGGCCGCCAGTTCCCCCTGCTGCGACGGCGGGTAGAGACGGTCGGAGTCGACCGCGGCCACCAGCGTCCTCGCGCTCACCCGGCTCAGCGCGGCGCGCACGCCGCCGCGGCCGCGCCCGACGTCGTGACTGTTCGCGGCCTCGGACAGGACGACGTAACTGCCCGCGTCGAAGCGGTGCACGAGCTTGGCCGCGTGATGGTCCAGATAGGACCCGACCCGGTACCGGCCGCCCCGCCACGGGTCCTCCTCGCCCTGGGGCGAGTGGCCGAAGCGGGCCTGGAGCTCGGGCTCGCTGCGGTACGTCAGGTGGGCGATCCGCCGGGCCTGGCCGAGCCCGGCACGGGGGCCCGGGCCGGTGCGGTGGTAGTGGCCGCCGTGCCAGTCCGGATCGGAGCGGACGGCGTGCAGCTGGACGCCGGCCCAGGCGATCTGCTCGGCACTCGCCACGGCCGTCGTGGCGAGCAGCAGGAGCGCCTCCGTACGCAGCGGGTACGACACCGCCCACTCCAGCGCCCGCATGCCGCCCACCGATCCGCCCACCACGAGGGCCCAGCGCCCGATGCCCAGCGCGTCGGCGAGACCGGCCTCGGCCGCGACCTGGTCGCGCTGCGTCAGGAACGGGAAGTCACCGCCCCACGGCCTCCCCGACGGGCCGGGCGAGGACGGGCCGGTACTGCCCTGGCAGCCGCCGAGCACGTTCGGCGCCACGACGAAGAGGCGGTCCGTGTCCAGCGCGCGCCCCGGGCCGATGAGACCGTCCCACCAGCCGGGCGTGGGGTGACCGGGCCCGGCGGGCCCGGCGGCGTGACTGTCGCCGGTGAGGGCGTGCAGCACCAGCACCGCGTTGCGCCGGTCCGGCGCGAGCCGCCCCCACGTCTCGAACGCCAGCCGCACACCCCCGAGTTCACCACCCGCCTCCAGCGCCAGCGGGTGCTCGCGCATGTACCACTGGCGCCGCCCGGGCGGGTCCCCCTCCCGCCAGCCCCCGGAGGCCGGCGGGAGGGGGACCCGGGACGGCGTCGGCACGGTGCTCAGGACGCGCCCTTCGCCGCGCGGAACCCGGCCTCCAGGTCCGCCTTGAGGTCGGCGAGGTTCTCGATGCCGACCGAGAGGCGCACCAGCCCGGGGGAGGTGCCGGAGGCCGTCAACTGCTCCGCGTCCAGCTGACTGTGCGTGGTGGACGCCGGATGGATGATGAGACTGCGTACGTCGCCGATGTTGGCGAGGTGGCTGAACAGCTCGACGGCGTCCACGAACCGCTTGCCCGCCTCCACGCCGTCCCGCAGCTCGAAGGAGAGCACGGCGCCCGCGCCGCGCGGCAGATACCGCCGTCCCGCCTCGAACCAGCGGCTGGACTCCAGCCCCGGATAGTGGACGGCGGCGACCTCGTCGCGCTGCTCCAGCCACTCGGCCAGGGCCCCGGCGTTCGCGGAGTGCCGTTCGATGCGCAGGCTGAGCGTCTCCACGCCCTGGAGGAGCAGGAAGGAGGAGTGCGGGGAGAGCGCGGGCCCGAGGTCGCGCAGCAGCTGCACCCGCAGCTTGACGGCGAAGGCGCCCGGCCCGAGGGCGGGCCAGTACCGCAGGCCGTGGTAGCTCGGGTCGGGTTCGGTGAAGTCCGGGAACCGCTCGGCACGGGCGCCGAAGTCGAAGGTCCCGCCGTCGACCACGACACCCGCGACGGTGGTCCCGTGCCCGCCGAGGAACTTGGTCGCCGAATGCACGACGATGTCCGCGCCGTGCTCGATGGGCCGCAGCAGATAGGGAGTCGGCACGGTGTTGTCCACGATCAGCGGCACGCCGGCCTCGTGCGCCACGTCCGCGACCGACCGGATGTCGAGCACGTTGCCGCGCGGGTTGCCCAGCGACTCCGCGAACAGCGCCTTGGTGCGCGGCCGGATCGCCGCGCGCCAGGCGTCCAGGTCGTCGGGATCGTCGACGAAGGACACCTCGACGCCCAGCTTCGGCAGCGTGTGCCGGAAGAGGTTGTACGTGCCGCCGTACAGCGACGCGCTGGAGACGACGTGGTCCCCGGCGCTCGCGAGCGTGAGGATCGCCAGGGTCTCCGCGGCCTGCCCGGAGGCCAGTGCCACGGCGGCCACACCGCCCTCCAGCGCCGCGACGCGCTGTTCGAAGACGTCCTGGGTGGGATTGTGGATGCGGGTGTAGATGTTGCCGGGCTCGGCCAGCGAGAAGAGGTCGGCCGCGTGCCGCGTGTCCCGGAACACGTAGGACGTCGTCTGGTAGATCGGCGTCGCGCGGGCGCCGGTCGTGGGATCGGGGGTGGCACCGGCGTGGACCTGCTTGGTCTCGAAGGACCACGCCGAGGTGTCGGGGCCGGGGTGCTCGTCCTCGGGGGTGTGGCCCGCGGTGACGGAGTCGACGGGCTGGTTCGGGCTCATGGTTCTCCCTGGGTGCGGGTGGGGCGACGCCTGGACGCGGGTACGGCGATGCCCGGATGCGGAACGGGAATGCTGATGCCGCCGCGGGCCGACGGCGCGCGTCCGTGCCCGGACACGGGCAGGGCTCGGCGGTCGGCGCGATGCGGGGAAGGAGCGGGTCGAACGTCGGAGGACGGAGTCAGCTCACGACGGAACAGGCCGTGGTGGTGACACGCACGTAATCGACGTGGCGGCGGGTCACGAGCACGGTCATGGCATCAGATAACCACAGGGAGGCGTGCGCGCACCAGCAGGGCGCACACGGGACGGGGCCGGGCCGCCGGTGTGCGGGACGAACGGCATCCCGCACACCGACGACCCGGCCCCGGAGCCGAGGGGTCCCGGCCGTCAGCGGTAGTCGTCCGGGTGGCCCTGCATCCAGGTGTTGATCCGGTCGCGCGTCCCGATCAGCAGGCTCTGGTGCTTCTTCAGGTTCTCGAAGGAACGGTCGCCGTCGAGTTCCCCGTTGAGCTTCTCGATCAGCGCGATCGGCTCGGGGAAGTGCCCGGGTCCCTTCTCGTCGCCCTTCATGGCGCGGTCCATCCGCTGGAGTTCGTCGTAGACCCGTCCGAGGAAGTAGGAGCAGTTGCCCGGGTCGGCGCACGAGTCGTCCAGGGTCGCCTGGAGTCCGGCGAAGGCGTCGCGCACGCGCTCGACCGAGGTCGTGTCGGGACGCGCGGTCGCGTCCTCCGCGTCGGTCGGCGCGGCACTCCCACCCGCGTCCGCCGTCGTCGGCGCTTCGCCGGCCTCCTGGCCGGCCGGGGCCGTCGTGGCCACGGAGGCCGACGTACCGGCCGGCGCGCCGGAGCCGTTCGTCTCGGACGCGCCGCAGGAAACGACGAGCAGGGCCAGCGCGGCGGCGACGACCGCCGTGCCGGGCGTCGAGGACTTGGGCATGGATCTCCCCCTGGATCGATGTGTCAGGTGACCCTGCAGAACGATCGGTTCCCGGTGGGAAACCGGTCCGGACGGTGGAAGCGAGGGAACCGCGACACCCGCGCCGGAAACCCGGGTGCGCGAGCCGTGCGGCCCCCCTAGGCTCCGCTGGCGGTCAGGGCACGGTGCCGCATCGACCGCCGGCGGATCGGAGACGTACGAGGTATGACCAGCCAACTGTTCGCGATCTGTTTCCACGCGACCCGGCCCTCCGACCTGGCGCGGTTCTGGTCGGGGGTCCTGGGCTGGGAGCCGGACGACGGCCCGGACGACGGCATCGCGATCCTGGCCCCCGACGGCGCCGGGTTCCGCATCCGCTTCGTGCCGGGCGGGGAGCCGAGGACCGGCCGCAACCGGGCGCACTTCGACCTGACGAGCGCCTCCCCGGAGCAACAGCGGCAGACGGTGGCCAGGGCGTTGCGGACCGGCGGAGCACACCTCGACGTGGGTCAACTCCCGGAGGAGGGGCACGTGGTGCTCGCCGATCCGGACGGCAACGAGTTCTGCGTCATCGAGGCGGGCAACGCGTTCCTCGCCGACACCGGCGTCATCGGGGCGCTGGCCTGCGACGGCACCCAGGCGGTCGGTTACTTCTGGAGCGAGGCCCTGGGGTGGCCACTGGTCTGGGACCAGGACCAGGAGACCGCGATCCAGTCGCCGGACGGCGGTACGAAGATCACCTGGGGCGGTCCTCCGGTGGCGCCGAAGAGCGGCACGAACAGGCTGTACTTCGAGCTGGCGCTTCCCGCCGGAGCCGACCGGAAGACGGAACTGGACCGCCTCGTCGCCCTCGGCGCGACACGCGTCGACACGGGCGGGGGGGACGGCGACCGGGTGACGCTGCTCGATCCCGACGGCAACGAGTTCTCCGTACGAGCGCCCCGATAACGCAGCCGGTCCGACCGGGCCACGGCTCTGCGCCGCGGGAGCGCTCGCGCCGGCGGACGAGGAGATGTGGCGGGAGCGGGTCCGGCCCGCACGGGTGACCGACCCGCTCCCGTCCCCTCGCCCCGTTCGCGGGACGGGGGGAGCCTACGGACGGCGGGTGGACGCCGCCCGTGCGGTCGACGGGGAGGTGCCCTCGCGGCGCTCCTGACGGACGACGGCCGCGCGTTCCGGGTCGTCCAGCGGGGTGTCCACCCGCAGCCAGCGGTAGCCGTACGGCTCCAGGCCGACGTCGACGCGACCGCCCGCCGACGCCTCGACGCTGTCGTCGGTGAGCAGGTCGGTGAGCGGACGGCCGCCCTTCAGGCCCGGCACGGTCACGGCCGCGTCGATCTTCCGGGACGAGAAGTTGTGCAGCACCAGTACCGCCCCCTCCGGGAGCGAGCTGAGGTGGGCCAGGACGCCGGGGTCGTCCGCGTCGAGCACCTCGGTACGGCCCCAGGCGAGCTCGGGCGCCTCGCGGTACCGCTCGATCAGCGTCCGTACGCGGGTGAGGAGCGAGTCCGGGTCGTGCGCCTGGTCGTGCACGTTCACCCGCTCCGGCCCGTACGCGCCCCCGGTCATCGGATTGGGGAAGTCGCCGCGCGGCGCGGTGGAGAATCCGGCGCCCCGGTCCGCCGTCCACTGCATGGGGGTGCGGACGGCCTGCCGGCCCTCCGCGGCGAGGTTCTCGCCCATCCCGATCTCCTCGCCGTAGAAGAGCACGGGCGTGCCGGGCAGGCTGAACAGCAGGCTGTGGGCCAGCTCCACGCGACGGCGGTCGCCGCCGACCATCGGGGGCAGCCGGCGGCGCAGGCCCCGGCCGTACAACTGCATGTCCTCCTCCGGGCCGAAGGCGGCGAACACCTCGGCGCGCTCGTCGTCGTCCAGCTTGTCGAGCGTCAGCTCGTCGTGGTTGCGGACGAAGGTCGCCCAGTGCCCGTCGCGCGGGGCCTCCGGGCGCTCGCGCAGGGCCGCCGCCAGCGGCCCGGCCTCCTCACGGGCGAAGGACAGGTACATCTTCTGCATGCCGATGAAGTCGAAGCACATGGTCAGCTCGTCGCCCCGCTCGGACTCCGGGCCGCCGAAGAACTCCATGGTCTCGGGATAGGGCAGGTTGACCTCGCCGAGCAGGACCGCCTCGCCGTTGCGGCGCCCGAGGAAGGCCCGCAGGTCGGCCAGGTAGTCGTGCGGATCGGGCAGCCGGTCCGCGTCCTCCTGGCCGTCGGTCTCCAGGAGGAAGGGGACCGCGTCGACGCGGAAGCCGGAGAGGCCGAGCTGCGTCCAGAAGCCCATGATGCGGGCTATCTCGTCGCGCACGGCGGGGTTGGCCACGTTGAGGTCGGGCTGCTGCCGGTAGAACCGGTGCAGGTAGTACTGCCCGGTCTCCTCGTCGTACTCCCACAGGCTCTTCTCGGCGTCCGGGAAGACCACGCCGCTGGGCCCGTCCTCGGGCGGCTCGTCGCGCCAGACGTACCAGTCGCGGCGCGCGGACGTACGGCTGGAGCGGGCCTCCCGGAACCACGGGTGCTGGTCGGAGGTGTGGTTCACCACCAGGTCGGCGATGACCCGGATGCCCCGGTCGCGGGCGGTCCGCACGAACTCGGTGAAGTCCCCGAGGGTCCCCAGGCGCGGGTCGACGCCGTAGAAGTCGGTGATGTCGTAGCCGTCGTCCCGTTCCCGGGTCGGGTAGAACGGCATCAGCCACACGCAGGTGACGCCGAGGCGGACGAGGTGGTCGATCCGCTGGGTCAGGCCCGCGAAGTCGCCGATGCCGTCGCCGTCGCCGTCCTGGTACGTCTCGACGTCCAGGCAGTACACGACCGCGTTCTTCCACCACAGGTCGGAGGTCCGGGTCAGTCTCATCGGGCGTCCTCCGCGCGCGCGGGACCGGCCGGGACCGCGTCGAGCCGGGGCAGCACCTCGTCGCCGAACGCGTCGATGAACGCGCTCTGTTCGCGGCCGACGTGGTGCAGCATGATCGTGTCGAAGCCGAGGTCGGCGTACTCCTGGAGCCAGGCCGCGTGCTGTCCGAGGTCGGCCGAGACGTTGACCGCCTCCGCGACCCGCTCCGGCGTGACGTGCTCGCTGACCTCGTCGAACAGCTCGGCCGTGTCCAGGTCCCAACTCACCGGCGGCCCGTGCACGTTGGTGCGCCACTGGTCGTGGGCGACGGCGAGCGCGGTGTCCGGGTCCGGGTCCCAGCTCAGATGGACCTGGAGGTGCAGCCGGCCCCTCCCTCCGGCGGAGCGGTAGGCGTCCACGATCCGGCGCAGGCGCTCGTGCGGCGCGTTGACGGTGATGAGGCCGTCGGCCCACTCGGCGCACCAGCCCGCGGTGGCCTCGCTGCACGCGGCGCCGATCAGCGGCGGCACGGTCTCCGGGCGGGTCCACAGACGCGCCCGGTCCACGGTCACCAGACCGTCGTGGCTCACCTCCTCGCCGCGCAGCAGTGCCCGGATGACGTCGACGCACTCGCGCAGTCGCGCGTTGCGCACGTCCTTGCGCGGCCAACGGCCGCCGGTGATGTGCTCGTTGGACGCCTCCCCGCTGCCCAGGGCCGCCCAGAAGCGGCCCGGGTACATGGCGGCGAGGGTGCCGACGGCCTGGGCGACGATCGCGGGGTGGTAGCGCTGTCCGGGCGCGTTGACGACGCCGAAGGGGATGCGGTCGGTGGCCTGGAGGGCGGAGCCGAGCCAGGACCACGCGAAGCCGGACTCGCCCTGCCGGACGCTCCAGGGCGAGAAGTGGTCCGAGCACATGGCGGCGCCGAAACCGGCCTCCTCCGCGCGGACGGCCGCGGCCAGGAGGTCCGCGGGAGGCACCTGTTCGTGCGAGGCGTGGAATCCGTAGACGGTCATGGGCCGCGCCTACCCCGGGGAGCGGGGATCAGGCGGCACGACCGGTGAGGTGACGTCGACTCATCCGACCCGCCGGTGCACCCTCGCCTCCCAGGGGGCGAGGACCGTGCGCCCGTGCTCCGCCGGGACGGACGGCCCGTTGTCCAGGACGAGTTCGGCGTCCTCCCAGCCGTCGGGTAGGTCCACGGCCACGGTGTCGCCGGTGAAGTTGCCGAGGACCAGCAGGGTGGTCCCCTCGTGGTGGCGGGTGAAGGCGTACACGCGCTCGTCGTCGGGCAGCAGCATGGTGAAGTCGCCGTGCACGACGGCCGGTTCGTCGTGGCGCAGGGCTATCAGGCGCCGGTAGTGGTGGTAGACGGAGTCGGGGTTCGCGCGGGCCGCGGCGGCGTTGACCCGGGTGTGGTCCGGGTTGACCGGGAACCAGGGGGTGCCCGTGGTGAAGCCGGCCCCCGGGGAGGCGTCCCACTGCATGGGCGTACGGGCGTTGTCCCGGCCCATCGCGCGCAGTCCGGGCAGGACCTCCTCGGGCCGCGCTCCCGCGCGCAGCGCCTGCGCGTAGTGGTTGAGGGACTCGATGTCCCGGAAGTCCTCGATGGTGCGCAGGGGCGCGTTGGCCATGCCCAGTTCCTCCCCCTGGTAGACGTAGGGGGTGCCCCGGTGCAGGTGCAGCACCGTCGCCAGCATGGTCGCGGACCGCGTGCGGTGACGGGGACCGTCGTCGCCGAAGCGGGAGACGACGCGCGGCTGGTCGTGGTTGTTCCAGTACAGGCTGTTCCAGCCGACGTCCGCGAGGCCGGTCTGCCAGCGGCCCAGGGACGCCTTCAGATCGGTCAGCCGCAGCGGTCGCGGATCGAACTTGTGGACGCCGTGGTCGAGTCCGACGTGCTCGAACTGGAACACCATGTCGAGTTCGGCGCGGCGCGGGTCGGTGAAGAGGCGGGCCTGTTCGACGGTCACGCCGGGCATCTCCCCGACGGTCAGCAGCCGGCCGGGGTACCGGGCCATGACCTCCCGGTGCATCTCCCGGAGGTACTCGTGGATGCGTGGGCCGCAGACGAAGGAGGGCGACCCGTCGCCGTACGGACCGTCACCGCGCAGCACCCCGTCGGGCAGCGCCGGGTCCTTCGAGACGAGGTTGACGACGTCCATCCGGAAGCCGTCCACGCCCCGCTCCAGCCACCACCGCATCATCGCGTACACGGCCTCGCGCACCTCCGGGTTCTCCCAGTTGAGGTCGGGCTGCTTGGGCGAGAACAGGTGCAGGTAGTACGCGTCGCTCGCGGGGTCGTGCGTCCACGCCGGACCGGAGAAGAACGAGCCCCAGTTGTTGGGCTCGCGACCGTCGCGCGGCGGCCGCCACCAGTACCAGTCGCGCTTGGGGCTCCCGGGGTCGCGCGACTCCCGGAACCAGGGGTGCTCGTCGGAGGTGTGGTTGACGACCAGGTCCATGATCAGCTTCATGCCGCGTTCGTGCACCGCCGCGAGGAGGCGGTCGAAGGCCGCGAGATCGCCGAAGACGGGGTCGACGTCCTGGTAGTCGCTGATGTCGTAGCCGTTGTCGTCCTGCGGCGACGGATAGACGGGGGAGAGCCACACCACGTCCACGCCGAGCTCCACGAGGTGGTCCAGACGGCCGGTGATGCCGTCCAGGTCACCGATGCCGTCGCCGTCGGAGTCGGCGAAGCTGCGGGGGTAGATCTGGTAGACGACCGCGGACTTCCACCACGCGTCGTCCTTCCCTGTCACGGTGCCGGGCGTCATCGACGGTCTCCTCCGGGCGTCGGGGGCACGGGCCATGGGTTCTCTGTCCCGCGTACGGCGGCTGAACCGCGCGACCGGCGTGATGACGGGACGGAGGACGGCATCCACGCGCGTGCCCCCGGGCCGCCCTCGCCCCGGTGGAGCCCGCCGGGCGCGTGACCGGGTTCAGGAGGTGTGCCACGTGACGGCGTTCTCCGGCTCCTCCCGGTCGGTACGGAACGCGTTGACCGGATGGCCGAGGTCGGGGTGGCCGAAGGAGATGCCCGCCACCACGCGCCGGTTGTCCGGAATGCCGAAGTGCGCGCGGAGGAAGCCCGAGTAGGCGGCGAGGGCGGCTTGGGGCGCCGCGGCCAGACCGAGGCTGTGGGCGGCGAGCAGGAAGGTGTCGATGTAGAGGCCGCAGTCGACGGCCCCGTAGACACCGAGATCGGCCTCGGTGGTGACGATCGCGACGTGCGGCGCGTCGAACAGCTCGAAGTTGCGGAGCGTCTGCCGCAGGGTCCGCTCCCGGTCGTCCCCGGCGATGCCGAGACTGCCGTAGAGCCGGAGACCGCACTCGCGCCGACGCTCCCGGTGGACCCCGGTGTACTGCGTGGGGAACGGGAAGTCGGGCGAGTCCGGGTGGCTCAGGACGTGGGCCGACAGCTCGGCGCGCAGCCGCTCGGTCGCGGCGCCCTCGGTGATGTGCAGCTGCCAGGGCTGGGTGTTGCACCAGGAGGGGGTGCGCTGGGCCAGTCGCAGGAGCCGCTCGACGGTCGCCCGGGGGACGGGGTCGGGCAGGAACTGGCGGCAGGTGAACCGCTCGGCGAGGATCCGGCTCAACGCCTCGTACAGGTCGGTACCGGTGCCGGTCGGGTTCAAGGCGACGCCTCCGCACAGTGGTCTCGTTCCGGGACCGCACACTATCCGGGCCGGCGGCGGACCGTCCGCGTGTTCGGCGCCCGCCCCGCCCGCGACGGAACCGGCCGGGCGTTCGAGGCCGGGCGTCCGAAGCGCGGTACGGAGGGCGGGCAGGACCCGGTTCCCCCGAACGCCCGCGGGGATCCCGGCCCCCCGCGGGCGTTCAGGAGGTCCCACGGTCGTCCGAGGCCGCGGCGTCGTCCCGCCCGTCCTCCGACTCACCGATGAGCCGGGTCTCCAGGCGGTAGACGACGGTGGCGTCGCGGTACTCCCGGCCGGGGACGACCTTCTCGGGAAGACGGACCCGGTCGCTGCCGCTCGTCGACTCCCGTTCCCCGGCGCCCGGGAAACGAACGGCCGTCCGGGGCGCCTCCAGGAAGCGGAGGCGCTCGCAGCGGACCGTCGCGTGGAACGCGATGTCCTGCACCGGATCCCGCGTCCGCGCACCGGGTCTCCGTCCGACGGCGTCCGGCGCGGACGCGGCAGCCGTTCAGGGCGGCTCCTCCTGTTCCCCGGCGGCGCGACGACGTCCGGACCGCGGTGGCGGCTTCCCCTCCTCCGTACGCGCCCGCCGCGTACGGGTCCCCTCCGTTTTCCGTACCGCCCCGTCCTCCGCCTTCTTCCCGACCTTCTTGCGCGCCGTGCTCCGCTTGACCGGTTTGGCCCGGCGTGTCGTGGCACCCGCCGTGCCTGTGGCGTCCGTGGCGTCCGTGGCGTCCGTGGCGTCCGTGGCGGTCCTGCCGGTCCCGCGTACCGCACCGCCCGCCGTCCCGGCCAGGTCCGCAGCCCCGCCGACCACGTCCTCGGTGGCGTCGCCGACCCTCCCGCCGGCCTTTCCGACGGTCCGGCCCGCCTCGCCGCCCACCTCCCGGACGGTGCTTCCGGCTTCCCGACCGACGTCCTCGGCCACCGAGCCGACGCCGTGGCCCACGTCCCGGACCGCGACCCCGGCACCCCTGCCGACGTCCTGGACGGCCGCGCCGGCGCCTTGGCCGACGTCCTGGACGGCCGCTCCCGCGCCCCTGCCCAGCTCGCCCACGGCCTGACGGGCCCCGCCGCCGACGTCCCGCACCGCCGATCCGATCCCCCGGGTCAGCTCGTGCAGGATCTCCGGGTTGCGGTCGATCGTGGTGAGCACCCGGTTGATGATCATCGCCACGTTGTCGAGACGCACCCTGAGCTGCGCCTGCGCCTCCACACCCGAGATGCCCAGGTGCACCCGGCCGAGCAGGACGTCGGCACCCACGTTCAGTTTCAGCAGGTCCAGCACCTCGGCCTGGAGCGAGACGTGCGCCCGCAGGTTCTCGACGTCCAGGTCGATCTCGTCGACCTTCAGCAGGGGGACGTCCAGGAAGACGTCCGGAGCGGCGTCGTCGGCCACGCCGCCCGCGACGTCACCGTAATCCCCCTCCTCATGGACGTACGCCTCGTCGTCCTGGTCGTGGAAGTCCGGCTCCTCGTCGTGGAAGACGCGCTCCTCGCCGTACGCCTCGTCGTCCTCGGCGTTGTCGTGTACCACCGCAGCTCCCCGGCTCGCCGACCCTTTTCGTCCATTTTGATCCGTCATGCGGATCGGTGCGCTGTCAGCGCCACCGGATGGGCGAGGAGTGCGCCCCCCGGCGCCGCGGCGGTGTGAGCGACCCGGCACCGCGACGCTGTGAGGGGCCCGGGCGGTGGCGCCGTCCCGACCTGCCCCGACACGGCCTTCCGCGGCACGTTCCAGGAACCGTCCGGGCACCGGCAGACGTCTCACGGCATGGTGTGTGATCTTCTCCGCACAGGTGAGCCGCCTTTCTGCGGACCGGGGACCGGGGGTTGTTGCGTCGTGGGATACACGATTCCTGAGGGCGTCGACACGATGCTCGACATCGTCGGCGTGGGATGGCCGAACGTCGACGAGGACGCCTACCGCGACATGGCGGACTCCCTGCGCGAATTCGCCGACGACGCGGACGACGACGCTGGCGTCGCCTACGCCCATGTGCAGAAGCTGCTCTCCACCGGGCGGAGCGAGTCGCTCAGCGCCCTGGACCGGCACTGGTCGAAAGTGCAGAGCAAGCACAAGGACCTGGCGAAGGCCGCCCGCGTCGTCGCCGGCGCGCTCGATCGCGTGGCGGACATCATCGTCGCCCGGAAGATCCTGGCCGTGGGCGAGCTGGCGGACCTGTGCGCGACGGTGGGCGTCACGCTCGCCTTCGCGCCGCTGACGGCGGGCCTGTCGACACTGCTCGCCGGCGCGAAGATCGCGGCGACGCGCATCGCGTTCAAGAAGATCCTGAAGGAGATGGCGGAAGAGGCCGTCGCGGAGATCATGGCGACGCTCACCGAGCCCGCGGTCGCCGCGATCGAGAACATCGTGGCCGACCTGGCGATACAGACGGCGCTGAACGCGGCGGGGGTCCAGGACGGCTACGACACCGACCGGACGGTGCAGGCGGGCAAGGACGGACTGCGGCTCAACTCCGTCGGCGGGGCCTCGGTTCCGGGCCCGCGCGGCGGCCCGGAGATCGACCACGACGCCCACGGCAAGGCCGGAACGCACCTGGCCGGCGTGCAGATCACCATGCGTGACAAGGCCGGGTCGAAGCTGGGCAGGGCCAGGAGCCATCACGGCCGCGCGAAGGGCAAGGACTCCCTCACCGCCGTCCTCGACACCACCATCGAAGGGGTCACGGAGAAACTCACCAAGGCCCTCGACGACCTGGGCGACCACATCGGCAAGAAGGTCCCCGACGCCATCACCAAGAGTTCCAGGACCCACAAGGACACCGACGGGGACGTCCGGGATCACGTCGGAGGCGTCCACGCCAAGGGCGACAAGGACGCGGGCGACCTGACCGGCAGGCGGGGCGGCTCCGAGCCCGCGCGCGGCCGGGGAGGGCCGGGCGGCGGACGGACGAAGCCGGCGAGCCTGGACACGGCCAAGGACGACGCGCGGCGCAACGGCATCCCGCTGCAGAGGAAGACCTGCAGGAACGACCCGATCGACGTCGCCACCGGCGAGACGACACTGCCCCAGACGGATCTGTCCCTCGCCGCCTCCCTTCCCTTCGTCCTGCTCCGTACCCACCTCTCCGAATACCGCTGGGGCCGCTGGTTCGGACGCAGCTGGGCCTCCACCCTGGACGAACGCATCGAGCTGGACTCCGCCTGCCGGGGAGCGGTCTGGGCACGGCAGGACGGTTCCCTGCTCGTCTACCCGCGGCTGCCGTCCCCGGACGACACCGACGGCGTCCTGCCCCTCGAAGGGCCTCCGCTGCCCCTGACCCGCGGCGGGCAGGACAACGGCTCCACGACCTATCGCATCTCCGATCCGTCGTCGGGGACGACGCGCTACTTCACCGGCAGCCCCTACCACCGGTCCTCCGCCTACTGGTTGAGCGAGATCGAGGACCGCAACCACACGGGTGTCACGTTCCTGCGCCGGAGCGACGGGGCCCCGGTCCGGATCGTGCACGACGGCGGCTACCAGGTCGACCTGCGGATCGCGGACGACCGCGTGTCCGAGCTGTCCCTGCGAACCCCCGAAGGCCCCGTCACCGTCATGCGGTACGGGTACGACGATCTTGGCGACCTCACCGGCGTCACCAACTCCTCCGGCCTCCCCCTGCGGTTCACCTACGACGACCAGGGGCGCGTCACGTCCTGGACCGACCGCAACGACTCCACGTTCCAGTACGTCTACGACGCGTCGGGACGGGTCGTGCGCACGGTCGGCCCCGAAGGCTTCCTGTCCTCCGCGTTCGCCTACGAAGAGCTCCCCGAAACGGGCGGACGCCTCACCCGGTACACCGATTCCACCGGCGCCACCACCGTCTTCGAACTCGACCACCGCCTCCGGCTCGTCGCCGAGACCGACCCCCTGGGAAACACCGCGCGCTTCGAGTTCGACGAACACGACCGGCTGCTGGCCCGGACCGACGCCCTGGGCCGCACCACCCGCTTCGAGCGCGACGCGCACGGCGACCTCGTCGGCCTCACCGCTCCCGACGGCGCGCGCACCGGCGCGGTCTTCAACCCGATGCGCCTGCCGGTCGAGGTCACCGAACGCGGTGGCGCCCGGCACCTGTACGAGTACGACGACCGGGGCAACCGCACCGCGGTGACCGACCCCACCGGCGCGCGCACGGAGTACGAGTTCGGCGCCCGCGGACACGTGACCGCGATACGCGACGCCCTCGGGGGCCTCACCCGGGTGCGGACCGACGCCGCCGGCCTGCCCCTGAGCGTCACCACGCCGGACGGAGCGAGCGTGCTCTGCGCCCGCGACGCGTTCGGCCGGATCGTGTCCGTCACCGACGCCGTCGGCGGCACACTGCGCCAGGGCTGGACCGTCGAGGGGAAACCCGCGTGGCGGGAACTGCCCGACGGGTCCCGCGAGGAATGGAGCTGGGACGGCGAGGGCAACCTCGTCGGCCACACGGACCGCACGGGCCGCGTCAGCACCCACACCGCCACCCACTTCGACCGGCCCTCCACCAGCACCACCGGGGACGGAAGCGACTACCGCTTCGTCCACGACACCGAACTGCGCCTGACCAAGGTGGTCAACGCGCAGGGGCTGGAGTGGAGCTACACCTACGACGCGGCCGGCCGGCTCGTCTCCGAGACCGACTTCGACGGCCGCTCGCTGACCTACGAACACGACGCGGTCGGCCGCCTCGCGCGCCGCACGAACGCCGCCGGCCAGAGCCTCACCTTCGAGCGCGACGTCCTGGGGCGCGTGACCCGCATGCGCCACGACGACGGCGCCGTGTCCGTCCTCACGTACGGCGAGTCCGGCCACGTCTCGCGGATCACCAACGCCCACGCGCGGATCGACCTCGAACGCGACGAGGCCGGAAGGGTCCTCACGGAGAGCGTCGACGGCCGGACCATGACCTTCGCCTACGACGCCCTGGGCCGACGCACCCACCGGCGGACCCCGTCGGGCGCCACCAGCGACCTCGCCCACGCGGCGGACGGCCTGGCCGCCCACACCGTGGGGGAGCACACCTTCCGCTTCGAACGCGACGCCCTGGGCCGCGAGACGTCACGCACGCTCGACGAACTCCTCACCCTGCGCCAGGAGTTCGACCCCGTCGGACGCGTCACGGAACAAACCCTGGACTTCCGGGAGAACACCCTGCTGCGGCGGGCCTTCGACTACCGGGCCGACGGCTCCCCCCTCGGCATCCACGACAGTCTCGGCGGCCACCGGGCGTTCACCCTCGACCCGGCCGGCCGGATCACCGCCGTCCGCGCCGAGGGATGGACGGAGCGGTACGCCTACAACGCCGCGGGCGACCAGACCCGCGTCGCCCTCCCCGCCCGGGCGCCGGGCCAGGACAGCGCGGGAGACCGGCACTACGACGGCACCCGCGTCACCCGCGCCGGCCGCACCCGCTACCGCTACGACGCCCAGGGCCGCATGGTGCTGCGGACGACCACCACCCTCAGCGGCAAGTCGCTCGACTGGCACTTCGCCTGGGACGCCGAGGACCGGCTCACCCGCGTCGAGGTCCCCGACGGCAGCCGGTGGCACTACCACTACGACGCGCTCGGCCGCCGCGTCGCCAAGCGGCGCGAGGACGGCGACGGAAACCCGCTGGAGACCGTCACGTACACCTGGGACGGCTCCCAGCTCGCCGAGCAGCACGCGCACGCCCACGGCACGATCCTGGTCTGGGACTACACCGGACTGCGACCCCTGGCCCAGCGCGAATTCAAGGTCGACGGCGCTCGGCGGGAGATCGACCGGCGCTTCTTCGCCGTCGTCTCCGACCTCTCGGGAGCCCCCACCGAACTCGTCGACGGCGACGGCGCCCTCGCCTGGCGCTCCCGCAGCACCGCCTGGGGCACGACCCAGTGGAACAGGAACAGCACGGCCTTCACCCCGCTGCGCTATCCCGGCCAGTACTTCGACGCCGAAACCGGCCTCCACTACAACGTCAACCGCTACTACGACCCCGAACTGGGCCGCTACGTCACCCCGGACCCCCTCGGTCTCGCCCCCGCCGTCAACCCCTACACCTACGTCCCCAACCCCTTCACCCTGACGGACCCCCTGGGCCTGGCCGGCTGCGAGGCCGACCCGACCTGGGGCGGGCGGGTCACCTTCACCCGCGACCAGCACGGCCGCCCCTACGAGATGAACGCGACCGTCACCAGGGACATGCTCGACGAAGGCACCCACGCCGCCCAGGCGTTGAGACCGCCCGGGTTCATGGGCGGCGACGAGAACCAGGCCCGCGGACACCTGCTCGCCCGCATGCTCGGAGGATCCGGCGACACCCTGGACAACCTCTTCACCATCACCCAGAACCCGACCAACAGCCCGGCGATGCGAGACCTCGAACAAGCCATCTACAACGAGGTCGACTCTCCCACCGGCGGACGCGTCACCTACAACGTCTACCTCGAGTACACGGACGACGAGAAGGACTCCGTGCCCAAGTACATCCAGCTCGAGGCGTTCGACAGGAACGGCAAGGTCCTGGTCGATACCATGCTGGAGAACCCCGCCCACGAACAGCAGCGGCGCCACCGTCAAGGACTTCTGTGACCAGTATCGAGGACCTCACGCAGCTCGCCCCGCCCCCGGCCGGACCCGCTCCGAGCGACTGGCGCGCCGTCGAGGCCACCCTGGGCATGACGCTGCCCCACGACTACAAGCGCCTGGCCGACACCTACGGCCCCGGGGCCTTCTGCGACTTCGTCCGCGTCTACCACCCCCACGGCGCCACCGAATGGGTCGACCTGACCGGGCCGATGCCCGCCCGCCTCCGCCGGCAGCTGCTGAAGGACCGCGAGAGCGGCACGTACTCCATGCCGCACCCCCCGGAGGACCTGTTCGCCGTCGGAGTCACCGACAACGGCAACCATCTCTTCTGGGTCACCGATCCCGCGGCCGATCCGGACTCCTGGCGCCTCGCGGTCAACGAAGCGGACGGCCACGACTGGTACACCCACGACGGGAACCTCACCGAGTTCCTCGTCTCGGTACTGAGCGGCCGGACCCGCGTACCGGTCTTTCCCGAACGACTCCTCGACGGCGGCGTGTTCTTCACCCCGTCCCCGTCGGCCGACCGGGACCACCGGCCCGACCGGCCCTCCGCTCCGGCGAGCATCGACAGCCGGGCCGTCAGGGAATGGGCCCGTGCCCACGGATACGACGTCCCCGACCACGGACGCGTTCCCGCCGAGATCGTCCGGGCCTGGCAACAGGACCGGTGAGCCGGGCCCCGCACCGGCCGTTGTCGGTGCCGGGGCCCACCGTGTCCGTCACGGTCGGACGGAGCGGAGGGTGTCGGTGTGGGCGGGGACCAGGAACCGGTGACGGTCGTCGAAGTGGCGTACGCGCCGTGGCGTCCGCTGACGGCCGGGGCGGCACGGGAGAGGGACGCCGCGGGGCTGCCGTACGTCGTGGTGCAGCGGATCCCGGGGCGCGAGGCCCCGCTGGAGGTCCGGCTGGCCTCCTGACGGGACCACTACGTCGGCCCGTGGCTCTACGACGACCGGGGCCGCCGCACCGACGAGCTGGATCTGCGGCTGCTGGACGACCGGAGCCGGCTGCTCCGCCGGCGTACCCGTGAGTGGCGGTACACCGACCCGGGCACGGCGGAGTTCGACGAGCGGTGTCCCCGCTCCACCGTGGAACTGCTTCCGGACGGCAGGGGCTCCGTCTCCCGACAACCGCGGGGTGCGCACGGGGGAGGCCGGTCACGGTGCCGCGCCGACGTACGGCGCCGGCAGCACCGCCCCGGATTGGGGGAGTGGCCGCTCGCGACCGCCCTCCCGCAGGGACTCCCGGGACGAGTGACGCTCCGGCCGGCGGCGTCCGGCCCGGACGCGAGCACGGCGGACGCGTTCGACGACGTGTCCACCGCTCCCGCCACCTGCCGGCGGCCACCCCGCCCCGCGCGGCCCGGGCCGATCGACGCCCTCTTCGGCACCGGGCCCGCCGTCACGGTCCACGTCCCGCCCGGGGAGTACGTACTCGAGGAGGCCCGGGTCCGCGTCGGCCACGACTGCGAGTGGAGCCGGGAACGGGTCACCCGTACGGACACCACGGCGGTCCGACTGCGTGTCGGCGAGGCCCCCGCCGTGTCGTGGGAGACGGGCCTCGGCCCGGACGACGACCTCCGTCTGCCGGGGAAGGCCGAGATCTTCGGGTTCGACACCGACAGCGCGACCGGCTGCTTCGCCGACGCCGGCGTCTGGGAACCCCTCCGCCTGCTCGGCGAGCGGCACCATGTCCGGGAGGAGCCGGGGGCGGGGGAGAACATCCCCGACTCCATGTACCTCCTGCGCACTCGGGACGAGGCTTCGGGCGGCGGACTGGTCGCCTTCGCGACGACCGGCGACGGCACCTGCCCCGTGCGGGTGGGCCACTCCGCGGACGGAGGCCTGGCCGAAGTGGTGGTACTGGTGGCGGGGATGCCGGCGGTGCTGCGGGACGACAGCGCCGACGACACGGAGACCACGCCCACCTGAGGCCGGGCTCACCGGCGGACCCGCGCACCTCGTCGTCGGGCCGCCTCCCACCGGAGGCAGGACCACCTCGCCGTCCAAGGGAACAACAGAACGTTGTCTCATTGGGTGGTGGGATAGTGTGGTGCCATGTCGGACGACCCAGAGGCGACCGCCCGCCGCGGACAGGCCACTTCCGCGCACCGCTCTCCCGTCGGAGGCGCGGCCGAGTCCCTTCCGTCGGCCGAGGACACGCACGCCACGGGACTGCGGCACGACGTCGCACTCCTGGAAGGGCTGTTGGCGGACGCGGCCCGCACCGGCGCAGGGCGGCACGCCGTCCCCGACGAGGACGTCGCCGCGGCCCTGGGCCTGTTCGAGAACATGCGCACGGCCCTGGACCGGCTGGAGGCGCAGGTCGTCATCGAAGCCCGCCGACGCGGAATGGAATGGCAGGCGATCGCCCGCCACCAGGGGATGAAGTCGTCCCAGGCCGCGTCCCAGCGCTACCAGCGCCTGGTGACCCGCCTCGAAGAGATCCGCCAGGGCATCCGGTAAGACGAGGCAGGAGACACCTCTTTCCATGAGCAACCAGCCTTCCGGCCCCCTTGCCGGAGTCGACGCCCTTCTTGCCGCCGTCGAAGCCGGCCACGTCCTCCCGGCCCCCGCGGAACGAGTGCGTCTGCGCGAGGCGGCCGGCCTGACCCAGGCCGCTGTTGCCCAGGCCCTCGGCGTGCGCATCGCCAGCGTCCAGGCGTGGGAGGAGGGCCGCGCCGAGCCGAAACCCGAACGCCTCCCGGCCTACCGTCGCCTCCTCGAAGGCCTGGCCCACCGCCACCCCGCCCCCGCCCCGAACAGGCCGCACACCCCGCCCCTGGCCGGCACCCCCCACCCCCCGGCGGCACCCATCCGCACCCTCCCGGCCACCGAGCCCGCCGTACCCGGCCCCGCCCCGGCTCCCGCGCCCGCCCCCGCCCCGCCGAGCGCGCCCGGGCGCCCGGGCGCGCGCCGCGCATCGACGCCCCGGAGCCCGGCGCGGAAGGCCGCCGCGCCCGCGTTCGACCCGCGTTTCCCGAACGGGCCCCTCGCCGTCCTGGACGGCGACGGGAGCGCGTACGGTGCCGAGGGGATCGTGCTGGACTGTCCGGCGACCACGATCGTGGAGCTGGTGGAGTGGACCCTCGAGGAGTCCGGTCTCGGCGCGCCGAAGCTGCACCGCTACGGCAAGGACTCCGACCCCCTGATCGTCCTCACCGCCGCGGCGGCCGTGAAGCTCGGCCTGCCCGAGTCCCTGGAGGACCGGCGCGGTCTGCGCCTCGCGGAGGACCATCCGGTCGTCAAGCAGGTGTTGAAGGCGAAGTGGCGGCTGACCCAGCGCGGGTTCGGTCCCTGGGCCCGGATCTACCGCAAGGTCCAGGGCCGTGACCGCCAGTGCGTGCAGCTCGCGATCCTCCCGTGGGACGCGCTGGACTCCCGCTCCTGGCCCGGCGTGTCCGAAGCGGAGATGGCACCGGCCGACATCGCCCGCGTCCTGGGCGTCTACGCGCAGCGGGTCCTCACCCCGCGCGGCGGCACGGCCGTCAACGGCCTGGAGCTGATGACCGCGCTGCGCCCGCCGACGAAGCCGGTACGCGACGAGGAGACCGGCAACTGGGTCTCGGGCCACAACGCCGGCTCCCTCGGGACCGAGCCGGTGGCCCCGGCCCCGCCGGAGGCCCGCCCCGAGCACCCGGTCGTCGTCGAGACCGGCTGGACCGGCGGCTTCGTCAACGAAGAGGCCTATCAATGGGTCCGCGACATCGACCTGCTCACCGGGCAGGAGGCGGCACTGCCGTACGCGGTGGGTCTGGACCTGAACACCGCGTTCCTCGCGGCCTCCGCACGCCTCGTGGTCGGCCTGTCCGAGCCCGAGCACTTCGTACGCCCCAGGTTCTACCCCAAGGTCCCCGGGAGCTGGCTGGTCGACCTCTCCCACGTCGAGCTCGACCCGCGCCTTCCCTCGCCGTTCACGCCGACCGGCGAGCGCCCGACCGGCCCGGCCTGGTACCAGACGTACACCGTCGCCTACGCCCGGGAGCTCGGCCACGACGTCGAGATCCTGGAGGCCTACCTGCGCCGCGAGACCGGTGCCTACCTCGACCCGTGGCACGACCGGCTCAAGACCGCCTACGTCGACACGCTCGCCGACCTCGGCGTCACCAAGGACCTCACCGACGCCGAGTTCCTCGCGGCGATGGAGGTCCACAAACGGGCCGACCCGGCCCTCGCGGCCGTGCTCGCGGCGATCAAGGGCACGATCAAGGGCGGCATCGGCAAGCTCTTCGAGCGCCCGCAGGGCAAGGGCTACCGGGACGGCGAGGAGTGGCCGGCCATGAAGCGCCCCACCTGGGCCCCGTGGATCCGCAACGCCGTCATCTCCAAGGCCCGGGTCAACATGCACCGCAAGCTGTCCACCATGGCCGAGCTGACCGGCATGTACCCGCTCGCGGTCCTCTCCGACTGTGTCGTCTACCCCTCACCGAGCACCAGCCCGCTGGACTTCCTGCCGTACGCGGAAACCGGCAGGCCGATCCCCGGTGCCTTCCGCCTGGGCCCCACCCCGGGCCTGGCCAAACTGGAGGGCGTCCAGCCGATGACCTGGGCGGTCGACCTGATGGAACAGGGCTACAACCCCGCCCGGCACATCAAGGGAGACGGCCACGACGCCGTCTTCGACGACGGCGAGTAGGACGCACGACGCCGCTGTATCCCCCCGCAGACCACCCGAGGAGCCGAACCCCGATGAGGACAGAGCGCTGCCCCGTCCCCTCCGCCTCCCCGCCCTTCGCCCCCGACCTGGTCGTGGACCCCACCCCCGCCGACGCCGGCCTGCCGGCCGACCGCCGCACCCTGCGGGCGAACGGAGACTGACCCGTGGCCGGAGAGATCGAGGACGCCATCAGGCGGACCGAACGCGAGCACTTCACCCAGGACCCGCCCAAGACCCTGAAAGGCCAGATCAACTACCTGCTGCGCCGGCTGGGCAGCGCCAAGGCCGTCGCGGCCGAACTCGGCGTCACCGCCGACTCCGTCAACCGCTACCGCCGCGGCGCCCGCAAGCACCCCCGGCCCGACATCGCCGCGAAGATCGACGAAGTCGTACGGTCCCACTGGCAGCCCGGCATCCGCCGGCGCCGCCGCAGGCAGGCCGCCGCCACCGGCATCACGGTCGAGACCCGCGCCCGCTTCGGCTACACCGCCCCCGTCGGCACCACCGACGAGAACCGGCTGCGGCGCCTGACCATCAAGCTCCCCGCCTCGTACGCCCAGCGCCTCTTCGACGCCCAGGACCGCGGCCTCGGCGACCGGAAGATGCGCGAAATCGTCGCCGAAGGATTCAGGGAAGTGTATTTCCAGGACAACGGCGCCCGCGCCATGGGACTGTCCGAAGTCCAGATCAACGACATCGACTACCTCGACATCGAGTACTAGGGATACGGCCCCCCCGGCCCGACCGGGCGTCTGAACGAGCCGAAGGCGGCCCGCGCGTTCTCCCGCCGGACCCCCACCCCCGCACCCTGGAACACGGCATCGAGCAGGGCGGGGAGGTGTCCGTGTTCGGCTCGCAGCCGTACGCCGACACCACCCGCGCCCGTGTCACCACTGACCCGAACGCGTCCCGCTGATCCACGGCCGGGGGCGCGCCCAGGCGTCCCGCCGTCCGAGCGGTGGGTCTTCCGCCGGTTTCGGACACGAGGTACTTCCGGGCAGCGCCGGCTTCCCTCTTCTGTGCGCGTGGTGCTCTTCCCCGTGCCCGGCGGGAGCTGTGTCGTGGTGGGGTCCCCCGTTCGAAACGAAGGCGGTGCCGCGCGTGACTCACGACCACAGTCAGATCCCTGACGCCGAATACCACCATGGAGCTGCTGCCAAGCCCTCCTCGTCCCGCTCCGAAGCGCCGCGCGTCCAGGACATCACCGGGAACACGGCCATGGTCCAGATGCTCCGCCGGACGGGCCACCCCTGGGCACAACCCGACCGGCACCGGCACGGTCCCGGTCGCGGGCCCCAGGCCGGGCCGGAGGCCGCCGGACAGGCCTCCCCGCCCGTGCAGCGGTCCGTCGTGCATGACGTACTGAGCACCCCCGGCCGCCCCATGGACGAGGCCACCCGCGTCGACATGGAGTCCCGGCTCGGTGCGGACTTCTCCGACGTCCGCCTCCACGACGACGCCGCCGCGAAGGCGTCGGCCGCGGAGATCGGGGCCCGCGCCTACACTTCCGGCAACCACGTCGTGATCGGCGTCGGCGGTGGTGACGGGCACACCCTGGCCCACGAGCTGACGCATGTGATCCAGCAGCGGCAGGGGCCGGTGGCCGGCACCGACGACGGGTCCGGTCTCAGGGTCTCGGACCCCTCGGACCGCTTCGAACGCGAGGCCGAGACCAATGCCGAGCGGGTCATGCGGACCGCCGTGCCGACGTCCGCGGAGCCGACACGGGAGACCGCGCACTCCGTTGCGGAAACGGGGGCGGCGGTCGTCCAGAGGATGAACAATCCAGGCGCCATGGGGATCAACCTCGGCTTCGTTCCGCCCACGCTTGAAAGACAGCGCACGTTCAATCTCGCCGATTATGAGCCGACCAGCGAATTCCGTGCACATGTCCCGGTCTTCAGCAGCATCCAGAACGGTTTCCCGGCACGAGTGGGAGATATCTATGTCGGCGAAATGATGATCAGTGACACCGACCGCCCGCAGACTCAATTCCTCAACGCCGGACAAAAGAATCACACCACGGCCTGGACGCTCATGCGAGAGGCGTTGCTCAGCCACTCGCACAAAAGCGCCACCAGTCTGGTCTCCTACATGGAGAGAGAGGTGGGGAACCTGCAAAGTATTCCCCTCGCCATGTTCAGCCAGACGACCAGAGGTGCTGTCCCGCTGTATGAAGCAGCCCTGGGCAGGGTATCCCGCGCACTTGAAGAAATACAGAGCACGGCGGCTCCCGTGAGCGAATGGAGCAGGGCCCTGGCGCAACTCGTCAGACTCTACATGGAGGCCTATCAGCTCAACCCTGCGGCGACCTTCGGAGGGAACTCGGGAGGAAATTCTGAAGGTGACCGCATGGCCAGGCTCCGCAGGCAGGAATCCCTCCCCCTGGCCGAACGAATGTCACCCGAAGATCTGTGGCAGATCTCCTCGGGCCTCTATGAAGCGCCACCGACCCAAGAGCAGCGTGAATATTCCGGGCAGCACTTCTGGAACACCATGGCCAATGCTTTCCCCGGGGTCACTCGAAGTCTGGCGCAGATTCCCGGGCTTCATCACGCGAATCAAGCACTGCAGGAGATGGTCGCCCCTCCCCACATACAGCAATTCCCTGTGACCGTCAACGACGAGTTGCTGCGCCCGCTCGACTTCGGTGTTCTGGACAGCGGATTCGTTGCCGACGTCGAGGTCTACGCCGACAATCAAGGGAGCCTGTGGACCGGTGACGTTCAGCTGAGCATCAAGGAGCGCCCGCCGACCCAGTTCCGTCCGGATCAGCGCTCCCACACCATTGCCTGGAAAGCCATCCACGAAGCCGCCGTCAGGTCGACCCGGAACAAATCTATCCAGGGTGTCCTGGACTGGGTTGCGCGAACCCTTCAGTACTGCGAAGCTTCAGGCCCCCCTGTCGACAATGTCGGTCGTGCGAGTTGGCAGGGCCTGGGAGCGCAAATACAGGCGAAACTCGGATCCTGTAGAGACCTCGTAAGCGCAGGCCAGGAAACCCGTCCACAGTTCTGGTCGGCAATGCTCAGTACGCTTGTCCGGGGCTGCCTCACTCTGGAAAATTCCAGCAGAATGGCGACCGGAGGCGGCCCCGCCGCAGACATCGGAGCCGCCCTCGGACACGCAGAAGGAACCACCCACGGGAAACTGGCGAACGGGGGCTGCTCCGCCGAGGAAGCGACAATGCTGGCGCTCGGGTTCATAGACACCGAGGCCATGCGAACCCAGAGCATCAACCGCATCATGGCGTACGAACAGGAGCAACTTGTGGCGGCCGGGCGGCAGCCGAGGCGAGTCACCCGCGGGAATCCGTCCCGCATAGGGGTGTTGGAACGCAGCAATTCGCTCAATGAAGAACTTGACCGCTCTGGTACATCTCACATCCTGGATCATTGGATAGATACCGTCACCCGGGCCTATCCGGGTGTTCAATTCGAGGACCGTGACACGATGGCACGGCGCGCCCGTCTGCGGCTCTACGCGCCTGCGGGCAACTACCAGGGAACCGCGCTCAACCCGCGCGAAAAAAACCTCTTCAACATCATCGAGTAGCGATCCCGATCGCTCGTCATCAAGGCGCGGGCGAGCGATGACGGCAGTCCCCGGGTGGCACCCAGGGGCGATGGGATCCGAAAGCGACACCACCGAGGACGGCCTGCGGCATCTGCTCAACGAGTGGGATCCGATCGGCGTCGCCGACGAGGTGCGGGACGAGTACGACTGCATGCTCGCCCCGCTCCTCCAGCGACTCCGGCACGGCGCCGGCCAGGCGGAGAGATGTCCTGGTGGACAACTGCCGACAAGACCGAGGGCACCGGCAGCGCCGGCTGAACCCACCGCAACCCGGACACCGTCCGCCGCGCGCCGTCCGACAGTGCCGACCCCGCCTCCGGTTCCCGCCTCGGGCACAGTGCGGCGAGCGTCCGCCCTTCCGCCCCGGCGTACCGATATGGGGAAACCGCCGTGTGGGTGAATACCGGCCATTGCCGACCGGTCTCCCGGAAAGGCCAGCTGACCTCTTGTCAGGTCGGCGGACCCTTCCTAGCTTTGTGCGGCACGCCCTTGGCCCGGCGGGCCCACCCGCCCGCACCCTCGCCGGCTCACTCCGGCGCACGACAAGACATGGAGGCGTCACATGCCCGTAGCCGCGCCGGATCTTCTGCAGGACGGCGAACTCCGCGACGCAGGACCGCTGGAGATCGACGACGAGACGATCGTGTTCGAGGACGACGACCGCGGCGAACGCGAGCACACCGCGTGTCTCGCCGATCCCTGGGTGACCGCGACCACCCGCTTCGCCTGTGATCTGAACTCGTAGCGGTGTCCGGTTCCATCGCCGGCCGCGGTGTCCGGTCCGACGACACGTGGTCGTACCTGAACGATCCGCGCATGCCGGCGATGGAACACGGCTGGAAACTCCACGTCTCCACGCGGCCCGGTGACCTCGGAGCCGTGACGGAACTCGTCCTGCCGGTACTGCGCCGGCACGTCTGTCACGCGAAGTTCGTCCGGGACCCGGAAACGCTCCGCCGCATCAACTCCGGAGTGCCGAGCGGGGGAGCCGTCGGAAAGGCGTTCACCGTCTACCCCCTGGCCGGTACCGCGGTGGAGGTCGCCCGCGAACTCGTCGCCGTGCTGCGCGGCCGGGAAGGACCGCGGGTCCTCAGCGACCGGAGGGTCGACCCGCGGGCGCCGGTCTACTACCGCTACGGCCCCTTCACGGGCGACTACCGGACCGGCAGGAGCGGACGGCTCGAATCGGTCATGACCGGACCGGACGGCCGGATCTTCGACGGCCTGGCCGTCGGCCGCTACCGGTGCCCGCCCTGGGCCGAGGACCCCTTCGCGACCGGCTCCGGACACGACGCCGAACGACCCGCCCCCGGCTTCGGCGACGGCCGCTACACGGTCACCACCGGCATCGTGCGCGCACCCCGGGGCAACGTCTACCGCGCCGTCGACCGGGCCCTCGACCGGCCGGTGGTGGTCAAACAGGCGAGGGCCTTCGTGGGCGAGGACGAATCCGGCGCGGACGCCCGCGACCGGCTGCGCAACGAACGCACCGTCCTCACCGCCCTCCACGGCGTGGCGGGCGTGCCCCGCGCACTGGACCACTTCGGCCACCACGCGGACGAGTACCTGGTCATGAGCGACTGCGGCGACCGGAACCTGCGCCGGGAGGTCCAGGAGAAGGGGCCGTACCGTGACGACGACGTCCGGCCCGCGCGCACCCTCTCCGGCCTCGCGGCCCGGCTCCTCCGCGTCCTGGACGCGATCCACGGCCGCAACGTGGTCGTCCGCGACCTCAAGCCCGACAACGTCGTGCTCGACGCCTCCGGTCACTGCCACGTGATCGACTTCGGGATCAGTGAGCTCGACGGCACCGGTCCGGGAGGCGCCACCCCCGGATACGGCGAGCCGGTCCTGCGCGCGACCGGTCCGGCCACGCCCGCCGACGACTACTACTCCCTCGGCGCGACCCTGTTCTTCGCCGCCACCGGCCTGGACCCGGTGGTCGTCGACGCCGACCACCGGATCAACCGGGACCGGACCCTGGCCTGCCTGGCACGAGCACTGCCCGGACGCGCCCACCGACGGGCCCGCTCGGTCGTCACCGGCCTGCTGAGTCTCGCCCCGGCCGAGCGCACAGCCGCCGCCGACCGGCTGCGCACCGGCACGACCGCCGTCTCCCGCCCGCCCGCGCGACCCCGGATCGACGAGAGCCTGATCGAGGAGATCATCGCGCACACGACCGCGTTCTGCGTCGACGAGGCGTACGGGATCGTGGACCCGGTGCGGGCCGCGCACCGGAACACCCCCACGCCGATCGACGTCTACGCCGGCAGTTCGGGACTCGGCCTCGAACTCCTCCACCACCTGCACCGTCCTCGCGTACGACCGGCCGTCGAGGACCTGGCGCGGTGGACGGCACGACAGTCCAGAAACCTGCCGCCGGGCTTCTACACGGGACACACCGGCGTCGAACTCTTCCTCACGGCCGCGGGAGCGGACGTACGCCCCGGCCGCCCCGCCCTGCCGGACCGCGCCCCGGACGGCGGGCCCCCCGAGGCGGACCTGATCGCGGGCGCCGCCGGAGTCGGCCTGGGCCGACTGGCACTCGCCCGGCACGCGCTTCGGTCCGGCCACCGGGACGCCGCGGACCGGCACCTCGCCCTCGCCGCCGACTGCGACCGGATGCTGGCGTCCGGTGCCGCCCGGCTGACGCCGACCGGCTCCGACGCGACCGGCGCCGCCGCACTCCGCGAGGGCCTCGCGCACGGCGAGGCGGGTGTCGTCTGCTTCCTGCTCGAACACGGTGCCGCGACCGGGGACCGGGCCGTGATCGACCGCTCCGGAAGGGCCGCCGCCCACCTGGCCGCCGTGACGCCGGATGTCGTCTCGGCGGCCCTCGCACCGGGAGCGACACGCCGTTACGGCTCCTGGTGCCGCGGCCTGGCCGGAATCGGCACCGTACTGGTCCGGGCCGCCCGGCACCTGGAGGAACCCGAGTACCTCACTCTCGCCCAGCGGGCCGCACGCGCCTGCGCCGCACTGGCACCACGGATGCCGCTGGTCACCCAGTGCTGCGGACTGGCCGGAGTGGGCGAACTGATGGTGGACGTCGCGGAGGCCTCCGGGGAGGAGGAGTTCTGGGACGCGGCGGAGACCGTCGCCGTGCTCGTCCTGAGCCGCAGCGGCGGCACGTGGTCCCGGCCCGTGTTCCCGGACACCGGTCTGGTCCGGCCGAGCGCCACCTGGGCCGGCGGTTCGGCCGGCGTGCTCGCCTTCTTCAGGCGGCTGCGGGACAGGGGCGGACCGAGGCTCGGTCTCGCCGACTGATCGACGCCCTCCGGCGACGCGGCCGCCCACGAGGACACGAAGGCGCCTCCGCCGTCCGTGGAAGACCGGTACCGCAGTGACGGGATCAGACCGAAGTCGTTCACAGGGCGTGGACGCCCTCGAGACCGTCGTCGCACCGACACCACCGCGGGGGCCGTCCCGCGGGATCGACGCGCGCGGCGGCGGGAGCGGCGACGACAGGACCCCGCTCGCGTTCCGTGACGGCCGTACCGACCCGGCCCTCACCGGCCGGAGCCGGCCGCACGGCACCCGGCCCGCCGTCGCGGCCGACGGCGTCGGTTCCGCGGGAGCCGTCGAACCCGGCGCGTCCACGCCCGGAAGCACAGACGACGAGGAGGACCTGTGGTGACAGAGGGAGTCAGCGGGACGACCGCGAACGAGACGGTCACGGAGCACAGACTGTCGTACGAGGGCTTCGCCTACGACGCGCGGGTCGTGCGATCGCCGGCCGAGCCGGACTCCGTGCCGGTGGTGATCCTGGGAGGCTCCGCACAGGACCGCTACACCTGGGTGAGGCACGAACCGCGGCTGACGCCGACGACCGCCGTGATCACCGTGGACCTGCCGGGTTACGGATCCGCCGACTTCCTGCCGGCCGCCTACGGCCTGGACTTCCTGGCCGACGCGGTCCACCACATGGTCACCGGTCTCGGACATCCCGCCGTGCACCTGATGGGGGCCTGCTACGGAGGCAACGTCGCCCTGCGCTTCGCGCAACGCCACCCGGAGAGTGTGAGGAGCATGATCCTGGCCGGCACGACGCTGGTGGTGCCCGACAACTTCAAGGCGGCGGTCGCCGGATGGACGGAGATGCTCCGCCGGGGAGACCGCGTCGGCTACGCCTCCGGCATGGTGGCGGCGTTCACGGCGCCCGCGGAGCTCGGCCCCGTGCGCAAGCGCAACGTCATGGCCCGTATGCTCCGCCGACAGGGAATGGACCGCACCGCGCACGAACTGCGCATGGACGCCGAGCACAGCGACCGCGTGCTCCGGCACGGCGTGTACGCCTCCGGACCGCTGCCCGACGTACCCTGCCTGGCCTTCACCGGCGAGTACGACACCCTCACGCCGCCCTCGGACAGTCGCAGGGTGGCAGGGCTCTTCCCCCGGGCACGGTTCACCACGGTCAAGGAGACCGACCACCTCTCCCTGCTGGAACGGCCTTCGGAGGTGGCCGATCTGTGGCAGCGTTTCTACGCCGGTACTCCGTTCGACGAGATGGACTTCCTGAACGACGTCGAACGGATCGAGCGCCCCGCGGCGCCCCTGGCATCCGTGTGAAGCACCGCGGCCGGACCCCTCGCGAACGCGGTCCTTCCGCGTCGCGACCGGTCCGGCGCCCGTAGCCCCTCCTCCCCGGAGCCCGCGTCCGCAGCGGCCGGACGCACGGAAGCGCCCCCGACCCCGCCGCCGGGTCGTGCGTGAGAGCGGCCGCCACGGCGAACCGGTGACGGCCGACACCACGGTCGTACGGCGGGACGCCCGGCCCGTCTCGGCGTGCTTCAGTCCTTCGCTTCCCTCCCCGCCCCCGATCGACGGCGCCGCCCGGCCGCGAGGGCGGCGAGGAGCACCCCGAGGGCGAGGACCACCGAGCCGCGCAGCCACACCCCGGCCTCGACCTGGGTGGCCAGCAGTACGCAGGATCCGGCGCCGAGGACGGGCAGGACGGTCGGGGCACGGAAGTGGCCGGGCTCGCCCGTGTCGGAACGCAGAACGAGGACGGCGACGTTCACGATCAGGAAGACCGTCAGGAGCAGCAGCACCAGGGTGGACGCCAGAGTGGCGACACCGCTGGTCAGGGCCAGCAGAAGGGCGGGGACGGCCGTGGCGACGATCGCGACCCAGGGGGTGCGGCGGCCGGGCAGCACCCGGGTCAGGGCGGCGGGCAGCAACCCGTCGCGCGCCATCCCGTACGCCAGGCGCGAGGACATGATCCCGGTGAGCAACGCCCCGTTGGCGACGGCGACCAGGGCGACGGCGCTGAACAGCCACAGGGGGACACCGCCCGCCACCCTGACGATCTCCAGCAGGGGACCGCTGGACGAGGCGAGGACGTCGGTGGGCACGGCCACCGAAGCGACCACGCCGACCAGGACGTAGACGGCCCCGGCGGTCGCGAGCGCGGCGAACAGAGCACGCGGATACGAACGCCGGGGGTCCCTCGTCTCCTCCGCGACGTTCACCGAGGTCTCGAAGCCCACGAAGGAGTAGAAGGCGAGGACGGATCCGCTCAGCACGGCCGCCGCCGCGCCCTCCTCCGGCGTACCGAGCCGGACGAGGCGCCCCGGATCGCCCTCCCCGCGCAGCGACAACCAGACTCCGAGCACCACGATGACGGCCAGACCGCCGACCTCGATCAGGGTGGCGACGACGTTGGCGCGGGTGGACTCCTTGATGCCCCGGGCGTTGATCAGGGCCAGGAGGACGAGGAAGGCCACCGCGACCAGTGCGACGGGCAGGTCGACGAAGACACCGAGGTAGTCTCCGGCGAAGCCGCGGGCGAGAGCGGCGACCGAGACGACGCCGGCCGCCAGCATGCAGAACCCGGCGACGAATCCGACCGTCGGGCCGAACGCCCGCGTGGCGTAGTGGGAGGCGCCACCGGCCCGCGGGTACTTCGTCACCAACTCGGCGTAGGAGGCGGCGGTCAGCAGGGCCAGCGCCAGAGCGACGAGGAGCGGTACCCACACCGCGCCTCCGGAGGCGGCGGCGACCTCTCCCACCAGCACGTACACCCCGGCGCCCAGCACATCGCCGAGGATGAAGAAGTACAGCAGGGGAGTGGTGAGCGTGCGCCGCAGTCCGGGCCGGTGCCCCGTGGCGGAGCCGCCGCTCCCGTCGGTCCGCTTCCCGCGCGTCTTTGTCATCTGCTGCTCTCCGAGGTGGATGGCCGGTCACGTCACCGTCTAGTGCCCCTTTCGGCCGGTCCTAACGATCCCGTGTGCGACCGGTGTGCGCGTGCGCCCGCCCGTGGCCGTCCGGGTGAGCCGCTCGACCCGGCGCCGAGCCGCTGTCCCGCACGGGGCCGGGCCACCAGCGTCTCGGCACCGCCTTCGAGGAGGCCGGGGAGACCTGCGCCACGAACCTCCGGCTACGCGTCGGCGGCCGTGTGCCGCTTGCCGAGCACGTACATCAGTTGTTCGTTCGTCCTCACCCTCAGGCGGTCGCGCAGGGCCGCCATGTAGGTCGTGTAGGTGCGCGGGCTGATCTCGAGCGTGCGGGTGATGGCCTCGCGGGTGTTGCCCCCGGCGAGCATCCGGAGGATGTCGCGCTCGATGAGCTCGCGATCGCTAGGGCTGTCCGCCGGCGCCGGGAACCAGGGGTCGGCCGCCTCCCAGTGGAGCTCGTACTCGTCCCGCAGCCAGGCCAGCAGTGCCGGGTCACGGACGACGACGGCGGGTTCGCTGGTCCCCTCGCCCACCCGGCGGTCCGAGAGCAGTCCCAGCGTGTCGGTGATGATCATGCGGGGGAACCTGCGGGGGGAGGTCCTGCTCTCGGCGGCCCCGGTCTCGGCCGTCCTCCTGGCGTAGTCGGTCTCGGGAGCCCGGGTGCGGGCACTCGTCGGGTAGAGGTTGCGGTAGCGGACGCCCCCTCCGGCCAGGAGGGCGACATCGCGGAGGGCCGACGCCGCCAGCCGCTCCGGATGCCTCGGCCGGGTCTGGGACGACCAGATGGTGGCGGAGGCCTCGATCGCGTTGTGCAGGAGGTGGTTGATGGCCCTCTGGTCCTTGACGACCTCGACGGCGCCGGTGTCGAGCTGGCTCCCGGACGCGGCCTGGTCCAGGGTGTCCAGGACGGACGGGATCCGCCTGACGCGCTGGAGGAGGCGCTCGACTTCGTCAAGTTCCCGGCGGATCAGCGTCCGCTCGACCTGCGGCAGCGGCCTGGTGCTGGGCCGGTCGGTAAGGGGTTCGGTGAACACGATCCCGGCGCTCCGGAGGTCCTCCAGCCGCGGGTCGTCCGCCTTGAGGTCCTCGTCCCCGCGCCGGACGTCCCAGTAAAGCCGCACGTCATCCTCGGACAGCCGCAGATCGCCGTCCCCGCGGGCCGTTTCGCCGTGTCCGTTCACAGTCTCCCCCTGCCCACAGGCGCATTGCGCCGATGGGCACCCTTGATTCCTTGCGGGCGCCGAGCCGGTACGGAAGCCTAACTTTCCGTCAGTCGTCCAGATCCTGCGGAACGGATCCGCAGGCAGTCGAAGGAGCCGCTTGTGCGAACCGTGCGCGGTGTCGTCACCGGGTTTGCCGCAGTCGCCGCTTTCGCCGCCCTGGCCTTCGGGCCGGTGGCGGTCGTCCAGGCAGGAGGATCCGCCTCGCAGTCCGTGGTCTCGGCCGAGCCGGACTGGGGCGCGCCGTCCCCGCTGGCGGAGCGGACCTCGCCCAGGGAACCCGACTGGGGCTGAGCCACCGCGGCGCGGCCCGGCCGCGCCGAAACCGATGTCACCGCGAGGAGAGAGCACGATGCCCCCGGAGGAGCCGCGCCGTCCGGCCGCGCGCGGACGGCGAGCCCCCCGCAGGTGGGCCGCTCTGCGTGAGCAGGGGCGCCTGTGGGCGGCGACGCGGCAGGCCCGACGCCTGATCAACCGCGACCTCGGCCTCATGGGCGCCAGTGACCTGGCGGCGGTGGTCAGGGCGATCGAGGAGAAGCGGGGCAAACGGATCATCACCGTCCAGGTCCCGCTTCCCCCGGAGGTGTCCGCCTTCTGCGTCCGGGGCCACGACCGGGAGTACGTGGTCGTCGACGCGCGGGCCGGTGAGCTGACGCGGGCGCACGCCACCCTGCACGAGCTCTTCCACCTCTGGGAGGAACACCCCGAGGAGGACGGCGGCCACGATCTGGAGATGGACGAGGCCGCGGTCCGTCTGCTCCTGCCCGGTCTCAAGCCCCGGGCCGTGCTGAAGGTCCTCACCCGGTCCCACTACGCCGAGCGGGCCGAACTGGGGGCGGAGATGTTCGCCACGATCATGCTGCAACGGCTCCAGCTGTCCACGACGCGCGCGGACGAGCCGGTCGCCTCGACCCTCGCGCACAGGAGCGCCGGTGTCTGAGCACACGACCACGACGGTCTACTTCGGCGTGGCGGCGATCAACCTGCTCATCAGCGTGTGGAAGGGCATCGCCCTCCTGCGGGAGCGGACCGCCACACTGGCCCTGATCACCCTGAGCTTCTCCGTCTCGGTCCTGGTGTACGTGGCGGCCAGCCCGGCCGGCTACCGCGGGCTCGGCGAGGCCACGGGACGCCCCAGCGCCGCCACGCTCCCGGTGTACACGGGGATCATCGTCTGCTACGCGATCACGCACGTGCTCACCGTGCTGTGGACCGTGACCACGTCGCCCGGCGAACGCGCCGCGGTGAACCGGCGCGCCCGGGCGTGGGCCGGGGCGTACGGCGGTGTGCTCGTGGCCATGGCGATCGCCTTCCGGTCGGCCGATCTGGACGGGCGCCCCGCGGATCCGATGCGGTTCAACACCGACTTCGCCGACCAGCCCTTCGTCCTCGTCTTCCTGGCCCTGTTCCTCGCCGCGCTGTCCTGCGCCACGCTCAGCACCGCCCGGCTCGCCCGGCGCGCGACCCCGTCGGATCCGGACCTCCAGCACGCGGTCCGGTACTTCGGCGTGTCGATGGTGATCTGCTTCGGGTACGTGCTGTGCAACGCCCCGGCCGTCCTCGTCGCGAGCGGGGGCAGCCGCGCCCTCGAGGACCTGGGTGCCCTGGGGTCGCTGTTCGGCACCGTGGCGGCGGTCCTCACCGGCTACGGGATGACCGGCGCCGCCGTCAGCGCCTGGCTGCGCGAGCGGCGGGACATCAAGACCCTCCAGCCGCTGTGGCGGCTCACGGTGCAGGACGTGGACGAACGCCTCGCGCTGGACCCGGGCGAAGCGGGCCTGCGCCTGTCCCACGTCCGCTTCACGCTGCACCGCAGAGTGGTCGAGATCCTCGACGGCATGCGCGTCCTGCGGGCCTGGACGACGGCCGACGCGACCGGGACCGTCGAGCGTCACGTGGACGCGGGCGCCCCGGCCCTCCCGGAGGCCGAGCGGCAGGCCGTCGTGACGGCAGCCGTGCTGCGCGACGCCGGCCGCCGCCTCCGGGACGCACGCGCCCACGCGGCCCGTACGGGACAGGCGCGCCCGGTCCCGCCGGACGCCCCGGCCGTCTCGCTCCCGGGCGACGGCACGGCCGCGTCCGACGAGCGGAGTCGGCTCCTGCTCGTCGCCACTCACCTGGACCACCCCCTGGTCGTCTCGGCGCTGCGCGAGGTGTCCGCCGGTGACATCGACCCGCGGGAGCGCCCCGGCGGCCGCGCGATAGTGTCCTGACCAGCCGACGCGGAGCACGGCGTCGCCGACAGCGTTCGAGGGCTCGGCCGTTGTGCCGAGGTGGGGGTTGATGTGAAGCGGGCCATCGTCATGGGCGGAAGCTATGCCGGGCTCTTCGCCGCCCGGGTGCTGAGCGAGTACGCCGAGGACGTCCTGGTGATCGAACCCGACGTCATCGAAGAGGACGGTCTCGGACGGCGCGTCCCGCAGCGGCACCAACTGCACGCCCTGCTCTCCATGGGGCACACGCAGCTGGAGCGCTGGTTCCCCGGGACGACCGAGGAGCTGGTGAAGGGCGGCGCGCTCCTGGGCGAGGGCGACGACGTGCGGTTCTACCTGGACGGGCGCCTGAAGGCCCCGGCGGCCGGAGCCCGCATGCTCGGAGCCACCCGGCCGTTCCTGGAGAGCCACCTGCGGCGCCGGGTCACCGCCCTCGCGAACGTGCGGTTCCTCCGGGCGCAGGCCACCGACCTGGTCTTCCGGAGGGGGCGCGTGGTCGGCGTGACCACGGCGGCCCTCGACGGCGGGACCGGCGGGGCCGGGGAGACGTTCGACGCCGACTTCGTGGTCGACGCGATGGGACGCAACAGTCCGCTGGAGGACTGGCTCGCCCGGCACGGCTGGGACAGGGCACCCGTCGACAGCATGAGGATCGACCTCGGATACGCCACCGCCGTGTTCCACCGCGGCGACGAGCTGGGCAGCACCGTCATCGCCCACTCCAGCCCCGGACCCGCGAGCGACTACCGGCCCGCCCTCACCGAGCCCGGCGCCCTCGCGGCGGTGGAGGGAGGGCGCTGGTCGGTCGTCCTGGCCGGCTACGCCGACCACCGCCCCGGGCCCGACCCCGAGGAGTTCCTCCGCCGGATGCGCCGCTGCGTCGCCCCGCTCCGCACGGTGGCGGACACCTCCACCATGATCGGCGACGTCAGGACGTACCGCTTCGTCGAAAGCCGCCGCCGAGTGCACTCCCGCCTGAACCGGTTCCCCGGCGGCCTCGTCGTCGTGGGAGACGCCCTGGCCAGCGTCAACCCGGTCTACGGCCAGGGCCTGACCCTGGCGGCCCTGGCGGCCAACGCCCTCGCCGCCCACCTCCGTTCCACCCCCTTCCCGCAGAGCCCGGCCCGGGACTACTTCCGCCTGGTCGAAGCCGTCGTGGAAGGCGCCTGGCAGCTCTCCACGGCCGCCGACCTCGCGCAGCCCCACGTCACCGGCCCCTACCCCCGCGGCCACCGCGTCCAGAAGTGGGTGGCCGACAGGCTCACCGAGGCGTCCGTGCGCGATTCCGCCGTGAACACGCGGTACATGGGGGTCGTGAACATGGAGCTGCCGCCGAAGGCGCTGACCGATCCCCGGTTCCTCGCCCGGGCCGCCCGCGTGCTGCTCGCCGGTTGAGGCGGCCGGACATGTGGGGAGGCGTCCTCGACCGCGCGGGCATCCGGGACCCGCTGGCCCGCCGGGGGTACACGGCACAGCGCCGGGCGGTGCGCCGGTTCGCGCCGGCCGAGTACGCGGCGGCACGGCTGCTGCTGCCCGCGCCGCTCCAGCCCGACGTCGTCGTCCTGGTCGCCTTCATGCACGAGACCGACGACCGGATCGACCGCGGCGATCCGGCGGAACGCGAAGAGGCCCTGCGCCGGTGGCGGGCCCTCACGGACGAGGCCCTGGCCACCGGCGCGTCCCCGCACCCCGTCCTCCGGACCCTCGCGTGGACGGTCGACCGCCGTCCGGTGCTGCACGAGCGCGTACGGACCTTCCTCGACGGAGCCGCCCTGGAAGTGGCGTGGGAGCGGTTCGGCACGGAGGAGGACGTCGAGCGTTACGTCGAGGAGTACTCGCTCCCCGCCCTGATGCTGTCCATGTGCCTGCTGGCGCCCTACGGCGAGGCCCCGTCGGCCGCGTTCGAGCGCGGCTGTCTGGCGCTGATCACGGCCATGCAGCGGCTCGACTTCCTCGAAGACCTCGCCCAGGACGTCCGCGAGGGCAGGATCGGCATCTCCGACCAGGCGCTCGCCCGGCACGGCCTGACGCCCCGGGACCTTCACGCGCGAACGCCGCGCGCAGCCCGGGTCGCGGAACTCGTCGCCGCCCAGAGGGACGTCGCCGCCGCGTCCCTGGAGGCGGCGCGGCCGCTCGTCGACCTCGCGGACGCAGCGCACCGGCCCTTCCTGCGGGCCGTCCTGCGCGTGCAGGAGCTGCGCGCGGCGGCCGTACGGAAGGCCGGGGCATCGCTCGTGGCGCGCCCCTGCGGACCCTCACCGGCCGGATGCGGTGCCGTACTGCTCCGGGAGCTGCTGCGCCGGGGCGCCGGTCGCTCCGGGTGACGGCACCGGCCGCGCGGTCGGCCGACGGTCACGACTGGCCCAGCAGTCCCCGGATCCTGCCCAGGAGGCGCGTCCGGGAGGACGGCGCGAGAGCGCGGACCCGGTCGGTGATCTCCCGGAGTTCCCGCTCCTGCGGATCCGGTTCGGGTTCCGGCACGGGATGGGCGAGGACCGCCGCGAGGGCCTCCTGGAGCTGACCGGCGAGCCTGATGTCCGCGACGTCGGCACTGCTGCGCATCGCGAGATGGCTGACGCGCTCTCCGCGCAGGGTGCTCAGGGCCAGGAGGCTGGCGTAGACGGGACGCAGCGCCCGCGCGAGTGCCCGTCGGCCGCTCGTGCTCAAGAAGCCCGGGTCGACGTCGAAGAACTCCTCCAGGGCGGCCGTGACGGCTCTGCCGGCCTCCCGGTTGCCGGAGAAGAGGGCGGAGACCATGCCCCGGGACAGCCCGAGCGCCTCGGCGATCCGGGTCTGCTTGTAGGGCTTGCCGTCCGGCGCGCGCCTGGTCTCCAGCAGGAAGGCGAGCCGGTCGGTGAAGCCCGGGTTCAGCCGGTCGTCCGGGACCTGCTCGCCTCGCAGAAGGGCGAGGACGACGTGCTCGGGGATGCCGGTCCGGCGTGCGACCGAGTCGAGCTCCAGGTCCTCGTGGGTCATCGCCGTGGCGGGGAGCAGGTCGTTGATCGCCGTGATCAGCGCCGCGAGGTCGTCCGGCGGCGGGTCGACGGCGTTCATGCGCGGTGGTCTCCAGCCGGTGGAAGTGTGCGGACGGGTGCAGGCTAGCGGCCTGTCACCGCCCGAGTCACGGTCGCCCGCCGTCCCGGAGAACAACTCCGGCCAACAAGTTCACAATTGTTGACACCGTGGGGCCGGTGCAGCAAGATCGGGGACCGTGCCGGTCACTCCGGGGATTCCGCCGGGCGACCGCGTACGGCAGTGCGCGCGTCGGCATGCGGAAACCCGGGGGAGAGGCGCGAAGGAGTCTGTCCGAACGGGGGACATCATGTGCGACTCGGCCACGGCCGGAGCGCGCGGCGCACCCCGTACCCGCCCGACGTCCGCAAGGGGCCGCTGATCGACTCCGGAGCGGAAGAACGGTGGAGAGGACCGGAACCCCGGGCCTCTCGGATCGCGGACGCTCCACGGCCGTCACGACCGGCCGGGCCACCGGCCGCACCGTCCGCCACCTGCCATACGGACACGGCCGCGCTCCTCGGGAGAGGAGCGCGGCCACCAGGACTTGCCCGAGTCCGCACCACCAGTACGGAAAACAGCCCGAACCGCAGGGGTGCTTCGAGTGGGCGTGCGACGACCACGCCGACCTCACCACATCTCTCGACCATCGCCTCGGACAGCGGTACGTCCGGCTGTGGCTCGATCCACCCGGCTCCCCTGCCCGCCAGAGGGAGCCTCGCCATGTCTCGCACACCACACGCATTCCCCTGCCGGCGACCGGCTCCTGGCACCGTCGCCGTCGTCGCCCCGTACGGTGACGACAACGGCCACCTCCGCGAGTACTCCCGCCTCGGCTGGAACTGCGTCGCCGTGGCCCTGCCGGACCACGAGCGCCCCGCCGCCCACCGCGACCACACCGTCCACATCCCCGGATACCCCACGACCGTCGTGTACTCGGGGATGCGGCGCACCCTGAAGAAGCTGGCGGCCCGACAGGTCGACCTGGTGGTCGCCGGCAGCGGCCTGGGCGTGGAACTCGCCGACTGCCTCGCCTATTTCCTCGGTCTGCCCGGCAACGACCTGGGAACGACGTTCCTGCGGACCAACCGGGCGGTCCAGGCCACCGCCCTGGGAGACGCGGGGATCGCCTCGGCCGCGTCGATGTACTCCACCGACGTGACGGACGCCCTGCGATGGGCCGACATGGTCCGGTTCCCGTCCTACGTCGTCGCAGCGGCCGACAGCTCGGTCACGGCCCATCCCGCCGTCTGCTCCACCCCCGACGGGATCACCACCGCCTGGCACCGGGCCCGCCGGGCCGCTCAGCACCAGACCGGCTCGGGCAACGTGCTGCTCCAGCAGCACGTCCCCGGCCCGCAGTACCTCGTCCAGACCATCAGCGGTTCCGTACCCGGCGAGCACCTGGTGTCCGCGATCTGGGCGGAAACCCGGACCGACACGCAGGTGCACGACCGCTCCGAACTCCTGGACCGCTGCGGACCGCGCTCCCGCGCCCTGTCGCTCTACGCGCAGCGGGTCCTGTCCGTCCTCGGCATCGACCACGGCGCCGCCCGGCTCCGAGTGGCGTGGTGCGAACAGCGCGGACCGGTCCTGCTGTCGGCACGCGCCTTCGCCCAGTCCTCTCCGGCCGACGACTACTCGCCCTCGGTGAGCCACATCGCCGCGGTCGCCCGCGCGGCGACCACCGCCGGCTTCGGCAGGGCCTCGGCGAGCCGGGAACGAGCCGTGATGCGGGTCTCCCTCGCCGCCCCCGTCGACGGCTGCGCCCTCGACGCCACCCTGCTGCGGACCATCTCCACCCTGCCCACCCTCACCCACATCATCCACTTCGCCCAACCGGGCCGCCCACTGCGCAAGACCCTCGACCGGGCCTCCTCACCCGGCGAACTCGTACTGACCGGCGCCGCTCGCGCCGTCGAGGAGGACTACCGGCTGATCCGCTCCATCGAGCAGGTCGGCCTCTACGAAGGACAGTGCCGATGACGAAAAGCCTCCTGGGATCCGCCCACGACCCCACCGAACCCGCCGCCACTACGAACCTCGATGCCACGATCGCCCACCGGATCCCACCATCCGGGCAGTCCGAAGCCACCTCCGTCAAGGTCCATCCCGGCGACAACTGAGGGGGCAGGCTGCCGGACTCCGGGCAGGGAAGCGACGAGCCGGCCCTGGGGCCGCCTACCAGCGCAACGTGATACGGCCGCCGGCATGGAGCTCCTCGCGCCCCGTCTCGACATGATGCTTCCCGACCGGTGTCTCCGCCTCCAATGCGTCGCAGCGTCCGACCGGCACGCCGCGAAGCTCGAAGAAGGCGACCACCGAACGGCTCGGACGCGATATGACCGAACGCCACAGCGGGAGGCTGCGGACCCAGAGCGGAGTCAGTCGACGAAGAAGTCACCCAAAGCGGCGGAAAGCGGACCCGGGGCTTCCTCGGCGACATGGTGGCCGGCATCGATGCCGTGACCCCGAACGTCATCGGCCCAATCGCGCCAGATGGCGCGCGGGTCGCCGTACAGGTCCTCCAGGTCGTCCCGCAGCGACCACAGGACCAGGACCGGGCAGTCGATCCGCGCGCCCCGGGCCCGGTCCGCCTCCTCGTGCCGACGGTCCACGGTGAGCCCGGCACGGTAGTCCTCCAGCATGGCGCGCACGACATCCGGATTCCTGGTGGCGGCCCGCCACTCGTCGTGATTCTCCTGCCCCATGGCCTCCGGAGCACCGCGGTACCAGGCGTCGGGATCGGCGTTGATGACGCGTTCGGGAACCTCCGGCTGGGCGAAGAAGAACCAGTGCCACCACGCGGTGGCGAACCGCGCGTCGGCGCGGGCCAGGTGTTCGCTCAGAGGCAGTCCGTCCAGGAACGCCACCCGGCTCACCACCGAGGGATGGTCCAGCACCAGACGGAGCGCCACGGCGGCCCCACGGTCGTGACCGACGAGACCGAAGCGCCGATGACCGAGCGCCTGCATGACCTCGACCATGTCCTGAGCCACTGCACGCTTGGAATGCGGAACATGATCAGGAGCGGGCGCCGGGCCACGAGAGCGCCCGTAGCCGCGCAGGTCGGGACAGACGACACTGAAACCGCGCCGCACCAGGACGGGCGCGACCCGGTGCCAGGTCGCCGACGTACGCGGGTGACCATGCAACAACAGAAGAGGCGGCCCCTCGCCCCCGTACCGAACGAAGACGGACGCATCACGAGTGCGCACTGTCCTGGTAGCGAACTCCTCAAACACGCGATGCCCCTTCTCACTCAGGTGCACGGCCCGCAGTACCCTGCCGCCCCGCCTGCCCCTGATGAGCCCCGGCACTCATCTGCACGGCTGAGAAACCAGGGTTCCAGCTCTCCACGGTCACACGAGATTCGGGGCCGTCCGGAACCGCGTGTGATCGCATGCCGAGGAGGCAGAGACCGAACTGTTGACCGGACTGTTTCGCCCGAAGAAGCTCGATGCTCAACTGGAAGCCCAGATCCTCAAAACCCAAAGCGGCCCCAACATGCCGGGAGGCGGCAAGCCGGACACGCCATTGAGGCAGCAGTGCGGTGGCAAGCACATGAGTGACTGCCGCTGAGACTGTCACCCGTGCCAGCGAAACCGCCAGCGAAGCTTGAGCACTACGCAATCTTTTCACGGGTCGCAGCGCCGACCTGCGGGCAGTCAGGAAGGAAACCACTGTGGTCCCACGGCCCTGAGCAGGCATTCACGGTCGTCCGCGCTGATCATTCCCGCCGGAAGAGTCTCGTCCTCCAACAATGCCCGCAGGGCGGAAGCGTGTGCGGCGAAGGCAGCCCTGCACCATTCCCTTTCCGGATGATCGGAGTCTTTCCCGAACAGCAGCACTTGGCGCTCGTCGTCGGCATCGACGGATGAAGACAGCTCCACGGCGACGACCAGGAGGCCGACCAGGTCCGGCCGCACAGCGATGCCGGGAACTGCTGCCAGACGGATCAGGAAGGGCAGGACTGCCGGCATCACGGCGCTCACGTGGAAGACGCTGTTCACCAGAAGGTTCTCCAGCACGGGCAGGGCTTCAGGACCGACTGTCTCATCCAGGAGACTGCGGAGCAGAACCGGGACCCCCACAGGGCACCCCGGAATTTCCGACCAGTCGACATCGGTGCAGCCCAGCAGCGCAGGGTGATCGCATGCAGCCCGCTCCATCTCCGGATGCTCGCGGAGGAACCGAGCGACGGCAGCCTCTTTGACCGCCGTATCCATCACGCACATCTCTACTGCCTCTGCTCTCACGGCACCATCCGAACAGCGCCCGCGCCACTCTTCCCGGAGCTGGCGCCGGACGCAAACTCCATTGCGGTTCGCGGCTTGATCGACGGACTGAGGGGCCGGGTATCCAGACGGAGGCGAAGCCTCCTCCTGCATCTCGCGAACAGAGGGAACTCTGGGATGACGGCGAAGAGGAGAGGTGTGGAGCCGGCCCGGCGACAGAGGAGGGCGGTGTGATCGGTACCGTCTCGGGTAGCGGGTGAGCATGTTCAAACATCGACGTGTACGGGTTGCGTGTGTGCTGCTGGTCGGATGGGTGACGCTGACCATCGTGGAATGGCGGGCGGAGCAGGCACCCTGGCGCACGGCTGTGGTGAGTGGGTTTCTGATGGCGTGCGTGGTGGCGGGCACTTGGTGGTTCGCCGAGATGACGCAGGGCCTGTCCTCACGAACGCGCAGGAAGCGCTGAGAAATCAGGCCCTCCGCCGGACGACCGTCCCGGCCAAGGAAGAGGGCACCCGCCCAGCGTGCCTGCTGATGGCGCCAAGGACGACACGCACCATTAAGAAACTTCGGCCTTCGCTTCGACACCTCGGCCGCCGAAGTCCAGACCGAGGCCTTCGACGGCGTCGATCACCTTCGGCTGACTGGAGTGGTCGGCCCGGCTGTCGCCGACGCGGTCGCGCTCGGCGGGGGTCCCGTCCAGCAGGCCGAAGTCCGGGTCGTGCTCGCGCAGCGTCTTGAGCAGGCCGGGGGCTCGCTCAGCAAGCAGGCCTGTCCCCGTCCCGGCCGTGCCTGCGGTCTCGGTGATGTCAACGGTGTACGCGTCGAGGCACATCGCCTAATTGGCCCAGCACTCCAGACGGGCCCGGCCAAGTGGTAGGTGTGATCACCGCTTACTGCAACGGCATACAGAAGTGCCCACATTGGGTGAATGAGTAGCCCGGTGAACGAAGACGACTTCGACGACCGACGCCGTGACCTCGCGGGGTCGAGTGGGGTCGTGTTGCGGTCGGCAGCGGCCTGTCGCCCCGGCGGAGACCTCGTTCGCCGCGGGTGCGCGTTCGCGGCGTTGGGCGGCCAGGACGTCGGGGCGGCGGGCGTTCTGGTCGCGTCAGTACAGGTGGGCGTACAGGGCCCGGGTTTGGGCGGTGTGGCCCGGGTGCCGGGAGGCGGCGAGGGTGAACTGCCGCAGCGGCCCGAAGCGGGCCTCGATGGGGTTGGACCTGGACGCGTGAGTGAACTCTTCTCATCCTGAACGACTGCAGGTCGACAGGGCGTGTACGGCCTGGACGAGGATGCCGGTGCGTCGGGTGGGGCATCGGGCCCGTCGGAGGGTCCGACAGGACTTCGTCCGAGCGAAGACGCGTTCGCCGGGGGCTCTCCTGTCTGGCGTGGTCGCGGTCGGACCGCTGTTGGTGCTCTGATCGTTCGCCGTGGTGGCAGGGGGTGCGGAAGGTGGCGCCGGCGCCCTGGGGGACACGGACGGCCAGGACAAGGATCTGCCTGGTGCCCGGGCGGCGAGGGCGTTCGGGGGCTCGTCGACGTACCGCCGGGCAGTTGCAGCCGAGACGCCGAAGCCGACCGCGAGCCGGGCAGACGTCTCGTCCTTGCGCAGACGGGCCGGTACGAGGAGGGCCTGCCTGACGCAGCCGAGCCGTCTCCACGGCGAGTTCGGTTCACGCCTTCGGGCGCGGATCAGCCGGGAGACGTGCTCGACCGGCTCGTACGGGACGTCGAGCGTGGAAGGACAAGGAACGAGCAGGGCCCCCGGGCCGTCGGCGGTGTCGAGTCGACCACGATGGCCGACACCGCTCCCCCCAGTAGGAGAGCTTCAGGCCGGTTCCCAGGAGTCGCCCCGCACGATCGTAGGGTGGTTCTCGGACACGGGACAGTAGGACTCCGCCGTCACACCGTCCAGCACCGCCGACACCTCGTCGGGGCTCATGCCGAAGCGCAATGGTCCCACACCCACGAACGAATCCGACGTCCGCTGTCGGCGCTCGCCGTCCGTCAACACGTTCCACCACTTGAACATGGCCACGAAGACCACGGCAGGCCTTCCCCCGCAGGATCCGCCGGTCGGGCCCCAGCCGCACGTCCCGCCGGCGGGGACCGACCCGTGAGGGTGGCGCGCACCGCGTCTCGCGGGCCGGCCTTCCTGCAGACCCTTCCAGGAGCGGCTGGACCGCCCTCGGGCCGCGGCCGATCGTACGGCGGCCGGCAACGCCTCACGCGACACCGCCTCGCAACACAGGAGTGCGACAAAGCCGGCGGGGGCATCCACCGGCCACGCGGGTCCGGGGGCGTACGGGGGCTGTCAGACGGTGACCTTGCCGAAGATGTGGTTGGCGGGAGCGTCGGGGTCGTTGCCGTAGAAGAACTCCTCGAGTGCCCGGTGGAACTCGTCCCGGTCCAGCCCGCCGGAACCGTCGAGGTCCAGAGCGGCGAAGACGGCGGCGCAGTCCTCGCCGGGAACGGCGGCGACGGAGTCGAACATCTGTTGGAACTCGGTCTGGTCGATCTTGCCGTCTTCGTTGAGGTCGACGAGGTCGAAGAAGCAGTCGGTGACCGGCCCGATCTGCTGTGGGTAGAGCGCACGGTCGGTCAGGACGCTCTTGAAGCCTTCGGTCATCTCCCGCACGTCGACCTTTCCGTCACCGTCCCGGTCCATCGGGGCGATGACGTTCGACCAGAACTGGTCCATCCCCTCGGTGAGCCGGCGGGCCGTCCCGGCATCGGGGGTGATCTCGCGGGCGCTGATGTAGCGCTCGCTCATCTCGCGGACGTCGCGCCGGGTGATGAACCCGTCGCCGTCGACGTCGGCGCCCTTGAACCACTGGCCGTACTTGAGATCTTGGAGTGCAGTCATGGCTGCGGACCCTATGCGCGCTGTCACGGCCGCGCGGACGTCCGCACGGGAGCCGGGCGTCCGGTCGGGCCTGCCGACCGAGTACCCGACGAGGCTGAACACGGCAGACGCGGCAGTGGTCGGGGCGGCTTCGTTTCAGTGTTCGAGGTGTGGTGGTGCGAAGGCGAGCACCTCTTCGATCGGCCCGTCGTGGACCGCGACATCGACGAGCGCACTGTGTGCACTGGGACCTTGGGACAGGCGCGAGCACCCGCGGTCGCCGGTCAGGGTGTTCGGGTTGCCGTGGCGGTCCAGGGTCCCGCTCCGTCCCGGCTGGACCGGGTCCCACCACGCTCCGGTGGACAGCTGGACGACACCGGGCATGACGGCGTCCGACAGGATGGCTCCCGCCAGGCAGCTGCCTCGGTCGTTGAAGACGCGCACGACCATGCCGTTCTCGATACCGCGCGGTGTCGCGTCCTGCGGGTTGATCGTTACGGGCTCACGACCGTGGATCTTCGACTCGAGGCTGTGGCTGCCGTTGTCGTACTGGCTGTGCAGGCGTGAGGCGGGCTGATTCGAGATCAGGTGCAGCGGGAAGCGGTCCGCCAGGTCGGCACGAAGCCATTCCACGGGTTCGAACCACATCGGATGCCCCCGGCAGTCGTCGTAGCCGAACGAGTCCACCGTCTCGGAGAAGATCTCGATCCGGCCCGACGGCGTCGTCAGGGGGAAGCGTTGCGGATCGGCGCGCAGTGCTTCGAAGCTGCCGGGAAACGGCCCGCCGAGTCCAGGCAGTTCGACACCGCAGCCGCGTTGCCAGAAATCGTCGAAGTCGGGCAGGGCCGCCTCGTCGCCGAGGTTCGCCCGTGTCTCGGCGTAGAGCTGCCGGACCCAGCCGATCTCGGAACGCCCCTGGGTGAACGCACGCTCATAGCCGAGCCGGGCAGCCAGAGCGGCGAAGATCTGGTGGTCGGTGCGCGCCTCGCCGGCCGGCTCGCGGACCTTCGGCATCGCGACGAGGTGGGGGTCGGAGAAACCCGCGGCGAAGTCGTCACGCTCCAGGCTGGTCGCGACGGGAAGCACGATGTCGGCGAACTTCGCCGTGGTGTTCCACCAGGCCTCATGGACCACCACTGTGTCCGGGCTCTGCCAGGCCCGGCTGAGGCGGTGGAGGTCCTGGTGGTGGTGGAAGGGGTTTCCTCCGCACCAGTAGATCAGGCGCAGGTCCGGCAGGACCAGGCGCTGACCGTCGTAGTCGATGGTCGCGCCCGGTTCCAGCAGGGTGTCGGCGATCCGTGCGACCGGAATGAAGTCCGCGACAGGGTTCACCACCCGCGGCACCGATGCCACAGGCGGGCGGCCCGGGGCGACGCCGGTCGCATCCATCGTCGCGTAGCCCGCACCCCAGCCGCAGCCGGGCCGGCCCAACGAACCCGCCATGGCCGCCAGCACGACCGACATCCAGATCGGCTGCTCGCCGTGGTCCGCCCGCTGTACGGCGTAGTTGACCATGATGAGAGAACGCTGCGTGCACAGGCGGCGGGCCAGATCGGTGATCGTGTCGCGGCCGACGCCCGTGATCCTCGCGGCCCAGTCGGCGTCCTTGACGACGCCGTCCACGGCGCCGGTCAGGTAGGGGACGAAGCGGTCGAAACCCTCACAGCAGCGGGTGAGGAAGTCCTCGTCGTACCAGTCGTTGACCAGCATCGTGTGTGCGATGCCGAGCATCAGGGCGGTGTCGGTGTTGGGGACGACCGGTAGCCATTCGGCGTCCAGGAAGTCGGCAGTGTCACTGCGGATCGGACTGACGTTCACGAACCGCACTCCGGCCTCACGGCACTTCCGCTGCAAGCCCCGCGTCTGGTGCCGGGCCAGCCCGCCGGGGTTGATCTGGCTGTTCTTCAGGGCCAGCCCCCCGAAGGCCACCACGAGTTCACAGCTCTCGGCGATCTCGTTCCACATCGGCATCCTGGACTGATAGCTCCACGGAGCCCCGCCGATCACATGCGGGAGGACGACCTCGAGCGCGGCGGTGCTGTACGTGTTGCGCGAGTCGGTGTAACCCCCGCCCAACGCCAGGAAACGCTGGAGCTGACCCTGCGCGTTGTGGAACCCGCCCGCACTGGCCCAGCCGTACGAGCCCCCGAACACCGCGCTGTTCCCGTGCTGTGCGCGCACCCGGCGCAACTCCTCACTCACCAGCGCGAGCGCGTCGTTCCAGCTGACCTCCACGAAGGCGTCAGCACCTCTGGCCGTGTCGCCGGTGCGCGGCAGGCCGTCGAGCCATCCCTTGCGCACCGCCGGACGCAGCACCCGCGCACTGTCCTCGGCGGCCCTCACCATGCCCGGGCCGATCGGCGAGGGGGCGGGGTCATCGCCCCGGGGCTCGATGCGCACCAGCTGACCCGAATCGACCACGGCCACGAAACTGCCCCAGTGCGTCGCCACCGGCACGCGTCGTTCCACCGTGCACCAACTCCGTCCCTGAAGTCTCTCCGGCTCTCGAACACCGGCAGCCGGCTCACAAGGCCTTTCCGTCGGTCAGCCGTCCGCAGGACACAGCCTCCCCCTGACGGATGCCGTCCAACCCTGACGGTGCATGCGCCCCCCCTCGGCTGCTGTGCTTGAAAGAGCGTTCTGCCGTGGCAGGGGCGTTCGGCGTCGCCGGGCTGCTCGAGGAGCCCCGCCGGTGCAGAGGGACTGGTCCGAGCGGCCGATGCCGGCGTCAGGTGAGCAGAACCCGGAGCGCATTCGGACAGGCCGGCCCCGAGCCCCGGGAGGTTCCGGTCTCCCCCGGGGCCGGGCGTGATCCCGTACGAGTTCAGGCGTGTGGTGCGCAGGGGGTGCAGCAGGCCGGTGCGGGTTCGACGCAGACGGTGACGGAGTCGGTGTTGTTCGCCGGATCGGGGTCCTTCTCGGCAGCCGTGACGACGGCGGTGTTGGTGAGGCGCACGGGCCTGACGGCCTTCGCCCGCAGGGTGAGGACCGCGCGGGCGCCCGCGGCCATCTCGCCGACCGACCATTCTCCGGTCTCCGGAACGTAGGTTCCGGAGGCGGTGTCGGCGGACAGGAAGACGAGCCCGTTCGGGAGCCGGTCGGTGACCGTGACCCCGGTAGCCGGACTGGGGCCGGCGTTGTGGACGCACAAGCGATAGGTCGCCGTCTGCCCGACGGTGAGGGTGGTCGCGTCGGCGGCCTTCACCACGGTCAGATCGGCGGCCGGCCTGACCTCGGTCACGGCCTCGTCGGACGTGGACGCCAACGGTTCCGGAGTCGGGCCGAGCCAGTTCTCGTAGGCCGCCGCAGCGGTGTTGGTGAGAAGGGTGCCCGCCGTTTCCCGCCCGAGCCCGACCCGGTACTCGACGGTGGTGCCGTTCGGCAGGGCGGCGGTACTGGCCAGGCTCCCGCCCTGCGACGCCGAGGCGCCGGTGCCGAGCCGGAAGACCACCGTGTTGGTCCCGGCATCGTACGTGGCCTGGTCGTCACCCGCCCGGTCGGTCTTCACGCCCGCGTTCGGGCCGTCGACGATCCGCAACGAACCGGGTACGTACGTCGTCCCCGGGGGCAGGACGTCGGTCATGACGAGCCGCTCGGCGTCTCCGCCGCCCTCGTTCCTGGCGGTGATCCGGTACGTGACGACGTCCCCGACGTCCAACGGGCCCTCCGGCACGGCGCTCTTGGTGAGCACCACGTGCGGAGCGGTGCCGAAGAACACCCCGTCGAGGAAGTTGCCGATCCCGCGGTTGCCGCCGGCGGCCGAGACGGACCGGAACGCGAAACGGGTGGTGGTCTGGCCGGCCGGGACGGTGTAGGTGCCGGTGTAGAAGCCCCATGCCGTGTTGCCGTCGGTGAAGGTGCGCTGTTCGACCGTGCCGCCCGGGGCGCCGATGTCCAGGGCCATGGTGTCCTGGCCCTGTCGGCCGCGGTGGTGGAGCCGCCAGTACAGCTTGGTGCCGGGAGTGGTCGGCAGGTCCTGGTAGAGGGTGGAGACCTGGTTGGCGTTGAGTTCGGCGAACTGCTCGCCCTCGGCCGAGGGAACCCCGTTGAAACCGGAGTGCCACAGTTCGACCATGTGGTCGGTCGCGGTGGTGAGCCAGCCCGGAACGTGCCGGGAGGCCTGGGCCTGGGAGGCGTCCGGGAGGAAGGCCATGTCGGCGACGGGCGGCTGTTCGAAGCTTCCGTTGACGAGGGTGACCCGGAGCGGGCCGGAGGGAGGGGTGCTCATGCTGGCGTCTCCGATCGGTCTGCGGTGCGCTGTGGGCCCGTCCTGCCGAACGTCGGGTCGCGGACGGAACGGGAGGACGGTGCCGGTACGCTCCGTAGCTCACCGCTCTCGAAGGATTGCGTGAAGTCACGGCGGAGGAGTCTCGGCCAGGCCCGACCAATGGGTTTACCCGTGGTCGCACCGGGACCACGGCCTTGCGCCCGCTGCCGGGGCTTCCGGACCCCCCCGTCGGCCACCCGCGGCGCACCGTCCGCGCGCGTACCGCCCGTGTCGACCGGATGGCATCGCGTCCTGGCACCCGTGCGCCACCGAGAAGGGTGAACCGGGCGCCCTGAAGTTGACGAAACTCCGTTCTGGACGCGAGGTCTCGGCACAGAGGTCCACGACGGGGAACTCGCTCCCGGCGGACGGGGCCGACCGCCGGCTCGACGGGTGCGGAGGCAACGAGAACGGCCGTTCCCCTCTCCGAGGAGGAGGAACGGCCCGCAGGCATGCGTGCTGCCGGTGGTGAGGAGCTTACTGGGGGCAGGTCTCCTGGACGACCTTGCCGCCCGTCTCGGTGGCGGTGGCCGGGTCCATCGACAGGCACTTGCCCGTCCAGTCGTTGACGAACGTGTAGGCCGGCCGGGACCCGGTCGGGGTGGCGAGCTTGACCGGGATGACGTTCCACGTCTGGCTGCCCGAGAACCAGCGGGTCTCGCAGTGCCACCAGAACAGTTGGGTGCCGGAGCCGGGCGGGGTGCCGTCGTTGTAGGGGACGGTCAGGCACTTGCCGTTGCCGGCCTTGATCCAGTAGTGGCCCTTGCCGTCGTACGACGGCTTCTCGGCGCCCCACTGGTGACTGCTGGGCGGGGTCGACTGGCACGCGCGCCGGGTGACCAGGCCGCCGGTCTTGGAACTGTCGAACTCCGGACCCCTCACCATGCAGCGGTTGTGCGGGCTGTTGACGTAGGTCTTGTTCTCGACGCAGAGGCCATCGCGCTCCTCCGGTTCGGAGACCCGCACCACGCCGCAGCAACCACCCAGCCGTGTCGAACTGCCGGAGTGCCACCGCTGAAATGCCGGTTGCCGACGGTGACGGGCCTTCCCGTCGAGGATCCGGTCACTGGAACACGGCCCTGGGGCTGCCGGGCGAGGTGGAAGGCGTGCCGACGCTCCGGCCCGAACAGGCTGTGGACCCGCCCGTCTTCCGGGAGGACCTCGCCCTCGTCCTTCGCCGGCGAAATGAGGACCACGTCATGAGAGCGACCCGACGACCGGGGAAACGGACTGCGCGGCAGTAGGTGCGGCCGCCCTGGGACGGAGGCTGATCGACGCACTCGTGCCGACGGCGCCCGCGTCCGCGACCCCGTGGACATCACCTGACTGACCGCCACCCGCGACACCGTCCACACGCCACTGCTGACCGACACCCCTCGACCCACCCGCCTGCAGATCACCGATCACTCCAGCTGCGTGTCCCTGCTGAACGGAGTGAGCAGCGGATCGGGGAACTGCTCCGTCGACGTCCCCTCCACCGGCTGCCCGGTCTCCGTCCAGAGCCCGCTGACCTCAAGCACCGTCACCTACCACCGGAACACCTGCAGCTCCAGCAGGATCACCTTCGCGAGCGGCACCGCGGTCCGGGCGGCCGACGGAACCGTCACCGTGACCGGCGTCGGAGCGGTGGCCGTCGGCCTGAGAGCCGGCCAGACCGCCACCCGTGTCACCGGGGAGCCGAACCTCAGCCCGACCGCCTGCCTCGGCGACGGCCTGAACGAGACCGGCAGCGCTGCCAACGAGCCGGTCATCGCCCCCGTGCAGGAGCGAGGAGGGCCGGCGCCGCCATGCCGCCGCCCGGGTGCCGACGAGGCCGGAGAGCCCACCCCGCCACGAACGGAAGAGGTTCCTCATGCCGCAGAGAGTCCACCGCGAGACCGCTCTGGCAGTGGCCGCGACCCTCGGCACCGTCGTCCCCGGTCTCCACCCGGCTGTGGCCACCGAACCGCCGACCCCTGCCTCGCTCACCGGCGTGTACGGAGTCCGGAACGGTCCGTCGTCGTGAGGTCCCGCCACTTCACCGGCGACAGCAAGTCTGCCGGTGCGTCGATCGCCGCGATTCGGCCCACCTTCTGACAACGGCGAGCCGGGACCGGAATGGAGTGGGTGAGGGAATCGTGAAGGATTGGTACGCCCTGTGTGGGGAGTTCTGATCGCATCGCCGTTTTTGGGCAGTGAATTCCTCGTAATCATCCGGCGGGCGTCTTGTCGCATCGACCGAACTCGTCGGAGGCTCGTGACGGAGGTCACGTTCTTGAGTCCGCGAACGCCGCTGACCAGGTGGAACTCAATGTGGACGCTTGGGTGAGGGGCCCGCTCATGAATTCACGGCGTCGGGGTATGGTCGATCTCGTTCGAACGCCCGGTCGTCCGTCGAGCATCAAGGGTGGTGCACGTCGACGGGCTTGAAGAGACAAGGGGTAAAGCGCCGGGAATTTTGATGGAAAGGAAAAACGGGGCACATGTGGACCCCGCGTACGAAGGTCGACCGAAAGATGTTCGAGGCGAGGCAAACCCATGAATGCTCCGACCACCACGTCGGCCGACGGAGACAGGTCCGACGACAACGCCGGCGGCAGCCAGGACGCAGGCTGGTTCGGCCGAAGCCCCCGACAGCACCAGGGGGAGGTGCCCAGGGAAGCGGCGAGCCGGACACCCGGCCGCCCGGTCACACCGATACGCCCGGTGGGCAGCGGTACCGACCGGATTCGTACGGCACATGAGCCACTCGCCAGGACCCGAGCCGCAACGCATGGCGGGACACGGCCACAGGCCCAGAACCCGGCATCGGAACGGATCCCGCCCCGGGTCCAGGGCCCCGAGCCGCAACGGACCCGGACCCGGGAGTCCGAGCCGACACCCGCCTCGGCCTCGGCGCCCGCCCCCGAGGACATGTCCGACAGCGCTCTCCTGCGCCGCACCATGGCAGAGATCGAGCCGATCGCCGACCAGGTCACCTCGCACTTCTACTCCTTGCTCTTCCTCCGCCACCCCGACCTGCGCGTCCTCTTCCCCGCGGCGATGGACGCCCAGCGCGACCGCCTCTTCAGGGCGCTGCTCACCGCCGCGACCCATGCGGAGGACGCCGAGACCCTGACGACGTACCTGTCCCACCTCGGCCGCGGGCACCGGAAGTACGGGACCCTTCCCGAGCACTACCCCGCCGTCGGTGAATGCCTCATCGGCGCCCTCTCCGGCCATGCCCCCCAGAGCTGGGGGCCGCGGACCGAGGCCGCCTGGGTCGCTGCCTACACCACGATCTCCCAGATCATGATCGACGCAGCGGCCGAGGACGAACTGCGTGCCCCCGCCTGGTGGCAGGCGGAGGTCGTCGCGCACGAGATGCGCACGCCGGACGTAGCGGTCGTGACCGTCCGTCCCGACCGGCCCTACCCCTTCCTCGCCGGCCAGTACACCGCTCTCGAGACGCCCTGGTGGCCGCGCGTCTGGCGGCACTACTCCTTCGCCTCCGCGCCCCGCACCGACGGGCTGCTCTCGTTCCACGTCAAAGCCGTGCCGGCGGGCTGGGTCTCCAACGCCCTGGTGCACCGCGCCCGTCCGGGGGACGTGATCCGTCTCGGCGCCCCCATCGGATCCATGACCGTGGACCACGGCACCGACAACGGGTTGCTGTGCCTCGGCGGCGGCACCGGCATCGCACCCATCAAGGCCCTCGTCGAGGACGTGGCCCGCCACGGCCGCCGCCGTTCCGTCGAGGTGTTCTACGGAGCGCGTCGCGACCACGACCTGTACGACATCGAAACCATGCTCCGCATGCAGCGGTCGCACCCGTGGCTCTCGGTCCGGCCGGTCGTCGACGACGGCCATGACGGCGCCCTCGGCGACCGGCTCCCGGAGGCCGTCTGCGAGTACGGCCCCTGGTACACCTACGACGCGTACCTGTCCGGCCCGCCCGGCATGATCCGCCGCGGCGTCGACACCCTGGTGGGCATCGGCGTTCCCACCCACCGCATACGGCACGACTCTATCGAGGAACTGGTCGGGGCGAGGAATTGAGCACGTTCGAACAGACCGAGCACCGGCAGGCGACGTCACTGCCACCGCGCACCATCCGTCCGGGGAGCGACGGCGAGCATCTTGTCCAGCGGCTCACGGGCACCGCCGAGCGCGCCGACAAGTTCTACGCCGAGCAGGTTCTCGACCGGCTCAACATCCGGATGCGGGAGTTCGTGGCGCGCCAGGAGATGTTCTTCCTGGCGACCTCCGACCGGCACGGTGAGTGCGACAACACCTTCCGCGCCGGCCCGCCCGGCTTCCTCCACGTCCTCGACGACCGGACCCTGGTCTACCCCGAGTACCGAGGCAACGGAGTCCAGGCCAGCCTCGGCAACATCGAGGAGAACCCCCACGTCGGCCTCCTGATGATGGACTTCCTCCAGGACCGCATCGGACTCCACGTCAACGGCACGGCCCGGGCCGTGGCCGACGAGGAGATGCGCGGCGCACACGCCGGACTCGCGTGCGACCCCGTGCCCGGACGTCGGGCCCGGATGTGGGTGGTGATCGCGGTGGAGGAGGCGTACATCCACTGTGCCAAGCACGTTCCGCACCTGCAGAAGGCGCCTCGCCGCGGCTCCGACCGCGCGTGGGGGACGGACGACTTCAAACGCAAGGGCGGGGACTTCTTCGGAGCCGCCGCGGAAGCGCCTGAGCGGGGTCCGTTCCTGCCGCCACCGCGCGCGGACGCGGCGACGTGGCGAGCGCAGGCCGAAAAGGTCCTGGAGCGGGCAGAGCAGCGCTCGGCCGAGGCGGGGGAGCAGGCGTTCAGCGGCTGGTTCCGTCGAAGCGCGACCGCGTGATCAGTACAGGGGGAGGGCCATGCCGTCAATCGCGTCGCGTTGCCCGGACCGCCACCGGAGGAGGTGAGCGGGGAGCGCTTCACGCAGGCGGCGAACTGTTTGGGGCTGCTGGCGGGAACCGACGCGTGACGCCGATCGCTCTCCCCGTGCGGACTGGGCGGGACGGAAACGCCGGAGCACGTGCCGCGTGCCGCACGGCAGCGTGACGCAGTCGTCGAAGCCGGAACCGTCGGATCCGGGAGACCGGCCCGCATCGGGAGTGGGGCGAGGGCGACGGCCGCCCCCCCCAGGATTGGACGGATCCTGCGCCCGAACGTCCTCGCAGCCGTATGCCGACGGCCATGTGGGTTTCCCCGGCGGCCGCCAGGAGGTCGCCCCGCTGACGGCCACCGGGATGTCCCCGGTCGCGACCGGACGAGCCCCCGCATTCGAGCCTGCGGGGTCGGCCAAAGGTTTCACCCCCTGCTCGCCGGTAGCCCGGGGAGTCGGTAGCCGGTACCTCGGACGGCGGCGATGTGAGCGTGGTGCGTGAGCCGGTCTGCCGCCGCGGGATCGGTCACGCTGCTGTTTCCTCGGTCGCGACAGGGTTGTTCCGGCCGGCGCTTGAGCGGTTACTTCGTGTAGTCGTAGACGGTCGCCCGGGAGACGCCGAGCCGGTCGGCGACGAGCTGTGCGGAACTGCGGGTTTCGAAGAACCCCTCACGGTGCAGCCGCCGGACCAGTTCGCGCTTCTGGCCGCGGTTGAGGCTGCGAGGAGTGCTGGAGTGCCGGGCGGCGAAGGCGTCGATGGCCGACCGGTGTTCGCGTCCGGTCCGGTCGCGCAGCGTCTCCAGGGCCTCATCCGGGTGTTCGACATCCGTGGCGTTGTCGACGACGTCGGAGGGATCGGCCGAGTTCACCCCCACCGTGATGCCCTGGGCATGGACGACGACATCGAACGGCGGCTTCCCGGGCTTCCGACTCCGTCACGGCGGTGAACTGTCCACCGGGGCGCATCCAGTGGTCGGTTCCCCAGGCCCCACCCACAAGCGGAGCAGGCTCTCGGTCCCGTTGCTCACGCTGGTCCTCGACACACGAGAACCCTGACGATCAGCATGACCGGCCGGACAGTTCCCGGTGCTGCCGCCCTTCGGCGGGGCGCCGAGCGGTTGCCTGTCCTCCTTGTCGGCCGCTGTGATCGTCGGGGCGCCTCCAACGAGGGCGGAACGGTCGATCGGAGCATGACCCGGCGGTGTGTGGTGTCCGGTATTCCGCGCCGGCCGGCGAACCCGGTGCCGGGGCGGTCCGCGGCCGGCCGGCTCCTGGAACGTCTCGACGGCGCCCGGGCCGACGCCCGCCGACAGAAATGAATCTTTTGACATACGTATCCATGCATAGCTAAATTCGGGGTATGCCCTCACGCAGCGCGTCCCACCAGGACATCGATCACCTGGCCTTCGGCCTCGTGGCGTGCCTGCCCGCGCTGACCCGGGCCTTCGAGCGGCACGTCGACGAGCACTACCCGCATCCCAAGCCCTCCGACGCCCAGCTCACGCTGCTGCGATACGTCGAGACGCACGGCGGCACCACAGTCCGTGAGGCCGCCGAAGCAGTACGGATGAAGCCGAACAACGTCAGCGCCCTGGTCACCCAGCTCACCGAGCAAGGGCTCCTCGAACGCCGCCAGGACGGCGCCGACAAGCGGATCGCCCACCTGTACCTCACCCCCGCCGCGCAACAGCGCGTCGGCGAGGTCACGCACCTCATGGGAGAGCGCGCCGCGCAGATCCTGCGGACGATGACCGACGGCGAACTCGACGCCCTCGGCTCGGCCCTGGGCTCCCTCCAGTCGCTCAGCGAGCACCTGCACACCGCGCGCTGAACCCCTTCGGCACGTGGTGTGTTCACCCTGGCACGCCCCGGTGTGCCCGGTGAGCACACCGGGGTCTCCACCCCCCTCCTTTCCTTCCGCCAGTCGCAGCCCGCCGCCCCTGCGGCGCCGTGCGACGGCTCGGCGTTTCATCACGACGAAAGAACACACCCATGGCCTCCGTCGGCACCCTGGCCGAACCGTCCCACTCTCCGCCCGCCGCAACGGCACACGATCGTCGCTCCAACCCCTGGCTGACACTGATCGCCGTGGCTTTCGGCCTGTTCATGGTCGGTCTCGACGGCTCCGTCGTCTCGATCGCCAACCCCGAGATCGGCCGCGACCTCCAAGCATCCACCTCCGATCTGCAGTGGGTCACCAACTCCTACCTGCTCGCCCTCGCCGCAGCCCTGATCCTCGGCGGCAAGCTCGGCGACCGCTTCGGCCGCCGTACCTTCTACCTGGTCGGCGTCGCCGGCTTCACCCTCGCCTCCGTCGCCATCGGCCTGGCCGGTTCCATCGAGGGCGTCATCACCTTCCGCGCCCTGCAGGGCTTCTTCGGTGCCCTGCTGATGCCCAACACCCTCGGTCTGCTCCGTGCTGTCTTCCCGCCCAAGAAGTTCGGCATGGCCGTCGGCATCTGGGCCATGGTCTCCTCGGTCTCCACCGCCCTCGGTCCCATCGTCGGCGGCTTCCTCGTCCAGCACGTCAGCTGGGAATCCGTCTTCTACATCAACGCTCCCATCGGCGTCATCGCCCTCGCCTTCAGCGCGTCCGTCCTCCCGCAGAGCAAGAACGAACACGCCGCGCAGGAGAAGTTCGACGTCCTCGGTGTCGTCCTGCTCGCCCTGGGACTGCTCGCGCTCGTCTTCGGCGTGGTCAAGGGAGAGACCTGGGGCTGGACCTCCGCCGGCACCTTCGGTGCCATCGGTGCCGGCCTGCTGGTCCTGGTGCTCTTCGGCCGGTGGCAGAACCGGGTTGCCTCACCGCTGCTGCCGATGCGCCTGTTCCGCGATCCGGCCCTGACCATCGGCGCGATCATCACCGCGCTGAACTTCTTCGTCCTGCTCGGCGTGATCTTCTTCGTCATGATCTACCTGCAGAACGTCCGCGGTTTCACCCCCGTCGAGGCAGGCGTGCGGACCCTTCCTCTCAGCCTGGCCTCCGTCGTCGCCTCCCCGCTAGGCGCCGCGCTCACCGACAAGTTCGGACCGCGCCTGACCATGCCTCTCGGCATGCTTCTCCAGGCCGCCGCGTGCTTCGCCATGCTCGCCTGGGACGCGGACAGCGCCTACAGCCTCATGTGGCCGCCGTTCATCGCCCTCGGCCTCGGCGTCGGCATGGTCATGGCCTCCTCCTCCGACGCCATCGTCGGCAACGCCCCCGTCGAGGACGCCGGCGTCGCCGGCGGCCTGCAGGCCACCGCTCTCCAGATCGGAGGCGCCCTCGGCACCTCCGTCCTCGTCTCCCTCATCGCCGGCCGCGTCGGCACCACCCTCACCGGCGAACTCACCTCGGCAGGCGTCCCCGCACCCGCGGCCACCGCACTGCTGGAGGCCAAGGACGCCGTATCCATGGGCATCGCGCCCATCGCCACCGGCACATCCGCTCAGCTCAAGCCGGCGATCATCGAAGGCAGCCACCACGCCTTCATGAACGGTGTCCACACAGCCGTCCTGACCGCGGGAGTCCTCTGCGTGGCCGGTGCCGCCCTGGCCGTCATCGGCGTCCGGAGAGCCCCTGGCCATGCCCACCGGCACCGGGCCTCGTCGCATCATTGATCTTGTGGTGGGGCGAGGAGAGCTGACAGACGCGGCCTGGTCGCGAAGAGAGCCGTTGCTGCCGAAGCGTGACGGTGCAGACCGCCCGTGGCGGGATCGCAGACAGGTGGTCAACGGGGCGCTCCGGCGGTTGCGGACGGGTGCGCCGTGGCGTGATCCTCCGTCGCGGTACCGGCCCCGGCAGACCGTCTGCCGGCGTTTCGCCCAGTGGGAGAAGGACGGTGTCTGGGTGAAACTCCTGGAAGAAGTCCAGGTCCGCGATGACGCGGTGGGCACCGTGGAGCGGACGGTCTCGATCGACTCCACGGTGGCCCGCGCCCACCAGCACGCCGCCGGTGCCCGCAAAAGGGGGATGAGGCCGGGGACGAATCGGAAGATTCGGCAGCAGTCGGCGTCGCGAGGCGCTCGGACGGTCCAGGGGCGGGCTGACCACCGAGGTCCACCTGGCCGTCGACGGCCGCGGCCCCCCCGGTGTCGATCGTGCTGAGCACCGGCAACACGGCGGACCGCACCATGCTCCCCGCCGTGCTGGACGCGATCCGCATCCCGCATTGGGCCCGGACGGCCCCGCACCAGACCCGACCGTGTCGTGGCGGACAAGACCTGTTCGTCCCGGAAGATCCGCCTCCTGCTGCGGCGCCGGAACATCAAGGCGACCATCCCCGAGCGCCGCGACCAAGTCGCCGACCGCGTTCGCCAGGGCGCGCGAGGCGGTCGGCCCCCACTGTTCAACGCCGAGGCGTATCGAGGCCGCAATGTCGTCGAGCGGTGTTTCTCGCGGTCGAAGCAGTTCCGGGCCGTCGCGACCCGGTTCGACAAGCTCGCCGCGCACTACCGGGCCGGTGCGGTCATCGCATCGCTGACCCTGTGGCTGCGGGACGCAACGACCTGACCCGACCGTCGCCGAGCGAGTGGCAGGCGCTACTTGACCATGTGGAAACCCGGATGCTGCAGCCAGGCCGCCAGGAACTTCGCATCACCGACGTGCCGAGACCACCGCCCACCGCCCCCGGTGTCGTACGAGACCTCCGCGACTCCTTCCGGGAGGGAGGCAATCAGTGCTCTCGTCCGGTCCGGAGACGTCTCGTCGACCGTGACATCACGAGGGGTGGGAGAGCTCAGCAGGCCATCGAAGTCGATCAACGCGTCGAGGCGTTCGGCGAGCGCAAGTGCCAGGTGACCGAGCGCCTGATGGTTCGCCGGGCCCGAGCAGCCGGCGCCGAGCACCAGCCCCTGCACCGGTGGCCGGGGGAAGGCCGAGTAGTCCTCATCCTCCGCCGGCATCTCCTCGTCCTCCGACAGGAAGAACACACCGACACCGGTGGGGTCCAATGCAGGTAGACCCACGGCCGAACCGTCTCGCACCCAGAACTCCAGGTCGCTGCCGACCTTGGTCCCGACCGGCTCGCAGAAGCTTTCCAGCCACGGGACCACATCGGCCAGGACGTTCCCGAACTCGTGCGATTCGAAGAGCCACAGGCCGACTGCCGGTCCCGACATGCCGCCCCCGAAGAGTCGTGTTCCAGTGCCATCCGGACCCGGTTCTACCGGGTCCGGATGGCAACCGCTTGATCATTTGTGAGACACGGCCCAGGGGCGCCGCCGCCGTGCCGTCAGGGCGTAGCAGGCGAGGAGGGCGAGGGTGAAGGCGATGCCGATGACGGCCGCCTGTCGCATGTCGGGTACCTTCACCGCCGTCGCCGCGACCGCGAGGACGCCGAGCCCCGCGACGACGGCGAGCTTGTCGCCTCCTCGGACGGAGAAGCCGGTGAACTCCCCGGGGTGCGCGGCGCGGTGGCGCCGGAAGGCGACGTAGGAGGCCAGGATCAGCAGCCATACCAGCATGACCGCGAAGATCGCGATCGACATCATGATGCCGAAGAGGCCGCTGACGTCGTAGAAGGCGAGCAGGGCCGCGGCCGCGATGCCCAGGGTGGACGCGGCGATCGCGACCGCCGGGACGCCCCGGCGGTTGAGCCGGGCAAGCGGCTTCGGCGCGAGGCCGTCGTCGCCGAGCGAGTGGAGCAGTCGGGAGGCACCGTACAGGTGGGCGTTGGCGGCGGACATGGCGGCGATGAGTACGACCGCGTTGGTGACGGTCGCGGCCGCGGGCACGCCGATCTCGGAGAAGACCCGGACGAAGGGGCTCGCCTCGACGCTGCCGTCGCCGTCCGCCATCCGGCGCCATGGGATCAGGGCCAGCACCAGGGTGATGGAGAGCAGGTAGAAGAAGCTGAGCCGCCAGGCCAGTTGGCGCATCGCGGTGCGTATGGTGCGCTGCGGGTCGGCGGCCTCGGCGGAGGCGATGGCGACGACCTCGAAGCCGGCGTACGCGAACATCACCACGGACATGGCCAGCCAGATCGAGCTCGGGCCGTGCGGGAGGAAGCCGCCGTCGTCGGTGAGGTGCGCGAAGCCGGTGGCCTCGGTGTCCGGCAACCCGAAGAGGACCAGCAGGGCCGCGCAGAGGACGAAGGCGCACAGGGCCGTCACCTTGACGCTGGAGAGCCAGAACTCGGTGGTGCCGAAGGACTTCACGCTGATCACGTTGACCGCGAGGACGATCGCCGCGACGGCGAGGATCGCCATCGACATCGGCACCGCCGGCCACCACCAGCGGATGTAGAGCGCGGAGGCGACGACCTCGGTGCCGATGACGACGACGGCGCTGAACCAGTACAGCCAGCTGCTCAGGAACCCGGCCCAGGGACCCAGGTAGCGGCGGGCGACGGTGCCGAACGAGCCCTGGACGGGGTGGGCGGCGGCCATCTCGCCGAGCAGCACGGCGATGATCGCGACCAGGACCGCCCCGATCGCGTACGAGACGATCACGGCGGGCCCGGCGACGGACATCGCCGAACCGGAGCCGAGGAAGAGGCCGGTGCCGAGCGCGGAGCCCAGCCCGATCATGGTGGTCTGCCGGTGGGTGAGCGAGCGGACCAGCCCCTTGCCGGAGCCGGAGCCGGAGCCGGAGCCGGAGCCGGAGTCGGGAGCGGGTCCGGCTCCGTCGACGGCCGCCGGGGCGGGGGGTGCGGAGTCGCTGGGTGAGGCCATGGCGGTAGGGCCCTTCTGCGCGGGGTCGGGCAACGGGGGAGGGGGAGGGGGAGGGGGAGGGGGAGGGGGATCAGAACTCGCTGTTGCGGAACGGCTTGGCGGGGGCGTCGAGGTCGGGCTTGCCCAGGACCTTCGACGACAGGGCGTAGATGCCGTGGTTGGTCAGGACCCAGGCGATGTTCCGGTCCCACTCCACGTAGACCCCGTGGGTCTGGTTGCCGTACGCGTAGTCCGCCGTGTCGCGGCCGTACGCCTTCGGCACGAAGTAGGCGGAGATCTCCGGGGCGGCCGGGTCCGACACGTCGAAGAACTGCACGCCCGCGTTGTAGAAGCCGTAGCCGAGGACGCCGGCGTCGTGCTTGCCCGGGTTGGTGTAGTAGCCGGTCCGCTTGGGGCCGAAGCTGCCGCGCCGCTGGCAGTAATCCGTGAAGCCGGCCGACCTGGGCGGCACCGGGCGGGGGAGGACGCCGACGACGCGGGGGTTCTTCGGGTCCTTGGCGTCGATCTGGTAGACGTCCTTGTAGGGCTCGTAGCAGTCCTCGGTGAGCGGGTAGCCGGAGTAGTAGATCATTCCGGTCTTCTCGTACTGGGAGACGTCGATGTTGTCGCCCTCGGTGCCCGAGACCGACGCCGGGAGGTCGAGGTGGCTCACGGTCCGCAGGTCCGACGGGTCGGAGACGTCGAGGACCGTCAGGCCGTAGCCGCCCATCGCGGCGAAGGCGTACCGCCCGCCCTTCTCCACGGGCTTGGGGAGGAAGAGCGGCATCCGGGCGCCCATCCAGCTGGTGCGGTTGCCGCAGCGCGGGTTCTTGCGGTACGCCGCGTCCTCCCCGGTGCGCTGCCCCGGCAGGTGCCAGGTGTCGAGGAGCTTCGGGTGCGCCGGGTCGGTCATGTCCCAGGACTGGTAGCCGGCCGAGTGCAGGTTGGTGGGGTACTCGGTGCCGGAGTACGTGTCGTCCGGCGCCGTGGCGATGAACATGTACTTCTCGCCCGTCCAGTACGGTACGTCGATCGAGCCGGAGCCCTGCTGCGCCGACGCCGGGTCGCTGCGCAGCGGGTCGGCCTGGGTGGAGTCGGTGGAGACGGTCGCCAGGAGCTTCCAGTCCTTCTTGCGCGGGCCGTCCAGGCGGTACACCTTGAAGCCCTTCAGGCCCGGCTTCTCCCGCAGCTTCCGCACGCCCTCGGGGTTGTTGTACTTGTCGAGCGGCGGGTGGTCGGAGAGTTCGGAGATCTGCCGCTTGCTCTCGAAGCTCTGCACCATGACGTACGCGTTCAGCTTCTTGTTCCACTGGACGGTGGAGGCGCCCCAGTAGTCGTGCGCCGTCCAGTCGCCGTTGGCCCGGCTCTCGTCGCCGCCGACGTCCTCGCGGCTCAGCTTCTCGACGACTCTCACCTTCCGCACGTCGGTGACGTCGTAGACGCGGCCCTCGGAGCGGTCGTACTGGAAGAGGTAGCGGCGGCCGTCGAAGTCGACGACGTTCTGCCAGGTGTGGAAGTAGTCGGGGGTGAAGCCGGCGCCCTCGTAGGCCGCTTCGACCTTCATGTTCTTGATGTACGAGCGGGTGTCGTACTCCGCCCTGCGTCCCGGGAAGGGGTGCTCGGACTCCTCGTCGACCGGGGTGAGGGCGGGGTGGCGGAACGTGCCGTCGAGCTGCATCCCGTACGCGCCCGGGTCGGCCTGCTCGGGGCGGCGGTCCGCGCACGCCGCGGGGACGTTCGGGTCGGTGGCGGCTGCGGTCGCGGTGCCCGCGCCGGACGGGCCGGGGACGAGCAGGCCGGCGGTGACGGCGGCCGCGGCGACGGTGGCGAGAGCCGTGTTCCTGCGGGTGAAGCGCATCGGACGGTCCTTTCTTTCGGGGTGGGGGAGGGGGGAGGAGCGAAGGGCGAAGGTTCAGGTGACGGTGGGACGTCGCTGGAACACGGGGGCGAGATGGGCTCCGGAGGTGACGACGTCGCGCAGCTCGACCACCGCGCGCAGGACGTCGGCGTGCGACACGTACAGGGCGTTGAAGCCGAAGCGGAGCAGGTCGGGTGAGCGCATGTCGCCGATCACGCCCCGCGCGGTGAGCGCGGCGACCAGCGGGTACGCCTCCGGGTGGCGCAGCGCGACCTGGCTCCCCCGGCGCTCCGGCTCGCGCGGGGTGGCCGGGGTGAAGCCGAGACCGTCCAGGAGGCCGTCGGCGCACTCCTGGAAGAAGCCGGTCAGGGAGAGGCTCTTCTTCCTGACGTCGGCCATCGCGACTCCGTCGAACGCGGTGAGCGCGGCCTCCAGGGCGACCAGCGAGAGCAGCGCGGGCGTGCCGATCCGGGCCCGGGTGATGTCCGTCGCCGGGGTGTACGCCCCCGCCATGGCGAACGGTTCGGCGTGCCCGTGCCAGCCGGTCAGCGGGTGGTCGAACGCCTCCTGGTGGCGGTGGGCGACGTACGCGAACGCCGGGGCGCCCGGCCCGCCCGACAGGTATTTGTAGCCGCAGCCGACCGCGAAGTCGGCCTCCACCGCGTCCAGTTCGACCGGCAGTGCGCCCGCCGCGTGGCACAGGTCCCAGTGCATCAGGGCCCCGGCGGCGTGCGCGGCGGCGGTGAGCGCGACCATGTCGTGCAGCTCGCCGGTGCGGTAGTCGACCGGCGCGTACGCGGCGACGGCGACGTTCCCCGCCTCGGCCGCGAGTACGGCGGCGGCGTCCCGGGCCGGCACCCGGCGGACGTCGAGGCCGAGGAGCCGGCCCACCGAGTCGGCGATGTACTGGTCGGTGGGGAAGTGGTCCGGGTCGGTCAGCAGCAGCCGGCGGTCGGGGCGCAGCCGGGCGGCGGCCAGCAGGGTGTTGAAGAGCTGGACGCTGGTCGAGTCCCCGGCGACGACCTGCCCGGGGGCGGCGCCGACCAGCCGCCCGACGGCGTCGCCGGTCCGCACCGGCGCCTCCCACCAGCCGTTGCCGTTCCAGGAGCGGATCAGGTCGGTGCCCCACTGGCGGTGCACGGCGTCCTCGACGGCCGCCGGGACGGCGGCCGGCAGGGCGCCGAGGGAGTTGCCGTCGAGGTAGACGACGCCCTCGGGGAGGAGGAAGCGGTCCCGGACGGAGGCGAGCGGGTCGGCGGCGTCCAGGGCGGCGGCGCGGGTGGTGAGGTCGGTCAGCATGAGGGTGCTCCGTGGTCGGGGGAAGCGGGGGCGGCGGGCCGGGCGAGGTCGAGGGCGATGTCGGTGAGCAGGTCCTCCTGCCCGCCGACCAGCCGCCGCCGACCCGCCTCGACGAGCAGGTCCCGGGTGTCCAGGCCGTGACGGGCGGCCGTCGCCTCCGCGTGCCGCAGGAAGCTGGAGTACACCCCCGCGTAGCCGAGCGTCAGCGTCTCCCGGTCGACCCGCACGGGCCGGTCCTGGAGCGGCCGGACCAGCTCCTCGGCGGCGTCCATCAGGGGGAAGAGCGTGCAGCCGTGCTCCAGGCCCATCAGGTCGAGGACCGCCACCACCGGCTCCAGCGGCGCGTTTCCCGCGCCCGCCCCCTGCCCGGCGAGGGAGGCGTCGACGCGGTGGGCGCCGGCCTCCACCGCGACGATGCTGTTGGCGACGCCGAGGCCGAGGTTGTGGTGGGCGTGGACGCCGATCTCGGTGTCCGGCTCGAGCACGTCGCGGTAGGCCCGGACCCGGTCCCGCACGCCGTCCATCGTCAGTCGGCCGCCGGAGTCCGTGACGTACACGCAGTGCGCGCCGTACGACTCCATCAGCTGTGCCTGCGCGGCCAGTTCGGCGGGCGCGGCGAGGTGGGACATCATCAGGAAGCCGGAGACGTCCATGCCCAGCTCGCGGGCGAGCGCGATGTGCTGGGCGGAGACGTCCGCCTCCGTGCAGTGGGTGGCGACGCGGACGGAGGTGACGCCGAGCGCGTGGGCGCGGCGCAGGTCGGCGGCGGTGCCGATGCCGGGCAGCAGCAGAGTGGTGAGACGGGCCCGGTCGAGCACCTCGGCCGCCGCCTCCAGCCACTCCCAGTCGGTGTGGGCGCCGGGGCCGTAGGTGACGGAGGAGCCGGAGAGTCCGTCCCCGTGGGCGACCTCCACGGCGTCCACGCCGGCCGCCTCCAGGGCGGCGGCGATCGCCCGTACCTGGTCGAGGGTGTAGCGGTGGGAGACGGCGTGCATGCCGTCCCGCAGGGTGACGTCCTGGACGTAGACCCGGGTCATCGGCCCGTGCTCCGTTCGGCCAGGCGCTCGGCGGTGCGCAGCGCGGCGGCGGTCATGATGTCGAGGTTTCCGGCGTAGGCGGGGAGGTAGTGGGCGGCGCCCTCGACCTCCAGGTACACGGAGACGAGCAGCCGGGCCCCGCCGCCGAGCCGGACCAGCGGGTCGTCGGCGGCGAGCGTCCGGAACTGCGGCTCCTGCTTGAGCCGGTAGCCGGGGACGTACGCGGCGACGGCGGCGGCCGTCGCGCGCACCGACGCGGTGATCCGGCCGGTGTCGGCGTCGTCGACGAGGCAGTGCACGGTGTCCCGCATGAGCAGCGCCGGGTCGGCCGGGTTGAGGACGATGATCGCCTTGCCCCGGGCCGCGCCGCCGACCCGCTCCAGGGCACGGGAGGTCGTCTCGGTGAACTCGTCGATGTTGGCCCGGGTACCCGGCCCGGCGGACCGGGAGGCGATCGAGGCGACGATCTCCGCGTAGTGCACGGGGGTGACGGCGGCGACGGCGGCGACGACCGGCACGGTGGCCTGCCCGCCGCAGGTGACCATGTTGAGGTTCTTCGCGTCCAGGTGCTCGTCGAGGTTGACGGGCGGGACGACGTACGGGCCGATGGCCGCCGGAGTGAGGTCGATCAGGGTCTTCCCGTGCGGGGCGAGCGCGGCGGCGTTGCGGTGGTGGGCGGCGGCCGAGGTGGCGTCGAAGACGACGTCGATCCCGTCGAAGCCGTCCATGCCGATCAGCCCGGCGACGCCGTCGGAGCTGGTCGGCACGCCGAGCCGGCGGGCCCGTGCGAGCCCGTCGGACGCGGGGTCGACGCCGATCATCGCGGCAGCGGTCACGAGCCCCGAGCCGCGGATCATCTTGATGAGGAGATCGGTGCCGATGTTGCCCGATCCGATGACGGCGGCCTTCACCGCACGGCCTCCTTCAGCAGGGGGGTCAGTCCGAAGAAGCGGACGGCGTTGCCGCCGAGGACGGCCTCCCGCTCGGCGGGAGCCAGGCCGCTCTCCCGCACCAGCCGGCCGATGGACTCCTCGCCCAGCGGGAACGGGTGGTCGGAGCCGAGCAGCACCCGCTCCGCGCCCATCACGTCCACCAGGAGCCGCAGCGCCCCCGGGTCGAAGACGGCCGAGTCCACGGCGAAGCGCCCGGTGTAGTACGACGGCGGGTGCGGGCTGTCGGCGCGCACGATGTCCCGCCGGTGCCAGGCGTTCTCCGCCCGGCCCAGCAGGTACGGGAAGCTGCCGCCGCCGTGCGCGAACAGCAGTCGCAGCGACGCCGGGAGCCGCTCGAAGGCGCCGGAGAGGATCAGCGACAGGATCGTCAGGTGCGTCTCGCCCGCCATGCCCGCCAGCCAGGCCAGCATGTACCGCGAGTGGCGCGGCCCGGCCGGCAGGTCCCACGGGTGGACCAGCACGGCCGCGTCCTCGTGCGCGCAGTGCGCGAGGAATTCGAGGAGGGCGCCGTCGTCGAGGTCGCGGTCGCCGAGGTGGTTGCCGATGTGGACGCCGTGGAAGCCCTCCCGCACCGCCTCGGTGACCATCGCGCAGGCCGCCTCGGTGTCCTGGAGCGGCACCTGGCACAGCGGAGCCAGCCGATCGGGGGCGTGCGCGGCGTACCTCAGCAGGTGCCCGTTGACGGTCCGGCACCAGTCGGCGGCCCGCGCCGCCTCCAGGCCGTAGCCGAACAGCAGCGGCGTGCTGGACAGCACCTGCACGTCCACCCCGAGCCGGTCGAGGTCGGCGACGCGGGCGGCCGGGTCCCACAGGGTGCGGCGCACCGGCCGGTACTCGGCGGTCCCGGCCATCATCATCCCGGCGTCGGGGCCGTCCGTGGTGCGCAGCCACGGGCCGTCCTCGGCGCCGGTGATCCGGCGCGACTCGGCGCGGCCGATCTCGGGGAAGACGTGCGCGTGGACGTCGACGACGGTCATGCGCCGCCCGCCTCGTCGCGCCGGGTGCGGGGGCGCAGCTCCTCGGGCCAGTCCTTGCCCGGGTGGAGGGCGCCGCAGTGCCCGCAGGTGCGGGCGGCCTGGTCGGCGTAGAAGGCGGAGAAGACCGGCGGCAGGTCGTCCACGATCGAGGCGAGCTGCACCTCGCTGCGGTGCACCAGGTGGTGGCACTCGACGCAGTACCACTCGAAGGCGTCGCGGTGGCCCCGCGGCCGCGCGAACTCGACGACCAGGCCGATGCTGTCCTCCTCCGGCCGCTGCGGGGAGTGCCGCAGGTGCGCCGGGGCGAGGAAGACGTCGCCCTCGTGGATGTGGATGTCGCGCGGCGCCCGGCCCTCCTCCTCCATGACGCGGAGCACCATGTCGCCCTTGAGCTGGTAGAAGAACTCCTCGATGGGGTCGTCGTGGAAGTCGGTGCGGCGGTTGGGGCCGCCGACGACCGTCACCATCAGGTCGGCGTCCTGCCAGATCTGCACGTTGCCGACGGGCGGCTTCAGCAGGTGGCGGTGCTCCTCGATCCACGCCTGGAGGTTGAACGGTCTCATCGTCATCGCTGCTGTTCCTTGTCCTGCGGGAGATGGGCCACCGCGCTGATCTCGATCAGCAGGTGGGGATGGGGGAGCTGGTGGACGGCGACGGTGGTCCGGGTCGGCCCGGTCTCGTCGAAGTACTCGGCGTAGACCTCGTTGTAGCCGCCGAAGTCGTTCATGCTGACCAGGTAGGCGGTCACCGACACCAGGTCGTCCAGACCGCCGCCGACGGCGGCCAGAACGGCCGCGACGTTGTCGAGGACCGCCCGGGTCTGGGCCCGGATGTCGAGGTCGGTGACGCCCATCGGGTCGGCGCTCGCCCCGGTGAAACCGCCGTCGGGGCGGCGGGAGCTCGTACCGGAGACGAAGACCAGGTCGCCCGCGCGCCGCAGGTGCGGGAAGCGGCCGCGCGGCGGGGCCGCGCCGGGGACGATCACGCCGCCTCCCCGGTGGTGAGGCCGACGGAGCCGAGCCGGGCCACGGAGGCCCGCACGTGCGTCCCCGGCGGCAGCGGTACGGCGGCGGTCGCCGCCCCGGCGAGGACGACCGTTCCCGGGGCGAGCGGGCCGACCAGCCGGGCGGCGGCGGCCAGCGCGCGCAGCGGGTCGCCGAGGATCGCGGCCGTCGAACCGGTCTCGGCCGGCCGGCCGTCCACCTCCAGCACCACGCCCAGGTTGGCCAGGGACCGCAGTCCGCCCGGCTCGGCCGCCGGGGTCCAGGGGCCGAGCGCGTACCCGGCGGCGGAGGTGTTGTCCGCGATCACCTCCGGCAGTGAGAAGCGGAAGCCGTCGTAGCGGGAGTCGATGACCTCCAGCGCGGGGGCGACGGCCGCGACCGCCGCCGCCGGGTCGCCTCCGGGGGCGAGGACCGAGCCGAGCAGGAAGGCGATCTCGGGCTCCACCCGGGGGTGGATCAGACCGGAGACGTCGTACCGCCCCCCGTCCGGGATCTCCATCCGGTCCGTCAGCCGCCCGTGGATCAGGTCGGAGACGCCCATCTGCCGCATCTTCGCAGCGCTGGTGAAGCCCAGCTTCACGCCGGTGGGCCGCTCGCCCCGGGCGTACCGCCGCGCCAGCAGCGCCTCCTGCACGGCGTACGCCTCCGCCGGGTCGGTCAGGCCGCTGCCTCCGCCCGGCAACGGACGTGCCTCCCGGGCGGCCGTGTCCAGCGCCTCCGCCAGCGCCGCCGCGTCCGTCGGGTTCATCGGGGGTCTCCTTCCCCGGCGGCGCGCCCGAAGGCCGCGCGCACCGAACCGAGCCCGTCGATACGGGCTTCCAGCACGTCGCCCGGCGCCACGGCCGCCATCGGTCCGAGCGCCCCCGTGAGCACGGTGTCCCCGGCCCGCAGCGGCCGGCCCAGCCGGACGAGGGTGTCGGCCAGCCAGACGGCGGCATGCAGCGGGTGGCCGAGGCAGGCGACACCCGCGCCGGTGGAGACGGGCTCGCCCCACCGCTCCAGGACCATCCCGGCGGTCCGCAGGTCCACGTCCCGCAGGAGCACCGGACGGGTGCCGAGGACGTACGCCCCGCCGGAGGCGTTGTCGGCGACGGTGTCCACGGCGGTGATGTCCCAGTCGCGGATCCGGCTGCCGACCACCTCGAGGGCGGGCAGCGCGAAGGCGGTCGCCCGGATCACGTCGGCCACCGTGTGCCGCTCGTGCCCGAGGTCCCGCTCCAGGACGAGCGCCACCTCGGCCTCGGCCTTCGGCTGGAGCACCGCCCCCCAGGGCAGCTCCGCGCCGTCCGGCACGGCGGTGTCGTCGAGGAGGGCGCCGAAGTCGGGGGCGTCGACACCGAGCTGTCGCTGCACGGCGGGCGAGGTCAGACCGACCTTCCAGCCGGTGATCCGGCGGCCCGCTGCCAGTCGGCGCTCGGTCAGCAGGGACTGCACGGCGTAGGCCGCGTCCAGGTCGCCGGCCGGCAGCAGGTCCCGCACCGGGGTGCACGGCACGCCGGTGCGCCGGGCCCGGTCCAGGCGCTCAGCCGCGGCCTCCACCGCCGTGTTCTCGGAGCTCGTCACAGCTTCACGCACACATTCATCGGCTCGGAGAAGAAGTCCAGCGAGTGGTCGCCGCCCTCGCGCCCGATGCCGGACGCCTTCACCCCGCCGAACGGGGTGCGCAGGTCGCGCAGGTTCCAGGTGTTGACCCAGGCGATGCCCACGTCGAGTGCCGGGGCGACCCGATGGGCGCGGCGCACGTCGCCGGTCCACACCGTGCCGGCCAGGCCGTACGGACCGGCGTTGGCGAGGGCGAGCGCCTCCTCCTCGGTGTCGAACGGCGTCAGGTGCACGACCGGGCCGAAGATCTCGTCCCGTACCGCCGGGTGGTCCTCGGGCAGGCCGGTCAGCACGGTCGGCTCCACCCAGAAGCCGCCGTCCCGCTCGTCGCCGAAGCGCGGCACCCCGCCGCCCGCCAGCACCTCGCCGCCGTCGGCGGCGGCCCGCTCCAGGTGTCCCAGGACCTTGTCGCGGTGGGCGGCCGACACCATCGGGCCGTAGCCGGACAGCTCCTTCGCCCCGGCGGCCAGCGCCGTCGCGAACGCGTCGAACACCGGCCGCTCCACGTACACCCGCTCGGTGCACAGACAGACCTGACCGCTGTGGGTGAAGGACGACCGCAGCGTGCCCGCCACCGCCTCCTCCAGGTCAGCGTCGGCGAAGACGAGGCCGGCGTTCTTGCCGCCGAGCTCGAAGGAGACCGGCGCGAGCCGGGCCGCCGCCGCCCGCATGATCGTGGAGCCGGTGCGGGACTCGCCGGTGAAGGCGACGGCGTCCACCCCGGGGTGCTCGGTCAGCCACTGACCGGCCGCGTCCGCGCCCCGCCCGTGCACCAGGTTGAACACGCCCGCCGGGACGCCGGCTCCGGCCATCACCTCGGCCAGCAGGCAGGCCGTGCCGGGGGTGAGCTCGGACGGCTTGGCGACGACCGTGTTGCCGGTGGCGAGGGCCGGGGCGACCTTCCAGGTGAGCAGCAGCAGCGGCAGGTTCCACGGCGAGATCACCGCCACGACGCCGAGCGGCTTGTGCACCGTGTAGTTCAGCGCGCCCCGCCCGTCGGGCGTCGGGGTGTGCCAGGACCGCTCGCCCCGCCCGGCCAGCAGATCCGCGTAGGAGCGGAAATTGGCCACCGCGCGCGGGATGTCCACTGCCGAGGCCAGTTCCCGGGACTTGCCCGTGTCGGCGCACTCGGCGGCGGTGAACTCCTCGAAACGCGCCTCGATCCCGTCGGCGATCCGGTGCAGCAGCCGCGAGCGCTCCGTCGGGCTCCACGCGGCCCACGGCCCGCGCAGCGCCGCGCGGGCCGAGGCCACGGCCCGGTCGACCAGCTCCCGCGACGCCTCCGGCACCGCGCCGGCGGTGCGGCCGGTGACCGGATCGACGAGCGGGAACGGCACGCCGGACGCGTCGAACCCGCCTCCTACGTAATGCCGCACGGGTGAACTCACCTTGCAGACCTCCGTTGCTGGGCCGGGAGCTGTCCGAAACTCACCCCCGGGGCGTCCCGGTATAGTGCGCCCACCCAGCTATGCCGATCCAATGCCGATCGGTAAGAGAGCCATAGCAATTCTGGTATGTCGCGGTGCGGTCCCGCCCCGGGCACCCCACCGCCTCCCCGGAAGGAGCCCCGTCGATGGACCTCCTGGACGGCCGACTGAAGTTCCGGCACCTGACCCTGCTCATCGCGGTGTACGACCACGGAAGCGTCGTACAGGCGGCGGAAAGCCTCCACCTCACCCAGCCCGCCGCCACCCGCACCCTGCGCGAACTGGAGGCCATCGCCGAACTCCCGCTCTTCGTCCGCGTCCCACGCGGCATGCGGCCCACCGTCTACGGCGAGGCGCTCGTCGGCCACGCCCGCGCGGTGGTCGCCGAGGTCCGGCGGGCCAAGGAGCACCTCACCGGACTGCGCCAGGGCCAGGAAGGCACGGTCACCGTGGGCACCCTGCTCGCCGGCGCCAACGTCCTGCTGCCCCGGGCCGTGGCCCGCCTCAAGAAGGAGCGCCCCCGGCTCACCGTCGTGGTCCGCGAGGGCACCCCCGACGTCCTCCACCCGGCCCTGCTCGGCGGCGAACTCGACCTCATCGTCGGCCGGGTGGGACCCGCTCCCGGCGGCGGCGAGGCGCTGCGACAGCGGATGCTCTACCGCGAGCCCATCCGGCTCGCCGTCCGCGCCGGGCACCCGCTCCTGGCAGAAGGCCCGGCCGGGGGCGCTGTCACGCTCACCGACGCGCTCGCCCACCCGTGGATCCTGCCGGTCGAACAGACCGCCCTGCGCCAGGAACTGGGCGCCCTCTTCGTCGACCGGGGGCTGCCGCTTCCCACCGACCGGGTGGAGTGCACCTCCATCCTCACCATGCGGGCTCTGCTCCTCCAGACCGACATGGTGGCGCTCCTGCCCGAACTGGTCCTGCGCGACGACGAACACCTCGCCGCGCTGCCGGTCGAACTCCCCTCGGTGGGCCGCACGGTGGGCGTCACCGAAGCCACCCACCGCACCCGCACCCCCGCCCTCGAAGCCCTCCTGCGCCACCTCGACGAGGAGGCGGCGCTGCTCCGTGCGAGCCTCGGCGGGGCCGGCGCGCAGGGGTGACGGAACGACGGACCCGGGGCGGCGGGGCACACCGGGAGCCGGGTCGGCAAACCCGCGAGGCACGCCGACGGCGGCAGGGCACCGAGGCGAAGCCTGCTTCCACGGGCGGCATCGTCATCGACACCCGCGCCCGCCTCGGCCACCCCCCGGGCCGGGTCGACGGATCAGGACCGCCCCGGCGTCCGACCGGCGCCCCGCCCCGCAGCACGCGCCCCGGCTCCTCGACGCCCGGGGCACCGACGCCGACGTCCGGCTCGGCCGGTGCCGCGCACCAGGGCGACCGCGGGTCTGCCGGGGGAGCCGGCGAGTGGGGTGCTCGGCCGGTCCCGGCGAAGCTCCGTCCGGCGTTGCTCGACGAGATCCGTCGCTCCGTGGACCGTGCGGCCCGACGCGTCCCGGTACGCCTTGACCGCATGGACGATCCGGCCGCTCAGGATCTCGTGGTCCACGCTCTCCGGCAGGTTTTCCACGGGGACGTGTGTGGTCCTTTCGACGAAGGGGGACCAGGTGACAGAAGTCTCCGGAGTCGGGAGGGACGCGCTCGACCCACTGGGCCGGCCGTGGAACGAGGTCTACGGGAACGGCGGGCTGTCCGAAGCAGCCACGACGACCGAGTCGGTCGAGGCGGTGTTCGAGCACGGTGCGGCGGCGATGCGGGCATCATGGGCTTCGCTCGTACTGGTCACCGTGGCAGGTCCCTCGTTCTTCATCACGCCGTCGCCGCCGGCGGGCCCGCCCTTTGCCCCGGCGGCCCGGCGACCTCGTTCGTCCTCGTCGTCCGGTGCACGGTGGGAGTGCCGGCCGTGCGGACACCGCGGCTGACGGCGGGACGGGCTCCCGCTGCAGACACGTGACGCCCGGCAAGGTCCGTCGAGGACCTTGCCGGGCACCGGGAAGGGAGCTGACGCGTGTCAGCTCACCACGTACAGCTTCTTCGGCCAGCCGATGCGGTCCAAGCGCTTGAACAGGTCATTGATGTCGGTCGGGTTGAGCTTGATGCAGCCGTTGGAGTAGTAGTCGTTGGGGTTGCGGTTGGTCCACCGCTCGGATTCGACGGTGCCCTGCTTACCGTTCGGCTTCATCTCGCTGTGGATGAACAGTTCGGTGCGCTTGGTGCCGTTGTGGCACTTGCGGTCGGAGATCTTGATGACGAGGCCGTTGATGACGCCGTCGAAGTTCTTGCGGTGCCATTCGACGGCATACGGCTTGCTCGCCCCGGCGTTGGGCAACCAGCCCCTGCCGACGGCGCAGGTGTCCGTGACCTGGCCCGAGCCCGCCTTGTACGTCTTGATCACCTTGTCACGGCCGGGAGTGCGCTTGACCAGTTCCAGGCGGGAGTTGGTGACCGAGCCCTTGTCGAAGCGCAGGTAGTGGGCGTCGGTCGCCTGGACGGACGCCCGGGCTTCGGTGCGCGCCTGCACCGGGGCGGCCGTGGTGGCGGTCAGGCCACCGACGAGGACGGCGGCGAGCGCGAGAGGGGCGATGTGTACGGACCGTGCGGTCTTTCGCATGAGAACGCTCCTTGTTGCGTGTGGCGGTTCGTGACGATTGCGCCGGCAACATCGACCCTGCTGGCCGGGGCCCTGTCCGGCAAGCGATGCCCGGTGTCCCGGACAGTCCGATGCTGTCTGGGCTGGTCACCACCGCTTTCCGGACAAAGGCTCGGACCGCGGCAGGGATCCCTTGCCGTCCGCCGGGCGGACGCCCAAAAATTGGCGCCATGGGTACTGCGGGGGGCGTGGACCCCGAACGCGCATGCAGTGTCGAGCAGTTCGTCGACATGATGAAGCGGCTCAAGGACGCCTCGGGACTGACGTACCGGCAACTTGAGGAGCGTGCTGAACGGAACGGGCGGGTCCTTCCGCGCAGCACGATCGCCGATGTGCTGCGCAGACAGGCGTTGCCGCGGCCGCAGATCCTCGATTCCTTCGTCCACGCCTGTGGCGCGGGGGAGCATGTCGAGGTGTGGCTGCAGGCCCGTACCCGTCTTGCGCTGGCGGACGGTTCGGCGGAAGGAGTTCCCGCCGTCGACGGCCGCGCCGCCCGCGTCTCTCCGTCACAGGCGGGGGGCGACGGCGACGGTTCTTTCGAAGCCGGCGGTGCTCGAGAGGGCCCAGCGGTGGAGGACGTGGGATCTTCCGACGTCCCGTCGGACCCCGGGCCCGTGCCGGCGCGACTGCGGCGCCGGCACCGTGCCGTGGTGCCCACCTTGCTGGCATCGCTGTGCGCCGTGATCATGGCGGGCATCGCCACCTGGCTGGTCCTGCCCGACGGTCCAGTGGGGACCGACCCCTCGCGCCAGGAGCCTGCCGGCGGGTGGTACAGCCTCCGTCCGGTCCGGGCCGCCGACCTGTGTGTGACCGAGGGCCGTGAGACCGGCGGCGAGAGCGAGCGGCCGGTCGCCGTGCAGCGGCCGTGCGTTCGGTCCACACCGCCGTACACCAGGATCCGCCCGATCGGTGGCGGCCGTTTCTTCGTCGAATGGGCGCATCCCGTTCATGGCTGGGGATGCCTGACGGTTCTTCCCGGCGGACTGCTCGAACCCTGGGACGACTGTCGCAGTAGCAGGACCTCCCAGGTGTTCACGTTCGAGCCGGTCGAGACGACCGGCACACGGGCCTCGAGCACCACACCGGCCAAGGCCTATCGGTTACGGTCCGCGGACGGGCAGTGCGTCGGCATCTCGGGTACGGATCCCAAGGCCGCGACAGCCGTGGCAAGAGCCCAGCCCTGTGCCGACACCCCCGCCCAACACCTTCTTCTGGTCCCTGAGAGGGAACCGGAAGCGAACGCCCTGCCCTCGGCCACCGACTGACAGCGGGCGCGCCCCGGACGAGCTCTTCGCTCGGGCCTTCCTCGACGACGACCAGCGCGACGCCATCGTCTCCGGCACCTCCGACCTCCTGTGACCCGGCCCGGGACGACACCCTGGCCGGCCAGAACCGGGCACGGCCGCCTTCCACCCCACCGCCCTGCGCCGGGTCCGGAAAGAACGCGCGGCTCCGGAGGCCGCGCACGGGGCGGGCCGGACCCATCGGGACATCGGGCCGTCCCGCATCATCGTCCGCTCCGGCGGCGAGGCCGCGGTCGTCGGCTTCGGCGTGCACCCGCGCGCCCGAGGTCCGGGACCGAAAGCCGTGCGGCTGCCCGGAGAATGCCGCGAGGAAGCCGGACGGCAGGGCTCCACGGGCGAAGAGCAGGACACGAAGGAGAACGACACCCTCCGGTGAGTCTCCTTCCTCCTGAGCGGCTGCAGGTCAGAAGTGCACGTACGGCTTGGAGACGGTGTCGACGCGGCGGGCGGAGCATCGGGCTCGGCGGCGGATCCGCCAGGGCTTCAGCTGTGCGAAGGCGCGTTTCCCCGGGAGCTCTCCGTCGCGCGTGGTCTCGGTTGAACCGCTGGTGGTGCGGGGGCTGTTCGCGATGGTTCTTGTACGGGGTGCGAACCGTGGCTCCGGCACCCCGGTAGGCACGGTCCGCCAGGGCAAGGACCTGCCGGGTCAGGCAAGCCTGGACGATGCCGTGGGCCCGGGCCGGGGTCAGATCCTGAGCGCGGCCCGGCGTTGCGCGGGAGAACCCCGGCGGTGTGCCGTCAGGCCGGGCAATGAAATGCGTGTCCATGCCGTGCTGACGGGAACCGAGATGATCGCCATGACCGCCCACTACCGGGTGCCCACGCTCGGCCCCGGATCCGCAGCCGGCCTCCACCCTCCCGGACCGGACGCGGTGACCACCGCAAGACGTTCACGGCCGCCCTGCTGAACTGATCGGCCCGGACGTTCGAGGACCTACCCCCATCGCCTTCCCACGTGACCGCACGCCAACTGATCAACCTTCAGTGGCGCAGGTCAGGTACTCGTGAACACCCCACAGACACCGGGAATCCCGTCGGATCGCACGATCGGGCGGGATTTCGATCGTTTCGGGACCGGGACCGGGACCGGGGACCGGCTGACGCGCAGGCCCCCGCCGTTCCGGAGCTGCGGTGTCCGGGCGGCGGGGGCCTCAGGGAGTGTCAGCCCGGGATCGGGATGTTGACGGGGTTGGCCTGCGGTGCCGATTCGGTGCCGTCGGCGGCCACGGCGGTGACCAGGTAGTAGTAGGAGCGCAGCGGCGTGAAGGGGCCGGGGTCCGTGTACGTCGGTTCCGTGAGGCCCGAGGCGATGCGGTTTCCAGGGGTGAAGACGCCCGAGTGGGACATGGACCGGTACACGTTGTACGAGACGGTCATGCCCTGGTCGCACGTTCCGGGCTCCCAGACGATCCGGACGGCGGGGCCGTCGTCGAGGGCGGTCCCGCTGATCCGGGGCGTGGGCGGTGCGGTCGGGGCCGGGCAGGGGACGACGGCCTCGGCCATCGGCGAGTAGCCGGACCACTTGCCCTGCGTGCTGACGGCGCGGACCACGTAGCGCCAGGTCCTGCCGGCGGGCGGGTTCTCGTCGGTGAAGGTCGTCCCGGTGAGGATCGGGGAGATGCTGTAGGCCTGGGCGGGGTCCGTGCCGGTCGTGCGGTAGACGTAGTAGCCGGACAGGTCGGTCGCCGCGCTCGGGGTCCACTCCAGTTCGACCTTGCCGCTCTCCGTGGTGGCGGTCAGCGAGGCGGGTGCGTCCGGAGTCGGGTGGACCGGCAGACGCTTGCCGTAGACGGTGCCGTAGCCGGGCTCGGGCAGGCCGGAGACGTTGCCGGCCTCGTCGACGGCGAGGACGGTGTAGCCGTACTGCACGCCTTCCGGGGTACTGGTGTCCACGTACGAATCGCCCCACACGCCGGCGATCTGCTCCCACCCGGTCAACGACTGCTTGCGCATGACGACGTAGTGGTCGGTGTCGTCGCCGGTGTTGGGGTTCCAGGACAGGTGCACCCCGTCCGTCGCGCTGTACGCGCTCAGGTTGTGCGGCATGGACGGAGGGGTGGTGTCGCGGACACGGGTGGCCGAGACCGTCGCCGACGGGTCCGACTCCGTGCCGAGCGGCGTGACCGTCCGGACCTGGTAGTACCGCACCTGGCCGGCGATGGCCGTGACGTCGTCGTACAAGACGTTGGGGGCCGGGCTCTCGGTCAGGCGGGTCCATGGGCCGGTGGCCGCGTCGGCGGCGTAGACGTGGAACCGGTGGGACGCGTCGGCGGTGTACGTCCAGCCGATGGTGTTGCGGTCGAGCCGGCCGTTGGCGGAGACGCCGGTCGGCGCCAGGGGCTTGCCCTCGGGCACGTCGAGCCGGACGGGCGCGGAGTACGCGGAGGTGTTGGCCGCGGCGTCGCGGGCGCGCACGCGGTAGTGGTAGGTCGTGGCCGGGAGGACGCTCGGGTCCGTCGTCTCGGTGCCGGTCACGGGCATGCCGACGGGGGCGTACGGGCCCGCGGACGCGAGGGACCGCTGCACCTCGTAGGCGCTCGCCCCGCTCACCGCGGACCAGGAGAGCCGGGCGCCGGCGCCGTAGGGGTCGTGCGTGGCCTTGAGGCCGGCGGGGACGCCGGGAGGCGTCCTGTCGGCGCTGACGACCCGTACCAGGGAGGACAGCGGGGACAGGTTGCCGGAGCGGTCGAGGGCGCGGAGCGTGTACTCGTACGTGGCGCCGGTGGCCGGGGGCGTGTCCGTGTACGTGGTGCCGGTGAGGTGGGTGGTGTTCAGCTGGCTCCAGGTGCCGGTGCTGCCCGTGCGGCGGTAGAGGCGGTAACCGGACAGGTCCATCTCGTAGTTGCGCGACCAGCTCAGCGTCGACTTCAGGGTGGACGCCGTGTAGGTGGCCTTCAGGCCGGCCGGGGCCAGGGGGGTGACCCTGTCGTAGGCCGCGCCGATGACCGGTGCATAGCCGAAGGAGACGTCGGCGGCGCCGGTGACGGCCGCGAAGTCCACGCGCAGGGTGTGGATTCCGCGCGGGACGGTCAGCCGGAGCGTCTTCTTCTGCGTCGAGGTGACATTGCGCCACAGGTCGATCCTGCGCTCGCCGTCGAGGTAGACGCGTGCGCCGTCCTGGACGGCGAGGTCGAGGTCGAAGGGGCCGCCGGAACCGAAGTTGCGAGTGGTGCTCCAGCGGACGCCGAAGTTGTCCGTCGGCAGCGTGACGCCGGCGGGGTCCCCGAGGCCGTAGTTCTCGGCGATGGACGTGTCGCAGACGGTGGCCTTCGGGGTGCCCGTGAGGGTGATGTTGGCGAAGTACTCGGCCTTCCACACACCGGACGCGCAGGTGACGGCGGCCTGCGCGGTGCCGGGGAGGACGAGCCCGGCGAGGGCGATGGTCAAGGAGAGCGTGGCGGCACCGGCGGTGCGGCGTACCACGCCGAGGGATATGGGCATCTGCTGACGGTCACACTTTCGATCGAAGGCGGTGGAGGGGATGGCGTATGTCGACGTGATCGTGCCATTTCGAGAGCTCGTTCGGAAAGAGGGTTATTCGGTAAGTGATCCGTCCGCTTTGCCGTTGCTCCCAAGCGGTCCTGGATGGTTGGTGACGTGCCGTCACGCGCCCCTCCCGGACGGACGCGTTCGGGGTGGGGGAGCGGTTCTGGCGTGAGGATCGCGGGTGATCCTGCTCGCCTGTCCGGCAGGTACGGGTGGAAGAGCGCACGAGCGGGTCGGCCGGGGTGCCGTCGGCCGGGACGACGGAGGCGGGCCCGCCCGCGCCCGTGGGCGAGCCCGGTGTCCGGACCCGCGAGAATCGCCCGGTGAGTACACCGACGCGGTCCCGTCGGAACGTCGGACGTGGCGTCAGCATCCTTGTCCCGCGGAGCGCTGCCGATCAGGCGTCGGCGGCGCTCACCGGGCCGGAGACGGTTCCCGTGCACCTCGGGCTCCTCCGGGCGGCCGCCCTCTTCCCGGAGGAGACCCTGCGGACCGCCGGCGAGGCGTCGACGAAGGACGCGACGGACGAGACCGCCGGGACGCTGCGCTCCGCGACGCGACCGAAGGCACTCGCCCCCGTGCTGCCGTACGCCCGCCGCTGGGGACGGCCGGCACGTCGACAGCCCCTGGCGGGGTCCCGCTGTGGTCCGGCGTTGTTGCTCATGGCCGACGGCTTCCGGCAGGTGCTCGGTTCTGACGGTCTGCCGGGTGAGACCGAGCGCGGTGATCCCGGCGTTCCACCGGTCCTGGTGCGTGGCGTCACAGGTTCGCCGGAGTTCGGCGGCGAGCGTCCGGGGCACACCGACCGAGGTCGACGTCCCGATTCCCACAGGGCCGTCACGCTGCCCACTCTCTCCGGACGACCGGTCCCGCCGCGACGACGGCACACCGGCCCGATGCGACTCCGGGCACCTCGACTCGGGCGGAAGATTCCCCTACGTGTCAATGGAGTCGACCCGAACGCCACCCGGCCGAAGCTGAGTCGTACGCTCCGGCGACCGGATCGGTCCACCGTTGTTGGCAGGATGGGCGCGCAAGGTATGACCGGTGCGAGAGGCGAGGCGGCTGCGGTGGACGAAGGCTGGTTGTCGGGACGGACGCGGGCGGCGGAGGCCGCAGTAGGCGGGTTCGACCTGTCGGAGTGCGTGCGGGAGCCGATCCACCTGCTCGGCGGGGTGCAGTCGCACGGCACACTGCTCGCGGTGGACGCGGCCACGGCGATCGTGGACACCGCGGCCACGAACACGGACGCGCTGCTCGGGGTCGCGGCGGACGACCTGGTCGGCTCCCCCGTCACCCGCGTGCTCGCAGCGGACGACTGGGCGAACGCCGTCGAGGCGGTCCGCGCGGGCTGTGGCGAGGACGGGGACACCGGCGCGGACGCCGCACTGCCGGTGGAGGCGGGTGCCGAGGGCGCGCTGCGGCCGTTCGACCTGTCCGTGCACCGTTCCGGCCCGCTCGGCCCGCTCCTGCTGCTCGAGTTCGAGCCCCGCGAGGGGGCGGACGCCTTCGGGTTCTCCGGCTTCTACCAGGGCGTCCGGCGTGCGCTGACCCGGCTGCGCTCGGCGGCGACCGTCGTCGCCGGCTGCCGTACGGCGGTCCGCGAGGTGCGCGCGCTGACCGGCTTCGATCGGGTGGTCGCCTACCGCTTCGACGGTGCGCACGGACCGGGCGAGGTGGTCGCCGAGGACGTCGCCGACGGCTGGGAGCCGTGGCTCGGCCTGTGGTTCCCCGCGACCGACATCCCGCCACAGGCGCGCCGCCTGTACGAGGAGAACTGGATCCGGGTCATCGCCGACGTCGACGACCCCACCGTCGGCCTCCATCCGCCGCTCCGGGCGGCGACGGATGCGCCGCTCGACCTGTCACGGGCGGCTCTGCGCACCGTTTCCGGCTTCCACCTGGAATACCTCCGCAACATCGGTGTGCGCTCGTCGATGTCCGTCTCGATCATCCGCGAGGGCCGGCTGTGGGGGCTCATCGCCTGCCACGGCGCGGAGCCGAGGCGGCTCGCACCGGAGGTCCGCTCGGCCTGCGAGCTGTTCGGCGCGGCGTTCTCGCTCCAGCTCGCGGCGATCGAGGAACGCGAGCGGGCCGACGCGCTCGGCGAGTCCGGCGAACGCACGGCCGCGGTCGCGGAGCTGCTCGACGCGGACGTCGAGGCCTCCCTCCTCCGCCACGAATCGGCCGTCCGGTCGCTGGTGGCGGCCGACGGGGTGACCCTCGTCCGCGACCGCCGTGTGGTGTCGGCCGGCTCGACCGTCCTCTCACCGGCACTCGTCGACGAACTCGGCCGTCGGGCAGCCGCGTTGGCTCCCGGAACGGTTTGGGCGACCGACCGCCTCACGGAGACGCTGGTCGAGGAGAGCGCCGCGGCGGCGGGGGAGGCGACGACAGACGGCGCGGGGGCGGGCGAACCGGACGGCAGGAGTCCCGGAACGGTGCCTGGTTCCGGCGCCGCCGGGGGCGCGGGGAAAGGCATCGCGGACGCGCGTGCCGGGGCCGGCGCGACTGCCGAAGAGCCCGGCGAGCTCGTCGGGACCGAAGGGAGCGCGCCGTCCGACGCACCCGCCGGCATCCTGCTCATTCCACTCGGCGGCTCCGGGGACTTCCTCGCGTGGTCCCGGCACGAGCGGCCGATGCCGAGGAAGTGGGCGGCGGACCCGGCGGCCCCGGTGCGGATCGGACCGCGCGGCGAGCGGTTGACGCCGCGCGGGTCGGGGGAGGTGATCCGGTCGCTGATGCGGGGCCGGAGCCTGCCGTGGACGGCGCGAAACCGGGCGGCGGCACTGGAGACGCTGCGGATGCTGACCGGCCTCGTCCTGCGTCACGCCGACGAGCTCAGCACGCTCAACGAGCGGTTGCGGCTGTCCAACCTCGACCTGGACTCCTTCGCCCACGCCGCCGCTCACGACCTCAAGGAGCCGCTGCGCGGCATCTCCAACGCGGCGACGTTCACCCTGGAGGACGCCGCGAACGACCTGGACGCGACGAGCGTGCGCCGCCTGGAGACCATGCGGCGGCTCGCCGGCCGCATGGACGAACTCCTCAACTCGCTCCTGCACTACGCCCGCCTGGGCCAGACCGGCCTCCAGCGCACGGACGTCTCCCTCGACGGCGTGGTCGACGCGGCCCTCGAGGTCGCCGGCCCCCGCCTCGCCGAGCGGGGCGTGCGGGTCGTCCGGCCCGACCGACTGCCGGACGTGCGCGCCGACGAGACCCGGCTGTACGAGATCCTCGTCAATCTCTTCGTCAACGCGGCGAAGTACGCCTCCGATCGCCCGGACCGTACGGTCGAGATCGCGGTGGAACGGGTGGCCGTGCCGGGCGGGGAGACCGGGGACGCGATCGTCGTCCGCGACAACGGCATCGGCATCCCCGCGGACCGCCAGGAGGAGGTCTTCGACCTCTTCCGCCGCCTGCACGGCCCTGCGGAGCACGGCGGTGGCACCGGCGTCGGGCTTGCCGTCGTCCGCCGCATCGTCGAGCACCACGGCGGCCGGCTGTGGCTGGACAGCACCCCCGGCCGGGGGACGGCCTTCCTCTTCACGCTCGGTGGCTCGGACCAGCCCTGAGGACTCCTGCCGGGCGCCTCAGTCCTGCGGGTCCTTCGATGTCTGCCAGTAGTCGACCGCGCCCTTGAGGACCGTACGGAAGAGGGCGAAGTTCACCGGCTTGTAGATGTAGCTGTCCGCGCCAGCCGTGTAGCAGGCGTCGACCTCGGCGGGCGCCGTCGAGGAGGTGAAGACGACGACGGTGACGTCGGCGAGTTCGGACCGGGCCCGGATCGCGCGGAGCACCGCGTGCCCGCTGGGACCCGGCATGTTGAGGTCGAGCAGGATCATGCCCGGCAGCTCGTCCGCCGCCGCGAGCCGTTCGGCGACGCCCTCGCCCCGGTCGGTGAACTCCAGCGTGATCTCCGGGTGGGTGCGGGTCAGGGCCCGCTCGATGGCCTCGGCGTCCTCCTGGGAGTCCTCGACGACCAGGATGCGCCGGTTGTCCACCCGCGCCCCGCCGCTCCGGGTCCGTTCCACGCTCACCCCTTCGCCGTCCGTTGCTTGCCTCCCCACCCTTTCACCGCTCACTTCCGCATCCCGCGCCCGTCGACCGAAACGATCAGGACGGCGGTGTCGTCGTCACCCGTCTGCCGGAAGTCGGAGGCCAGCCGGATCAGCCGTCCGGCCGGGTCGGGCGCGCCGTCCACACTGCGGCTGACGACGTCGACGAGGTCCTCCTCGAAGAACCGGCCACCGGCGCCCTTCGCCTCGGTCAGGCCGTCCGTGAACATCACCAGCGCGTCGTCCGGGCCGAGCGCGAGGCGGACGGACCGGTAGGCGGGCGTGGGCAGCACGCCGAGCAGCACGCCCGAGACGTTCGCCTCCTCCACCGCCCCGTCCGCGCGCCGCACCAGCGGCCGCGGGTGCCCGGCGCTCGCGATCTCGAGATCCCAGCCGCCGTCGTCGGCCGGGGAGAGGACGGCGATCAGGGCGGTGACGAACCGCGAGGCGCCCTCGCCCAGGAGCGCGCTGTTCAGCCGGGCCAGCGCGTTGCCGGGGCTCACCCCGTCCTGGAGCAGCGTCCGCAGGGTGTGCCGGGCGAGGCCGGTGACGGCGGCGGCCTCCGCGCCGCGCCCGCAGACGTCCCCGACGACCAGCGCGACCTGATCGCCGGCGACGACCACGTCGTAGAAGTCGCCGCCGACGTCGAGGGAGGCGTCGGCGACCTCGTAGGCGGCGCTCAGCGCCAGGCCGTCGACGTGGGGCAGCGCGCGGGGCAGCAGATGGCGCTGCAGCACCTCGACGTGGTTGCGACGCTGCTCGTAGAGGGTGCTGGTGTCGATCGCGAGCGCGGCGCGGCTCGCGAGGTCGCCCAGCATGCGGGTGTCGCCGAGCGCGTCCGGGCGGTGGTAGAGGAACGTGAGCGTGCCGAGCGCCCGGCCACGGGCCCGCAGCGGGCTGACGCTCAGTGTCCGTACGGCCGCGCCAGGGTTCTTCGCCGCGGATCCGAACGGGCCGCCGGTCAGCTCCGCCCCGCGCAGGACGGTGCTCTCGCGCCGGTCACCGGAGTCCCGCAGCAGCTTGACCAGCCACGGGTCGGTGCGCGCGACCTCGCCGAGCCAGCTCTGCGCCGTCGCCGCGACGTGCGCGGAGGCGACGGGCGCGAGCTCGCCGTCGGGCTCGAAGAGGTGCACGACGCAGCCCTCCGCGACGGCGGGCACGGCGAGCCGGGCGACCCGGCGCAGGGTCTCCTCGACGTCGAGGCTCGCGTCCATCTGCAGCGACGCCTCGGCGAGGAACGCGTCCTCGACCTGGCGGCGGTCGTGGGCCAGGTGCTCGACGATGCGTTGGTTGCTGATCGTGAGGACCTCCACGACCTGCGTCATCTGCGCGAACAACGGGTTGCCGGCGGCCGGCCGGTGGTCCAGGACGACCCGCAGCGTCGCCCAGTCGTCGTCCGCGAGCGGGAACGCGCACTCCAGGGCGGCGGCCGGCGCGGCAGCCAGGTCCGGACCGTCTGGCCAGACGCCCGGGGAGGGGGTGTCGTCCAGCACGATCACGGGGTCGTCGTAGCCGGCGGGGCACGGGACGGTCTCGATCCCGCCCTCCACCGGGGCCCACCGGGTGACCGGAGTCTTCTCACCGGCCGGCAGGTAGCGCAGATAGCTCAGGCCGGCGGGGGTCCAACGGGTGCCGCGGGCCAGGAGGACGCCGGGGCGGGAGACGAGGGCGCGGTAGACGACGTCGGCGAGGGCGGTGACGTCCTCGGCGCGGTCGGCCGCGCGCCACATGGTATGCAGCCAGGTGGACCAGTCGCGGCCGTCGGCGGTCGTCCCGTACGAGGGCATTGGATCCCCCTTCCTGTCCGTACCGTCCCCCGAACGGTACGCCACGCGCACCCCCGCCACGTCCGTGCGTCTCGTTCCGGGCCTCCGCGCCTGCCGCCGATATCCGCGACCAGCAGATCGCCGACCTGCGCGCCGCGCGGGACGGGTCGCTGCCCCTCCCTTCCCCACCCGCTGCGCCAAAGGCTGCGAGGCCCCGCCGGAACGCCGCCTCGGCCTTGCTCCCGGCCTTCTTCGGCCCCCTGAGAACGGCGGCCGGCGCCGGACGGAGCTCCGCCGGGGTGACGGCCGTCACCGGGAGGGCGGCGCCCTTGGTGCCCGGCGCGGTCAGCCGCTGCTCGGGCAGGAGCCGCGCCGCGAGCCCCGCGGCCCGTCCCGGAGGGTGCAGTGATGTCGTGGCCGATCACCTCGCCACCGCGGACCGTGGTCAGTTCCTGGACGCGGTCCGCGCGAAGACGTGCGACACGGCCGCACACGTCGCGTTCGCGATTCTGCTGCGGGAACCGCCCGACCTGCTCGGCGACCCCGCGCGGCTCCGGGGCGCTGGTGAAGAAGCTCGTCCTCGACGATCTCGCCGCTCCGCTCGTCCGTTCCGGTACCCCGCACAAGATCCGGTTCGGCCTCGAGGTCCGCTCCGGGGCCGACGGCTTCCTGCGCGAGGTCACCGGCTGTGACGGACGTCGACGCCGGAAGCCGGACCCGCCGCGGACGCACTACGGCCCGGCCGCCGAGGGGGATCGGGGGCCGGGCCGGGAGGAACGCGGGGTCAGAAGGGCATGTGGCTCCGGGCGCGGCGGCCGACGGAGCCGCTCTTGCCGACCGCCTTCGAGCTGCTGCGGAACGGCTTGCTGAAGAGGCGGCCCAGCGGGCCGGGGGCTTTGCCGCCGGCGCGGGAGCCCAGGCCGAGAGTCTTCCGGGTGCCGCGCTCGGGGTGCTTGGAAAGCCGCGGCAGGAAGAACGCCAGAACGGCGAGTACCACGCAGACGGCGATGATTCCGGCGATCATCATGGTCGGATCCCACTTCCTCGATGGCGCGTTGGCGCTTCGTCGTGTCCGGCCGCGCGTACCCGGCGAACCGCCGTCCACGCCCCGGCCGTCGCGGTGAAGGGAGCGGCGTGTCTCCAGGGGGTGGCCCGCGACATCCCGAAACCCGCTCCGAGCTGTGAGAACGTCTCGTTCTCGCGTCAGTGGACCATCAAGCAGTGCCTGCTGGAAGCAGCCGGGCCCGCGTCGGCGTGTGGTGCGGGCCCGGCGGTGCTCGTGCAGCAGCCGGGAAGCATGCCCGACCGGTTCGCGCGAGACGCCGAGCATGGCAGGATGCGCGACTCGAAGGGTCCCTTCGGTCGTCGGTGCGATGAGGGGAATCACCACGCCGACGATGAAGGGCACCGTCTCGTCACCCCACCGCTGAACGACTCCTTTCACCCTCCAGTAACAGGATGGAAGAGGCTCAGTTGGGGCTGAGCCCTTCCACAGCGAGACGGAAGAGGCGGTCGGCCTGGATGACGGGGTTCATGTGGTGCTCGGTGGCCAGGGCGATGCCGACGGCGAGGGTCAGCAGGTCGTGAAAGGTGACGTGCGGTGCGACCGCCTTGTCGCGAACGGCTCGCTGCAGGAGGGGAGTCGCGGCTGCTTCGATCACGCTGCCGCAGCTCTTCGGGGAGGGGTTTTCGGCGGGGGGCTCGTAGCTGAGGACATGGGCGAACCCGCGGGCTGAGACGGCGTAGCGGACGAGGGCGTGAAACCACTCCAGCAGTGCGGTGCGGCCGTCCTCGGCCGTACTCAGGCGGTGGGCACGCTCGCACAGTCCCGCGACGCGCTCCTGGAAGACGGCTTCGAGAAGGGCCCGACGGGTGGGGAAGTGGCGACGCACAGTCGCCGAACCGACGCCCGCGGTGCGGGCGATCTGCTCCTGGGACGCCTCGGCGCCGTGTGCGGCCACCTCGGCTTCGGCGACGGCGAGGATGCGCTGATAGTTGCGTCGGGCATCCGAGCGCTGACCAGTCATGTATCTCCTCGTTGCCAAGTGGCGGCCCCCGCCATATCTTAGCGACACACGAAACGGCGGGCCCCGCCATTTCGTCTCTCCGGTCTGCAAGGAGCAACGACCATGTCCGGCAGCAGCGATATCGTCCTGGTCACCGGCGCCACCGGCCGGCAAGGCGGGGCCACGGCTCGCGCACTTCTGGCCGCCGAAGTGCCCGTACGTGCCCTCGTGCGCGATCCCTGGTCGAAGGCCGCCCGGGCGATCGAGGCGCTGGGTGCCGAATTGGTGCGCGCGGATCTTTCCGACCGGGCCTCCCTCGGCCCGGCGGTCGAGGGGGTCCGCGCCGTGTTCTCGGTGCAGATGCCGCCCGTGACCGAGACCGGCGTGGACTTCGTGGACGAACTCGCCCAGGCCGCCAACCTGGTGGACGCGGCGAAGGCCGGGGGAGTGCGGCACTTCGTGCAGTCCTCGACCAGTGGAGTCGGTGAACACACCCGGGTCGCCGGCTGGGCCGAGGGTCGCTGGACGGCGATGGCGGACTACTTCCACACCAAGCAGGCGATCATGGAGGCGGTGCGTGGTGCGGGTTTTGCCCGCTGGACGGTGATCAAGCCCGCCTTCTTCATGGAGAACCTGCCCCTGCTGGCGCCCAAGGGGCCCCACGGCGGACTGCTGACGGTGCTGAAGCCGGACACCGAACTGGCCCTGGTCGCGGTGCGGGACATCGGCACGGCCGCGGCGCACGCCCTCCGGGACTCCGACCGGTTCCACCAGGTGGAACTGGAACTGGCCGGCGACCTCCGCACGATGGAGCAGATCACGCAGACCCTGTCCGTCACCTGGGGCGTGCCCGTGAGCGCGCCCTCCATGAGCATGGAAGAGGCTCTTGATGCGGGCATGCCGAAGTGGGGAGCCGGACACGAGTGGAACAACGTGGTCCTCCAACCCGCCCGGCCCGCGTTCGCCCGGAAGCTGGGCATCCCGCTCACCACCTTCGCCGAGTGGGCGGACGAGCAGTTGACGCACGTCTCCGACTGGGTTCCGGCATCGAACGTCACGTCCACGTCACGAGCGAGGCGAGGATGACGGCGCTTCGCAGGACCGGGCAGTCTGTCGTGGCGGGCGGCGATGTCGCGCCGCTGCTTCGGACGGTCGAAGCACCGTTCGGCGACGCTACGGTGCTTGTGACCTCTTGGTCGAAGGCCGGCGGGCGGCCACCTCGGCCGCCGCGTCGGGCTTGGTCGTGGACCTGGCGGGCCTCATCGGTGAGCGGACATGGATCGGCGAAGGGCCACTTTCCCTCGGGAGTCGCCACCGTGCCTTCAACGACCAGCCGGTCGTCGTCACACGAGTCCCCCGAACGGTGACGAACCGATAGCGCACCCGACAGGGGCCGACACCGCTGAAAAGCTCGTTCAGGAGCACCGGGCCGGGATGTCGTGCACTGGTCGGCGGCGGACTGCGCCCCCAGCCCAGGCTCACAGGCCGGAGCACCGTCCCTGACCGTGCTTCGGAGACGATCCCGGTCCGCCGGACCGCCTTCTCGGTGGACTCCCGCCCACCACCGGCACGAGCGCCCCGAGGGACGACCACACCAACCCTTTGACCTGCGAATCCAGCTGGGCGGCAGCTCACGGCATTCCGGTGGAGGTCGTCCGGCCCGCAGGAGCGGCTCGTCGACCATCCGGTCGTGCGCCGCGGCTCAGCGCGCGCGGTCAGGGGTGCTGACGTCGGTCCCCCGCGTTCCTCATCGGCTTCCGTCGGCCTTGCGCACACGGGTGGAGTCCGACGTGAGGCGAGTGCCGTCGGCTCCGGTCGGTGTGAGGTCCGGGACGCGGACGCCCTGTTCGTCCACCAGGGTGGAGTGGGGCTCGCCGGGATCGAAGGCGTGGTGCTCTCCCCACTGGCGCAGGGCGAGGAGTACGGGGAAGAGGTCGCGGCCCTTGTCGGTGAGCACGTACTCCAGGCGGCGGCCCGTGGCCGCGGTCTGACGGGCGAGGAGCCCGTGGGCGCCGAGCTTCCGGAGCCGGTCGCTGAGGATGTTGCGGGCGACACCGGTGCGCCGCTGGAACTCGGTGAAGGAGCGGACCCCGTCCATCGCGTCCCGGACGACCAGGAGGCTCCAGCGGTCGCCGACGAGGTCGAGCGTACGGGCGACGGGGCAGTCGGGATCGGTCCAGGCGCCGTTCGGGGCGTCGGCGGAGGGACGCGGCATGACACCTCCTGGATGGGTTGCAGATGCAGACCATTCTGCCCTAGCCTCAAATAAGTTTCGCTTTGCTACTAATTTTCTGATCGGAGAGCGATGGACGTCTGGCGGCGGTTACTGCTCGCAGTCGTGTGCGGCGTCGCGGTGGCGGGCGTCTACGCCGCGCAACCGGTACTCACGCCGATGGGGGACAGCTTCGGCGTCTCTGCGGGACAGTCGGGGTGGATCGTCTCGACCGGTCAGTTCGGCTACCTGGCCGGCCTGGTGCTGCTGGTCCCACTCGGTGACGTGGTCGCCGACAGGCGCAGGCTCATCGCGGTGCACCTCGCGATCACCGCGGTCGGCCTGCTCCTGACCTCCGTGGCCCCGACCGCCTGGATGGCCTTCACGGCACTCGCGCTGGCCGGGATGTTCGCGGTCGTGGTGCAGACCACGGTGGCCTACGCGGCATCGGTCTCACCTCCCGCCGAACGCGGACGGAACATCGGGATCGTCACCTCCGGCGTGGTGACGGGCATCCTCGGCGTGCGGATCGTCACCGGTCTGCTCGCCGAGCAGTGGGGCTGGCGGAGCGTCTACGTGCTGCTCGGCGCGCTGGCGCTCGGGCTCGCCGTCCTCGTCCCGCGCGTGCTGCCCCCGGAGGGCCGGTCCCGCCGGCCCGCGGGATACGGGCAGGCCCTCACCTCGCTCGGCGCGTTGCTCGGGGAGCGCGTCTTCCTGACGCGCGGCCTCATCGCGTTCTTCCTGTTCGCGTCCTTCGGAACGCTGTGGAGCGGGCTGTCGCTACCGCTGTCGGACGCGCCGTGGGGCTTCGGCGAAGGCCGGATCGGAATGTTCGGGGTCGTCGGGCTGGCGGGTGCGTTGGGCGCCGCGCGCGCGGGACGCTGGGCGGACGCGGGACGTGCGGCTCCGATGGCGGGCTTCGCGCTGGCCTTGCTCATCCTCTCCTGGGCGGCGATCGCCCAACTGTCCTGGTCCCTGTGGCTCCTCGTCATCGGTGTCGTACTGCTCGACTTCGCGGTCCAGGTCGTGCACGTGAGCAACCAGCACACACTCACCAGTGCCCATGCGGAACGCACCAGCAGCGTCATCGGCGCCTACATGGTCTTCTACTCCCTCGGTTCGGCCCTCGGAGCAGCCGCCACCACCTCCGTCTTCACCTCCCACGGATGGACCGGATCCAGCGTCCTGGGAACCGGATTCGCGACCTGCGCCCTGATCGCCTGGGCGGTCGGTGAAGGCCTGTCCACCGGCGAGGTCCAGGCCCACCTGGCCGAGGTCCATGACGCCGGGGTCTCCCGGCAGACGATCCCCACGATCACCGACAAGGCCGTGGACGGCACGGCCGAGTGACGGAACCGGCCCCTGGACCCTGGGCGGTTCCCATCGGTGGTCTTCACCGACGCGATCCACGTGAAGATGCGCGGCGACGATGTCGCGAACCGACCGGTCTGCGTTGCCCCGACCGTCACTGTCGAAGGCCGGCGGGACTTCCTGGGACGTGGGCGGCGACGGCGGGGGTGCCGAACCCCGGATGCACGTATTCACCGAGATCAAGGACCGCGGTGTGAACGACGTCCTCGTGCTCGTCTGCGACGGCCTGAAGGGCCGGGCCGCCGACGCTCTGATGCGCCTTGTCCGCCCGGCGTTCGACCCCCGCTTCGGTGAGTGCTTCGGTGATCGCGCGCTGTCGCGAGGCGGTCGGGTCGTGAGCCGAGCCGGGCGGAGCCGACGGCGCCCGGAGCAGCCGTCCGAGCGGATCGGTGAGAACCCGCACGTCCATGCCGTGGCGCTCGTGCTTCCCGGAGTGACAGGGGGTGTCGGCGGCGATGCGGTCGATCGACGGCGGGGTGCCGTCGAGGACGACGAACGCCTTCTCCCGGATCGTCCGCATCACCTCGACCGGGGACGGGGCGAGGTGGGGGCAGGACCTCGACGGCTTGACGTACGGAGCGGCAGACGGTCGCGATCCCGGTGGCGAGCCTGCCGTAGGCGTCACCGCACCGCAGGTGGGCCAGAACGAGCAGGGCGTGACGTGCGGCGGGAAGACGCCGCCGACGCGCCCCATCTCCTGCCGCCTGGCCTTCAGCCGCCCGGTCGGGAACCGCAGGGTGCGATGGGACGGATCGACCGAGGACGGGTGGACAAGCACGGGAAGCCCCTGGCGGAACGCCGCCACCGAGAACGAGGAGCGAACGCCCTTCGAGGGCGGCGGGGATTCCTCCGTCCCTGTAGGAGAAAACCCACAAGTGGAATCCTGCCTCGCGCAGCCGGGCGCCGCCCCGGCCGGGGCCGCCGTCTTCCGTGCCGCACGATCAGGATGGACACCGGACACCTGCCTTCCCGCATCGGGCCGATCTCTCCCTCCTCCTCACCGGTCCTTGACCCTGCAGCCGATCAGGACGTACTGCCCTTCGCCGATCAAGCGCCCGTGCGGCCGGTGCGGGGGGGAAGTGTCCCTGCTGCACGCCGGTGGTCGTACGAGCGCTGGGGATTGGCCTCGGGCCGCGGGCCCCGGAAAGGGCGCGGTCCGTCGGGTCTCACGCAGAGCCCCTGCCGTGTATGCCGCGGTGGTGCGGATGCGTGGCATGCACGGCAGAGCCGCAGGCGCGGGTGTGTCTGGGTCAGTCGTCTTCTTCGGGGTGGGTGGCTTGGACGAGGACTTCGAGCACGTCGACGGCGCTGCCGTCGTGATCGCTGCCGGCGGTGCCGCTGCCGCGCTGGAAGTTGGCGGTCCGGTCGACTTCGAGGATGGAGTCGGAGTGGGAGTTGTCCAGCACGGTGATCATGCTTCCGTCTGCCGCCGCGGGCCCGGCACCGCCCATGAGGACGGATGCGACGAGCAGGGCGACGGTCTGCAGGCGTGGAGTGCTCACGGGCCCACGCTCGCGCTCTCGCGAGCGGCGGGCAGGGAGCGGTGACGGGCGATGTTCTTGGCCAGCAGGTCGGTGGACTGCGCCACGCCGATTTCCTCGCCGTTCTCGGCGGCGGGCAGGCGCCCGTCGGCGAGGTGGAGCTCGGCCAGGGCGGTGTCCATCGCCCGGTGTGCGGCGAACAGGCACGGCGTGCTGTAGATCGCGACGTCGATACCGAGGTCGGTCAGCTCGGTGAGTGAGAGCCGCGGGGACTTGCCGCCGGCGATCTGGTTGAACAGCAGCGGCTTGGGACCGACGACCGTGCGGATCCGCTCGATCCACTCGACGCTGCGGACACCGTCGACCAGGACCACGTCGGCGTCGGTGGCGGCCAGGGCCTGGGCCCGCTCGAGGATGTCGGCCTCCTCGGTCGCGTCCGTGCGGGCGACGACGAGGAGGTCCTTGCGCGTGGCCAGGACCATTTCCAGCTTCTCCAGGTACTCCGTCAGCGGCAGGACCTGCTTGCCGTCGGCGTGCCCGCAGCGGCGCGGGCGCTTCTGGTCTTCCAGGATGACGCCGGAGGCGCCGATGCGTTCGAGGCTCTCCACCACGTGGCAGGCCACCTCGGCATCGACGTAGCCGTCGTCGATGTCGACCAGGAGGTGGTGGCGGGGGAAGGCGCCGCGCAGCCGCTGGACGAAGGCGACCATGTCGGGCCAGGCGATGAACCCGATGTCGGGCAGTCCGTAGTGGGAGGCGGCGAAACCGAACCCGGAGACGAACATCCCGTCGTAGTGTCCGGCCGCCACGGACGCCGAGTACATGTCGTACACCCCGATCAGCGGCGTGGTGCCCGGCTTCGCGATCTCGTCCCGCAGCCTGTTTCCGTAGGTCATGACCAGTTCCTCCGATGATCCGTTGCACGAAAGGGGAGTGGGGGAGGGCCTGCGACAGGATAGCCCTTTACCCGGAGCAGACCCTTCCATGACCATTTCGAGAAGAACGGTTACTGCGTCTTCCCATCACGCCAATGGCGCATCCGGTTCACCGCAGAAACGTCTCTCGCCTTCAATGCTGAATTGATGAAAGAGAAACGAACTGCGACCTGTGCAGACATCCGGCGCCCCGCTTCGGTGCCGGCCCGGCCCTTCCCGCGGTCGGACGGTCGGATAACCTCCCCTGGTGAGAAGCGGTATTTTCGGACACTCCCGGGAACGCGATTCCAGCCACCCCAACGGAAAGCGTCGATCACCGGCCGCTTTGATACGGGGTTTCGGTCACAACGGCGCGCAATGGGCTTTCCGTCCGAGCCGTGTACGCGGGGCGCACCACCCGGCTGAACAGCCTATTACGCAATCGTTTCTGCGGTGAATTTCCGCCCCACTGGGTCGGCCGCGCCATCTGCTGCAGCGGGAAACAAGCGGTGTACCGCTATGAATGAAGGCGTGATGAACAACCTCAGGCACGGCATGCTCGTCGTCGCCCTTCTCGTGGCACAGGAGATCCGTGACGGTTACGACCGCGGCAAGCACGCCCGCGCTTTCGGGAGTCTTCCGGATGCGCCGGTGTGCGCCCGTGTGGGCCTTGATCATCCGGACGCCGCAGAGGAACCGGCCACGGGCCGGAAAGCGGCCACGTCCCGTTTCACCTCCTTCGTACGTCCCTTCGTTTCCGCCCGGCCCCGGCCGCCCACCAGAGGCTTGGCGGGTGCGGGTTCCGGTACCGCCACGACGTCCTCGACAGGTAGCCCACCGGAGCTGCTGTCTGACGCCGACCATCAGGACGACATTACGCGTTCAAGCCGCTGGGCCGGATTTCGTCGAACGCGTTATAGCGCGGTGGCAGTATTGGCGGATTTTCCGCACATCGCGTATCAGTCTCAAGCGCATAACCGTCATCGTCGAGTCCGTCCTCACTCTGGAGAGGCAATCCTGAAAACGCGCACCACTGTTTACGCTCGAACGGTGGGCTTATCGGCAAGAACACGCCATGGTGGAGCGGACTGACGGCGTCATGTGCAAGCCTGGTACCGAGGCTCCTCCTGTGATGCCCGGTGGGTCAGTGAGCGGCGTCAGATGTGGTCGATCGCAGAGCGGAGAGCGGTCCGCGTACACGGCATACGCGGATGATCCGAACAATGCGATGAACGGCCGCAGTTGGCGGCGGGACCCGCCGTGAATCAGGGAAAACCCCTCGGCTGTTCATCAGTGAGCACTTGGATATAGGCTCGCATTTCTCCAGCTTGAATCCGAAACCTGAGCCGGTCATCTCTTTCTGGTGGCAGCGACAGGCCTTCGATGATTATTCGATCGCCGTTCGTCTTTGGCGGCTGGTGGAATCTGTCACCGAGGCTTTTCTGCCTGTAACCGGGGTGAGATCACCCCAGGAGCGAAAAGGGGAACCAATGACATCTTACGATGATACAGACCCGGTGATCTTCCCCGCCGGTGCCGCGACGCAGACCAGTGCCGCGGAGGCTGTGCAAGCCGAGTGGGATGCCGTTGTCGTCGGTGGCGGTATGGCGGGTTCCATCATCGCCGAGCAGCTGAGCCGGGCGGGCTACCAGACGGTGATCCTCGAAGCCGGCCCCGGCAAGGACCTGGACCTCGCCGAGTACGAGTCGTACCTGTCGCGGTTCTACGGTGCGGTCGTCAAGGACAACCAGTCCCCCTACCCGTTCAATCCGAACGCCCGGATGCCCCGGAGCACCGACACCATGCCGGTGACCCCGGAAACACCCCGGGACGAGTTCTACCTCGTGCAGGAGGACGAGTACTGCACGGACACCACCTTCACCCGGGTTCTCGGCGGCACGTCCATGCACTGGGAGGGCAAGGCCCTGCGGATGCTTCCCGAGGACTTCGACCTGCGAACCAAGTACGGCCAGGGCCTGAACTGGCCGCTCAGCTATGAGGACCTGGAGCCCTACTACCGCCAGGCCGAGGCCGAGCTGGGCGTGGCTGCCGAAGTCGAGGACCAGGCATACCTGGGAATGCACTTTCCAGAGGGATACGTGTTCCCGATGCACCGTATGCCGCCGTCCTATCTCGACCGGACGGTCGCCCGGGGCGTGGACGGCATGCGGGTCAACCTGGCGGACGACGAATACACCCTTCAGGTGCGGAGTTTTCCGCAGGCCCGCAACGGCGTGCCGAACGCCAAGTACGACGGCGGCAAGGGTTTCGTCCCGGTCGGTGCGGTCAGCACGAACCAGGTGGAAGAGGGCGAGCGCTGCCAGGGCAACACCAACTGCGTCCCGATCTGCCCCGTACAGGCCAAGTACCACGCGGGAAAGACGCTGGCCAAGGCGCTCCGCAAGGGCAACGTCAAGATCGTGACGCAGGCCGTCGCATCCAAGGTCGAGATCAACGAGCACGACCGGCGGGTGACCGGCATCACCGTCAAGAACTACGCGGCGCCCGACTCCGGGGCGTACGAGACGTACACGGTGAAGGGCACCGTCTACATCCTGTGCGCGCACGCCATCGAGAACGCGCGGCTCATGCTGGCCTCCGACATGCAGCGCATGAGCCGCAGCAAGCTGATCGGCCACAACCTGATGGACCACGCGTACCTGCTGTCCTGGGGACTGCTGCCCAAGCCGGCCGGCACGATGCGAGGCACCAGCTGCACGAGCGGGATCACCGACCTGCGCGGCGGGCGATTCCGCGCAACCCAGGCCGGATTCGGCGTGGACATCCACAACGACGGCTGGGGATGGGCGACCGGCTCGCCCTACACGGACCTGGTCGAGCTCGTGGACGAACGGGGCCTGCGCGGGCCGGATTTGCGCAGGACGCTCGGGAACCGGATCTCCCGGCAGCTTCTGCTGGCCTTCATGATCGACCTGCTGCCCGACACGAGCAACAAGGTCACCGTGGACGAGCGCTACAAAGACGCCCTCGACAACATGAAGCCGGTCGTCTCGCTCAAGATCCCGTCCTACACCATGAAGGGCGCCGCGTTCGCCCGCAAACTCGCCACCGACATCTTCGAAAAACTCGGTGCCGAGGACAAGACCACCTACGACAAGGACCGCTACAGCGCCGTCGAGTACGACGGCCAGTGGTACAACATCGTGGGCGGCAACCACCTGGCGGGCACCCACATCATGGGGACCGACCCGACGACCTCCGTGGTCGACCACAGGCAGCGCTCCTGGGACCACGACAACCTCTACCTCGTCGGCCCCGGCAGCATGCCCTCGATCGGCACCTCCAACATCAGCCTGACCATGGCGGCGCTCGCCTTCCGCAGCGCGGGCCACATCGTCAAGCACCTGCGCGCCGCGAAAGCACCGGCCACCATCCGCAGCTAGACGGCCTCCAGGCCGATGGGCCGAACGCGCCACCACCTGCCACCCACCGCCGCCCATGATTGGGGGAACATGTCCGTCTCAGAATCAGAGCCTGCTCCGGACCCCAAGATCAAGACCATCGAGCAGCTGCACGAGTACCTCTACAAGGGGCTCCAGCTGGAGCACGCGACGCTCCCGCCCTACCTGACCGCGCTCTACTCGCTGCACCCGGGGAAGAACTCCGACGCCTGGCACGTCATCAGGGTCGTGGCCGTCGAGGAGATGCTGCACCTCACCCTGGTCGCGAACGTCATGAACGCCGTGGGCGGGACGCCGGACCTCACCAAGAGGGATTTCGTCCCGGACTATCCGACGTACCTGCCGTGCGGTCCCGATTACTTCCAGGTGCACCTCCGGCCGTTCTCGCCCGAAGCCCTCGAAACGTTCCTGAACATCGAGAGGCCCGCGCCGGCGGCTTCCGAGGAGGACAGGATCGTACCGGTGGACTGGGCGGCCCTCGGGCTGACGTCCAACGGTGCGGCTCCGTCACCGGAGAAGCTGACGGAGCTCGAGGAGTCCGGGACGATCTTCGGTCTCCTGCCCGGAGACCCCACCATGCGCTTCTCGAGCATCGGCGAGTTCTACGAGGAGATCATCCGGGGCATCAACCACCTGGAGGACCAGGCCCGCCAGGCAGGGAAGACGATCTTCATCGGCAACCCCGACCACCAGGTCACTCCCGAGTACTTCTACTCCGGCGGCGGCGACGTGATCAAGGTGACCGGCCGCGACACCGCCATCGCTGCCCTCACCCTCGTCGCCGAGCAGGGCGAAGGGCTGTACGGCGGCATCTTCGACAGCCACGACGAACTCGCCCACTACTACAGGTTCCAGCAATTGGAGAAGAAAAAGTACTACAAGAAGGGCGACAAGCCGAACAATCCTTCCGGCCCGGATCTGGACGTCGACTGGAAGGCCGTCTACCCGGTGAAGCCGGACATCAAGCTGGTGGATCTCACGGAAGACCCGGAAATCCTGGTGGCGGCCAAGGAATTCAACCAGTCCTACGCCACCTTCCTGACCAGCGTCAATCTGGCCTACAACGGCCGGCCCGACCTTCTGCTCAAGGCGGTCTGGGAGATGTTCCGCATGCGCGACACCATGAGCCGGCTCATCCGCAACCCACTCACCGGGCATCCAGGGTCGAACGCCGGCCCGACATTCGAACTCTACTGACCGTCGACGGAGGCGGGATCATGACGCAAAGCACGGACGCAGGAAGTAATCTGCGTGATTTCGTGAAATTCTCTGCCGAGGTGACCGGGTTCAGCGCGTTCGACCTCTGGGGAACCGGTCACGCGGAGGAGTACTACAAGACGGCCGTCGACCAGGAAGGGCCGGAAGCGATCCAGCGGGCCATCACTTCCGATCCCTATGCCCTTCCTGCCGATCCGGTGGTGGGAAGCATCGTCAAGCTCTGGTACGTCGGCGTCTGGTACGGCCCGGGACTGGCGGGACGCGTGGACGTGGCGGCCTGGACGGCACCCGGACGGAGCGGAGCGAAGCCCGCCGTCCCGGACGACAGCCGGCCCGAGAACGGTCTGCCCCGGCGGGCTGCGTCCGGGCAGCACCAGGCCGGGGACGAACGCCCGCCCGATGGAGACGGACGCGAAACCCCGTTCGTCGTCTCCCCCGACGCCTACACCGAGGGGCTGCTGTGGCGGGCGATCGGCGCCCACCCGTCCGGCGCGAAGGCGCCGGGCTACGGATCGTGGGCCAGCCCGCCCGTCTTCGAGGACTTCCAGAAGGAGGAAGTGTAATGACCGAGATCATCCCGAACCTGGGCCGTGACGAGGTGTCACTCGGCGTGACGCCGACACTGTGGTGGAACGACGACTTTCCGCAGATCGACGTCGGGATCCCGTTCGAGCAGTGCGTGAGCGAGATGGCGCTCGCGGGATTCCAGGGCTGCAGCATCGGGCACAAGTACCCGTCCGAACCCGCCGCACTCAAGAAGGCACTCGACCTGCGCGGCCTGAAGGTGTCCGAGCCCTGGGTGAGCACCTACTTCACCATCGGCGACAAGGAGCGGACCGTCGAGAACTTCAAGAGGCAGCTGGAGTTCCTCAAGGAGGTGGGCGGCCAGGACATCGTGGTCGCGGAGTTCGGACAGTCGTCGCACCTGCAGCCCATCCCTGTCTTCAAACACCGCCCCCGCTTCACCGAAAAGGACTGGGACCTCCTCACCGACGGACTCGACGAAATCGGAAAGCTGGCCGCGGACAGCGGGATGCGGCTCTGCTACCACCACCACATGGGCACCGGCGTGCAGACGGCCGAGGACATCGACACGTTGATGGCGGGCACCAACGAGGACCACGTGCATCTGCTGTTCGACACCGGGCACCTCCGGTTCGCGGGCGACGACCCGCTCGCGACCGTGAAGAAGCACAAGGAGCGGATCAAGCACGTTCACCTCAAGAACATCCGCCAGCCCGCAGTCGACAAGGTGAAGGACAACCACCTGTCCTTCCAGGAGGGGATCCTGCAGGGCGTCTTCACCGTGCCCGGAGACCCGCAAGGCGCGATCGACTTCAGGCCCATCCTCTCGACACTGGGCGAAGCCGGCTACAAGGGATGGCTGGTCGTCGAGGCCGAACAGAACCCGGCAACGGCGCACCCGCTGACGTACGCCAAGATGGCCCGCGGTTACCTCGCCAAGGTCCTGGGATGGTAGCGATGAGTGCACGCGACATCTATCTCAGCTTCTTCATGTTCACCGTCGACCTGCACCCGGATGACCCCCAGTACACCGAGGTCGTCGTCAGGCACATGACGAAGCTGCGGGAGATGGGATACACGGGCTTCGACATGCCCGTCTTCCCGCCCGCCGCGGGCGACCCCCACGCGGACGTACCCCGCTACGAAAAGCTCAGGAAGGCCCTCGACGCAGCCGGCCTGGAGGACGTGGGGCTGACCACCAACGTGGCCACGACCCCGGCCTACAACCCCACATCGCTGGTCCCCGAGGAACGCGAGACGGCGCTGGCCTACCTCAAGTCCCGGGTGGACATCACCGCCGCCCTGCGCGGCACCATCATGGCCGGCCCCGTCCTGTTCCCCTACAACGAGTTCCCCACCCTCAACGGCAAGCCGCTGTGGAGCGACGCGCTGCAGGACTGGCTCCAGCCCCGCTACCGCGTCGCGCAGCCGCTCTTCGGTGAGCTCGGCGAGTACGCGGCGGACATGGGCGTCCGGGTCGCCATCGAGCCCGTCGACCATTGGGAGACGCCGGCCCCGAACGTGGCGCGCGACGTCCTCGACTTCCTTACCGGTGTGAGCAGTCGGCACATCGGCGTGGCCCTGGACAGCTCCCACGTCGTCCTCGGCAGCAGCGGGCCGGAGGCATACCGTCGCGACATCCAGGACGCCGCCGACCAGCAGCGCCTGCACCACGTACAGGTGTCTCCGCCTGACCGCGGCGAGGTCGCGGACAGCTGGATCCCCTGGCGCACGTTCCTCGAGCCCGTCCTGCCCGTGTACGACGGACCGCTGCTCATCGAGGTCTTCAACGCCATCCCGGCGTTCCTCACTTCGTTGCGGCTGACGAGACGGAAGTTCTGGATCCCCACGGAGGACGAGCCGGTCCCGGGCGTGCCGAGCGCCTACGACGTCGCCGAGGGCGGGATCAAGAAACTGCGTTCGGAGCTGGCCACACTGCATGCGACGTGATCCGGGCTGCCCATCGGCTCGGACGGCGTCCCATGGGGCGGGTCGAGCGATCTGCGCTGCGTGGGGATGATCGAGCGCTTGGCGCCGGATGAGTCGTGGGAGCCGTTCCAGGGGGGTGGTCCCGCCCGCTCCGGCGCGACCGCAGGGTGGCGGTCGCGCCGGTGAGGGAGCAGCGAGGTGCTGCCGCGATCATCTTCGTGGCAACGACAGGCTGCACCTGGCGGCAGGTGCAGCCGGTCTCCGGATCGTCGGGGCCGACCGCACACCGGTGCTTCACCGAGTGGAGCACCGCCCAGGTCTTGAGCCGAGCCGCACCGCCCATCCCCGACGAGCCGGGGTCGCGCGGTGGCCCGGACCGGTCGCGCCGCACGATCGACTCGGTGAACACGAGGGCTCTGGAAGGGGGAGCCGGCGGGCCCGAATCCTGTCGACCGGGGCGAGAAGGCTTCGAAGATCCACTTGATCACCGAGCGGGCCGGATGGCGGGTCGCCCACGCGGCCGCCGTCCTCGCCGCTGTGCGCGGAGACGGAACGAACAACTCGGCTCGCACCTGCTACGCCCCGCTCACCCGCCGGCCCCGGTGAGGACGACGACCGGGCCAGGACGGGGTGGCACTGGCCGGAGACAGGCCCCAGCCGGCACCGCCTGCGGTTGACATGCCCCGCACGCACATCCCGACACGTCGCGTCTCATTGCCCGTTGCGCGTTCTCGGAGGCAGCGGACAAGCTCTTCCGGAGGCCTTGAAGGCGGATGAGGATGCGGACATGGAGACCACGGACCTTTCCGGGCGCGGCCTGGTCGCCGCCGTGGTCTCCTCGATCGGCATCCGTCACGGCTGCGTCCACGTCTTCGTCACCACCGGCCTCCACCTCGACCTCGGCGTGCCCTGCACAACCCGGTCGACGACCCCGCGACGCGCCACCACACCGGCCTGGACGACGACGTCTACGCCCGGACTCTGAAGAACCCCGGCGCCCCCGGACCCCGATCATCCGTACCACTGTCCAGCTCCGCTCCCCGGCCGACGGGTGCCCGCGGGCCGCCTCGTCCGCCCCACGGTGGCACGTCAGGGGGACAGGCACCGCAGTGCTGCGGCGGCCGGGACGGTCGGCCGACTCGTCCGGGAGACGCGGGGCGGCGAGCACGGCGTCGACATCGAGCGCCACCACATCGACCACCCCGTTCTGATCTCCTCCGTTCCTGCCCGATCTGTGGGGCGCGTTTAAGGGGGGCGGCCGCCGGGGTGTCCCGGGTGGCCGTCTCCGTCTGTTGTTTCGCGTGTGGGGTTGTGTGCCAGGTGTCCGGGGCCTGTTCCACGGTGGTGGTCGATGGCGGTGTCGACGCCGATCTGGCCCAGGACGTGCCGGGCGGTTTTCCGGGCGCCGGTGATGCGCAGCCGGCCGTGCGGGGAGCTCAGGTGCCGGTGGGCGAGGACGAGGGCGTTGATGCCGCTGGAATCCGTGAGGGCCGGGCCCGTCAGGTCCGCCGCGATGCTGGGCGGCGGCGCCGCGTCGTCCTGGGGCGCCAGAACGTGGACGTCGTGGTGAGGAACAGCGACCCGGCTGTTCCGATGGTGCGTGCCGCAGATCCCGGTGGGGTGGGCCAGCACGGTCTGGAGATCGTCGAGAAGGTCACCGAGAAGCTGTCCGTCGAGCGGGAGCCGGTCGGCAAGCGCATCACTGCCCGTCTCGCCCTGGCCGAGGTGCCGACCCGGTGTAGAGCCGAGGTGCCGACCCGGTGTAGAGGCGTAGAGGCCGGCCCCGCTCGATTCGTTCCATACGGTTTCGGCGCGGTGCCGGGCATCGCGCGAGCAGCGACAAAGCGGTGCCGGTCGGGATCAGCAGGAACACGGACAGCAGAGTCACCAGGGCGGCGTGTCGGATCCACCGGGGGAGACGGTCCGGTGATGAGCGCCGGGGATCCTGCGCCCCTCTGGACGTCGCAGAAAGCGAGCGTGGCCCGGGTCGGCAGGCACGTGTGGAGCGGGATGGTTTCGGCGCGGACCGCAACGGGCGCTCGAAAGGCCCCCACCCGGGGGAGGGGGCGGGGGCTCGTCTTGCGTGGTGCTCAGTCGGTGAGTGCGTCCTCGATCTTCTCCTTGGCCTGCCGGGCGTCGCCCTTGGCCTGGTCGGCGCCGCCCTGGGTGGTCAGCCGCTCGTTGCCGACCGCCTTGCCCGCGGTCTCCTCGACCTTGCCCTTGGCCTGCTCGACCTTCGCCTGAACCTTCTCGTCCCCGGCCATGATCTCCACCTTTCGCTTCGCGAAATCCTCTGCCCGCCTTGCCGCCCGCGCCTTCGGTAGACCTCCGGTGCGCAACGGCGACCGCACCGCCTGAACGGATGGAAGCCGGTGCGTCCTGTGCCCCAGCAGACGTTCGCGGTGCCGACCCGCCAAGACGGGGGAATGGGGAAAGTCGACACTGATCGGGGCGGGTCACACTGGATGAGGTGTTGGCCTGCGGGCGAGCACGGCCACCGCTTCTTGGTCAGACGGACCCAGGATGCCGATCAGGGTAGTGGTGCGGGCTCCTCCATACCCGGGGAGAAGAAGGCTGGGGCATGGCGAACGGCTCCGTCCCTGGAAGGGGGGAGGGAGCCGTTTCACGGGTGGTGCGGTTTTCGAGGTTGCCGCTCAGGCGTGTCGTCGGTTGCCGGTGACGAGGCGGTAGAGGGCCAGGAGGATGACGGAGCCGATGATGGCGGCGATCCAGGTGGAGATCTCGAAGAAGCCGTCGACGGAGTCGACGCCGAAGATGACCTTGCCGAGGAAGCCCCCCAGGAGGCCGCCGGCGATGCCGATCAGGATGGTGATGATGACGCCGCCCGGGTCCTTGCCCGGCATGAGCGCCTTGGCGATGAAACCGGCGATGAGGCCGATGAGAATCCACGCGATGATGCCCATGATGCGTCTCCAACCTGCTGAGATAAAGTCTGCGTCAACAGGGCGTATACGCACTTCGGCCATCTTCAAACCCTCCCATGCTCCGCATGACCGGACCGAGTTCGTAGACATCGAAGGACTCGATGCGCTTCGTGATGAAGCGAATCTCCCGTCCATTTCGACGTGCCGGTTTCCGCCGGCCCGATCCTGACGGAGCTGCGCATCACCGACGAGTTCGTGGACGTGTTCGTGTGGGACAGCGACCCGGCCGTCCCCGCGCCCAGGGCGGCCGATCCGGGTCGGGTCGGGTCGGGTCGGCCAGCACGGCATGGAGATCATCAAGGCCGTTGCCGAGGAGTTGTCCATCGAGCAGGAGCCGGTCGGCAAGCGCATCACCGCCTGCATCGCCCTGGCCGGCACCCTCAGCCCGGCCTAGAAACCGCCACCGCCCGGCCCGGGGCGCACGAGAGACCCGGCCGGCGTGCCTTTGCCTGCCGTCCGGGCGTGTGGAGGGCCTGGTCAGTCGACCAGCCGGATCAGGGCAGCGGTCAGGGTGATGAGCGTCTCGACGTCTGCGCGGGTGTGGGTGAAGGTCTTGTCCGCACCGCCCTGGTGCAGGCCGACGGTGGTCTGTTCCTCGAGCGCTTTGCGGATCACGGCCCAGCGCTCGCCCACGTTCCGTTCACGCTTCGGTTTCTTCCCCGGCCGGCCCCAGCCGCTGTTGCGCTCGATGTATTCCAGGGCGCGGCGGGCACTGAGCAGGGCACCGTCGATGTCGTCCTCCCGCAGCCTGCGCTGCGCCTGAAGCAGATGATCGGCCGCCTTTCCTCCGGGCTGATCGCCGGCGGGGAAGGGGACGAGCATCTCCACGCCGAGGGAGCGGCCCAGCCCTTCGAGCTCTCGGAGCCAGTGGCGTTCGGCGATGTCCAGGCGCAGCCGTACGTCGGGGCAGCCCGGATGTACGGACGCCTGGGACAGTACGGCCCGTACATTCAGTTCCAGATGCAGATCGCCGCGGCGGCGTTCCTCCAGGGCCCGCACCAGCGTATTGGGAAGGACGTACTGCAGGTGCGGCTGCTCGAGGGCGTCCGGCTCGAAGGGCACGGTCACGGCCGCCGATCCCAGCCACAGCAGCGAATCGGTGCCGGCTGGGGCATACAGATCGCTCTCCAGCGTCAGGACCCGGCCCGCCTCGGCGACCGCCGGGAACCGCACTTCCAGCTCCAGACGCAGTGCGTGCGCACCGAGCCCTTTGAGCAGCACCAGGCTCTCGTCCCGGTGGCTGATGGGGATGGCTCCCACCGGTTGCTCGAAGCGCAGCTCGTTCAGCACGTCGACCTTCTCCAACGACATCGCGGGACCCGTCGAAGTTCTCTCGACAGGGTTCTCGGGAGCACCGAAAGCCTCAGCCTACGGGCGGGAGACGACGACGGATGACAGACCGCCAAGGTGTCCGGCTCCACGTGCAGGTCCCTACGGGCCCAGCCCCTCCGCAGGTGCCGGCGCCGCCCGTCGCTTCTACTGCAGCGTTGATACGGCCTGTACTGCACGGCGGTGAACTGCTCCCACAGGGTCTCCCTCGACGGATCTGCGGGCGGTGCCGCGCCGGAAGAGTGGCGGCACGGTGTGCTGTTCGCCGTCCTCCACGAGCAGGGCGGGGCCGCCTTGGAGGACGAAGGCGCCGGTTCTCCGGCCCGCCCGGCGGCCGGCTGCCTGGACCCCTCCCGTGTCCGCCTCGTACAGACCGATCAGGCGGAATCGCGCGATGGTGAGGACGAGCAGCACGGCGAATCCGGTTTCTCACCCGGCTACCGGTGAGCGCGTCGAATGAGCGTGTCGAACCCTGGGTCGGCCCCTCCGGCCCAGAGGCGCCGTCGGCTGTCCGCGGCACGCTCGTTCCTGCCTGGACCGGCTGTCGGCGGTAAGGGGTGGTGCCTCCCTGTGCCGTAGGCTGGCAGCCCGGCGGCGTCCGGCGTCTTCCGGGATACGGCGGACACAGGATGAGGCGGAGCGCAGCGGTGATGGGTATGGAACTGGGCGCTGCGGTCGCGACGGCACGAGAAATCGCCGTGGAATGTCTGGCTCCGCTGGCGGCGTCCGTGGACGAACAGCAGCGGTGGCCGGAGCGGGGCATGCGGGCCCTGCGGCAGCGACTGGGCGGGCTCGTGATCCCCAGGGAGTCCGGCGGTATGGGGCACGGGCTGCTGGCGATCGCGCAGGTCGGCGAGGCGACCGGAAAGGCGTGTGCGTCCACCTCGATCTGTTTCGGCATGCACCTGGTGGGCTCGGCCGTGCTCGCGGCCAAGGCCAGCGGCCACCAGCGGGAGAACTACCTGAAGCCGATCGCGGCCGGAGAGCACCTGACCACGCTGGCGCTGTCGGAGCCGTCCACGGGCGGGGAGTTCTGGCTGCCACAAACCCGGATGGAGCGCAGCGGTCCGGACCGGCTGCGTCTGAGCGGCGCGAAGAGCTTCGTCACCAACGCCGCCCACGCCGATTCCTACGTGCTGTCCGCGGTGGCGAGCGGGCCGGACACGCCCCCGGGACAGTTCTCCTGCACCGTGGTGGACGCCGGCACCCCCGGACTGGTGTGGGGCGAGCCCTGGCGGGGCTTCGGCATGCGCGGCAACGCCTCACGCGCACTGGACCTGCCCGGCGTGGAAATCCCCGAAAGGTGCCTGCTGGGGGAGCGGGGCGACGAGATCTGGTACGTCTTCAACGTCGTCGCCCCCTACTTCCTGATGGCCATGGCCGGCACCTACCTCGGCGTCGCCGCGGCCGCTCTGGAGGAGACCCGCGCCCACCTGCTCCAGTGCAAACGGACGCGGTCGAACCGGCACCCTTCCGGCCACCAGGTCGTCCAGCACCGCCTGGGCACGATGTGGGCCCGGGTGGAACGCACCCGCCGCCTCGTCTACCACGCGGCCACCGAGGCGGACACCGGTGGACCGGAGGCGCTGCTGGGCCTGGCCTCGGCCAAGGCCGAGGTCGCGGACGCGGCCGAGGCGACCGTCAACGACGCCCTCACCCTCGTCGGCGGCGTCGGCTACGGCGAACGCTCCCCCCTGCACCGCATGCTGCGCGACGCCCGCGCCGCTCACGTGATGTCGCCCGGCACCGACATGCTGCGCGTGTGGGCGGGCCGTGCTCTGTTGGACGAGCCCCTTCTGGAGGGCTGAGATGGAACCGGCCCCCTTGCCGCTGATCCTGCTGGTGGACGTGGACGTGGACGTGGACGTGGACGGCTCGACGGCACGCGCCCTGCGCGGCGAGCTGGCCGGCACCGTGGAGTTCGCCGAGACTACCGCCGGCGACGCACCGGCCTTCACCTCCGGCACGCTCGGCGAGCGCCGCCCCACCGTGGCGGTACTCGACCAGAGCGTGCCCGCTCCGGCAGGCCTGGTGCACTCCCTGCGCCCGCATCCGGCCGACCTGGCCGTCGCAGTGGTGGCCGCTCCCGCCTCCGAGACCGAGCTCGCAGCCCTCCCGCTGCTGTTCTCGCCGGACGTCGTCGCCCAGGTACGCGAGCGAACACGACCGCTGCCCGCCACCGTGTCCCACCTCCTGCACGCCCTGACAGGCCGCCGCGCCCACGCCACGGCCCAGGCAGCGGCCCAGCAGCAGCTTTCCGCCGGCAGCACGACGATCGGCCGGCAGCTGGGAGAACGGCTGCTGGGCCAGTTCCTCACCCAGGCCCCCATCGGAGCCCTCATGCTCGACGGCCTGGAGGTCATCGCCTGGAACCGCCGTGCCGCCGAAACCCTGGAGCTGACGGAGACCGCGATCCTGCACCGGCCGCTCACCGACCTGTTCCCCGCCGAGGAACGCCCCGCGCTGCGGCGGCACCTGACCGCCGCCGTACATCCGCACACCGCCGAAGCCGACGCCGTCTTCGAACGCACCCGGTCCGACGGCACCTCCCAGGCACTGCGCGTCGCCGCGCAACAGGTCCTGGACGCCGACGGCCGCACCCGCACCCTGGTCCTGGCCGACGATGTCACCGACCGCCTGCACGCCCAGCGCAAACTGGCCGAACGCACCAGCCAGGCCCTGCTCACCGCCGAAGTCGCCGCCGCCATGACCGAACCCGGATCACTGCCCGAGCGCCTGCACCGGTGCGTACGCGCCGCGGTCGACCGCCTGGGCGCCGACCGGGTGTGCATCTGGACCACGGACGAGTACGGCCGGCTGTCCCACACCACGTGCGCCGACAGCGGCGACGGGCCAACGGCCCCGAACCCGTGCCAGAACACCCAGAACCACCTGGCCGAACGGGTCCTCACCACCTTGCGCCCCCACCTGGACGCCGCCCCGCCCACAGTCGATCCGCACACCGCCTCCGCTTCCGGACACGGCTCGTTCGCCGGCTACCCGCTGATCACCGGCGGACAGCCGATCGGCGTCCTGACCCTCACCACCCGCCTGGCCCTGCCCGGCTCCACCCGCACCACCCTGGAAAACCTCGCCGACCAGATAGCCGTCGGCATCCAGCAGGACCGCCTCCTGCAACGCCTGCACGCCACCACCCGTGCCCTGGAACGCCCCCTGCTCCCCCCGAGCCTGATCAACCTGCCCGGCTTCGACCTCGCCGCCCGGTACGTCCCCTTCGGCGAAGGCCTGCACATCGGCGGCGACTTCTACGACGCCTTCACCGCCCCCGACGGCCGCCACGTCCTGGTCCTGGGCGACGTCTGCGGCAAGGGCCCCGCCGCCGCGGCCATCACCGGACTGGTACGCCACACCCTGTGGACGGCCGCCCAGCACACCACCGACCCCGCGTACGTCCTTCCCCTGATCAACCGAGCCCTGCGGCGGGAGAACACCCCCTTCTGCACCCTCGTCTACGCCGTCCTGGACCCCTCCCACACCCCCGCCCGCCTGCGCATCGCCTCCGCCGGACACCCCGCCCCCCTCCTGCGCCGCACGGACGGGCACACCGCCTCCCTCGCCCCGCACGGGCCCCTGCTGGGCGTCCTGGACACCCCGCACCATCCGATCAGCGAGCTGCAACTGCACCCCGGCGAGTCACTGGTGCTCTACACCGACGGTTTCACCGAAGGTGCCGGCGCCCACGCACAGCAGGAACCCGAAGACCTCGCCGCACTCATCACCGCAACCTCCACAAACGGCGACACGACATCCGACGACCTCGTCACGGCCATGCTCACCCACGCCTACGACCGCTGGGGCACCCAACTGCGTGACGACCTCGCCGTACTGGCACTCACCGCCACAGCCTCCACGTCCAACTGACCGGAGCGCCACCGGAACCGCGGGGAGCGGTCGTTGCCGCGGCCGGGACCACGACCACGGCAATCCCGGCCAGACCCTGAGGCCCGGCCGAACCTACGCCGAACTCGTCGACGGCCTGCTGCCGGCCATCTACGGCTGGTGGACCGGGAAACTCGACAGCGGCATCGCTCCGATCACCGAACTCGGCCGGTGACCCAGCCGGCCGGTCCCTGTACGACCCGCGCCCCGACGGGGCGCACGAGCTCGGTCCGAGTGCCACCTGCCGCTTCCACCGCACCGGCGGCACTCTGGTCTGGAAGGAGTGGGACACGGAGTACGGCGTCGACACCGAGCACCACCACGTCGACCACCCCGTCCTGACCTCTTCCACCCTTGCCCGACCCGTTCGGTGCGGCAAGGGGGGCGGCCGCGCGGGCATCTTCCCGGGCGGCCGCCGCTGTCTCGTTGTTCGTGGTGTGCTGCGGGTCAGGCGTGCAGGGCCTGGTCGAGGGTGGGGTGGCAGGGGATGACGGTGTCGACACCGACGAGGGTCAGGACGCGCCGGACGGTTTCGCCGGCGCCGGCGAGGTGCAGCTGCCCACCGGCGTCGTTGATCTGCCGGTGGGCGCTGATGAAGGTGTTGATGCCGCTGGAGTCCATGAAGCTCACGTCCGTGAGGTCGGCCACGACCCGTGATACCGGTGCCTCCTCTTCGGGCAGGAGAGCTTGGCCGAGAACATCTTTGGCTGTGTGGTCGATCTCACCCTGCAGGGTGACGACGCGGACGTCGTCGACCGTGCGGACCGTCGCGGACAGCCGGCTGGGCTGGTCCGCTTCTTTGTTGCCGCTCATCGTTTCCTCGCCTGCGTTTACGCTTACCTCCCGGGACAGGGGGTGTGCGCGAACGATTGTGCCCCACCCGCCTGGGGCCGAGTGGCCCCGGACGGTAGCCCGGCCTGCTTGTGCCGGGTAGGGATCATCCAGGCGGGTAGCCGCGCCGTGTGAACGGGAACGAGGACGACGACAGTGCAAGTCCATGCCGGTGATCACTCCGACGGATCTGAGGCATGGGTGATGCGCGCGGGCTTCACCCTGGACGGCACCGGGTCCTGCATCGCCGAGGCCCGCCGCCACGCCACCACCTTCCTCGAAACGGCCCGCACCGAGCATCGCCTTCCTGTCTCCGCACGCGCGGCGGACCTGACCGTGCTGGTCGTCAGCGAGCTGGTCACCAACGCCGTCAAGTACGCTCCGGGGCCGGTCCTGATGGAGCTGCGTGTCACCGCCGATACGGCGGACGTCGTCATACGGGACAGCGAACCCGTCATTCCCGCGGCCCGTGCCGCAGACCCGGGGCGGGTGGGCCAGCACGGTCTGGAGATCATCAAGGCGGTCGCCGAGGAGCTGTTCATCGAGCAGGAGGCGGCCGGAAAACGGATCACCGCCCGCCTCGCCCTGCCCGACACCCTCAGCCCGGCGTAGAACCCTGCCCCTGCGTCGGCTCCGGGGCGGGGGACTGGGCGCTGTTCTCCTACCGGTCAGCGGGTGAGGGCGGCGGCGAGGGTGGGGTGGATGGTGAACCAGGCGGCGACGCCGCCGGTCTGCAGTCGGCGCTGGAAGCCAGGGGCGAGAGGGCCGGCGAGGTCGACGTCGTGGAACCGGCGGGCATGAAGGAGCAGGCCCAGGAGTGTCTCGTCGCCGTAGAGCAGGCCGGAGAGGTCCACGATGAGGCGCGGACCGTACGCGGTCGCGTAGAGGAAGTCATCTTCGAGACCGTCGGTGGTGGAGGCGTCGGCCGTGCCGTGCAGCGCCAGGACATGAGCGCCGGGATGGGCGGTGTGGACGATGCGCAGGCCACGAAATGAGGGTCCTGCCGGGTCGTCCATCGCACCAGCCTCTCAGGCTTTCGCCTCGTCGGAGCGGACGAGTTCAGGACGGCGGGGGGACGCGCAGGGCGAGCAGGGCGGTGTCGTCGCTGACCCAGCCGCCGTGATGGGCGTCGAGCACGCCGGTGAGGTGGCTGATGGTCCCCTCCGCGTCCATATCGCAGCTGGCGGCCAGGGCTGCGGCGAGGTCGTCTTCGCCGAAGATCGCCTGGGCGTCCTCGGGTGCGGTGTCGGGGCGGGGGCGGGCTTCGGTGGCGCCGTCGGTGTAGAGCAGCAGCAGATCGCCGGGAGAAAGATGGAAGGCGACGTCGGTCAGGTGGACCGTGTTCATCACGCCCAGCAGGGTGCCCGGCGTGCCGAGGGATTCGACGGACCCGTCGGCGCGGCGGACCAGCGCCGGGGGATGCCCGGCCAGGGCGATGACGCCCGACAGTCCGTCGGCGACGGGCTGGAAGGCGGTGTAGACGGCAGTGAGGAAGCGGGGAGCATGCTGGGCGAGCAGGGAGGTGTTGAGACGGCCGAGCAGATCGGCCGGCGAACCGGCCTCACCCGCGTCCGCGCGCACGGTGTAACGGGCCATGGAGCTGACCTGCGCGGCCTGGATGCCCTTGCCGCACACGGCACCGAGGACGGCGGCGTAGTACGCGCTGTGGGTGTGGAAGAGGTCGTAGAAGTCACCGCCGACCTCGATGTCGGAGTAGTGGCGGTTGGAGGCCGGAAGGTAGGAGGCCGCGGCCTCCACGCCGGGGATTTCGCGAAGCCGTGGGGGCAGGAGGCCTGCCTGCAGGCTGTGGGCGAGGTCGGCCGAGCGCTGGTGGGCAACCCGCGCCGCGCTCAGGCTCTGGCGCAGGTGTATCTCCGACGCCACCGACCGGGCCAGGGCCTCCAGCGTCGCCAGGTCGGCCGCGGACCAGGCGCGCGGGGAGTCGTCGATCACACAGAAACTGCCCAGCACGTGCCCCTCGGGGTCGAGCAGGGGGTAACCGGCCCAAGCGCCGATGTCCATCGGGCCCACCGAGGGATGGTTCTCGGTACGCGGGTCGGTGGCGGCGTCGTCGACGATGAACGGCTCACCGTCCAGACCGACCAGGAAGTAGCAGAAGCTCTGCCCCACCGGGTTCTGCCGGTTCTCAAGCGCATCGGCGTCCACACCGACGCACGCCTTCCAGAACGAGCGCTCCGCATCGACCAGGGTCACGAACGCCCGCCCGGACCCGGTGATCCGGGCCGCGAGCGAGGCGAGGTCCTCGAAGACCTCCTCGGGCCCGGTGTTCAGCAGAGCGGTGGCCTGCACCGCGGCCAGGCGCGCGGGATCCGACAGCGCGGCCGGCAGGCCGTCCGCCCGCAGCCCGCCGGGGAAATCCATACTCGCCACCTGTCCAGCCGTCCCTTCCCTAGTACACCGAGGCATCCGTACCAACAAGCGAAGCACACCGCATACTCCAGACGCTGCCCTGCCGACCCCTCCACAGCGGGGTAGCCTCTACCGGCCCGGGCCCGGTGGCTCACCCTGCAACCGTCCTGATCACCGGCGGTCGTGCTTGCAGGAGACGCTCGGCCCCACCGGGCGCCCACCCCCGTCGACCATCCTGTCCTGTCCCACTCTTCCCCGGCCGCTCACACCGGCTGCACCGCGGGCAGGGCGGTATCAAGCAGATCCAGAGGCGCACATCGCACCTGCACGCCGATTCCTGGCCGGGCCGGGCGATCGTGTCCACCGGGGCCGGGCTGTCGTTTCACCGGCGCTGAGCCTCAACAGCGTCCAGCGGCACAAGGACGGTGCCCTGGCCGTGATCGGCTCTCCCTGACCGCCCGTACCGGCCGGCGGTGCCGGGTCGTTGAAGGGGCGTGCCTGCTGCGTCGCGTCTTTCGACCCTTGACCGCCGTGCCCGCGCCCGGCTCCTCGTGCTGCTCTCACCGTGCCCGCCGTATGAGGACGAGGAGCCGGAGGAGCTGCTGCGGCTGGTGGAGGCCGGAGCCCTGCACACGGCGGCCGGTCAGGTCCTGCGCCGCCTGCCCGTCCCGCCGGACCTGCTGAAGGAAGCACGGGCCGGGTGGCGGGCCGCCCGCACGGCCGCCGTCCTCGCCCTGCTCACAGAGGCCGAGCAGATCGCCCCGCCCTCACTCCCGCCCGCCCCGCTTTTCTGCCGCTTGCGCACCGTCCCTGCACAGCAGGACGACGGCCCCTGGACGGCACGGGGCACGCTGGACTGGGGTCGGGACTCCGCCGGCACCCCCTCCGGCTGACACCACTGCCGCGTCCGCCCGCCGATACGCCGCGTCTCATTTCCTGTTGCGTGTTCTCGGAGGCAACGGGCAACTCCTTCCCCGGCCTTCACCGGGCCGGGAGGGTGGAGACATGCAGACCACACTCCTGGACGGGGCCGGCCCCGTCGCCGCCGCCCTCCCCTACTCGGCCGGTGTCCGTCACGACGCTCCCGCCCTCGGCGAGCTCGTCGAAGGCTGCGTTTTCTGTGGCATCGCCGCCGGGCGGGCCCCGGCGCTCGTCGTCCGCGAGTGGCCGGACGCGCTTGCGGTCCGTCCGCGCAGCGGCGGCGTGAATGCCGGGCACGTCTTCGTCCTGCCGCGCGTCCACGTCGAGGACGCTAGCACCGACCCGGAGGTGACCGCCGCGGTGATGCGCCGGGCCGCCGAGCTGATGGCCGAGCACGGCGCCGCGAACCTGATCACCTCGAAGGGCACCGAGGCGACGCAGAGCGTCTTCCACCTCCACGTCCACATCGTGCCCCGCGCCGAGGGCGACGGTCTGCCCCTGCCCTGGACCCCGCGGCACGCCGCCCGCGCTACCACGCAGAACGCAGCCACCGCATGAACACCAGCGCCGTCACCCTCGTCATGGCCCGCGAAACCCTTCCCGCGGGCGGCCCGTCGGTCTTCTTCGCCGGGCCCACTCCCGACAAGCAGACGCCGGTTTCGTCCTGGCGGCCCGAGGCCGTCCGGCTCCTGGCCGAGCAGTGGAACGGCCTGCAGCCGCTATCCGTCCTGAGCCCCGAATCCCGGCACGGTGAGCGCGCCGAGCGCTACGAGCACCAGGTCGACTGGGAGACCAAGGCCCGCGAGGGGGCGAGCGCGACCCTGTTCTGGATCCCCCGCGACGTGAAGGTTCTGCCGGGCTTCACCACCAACGTCGAGTTCGGCCTCGACGCCCCCAGCGGCCGGGCCGTCCTCGGAGCGCCGGCCGACTGCCCCAGCCCGGAGCGCAACCGGTACCTGATCTACGTGGCGGGCCGCTTCGGCGTCCCGGTGCGCACCACTCTGGCCGACACCGTTGCGGAAGCCCTCGCCCTGGCCACCGTCGCTGAGGCGCCCCGGTACTCCCGTAAAGGAGCGTCATGGCGGCCGAGACGGTCGGTCGGCTCGTCCGGGAGGCGTGGGGCGGCGAGCACGGCGCCGACATCGAGCACCACCACATCGACCGCCCCGTCCTGACCTCCTCCATCCCCGCCTGACCCGTCCGGTACGCCAGCAGGGGCGGCCGTCCGGATGTCCCGGGCGGCCGCCCCTGTCCTGCGTCTCATATGTGCCGTTGTGTCAGGCGTTGACGGCTTGTTCGGCGGTGGGGCGGCAGTCGATGACGGTGTCGACGCCGATCAGAGCCAGGACGCGCTGGACGGCTTCCTGAGCGCCGGCGATGCGCAGCCAGCCCTGTTGGGCGGTCAGGTGCTGGTGGGCGAGGATGAAGGCGTTGATGCCGCTGGAGTCCATGAAGCTCACACCCTCCAGATCCGCCACGACCCTGGGCGGCGCCGCCGTATCGTCCTGAGGGACCAGGACATCGGCCAGGGTGTCCTTGGCGGTGTGGTCGATCTCCCCTCGCAGAGTCACGACGCGGATGCCGTCGACCACGCGGTGCGCTACGGACAGCCGTTCGGCCTGATCCGTTTTCTCGTTGCTGGTCATGCATCTCCTCGACTGCGTTCCGGCTTGCCCGTATCCGGGCGTGCACGGGCGATTCTGCCTCACCGGCCAATACCGGATACGCCCGGACGGGGGCATGATCGATCTGCGTCGATTTAAGGATCATTCGGTCGGGTAGCCGCGCTGCGTGAACGTGAAGGAGGATGGAATCAGTGGAACTCGATGCCGGTTATGACAGCGGTGCTCAGCCTCGGCCGGAGGGGCACCTGGTGCGCGCCGACTACACGCTGGAGGGCGGCGGCAGCCGTATCGCGGCCGCCCGTCGCCATGCCGTGGCCTTTCTGGAGCGGATGCGCACCGAGTACGGTCTGCCGATCTCGCAGCGGGTGCGGGAGTCGACCGAGCTGGTCGTCAGCGAACTGGTCACCAACGCCCACAAGTACGCCCTGGGACCCGTCCTGATGCAGCTGCGCATCGGCGCCGACGGTGTGGACGTCGTGGTGTGGGACGGCGACCCGGCTGTCCCGGTGATGCATGCCGCGGACCCCCGCAGGGCGGGCCAGCACGGTCTGGAGATCATCAAGAAGGTCACCGAGAAGCTGTCCGTCGAACGGGAACCGGTCGGCAAGCGCATCACCGCCCGCCTCCCCCTGGCAGACCTTCCCGGCGCGGCGTAGAGGCCGTTCCAGCTCGGTGCGCTCTCTGCGGCTCCGGCACATGATCGGGCCGCCCGGGGCCTTCCCCGAGCCACGGTGCGCAGCAACCACCATGCTCCGCATCCGGGTCGCGTCATCTTCCACGGGCAGGTGTAGCGAACCTCGGGCTGGTGTGGGTGACCTCGCGGTGCAGGGCGATAACGCGAACGCCGTCGACCGTGCGGTGCGCCGCGGACAGCCGGCTCGGCCGGTCTGCTTGTCCGCTGCCGCTCATCGTCTCCTCAACCAGCCCTTACGCTTGCCTCCCCAGGGGTGGAGGCGTACGCGGACGATTCTGCCCTATCGCACAGGCCGTCCGGATCCGGACGGCGGCTGTGGTCGACCCGTACCGCGTAGAGACCGGCCGGGCGGGTAATCGCGCCGCGTGGACGGCAACGAAGGTGAGGCCAGGACCAGTGCAACCCCGTGGTGATGACGATGGCGCTGCCCAGCCTCTGCCGGACGGTTACCTGATATGCGCCGGCTACGCCTTCGACGGCGACGATGGCTGCATCGCCGACGTCCGTCACCATGCCACCGTCTTCCTGGACAAGGCCCGTGCCGAGCACCGCCTGACAGTCTCGGACCGCGCCAAGGATCTGACCGCGCTTGTCGTGAGTGAGCTGGTCACCAACGTCCTCAAGTACGCCCCCGGACCGGTCCTGATGGAGCTGCGCGCCACCGCCGAGGTCGTGGACGTCGTGGTCTGGGACAGCGACCCCACCGTCCCCACGCCCAGGGCGGCCGATCCGGGCCGGGTCGGACAGCACGGCATGGAGATCGTCAGGGCCGTCACCGAGGAGCTGTTCGTCGAGCGGGAGCCGGTCGGCAAGCGGATCACCGCCCGCATCGCCCTGGCCGACACCCTCAGCCCCGCGTAACAGCCCGCTCCACTCCGCCTGCGGGCGCACGCACGAGGGCCTCGCCGGTCTTCTGCCGACGGTCGGCAGGCAGAAAGCCGCGCTGAAGGTGGGAGAAGAAGGACCGGTTGGTGAAGCCGGCGGGGTTCAGCTGGTGGTGAGCATGCCCTCGCGCAGGTGCCGCAGGGTCCGTGACAGCAGGCGTGAGACCTGCATCTGGGAGACGCCCAGGTGCTCGCCGATCTGGGCCTGGGTGAGTTCGTCCACGAACCGCCAGTGGATGATCTGCCGGGACCGGTGGTCCAGGTCGGCGATCAGGGGGGCCAAGGCGTGGAAGTTCTCCACCAGTTCCATCGCCGTGTCCTCGACGCCGATGAAGTCGGCCAGGACCGCTTCCCCGTCGGCGCTGCCGCCGAGGGCGGCGTCCAGGGAGGCGGAGGCGTAGCCGTTGGCGGCCACCTGGGCCTCGACGACCTCCTCCTCGGTCAGGCTCATCAGCTCGGCCAGTTCCCTGACCGTCGGGGCGCGGTCCAGCCGTGAGTGCAGTTCCTCGGTGGCCTTGGCCAGTTCGAGACGGGTCTCCTGCAGACGGCGCGGTACGTGGACCGCCCAGGAGGTGTCGCGGAAGAACCGCTTGATCTCGCCGACGATGTAGGGGATCGCGAAGGTGGTGAACTCCACCTCGCGCGACAGGTCGAACCGGTCGATCGCCTTGATCAGACCGATCGTGCCGACCTGGATGATGTCCTCCATCTGGTCCGACCCGCGGCTGCGGAACCTGCCCGCCGCGTAGCGCACGAGGGAGGTGTTCGTCTCGATCAGCGTGTTGCGCGCGTACTGGTACTCAGCAGTTCCCTCCTCCAGCACGGCCAGGCGCTTAAGGAACTGCTTCGAGAGCGAACGCGCGTCCTTCGGCGCCACATTCTGCGGGTCGGACACCACCGGGAGCCGCTCGATGAACAGCTCGGCCCTGGCCTGTGTGCTCGACATCGTCGTTGCCGTCATGGTCCTGTTTCCCTCCCGCGGCGAGCCACCGTATACCCCCGCCTGTTCGAATCACGCTGTGCACCACGTGGACGAGCGGCCCGTATCCGGTTGCGGCCCGGGAACCGTACGCGGGACCGTGTGATCGGAAACCCTGGCAGGCCGAATGGCCCCGCCCTTCGAAAAGGGCGGGGCCGTTCACGCGCGGTATGTGTGGGGGCTTGCTCAGGCGTGTCGTCGGTTGCCGGTGACGAGGCGGTAGAGGGCCAGGAGGATGACGGAGCCGATGATGGCGGCGATCCAGGTGGAGATCTCGAAGAAGCCGTCGACGGAGTCGACGCCGAAGATGACCTTGCCGAGCCATCCGCCCAGCAGGCCGCCGGCGATGCCGATCAGGATGGTGATGATGACGCCGCCCGGGTCCTTGCCCGGCATGAGCGCCTTGGCGATGAAACCGGCGATGAGGCCGATGAGAATCCACGCGATGATGCCCATGATGCGTCTCCAACCTGCTGAGATAAAGTCTGCGTCAACAGGGCGTATACGCACTTCGGCCATCTTCAAACCCTCCCATGCTCCGCATGACCGGACCGTGCTCGTGGACGCCGAAGAACTCGACCCGGTCCGTGACGAGTTGAACCCTCCGTCCCTTTCGGTGCGCCGGCTCCAGTCGGCCCGGTCCTGATGGAGCTACGCGCTAGCGCCGAGCAGGTCGACACCCTCAGTCCCGCAGAAGGTCGGCCGCGTCTGACCGGCACGGGCCGGAGTGGTACGTCGTGTGCTCTGGTTGGTGGTCAGTAGGTAAGAACGCAGGTGAGGGTGGGGCGAACCGTGAACTAGGCGGCGATGCTGGCGGTGTCGAGGCGGCGCCGGAAGCCCGGGGCAAGTGGTCCCACGATCTCGACCCCATGGATGCGGTGGATGCCCAAGAGCCGGTTCATGAGGGTCTTGTCGCTGTGCCCCAGGGCGCCGATGTCGACGACCAGGCTCAAGCCGGTCATGGCGGCGGCGGTGAAGTCCACGCCGACGCCATCTACGTCGTGACTGGCAACGAACTTCTCGTCTTCGTCTGGGAGACCTCGATCCGAGGCTTCCCCAAAGGCGGCCGGGGCTGCGCGCAGCTCGTTCTGCCGGATGCCGACCCGCAGCAGCGGCGCGACCTTGAGCGCGTTGGATGCTACCGGTTCGACCTGGACCTCGAAGGCGAGGAGCTGTACTCCTCACCGCCGCTGAGACTCGGCAGCGTCCAGCGGCACAAGGACGGCGCCTTGGTCATGACCGACTGCCTTTGACCGCCATACCGATCGGCGCCTCCGGGGCGTTGAAGAGGTGTGCCTCCTGCGTCACGTCTTTCGACCCGTGTCAGCGCCCGGCTCCTCGCGCTGCTCTCACCATGCCCGCCGCGTACGGATGATGAGCCGGAGGAGCTGCTGCGGCTGGTGGATGCCGGAGCCCTGCACACGGCGGCGGGCGGTAGAGGGGGATGGTTGATCGCCCATCCACCGGTTGGGATCATGCTGTAATCGCCGGATGACGAAGATCGAATCAGAGCTGATACGACGTTGGCTGAACGGCTGGACCGTGGCTCGCTCCCTGCCCGAGGCCGAGCCGATCGAGTCCGTCGGGGACGGCCTGCGGTCCAAGTGCGGCCAACCCGGACGCGCGGTCGAGGTGTTCGCGCTGCGTGCCGATGAGGAACCCGAGTCTTTGGCACGGCTGGCGGCATCGGTAGCCGCCGCTCAGCAGATCACCTGGCTCACGGTACCCACGCTGCATCCAGGCGCCGTCGAATCCGTCGTCAGCGCCGCCGGACTGGAGGTGCTCCACCGGTCGGAATGGTTCATGACGACCGATCTGAGGGAGCACCCGCAGTACACGCCCGCCGCGCCGTACGAGCGCGAGGTCCGCACGGAGGGGCCAGTCACGGTCGTCTCCCTCCATGGCCCCTCCGGAGAGGTGGCAGCCCGCGGCACCATCGCCGTAGTCGGCGCCGATGCGATCGCCGATCGCATCGAGACCGATCCGGCACACCGCCGACGCGGCCTGGGTCGCGTCATGATGAGCGCTCTGGCGGAGGCCGCCGTGGCCCACGGCGCCCGTACTGGTCTTCTCATCGCCAGTGAGGAAGGCCAGCACCTCTACTCCTCCCTCGGCTGGCATCACGAAGCCGATGTCCTGATCGCCCGGGGGCCGGCGGCTCCTTCCCACAGGTAGGACTGGCTCGCGCTGGCCTATGCGCATGACATACGGCGTACTCCTACGGATCCCGCCAAGCGAAGATGCCGGATTTACTGCGCTTGTCTGTTCTGACCGTTGACCTCCTTTCACGGCCCCCTGCGCAGCCGGGCGGCAGCGGGATGGAGGCGGGCGTCGGGGTCAGGGTTTGACGGCGTGGATGATGTGCATGCCTCGGGGTCCGGTCTCATCGTGGCGGATGACGAGACCGGCTTTGCGGCATTGGTCGGTGACCCTGACCGTGTGGTCCGGCGAGAAGGGAGAGCGCTGGTTCCGGCTTGACCATCTGTGCCTGGAGCTGTCCGATGAAGCGGCCGACTAAGACCGCCTGTCGGGCTGGATGTGCAAGGAGAAGGCTAACGCCCTGGCCGTGCTCGCCGCCGGCGAAGGGGTGTCCGTCCGACTCTCAGGCGGTCGGACGCGGTCCACTATTGCGGCTCCGAGGATCAGCTCCTTGGGGATGTTCCTCAAGCGGTCCGAAGCCTTCGGGGAGAGGGATTCCGAATCTCTGGCACAGCAGGGGCACGTCGTGGTGGTCGACGTCACGGGCCGGATAGCCGGTATGGCAGCGCACCGCCCATGCGGCCGACTCGCACCGGACGATGATCCCGGCGATCGAACCGCGTCCGGCGAAGGCATCAGAGGGAATGGAACTGCCCGTCACCACGGATCCGTAGTGCAGTGATCCATCCGCAAGCGGTTCGTAGAGGTGGAGGTCGACGCGCAACCGGGCGCCGTCGTGCAGGACGAAGTTCCACGGTCTGTCACCGGGCCACGGGAAGACCCGGTCGACACCGGCCTCGGCGAACGCGACGAACAGCGGCTCGAGATGTGCAGCCGGCACCCATAGGTCAAGGTCGGAGTGTTCTCGTGTCTGCTCTCCAAGCAGCGCGTCCACAGCCCACCCGCCCCCGATACACGCCTCCACATCGTGGGCTTCGAGCCGCTCCATGAGCGCGAGTACATCCTTGGCTGACATCGAGTATGCGTTCATCGCATCAGAGTAGAAGTCGGTCTTCGCAGCGTCGCGTGCCTGGCACGGTATCTGCCCACCCTCACCCAACAGCGCTCGTCCTGTACCTGCCGAACAGACATTTCGACGTGCAGGCCTGCCATATCCTCCAGAGCCTGCTCACAGGAGGGGAAATGCGGAGTGGTGGAAGGGGCGAAGGAGCTTGCCATCGGGTGGGGGTTGTGGCTGGTGCTGGAGGTCAGGACTGCCCCACACCGTTACAACGCGGACTTCCTTGACACGATCTCCTTGATCGCGTTCGGCCTGTACTCGCTCTTCGTGGCCGCCATGACCGTCTGCTTCCTGTACCGCCTAGTGACGTTCAGGACGCGTACTGCAAAGCCCTGCCGCCGACGGATCAGTATGAGGAGACAGGCTCTGACCAGGCCTAATACAAGACTCGCGGCTGTGCGTTTCCTACTCGGGTGCGGTTGAGTACCTGCACTCTGACGCGGGCCGGGGGATGCGGGGAGGCTGGGGTCATGACGAACGAACCGCGAAACTCCGCGCCCCTGTCGCTGGCGACCGTGCTGCTCGCCGGCATGGCGGGGGTGATGTGGGCGGCCTGGCTGGGGTGGGACCAGCACTATGACGTGCATCCCGACGGCTCCACGACCGGGCCGTATGAGGCGTGGCAGGTGATCGGGCTGAGTCTGGGTCTGCTGGTACCGGTGTGCCGGGCGGCGTTCCGAGGGCACGGTGCGGCCGCGGTGCTGGGCACTTCGGGCGGTCTGATCCTGGCCGCCGCTTACGACTGGTCGGACGATGCCAGTGGCCTGTTCGTGATCGACGCCGGAATGATCACGATCGGGAGCGCGGCCGCGGCCGCTCTCGCCGCGGTCCTGACCTCCACCCTGCACCAGATAGTGTCCGGAGCCGGCCGCCCCGGACACTGAGCCCGGCCGGCACACCCTCCCACCACCACTGAGAAACATTGCCCGCCGCCTGCCCCGCGAAGCGCTCGACACCACCGGCTCCCGGCCACCCCGTCGAAGAGCGCCCTCGCGCCCCGGCCCGCCACCCCCAAGACGCGCCCGGCCACACGGCCCGCCCCCGCCGGGCCTGGCCGCCGGGCCGCGCCGACGACCAAGCACTCCAAGCGCACCGCGAAGAAGAGCACCACCGGGGCCGTTCAACACCCGGCCGTCAAGCCTCGCAATTACCCGAAGGAGAAGCCCGCGCTGTGCCGACAGCCGACGACTGGCCAGGCGTGGGAGATGCGCCGGCTCTGCCGTCAGGCGCAGCGCGTCCAGACGCTCATGGGCGCGGGGGCAGTGGTGCCTTAGGACGTACGGGCGCTGAGCGCACAGTATCGGCCCGGGGCGCGGTGGGCGTGGAAAAGGGCCGGCTTCCTTGCCGCCTGTTCACCGCCTGATCCGGCTTGGCTTTGTTCACGAGTTCCGACGGCAGATGTCGATGACTCCGGGAGGCACCCGCAGGCCTGTGGGATCGATGTTCACGAGAACGGGAGGTATCCGCCGCCGCTCGGCAATGGCGCGACGCTGGGTGCCGCCTGCGCCCGTAGCCAGCGCTTTTGTCTTGCTCTCCAGCCAGGCCGCAGGCGGCTCTCCACCGGTCACCTTGGAGGTGCTGCCCGTCCTCGTGAACGTCCCGCGCGCCCGGTGCCTCCCGAATTGCTGTCGAAACGCTGCTCCGCGACGTGAACAGAGCCACCGGCTCCTGCCTCGGATACCGTGTTGCTCTACGGGGTGCCATAACGGATGTGGCGCTCCCCACCGGAGGTAGTCAGCATATGAGTTCAAAGCGCAGCAAGAATCCAGCCCTGCCCGTACTTGACGACGCGTTCCGACTCGAGTCGGTCAAGGACACCGAAGAGTCCACCCGTGACTTGGCCGCCCGGCTGGCCACCACCGAGCTGCGCCGCACTTCCCATCCGGGCCGGGTCACCTGGGAGCCCACCAATCAGGCCGAGCCCGTACCGGTCCCGCCGACCGTGGTCGACGGTGACGGGGATCTGTGGCTGCGGGACCGGGGCACTGGCACCTGGACCATGCCCGAGTTCAACCCGAAGGAGTTCCCGGACCGCTGTGGCGAGGTTCTGACATGGAACGAGCTTGCCTGCGAGTTCGGCCCGCTTACCGGATTGGCCGACGACCGCCGCATCGGTGGCGGCCGCCGTCGCTGACCCCGCAGCTCTCTGGGAGGATCGCGTCCCTGAAGCGCCCGCTACGGGTAGCTGAGAGTTCCAGCTCACCGCCGAGCCCCAAACCGTGCCACCACCCTGAGAGCATGCTTGCCGGCCGGCAGATGGAGACCAAGTTCATGGGTATGTGAGGATCCGCCCGTGAAGTGCGACGTGTGCGGACGAGCAATGTGTCAGTGGCCTGTGCCACCGACTGCTTGGGCAGAGCAGATCTGGTCCTGCTCTTGGTGTTACGCCTCGACGGCCGCAGGCCATGCGAGGCGAGAACGCGCGCATCAGCGTGCCTCGGTCGGCAACCGCGAGATAGCTCGGAGCGGGACAGCAGCGTTCCCAGGGTGTCTCACGCTGTACTGCCGTAAGGCAACTGCATTAGATGACGAAGGCCCCGGGTGCACCGCGCACCCGGGGGCCTCGTTCGGCAGCGTCACACAGTCGCCCATGCCAGCCCGAGGCCAGCGAGCGCGGTGAGTTTGTCGGGGGTGAGCTTCGCGCGCCTGGTCTTGCTGTTGCTGAGGAACACCCCGAGCCGAACTTCCACCCCGCCCTCCAGTTGCTCTGCGTGGCCCCTGGGCACGGTCACCGAGCCCGTCCGGGCCTTGTACTGCGCCAGGGCCGCAATGCCCCGCTCGAAACCGCTCACGGGCACTCCAGAGGGCTTCCCAGATTCCTCCGGCCCCGATTCGGGGGCGAAGGCGGGCGGTGTGATGCCGAGCTGTTCCAGGCGCTCGCGCTGCCCCTGCGCCAGAGACGCCCAGACCTTCGGCGTCCGCTGCTTCGCCAGCCACCGGCCGATGTCCATCCCGTGCACGGTAAAGCCGGGCAGGACCTCCGACGGACCGTCTTCGTCACGCACCAACTCCCGCAGCGTGGCGTAGTGGCGTTGCCACTCGGCCGGCCACTCGGGGTTCCAGTCCTCATCGATCGCCTTCAACGCGGCTTCCCACTCCGGGTGCCCGTCCAGCGCACCCGGACGGCGCAGGTTCGCGAGCCACTGCCCCACGGGCTTGTCGAGCACGGCCGCGGACCGGGTCGCGCACAGCGTCCAGTGCTCCTGGTAGTACACCCGGGCCGCCGCCAGGTTCTCCTTAAACCGCGCATCTGCCGCCGACCAGGCCATGCCCAACTGTTCCAGCCGCGCCGCCCGCAACCCGTTCATCTGCCCGGCCCCGTACGCCCGTCGCTGCTCCGCCACCCACTGCCCGAGCGGGAACGCGCCCTCCTTGTGCTCGTACGGCACCCGAGCGTGCCCCTCACGCTCCGCGTACTCCTTGAGCTTCGCCCAGCCCCGCGCCCAGTCCTGACGCTCGGTGTCGATCACGTTGAAGGACACCCAGTTCGCGACCGGGAGTTCTCGCGTTCTTGTCCGGTGTGGTTCTCGTTTCGCTGTCCAGATGGGTGGGTGCGGTTTGTGGGCTGATTGGCGTTGTCTTGCGGGTTGTTCGGGGTGGTGGGGGGAGGGTTGGGGCTGGACAGTGAGGTGAGGGAAGTTGGTCAGTGTTTGAGAATCGCCTGGACAGCAAGCTGAAGACTCCAATGGAGTAGGCTCCCTTCTTGATCATTCTTGGTGGGCTGTGTGTGCCCGGTCTGCGGTGGGGGAGCGTGGGGTGGGCTCGGTTGGGGCTGCGGCGGATGCCGGGGTGTTGCGGCCGGTCGCGGTGCGCAGGTTGCTGGCACTCGCCGAGCGGGGGGAGTTGACGGCGGGGCATCGGCGGATGGCCGCCGAGGCGCTGGGTGTGTCGGAGCGCACGGTGCGCCGGTGGCTGGCAGTGGCGCGCGTGGATGGCCGCGTGGAGCGGGCTGAGCGCCGCCGGTTCACTTTCACGCCGCAGTTGGCCCGTCGGCTTGCGTTCCACCGGGGGAGTGTGGCCGGGTTGCACCGGGAGTTGGCGGCCGAGGCGTCCACGAGGGGTGGGACGGTGCCGTCGCTGGCGACGTTGTACCGGGCTGTCGCCCGGGATGTGTCGCCGGGGCTGCGGGCGGGGATGCGCGGTGGTGAGGCTGCCCGCCGGGATCACGACGTTTTTTTCGAGCGTCCTGCTGTGCACCGGAATGAGGTGTGGGAGGCCGACCACGTCCAAGTGAAGGTCGAAGTGGACATCGACGGCCGTCCGGGGCGTCCCTGGGTGACCTGGTTCGTCGACTGTGCGACGCGGGTGATCTGCGGGTTCGCGGTCACCGCGCAGGTTCCTTCCCGGGAGTCGGTGCTGGTGGCGCTGCGGGATGCGATCTCGCGGGAGAAGGAGCACGGCCCGTTCGGCGGTCTGCCGGGGGCGGTGCGGGTCGACCGCGGGCGGGACTTCCTGTCCCGCACGGTGGGTGAGGCGCTCGGGGCGTTCGCGGTGCCTGTGGTGGACCTTCCCGCCTACAGCCCGCATCTGAAGGGCACGGTGGAAGCGCTGAACAAGGCCGCGAAGCAGATGTTCTTCGCCTCTCTGCCCGGCTACACCGCGGCTCCCCGCCTGAAGGGTGGCAGGAAGCCGGCCGCCGGGCAGCGGCTTTTGCCGCTGGAGGCGTTCATCGTGTTGCTGGGACAGTGGGTGGCGTGGTGGAACACCGAGCACCGGCCCCGGTCCCTTGGCGGCCGTACCCCGGCGGCCGCATGGGATGAGGATCTGACCCCGGTCGAGGATGCGGAGCCGGGCGCGCTGCACATGTTCACCCTTGAGGACGACGGCCGGGTGCGCACCCTGACCGGCAAGGGGGTGCGCTGGCGGAACCGGCACTACGTCAACGCGTGGATGACCGGTGAGGCCGGGCGGAAGGTGCGGCTGCGCTACATGCCGCACCACGAGCACGAGATCGAGGTCTACGACGCCGCGACCGGGCGGCATTTGGGGGCGGCGTACTTGTCCAACCGGGCGAGTGCGGAGCAGATCCGGGACATGAAGCGGGCCCGCGCCAGGGAGGCCGACCGGCTCAAGCGGCTGCTGAAGGCGGCGGAGAAGGACCGCGTCACGCGTTACGCGGCGGCTACTCGCGGCACACCTGCCGAGGTGCTCGGCACCGTCACCGAGGTGGAGGCCGAGGCGGGCCTGCGCGCGGTGGCCGCCGCGGACCTGGCCGAGGTGGCGCTGCCCGGCTATCTGCCGCTGCCCGCCCAGCTGCCCGCGTCCTGGACCGCGCCGGACACCAAGAAGCCCGCTGCTCCCTGCACCGAAGACCACGAAAGCATCCCTGCTCCCCGATGAACGCCGTACCCGCCGCCCGCCCCTCCCCGGCCCGCCCGCGACGCGGCCCGCTCCCGCCGCCGCGCACCGACCACTACCTGTCGCTGCCCGACGCGCACGTGATGGGCACGGCGGCGCTGAAGGAGACGCTGGCCAATCTCGGAGAGGTGATCGCCGCCCGAGGGATGATGTGCGTCTACGGGGCGGCGGGGCTGGGCAAGACGATGTCGGTCAACGCCTCGCTGCGGGAGCTGGCCCCGGGCGCGACGCGCCGCATCGAGTTCCGCGGCCGGCCCACCGTGCTGGACATCCGCCACAACCTGTTCAACGTCCTCGCTCTGCCGGGCACGCCGCCCAGGCAGCCGACCGCGTTCGACACCCTCCTCAAGGATGTCCTGGCCGATGAGTTCCGGGTGCTGGTCTGTGACGAGGCGCAGTGGCTGCGGGAGGAGTCCTTCGAGTACTTCCGGCACCTGTTCGACGACCTATATACCGACATCGCGGTGGTCTTCGTCGGCGGCGGCAACACCTACGAGGTCCTGGCCGGCAAGGACATGCTGGCCTCCCGGGTGCACATCTGGCAGGAGTTTCGGCCGCTGACCCGCGAGGAGGTCCTGACCACGATCCCCGCCTACCACCCGGTGTGGCACGGAGTAGATCCCGACGACCTTCTGTACTGCGACGATGTGGCCGCCCACGGCGTCTTCCGCACCTGGGCCAAGATCACCTACCACCTGGGGCGGGCCCTTGACGCCCAGCCCGGTCTCGAGGTCAACCGGGACCTGCTGCGCTGGGTCTTCAGCAAGCTCGGCCGCCGCACCCGGCCGTGAACACTCCCGGACCCGCCCGCAACTGCCCGCCGCGCCCTGGCGCCGACTGAAGACGCCCACGACCCGTGAACGACCTATCCCCTGACGTCACCATCCTGCTCGACCCCGGTGACGACGCCGCTGTCACCCGTGCGGCGCTCGCCGGGCACGCCCCGGCGGCCGGCTGTATCACCGTCCACCCCACCCCGGGCACCAGCAGCGACCGCTACTTCGCCCACGACCTCCTCGCGGCGCTGGGCAAACCCGCGCACCTCCCGGGCTTCCCAGATGCGCGCGCCCCGGTGTGGGAGGCCACCACCGCCTGGCTGGCGGCGATCCCCGTAAGGCGCCTGACGGTCCTGCGTGCTCACCTGCTCACCCGTACTCGTCTGCAACGCCTGCTCGACCTGCGGGCGTTCACCGGAGCGCACCTAGTCCTGGTGTGCCACCGCTCCCGCCTGACCGCCGCCCTGCACGACACGCTCACCGACGTGCCCCACACGCTCGTCCCGGCCTCGGCCGCCGGCGGCCTCCTCGCCGGGGCGGCCGCGCCGGGCCCGGGCCGGCCTGTCGCGCCGACGCGGGCCGCCGGCCGCTGGATCACTGTGCCGGCGCTGGAACGGCTGGCGGACTGGGACAGCTCGGACCACTGCATCGGATGCGTCCCGCCGCCGATCAGGTGGCGGTACCGGACCCGACCGCGGCCACGCTCGTCTCAGACCGCCGCGGAGATCGCCCGCCGTATCCACGGCGTCACCGCGCATCCCCGTCTGGCTGCCGCGCTGACCACCGCCGTGTTCACCGGCCCTGCCGGGCAGCAACTGGGCACCGCGCGCCTGGCGGACTGGTGCGAGGACGCCTCCACCCTGGCCCTGCACGACCCCCTCGGGCAAATCGACGGCTGCGCCACCCACCCCGTGCCCGACTGGGCGGCCGTCTTCCTGCGCGCCGCAGCCCGCTTCACCCGCCTCGCCCCCGCACCCGGCGCGCCCCTGCTCATCCGTACCGAGGAGCACGCGGGCCTGCTTCGGCTCGCCGAACAGGCCCGGCTGCGTCCACCTCAGCCCAGCCCCGGCATCGAGCGCGGCGCCGTTCCTGCTCGTGGGATCGAGTGGTTCTACCGCGAGCTGACGGAGTCGGGCATGGACGCCGGGGTGCCCCAGCAGGCCCGCCCGCGACTGCGTGTACGGCGTGTCCACAAGCCCTCGGCCGACGCACCATGACCAGGCCGCGCGGAACCTGCGTGAACTGCTCGCCCGGGGCTTAAGGCAGGGGGCGTCGACGAGGGCCGCGTGGACGCAAAGGTCATGTGCGCGGGGCGGATTCCGCGGCGGCGGGACCCGTCGCCGGCTTCAGTTCCAGCGCATGCCGAGCAGGTCGAGGGCCTCGATGCGCTGTGGGTGCAGTGTCGCCCGGCGGGAGCGCTGGTTGGAGATCCATATCCCGAGCTTGATCTCGGTACCGTCGGCGATCTCTATGTGCTTGCGGGGGACGTTCAGGTGCCCTTCACGCCGTGCGTAGGCTGCCGCGGCGGCGAGGTTCCGCGTGAACTTGTGGTCCTGGGTGAGGCGCGGCGCGCTCTGGATGCCGCCACCGCCGGGCGTCACGCCGAGCTCGGCCAGCAGCCGACGCTGCTGCTCGTGAAGGATCTCCCAGTCGGTGCGCTGGCGGGCCGCCCAGCCTCCGATGTCTTCACCCGCCACCATGTGCCCGGGCGCGATGTCCACCGAACCGCCGGCGGTGAGGTGCTGCTTGAAGAGGGCGTAGCGCCGTTGCCAGGGGACCGGCCACGCGGGGCACCAGTAGGGATCGACCTGGGCGAGCACCGCCTTGCGTATCTCGCTCAGCGCCCCTGGTGCGCCGACGGCAAGGCGTGCCTCCCGGCGCCGGTTGGCCAGCCATACACCGATCGGGAAGCCTTCCACGACCGCGCTCTGCTCGGCCATCAGGTGACCGTGGACGGCGTGGTAGGCGCGGGCCACCTGCAGCCCCGTGGTGAACGCGTGGTCGGGATGGCTCCACACCATGCCCAGCCGCTCCAGCGCCTCGATGCGCACCTGAGCCAGCCGGCCGGTGTTGTAGGCCTTGCGCTGGTCGGCGATCCAGTGTCCCAGCGGAAAGGCGCCGTCCTTCGCATGGAAGGGGACGGCCAGATGGTCATGGTGCGTGTGGAAGCGGCGGGCGGCCGCCCAACCGCGCAGCCACCCGCGGCGCTCGAGGTTGATCACCCGCAGCCGAACGAACTCCGCGATGTCGGCCGGATCCCGGCCGGTGGCGAACAGCAGCGGCCCCTCCAGACCGGCCGCGCCCACGGTGCCATTGCCGGGCCAGGCGGCGAGCCGGTCAACCACGTCGGTGTCGTGGGCGGCCAGCGCGGCCAAGACCTTGACCAGCGGCAGATAGGAGCCGGATGCCAGCCAGTCCTCACGGCGCTCGTCGGGCGAGAGGAAGACCGGCACCAGCAGCGAGGCGACCTTGTCCCCGCGCGGGCCCTGCCGTAGCGCGCGCCCGACTGTCTGGACGGTGTCGACGATCGACTCCCGCGGGTCGGCGAAGACCACCGCGTCCACCTCCGGGATGTCCACCCCCTCGGCCAGCACCCGGGCACTGGACAACACGCAACGCTCCGCCACCATCCCGTCCGCCCCCCAGCCGCGCGCAAACTCCGCCAACACCTGCCGCCGACGGGCCATCCCATGTCCGCCATACAGCCAGCCGGACCACACCCGCCGCGGATACACCGCCGGCTCCGCGCCCCACAAACCCCGTGAGGCCTTTGGCACTCCATGGGCGAACGCCCGGGCCTCCGCGACACGGTGATGGAAGCTCATCACACGGTCGAGCTGGTGGGTGGCCGCGGTCTTGAGCACGGCGGTGGTCAACGCCTCCAGCCGCGCCACGCTCACCCCCGCCTGAGAATCCTCCTCGGGTCTCCCGTCTGTCAGGGCCTGGGCACCGATTTCCAGCACGACGATCTGGTAGCGGGCCAACAGCCCGCGGGCGATGGCCTCGGCCAGCGACAGCCGGTAGACCACCGGCCCGAAGACCTGCTCGTCGTCCATCGAGGCCACCAGCGCCGGCTCATCCGCGGCCTCCTCGCCGTCTTCCGCGGCCCAGGGATCGGTCACCCTCGGCGTCGCGGTCAGATACAGGCGGCGGTCCGCCGGCAGTACGGTGTCGTCATGTACCGCCGCCCACGCCTTGCCCATCGGGCCTGAAGTCCTGTGAGCCTCGTCCACGATCACCAAGTCCCACCGTCCAAGCCCCGCCCCGTGCGCCGCAGCCAGTACCGGCAGTGACGCATAGGTGGCGAAGACAGTCACCCGCCCCGCCCTGCCGGCCCACCCCAGCAGCAGCCGTGCATCGGTGGTGCAGCGCACCCCGGCCGCATCCAACTGCTCATCCGCCCGCAGCGAGCAGACCGCTACCATCGCCCCGGCACGCCCCGCACCACGCCAAGCTGCCACCGTCTGCACCAGCAGATCCAGCGTCGGCACCAGCACCACCACCCGGCCCGTGCGCGCCACCCGCAACGCAGTGTGTGCGCCCATCAAGGTCTTGCCCGTCCCACAGGCTGAAACGATCGTCGCCCGCAGCCCCACGCCCCCGGAAGGGACGTTCCCCAGGGCGCGCACCGCCGCGTCCACCGCCTCGACCTGATGCGCCCCCAGCCCTGCCCTACCCGTTACCACAGAACCCCCACTCGTACACGAACACGTCACAACCGCCTGCTTCCGGGCCCGTAGACCACCAGCGCCGGCCGTTCAGCCGATACCGAGTTCGGCCAGGGCCTGCACGCGGTCAGGGCTGAGCTTGGCCCGGCGGGCGGGGCTTTTGATATTGGAGATCCAGATGCCGAGCTTGACTTCAGTGCCGTCCTCAAGGGTCTCTACGTGGGTCCTGGGGACGGTGCGCGAGCCGGTGCGGGCTTTGTACTGGCGCATGGCCTCCACGCCCCGCTCGAACGCCCCGGGGCCGTGCTTGCGGGCCTTCGCGGGTGCTTCTCTGGCCGGGGGCAGCGCCGTGATGCCGAGCTGGGCCAGGCGCTCGCGCTGCCCGTCCATCAGCCCGTGCCACACCGTGTGCTCGCGCTGCTTGGCCAGCCACTTGCCGACGTCCATGCCGTGCACGGTGACGCCGGGCAGCAGTTCGGTGAGCGTGGCGTCTTCGTCGGTGAGGAGTTCGCGGACGGCGGCGTAGTGCCGCTGCCAGGTGACGGGCCAGTCCGGGTTCCAGTCGGGGTCGATCGCCGCGAGGGCCGCGGCCCGCTCGGGGTGGGCGGCCAGGGCGCCGGGTCGGCGGAGGTTGGACAGCCACTGCCCGATCGGCTTGTCCAGCGCCGTCGCGGTGCGAGGAGCGCACAGTGTCCAGTACTGCTCGTAGTACACCCCGGCCGCCGCGAGGTTCTCCTCGAATGCGGCGTCGGCGGTGTCCCACACCATCCCGAACTGCTCAAGCCGCTCGGCGCGCCGGCTGTCCATCTGCCCGGCCCCGTACGCGCGGCGCTGCTCGGCGATCCACCGCCCCAGCGGGTACGCGCCCTCTTTGTGGTCGTAGGGCACCCGGGCATGCGATTCGCGTTCGGCGTACCGGCGGAGGGCGGCGTATCCGCGGGCCCAGTCCTGCCGCTCGGTGTCGATCACGTTGAAGCTGACCCACTCGGCGACCATCACCGGGTCACGCGGAGCAGCAAAGCGCAGCAGTAGACGGTTTTCCTCCTCGCCTTCCTCCGGCTTCGGTCCGATCCACACCGAAGGCTCCACGACCCTTTCCCGGGGCTCCTGCGGGATGGCGAGCAACTCGATCGCTTCCTCATCGTGAGCCCGCAGCCCCTGCAACACCTTCACCAGCGGCTTATACGACCCAGAGGTGAACATGTCCTCGGGTTGCTCGCCCGGTTGGAGGAACACCGGCACGATCAGCGACGCCAGCTTCCCCTGGCCGGGCTTTTGCCGCAGAGCCCGGCCGATGGCCTGCACGATGTCGTGCGGCGCACCTTTGGGGTCCAGCAAGGCCACCGAGTCCACCGCCCGGATATCGACCCCTTCACCCAGCACGCGACAGTTCGACAAGATCGCCCGCCGCGCCGTGGTACCGAAGCCGCCCAGGACGTCCCGCCTGCGCTCGGCGGGGTGCTCCCCGCACAGCCAGTCCGCCCAGACGCGTTTGGGGTACGTCTCCGGTTGGTCAGCGTGCAGTTTGGCCGCCACGGCCGGCAGGCCCTCGGCGTAAGCCTGTGCCTCTATCGTGCGGTGGTGGAAGGTGATGCAGGTGTTCAGACCGTGCTCGGCCATGGTGCGCAGCAGCGCGGCCTGGAGGGCGGCGAGCCTCTGCCCGCGCACCTCCTCCGCGTGCCGCTCCGGGCCGCGCAGCCGCTCCGGAGTGACCTCGGGGTCCTGCAGCTCGACCACGATGATCTGATACCGGGCCAGCAGGCCCCGGGTGACGGCCGAGGCCAGGGTGAGCTTGTAGAACACCGGCCCGAAGATCGACTCATCGTCCATGGAGGCGGCCATCTCCTCCGGGAGCGCGTCCCGCGCCCCCTCCCTCACCTCCCAGGACGGCGGCCGCTCCTGCCAGATCCGCGGCGTCGCCGTCAGATACAGCCGGCGCGCCGCCGGGATGATCGTCTGGTCGTGGATGTCCGCCCACGCCTTCCCCAGCGACCCCGACGTCCGGTGCGCCTCGTCCACCACGGCCAGGTCCAGTGGCGCGAGCTGCTGGCCGTACGCGCCCTCAAACGCCTCCGCGAGCACGCCGAGGGACGCGTAGGTGGCGTAGATGGTCACCGGGCCCGTGCCGTGCCACATGGCCAGGCGAACCGGGTTCGTGGTGCACCGCACCTTCAGGTTCCACAGGTCCGGGTCGTCCTCCAGCGAGCACACCGCCACCGCCGGCCCGCTGTGGCCCACCTTGTGCCACTCCTTCACCGTCTGCACGAGCAAGTCCAGCGTCGGCACCAGCACCAGAACGCGGCCGCGGGGGACGATCTCCCGCGCAGCGAACGCGGCGATGACGGTCTTGCCCGTCCCACACGCGGCGACGACCTGCCCGCGCAGACCGTTCACCGGGACCTTCTTCCCCGGAGAAATATCGAAGCCACGCGAAACGGCATCAACAGCCTCGATCTGATGCGGGCGCAGATCTCGCCGAGTCATGGCCATTCCGTGCTCTCCTTTTCGCGGAACACAGTGCAAATTCAACCAGGGGCATCCCAAGCGTCGAGAGCCCCGGGGTGGTGGTGTGATGTAGATCCAGACTACACACAGTCCAATCGTGATGCACTCTCCTGTATCAGAGTGACACCGGGAGGATGATACATCGTCATTTCTGCTCCCCAGATACGTGTTGAGATGTATGCTGACTAGAAGTTGATGAACTGGACTGGGCCCCTTGAGCATGGGGAAGCGTTGAGGCAGAGGATCGGGCGGAGCGCAGCGGAGCCCGTCACTGCATCTGGCCCGGGACCCGCCGAGCCAGATGGCCCGTCAACTCTGTTATTGGGTGAGAGCAGGAATTCCCAGGTCCTACACAGGCCCGCGCGCGATGCACCTCCCCTTGTTGCCAGCCCAGGCAACCGCGCTTGCGCGGGTGCCCACAATTCGCGCTTGCGCGAATTGCCCTGCCTTTCGAATTCCGCTTGCGGAATTCCATTCCGGCGCTTGCGCCGGAATCCGAATTGCGCTTGCGCAATTCGCGCTCTATGCCCCGGCTTGCCGGGGCATATCCCGCTCCGCGGG
>NZ_JBIBBZ010000014.1:0-156892 GCF_042900925.1 Streptomyces sp. NPDC012825 | reverse complement strand
TCCGACCTCGTCGCGGCAGGCGTCGCAGCCCGCGAGGTGGTTTTCGAAGGCCGCTTCCCCGGCCGGGGAGAGGGCGTGCAGGACGTATGCCCCGACAGCGTCGTGCGGGCTTTCGTCGGCGGGCCTCATGATCCGCCCTCCAGGCAGGCGCGGAGCTTCCGCAGGCCTGTGCGCATCCTGGACTTGACCGTTCCCGTCGGGGTCGACAGGGACCGGGCCACCTCCAGGCAGGTGAGCCCCTCGTAGTAGGCGAGCACGAGCGGGATCCGGTGGACGGGGGCGAGCCCGCCGAGGCAGCGGTACACGCGCCGGTGCTCGTCCCTGCCCTCGACGGTCTCGGCGACCTCGTCGAAGGGGCGCACGGGGGACAGCATGGCGGCGCGCCGTTCCCGGTCCGCGCTCGCCTGCGCGGCGCGTACCCGGTCGACGGCCCGGCGGTGGGCGAGGGTGAGGACCCACGTCCTGGCCGTGCCCCGCTCGCACCGGTAGCGGTCGGCGGTGCGCCAGACCTCGATCATGACGTCCTGCGTCACCTCCTCGGCCTGCGCGGCGTCCCGCAGGATCCGGCGGGTCAGCCCGAGAACCGGACCGACCAGGGCGTCGTACACGCCGGCGAACGCCTCCTGGTCCCCGTCGGCCGAGCGGATCAGCAGCTCCTCCACGTCGTGCTCGTGTCCCTGCGGCACGCGCTGCTCACCGTCCTCCCTACCGGCCGGCCGTCGTGCTCGAGACACGGTTGAGGCGCCCGGGGGCCGCCGCCGTTCGACTCCGCCCGCGTTCTCGTACGGGCGCCGCCGTACGGCAGGGGCGATCGAGTGAGACCTTCGGCGACGGGCGAGAGAAGTCATGGCGGTCCGTCCGGTCCGGTTCCGCCGGGCTCCAGGTCGAGTGCGACGTGCAGGGACTTGCCCCCGAGGGCGGGGACCACCTTGATCCGGCCGCCGAGCCCGCGGATGAGGGGGAAACCGAAACCGCCCCGCTCGTCCCCGGGACCCTCCCACGACGTCAGGGGGAGCTCCTCGCTGTGGTCGGCGACGGCGATGTCGAGCAGTGCTCCGCGGACCGTCAGCGTCAGTACGCAGGGGCCACGCGCGTGGCGGACGACGTTCGTGACCAGCTCGGAGACGACCAGCACGGCCTCCGCCGCCCGGACCGACCGTCCCGGGGAGCCCGCCAGCCAGCGCCCGGCGACGCGGCGGGCGACGGCCGGCGCCTTCGGGTCGTAGGGCAGGGCGACACTGTGGCGGGTCGTGTCGGGTGACGGCATCGTGGTGATCATGACTGCCCCCTGGAGGGGATCGAACCGGTGGGCACGGATGTGTACAGGGGATTCGGAGCCGCGCCGCCGCCGGATGACAGCCCCAGGCCGCAGATCGCCGCAAGTGTGTCGCCGGGAGCGGCCGGCACCTGCATTGCTGAACCCGCTTGGACGATCGAAAGCCCTCCTCCGCGCCTCCTCTCCGTGGCTTGCCCGTCTGCCGGGCGGGGCGTCAAAGGTGGTCCAGCCGGTGGAGCCGCTCTCCGGTTCCCGTCCCGGCGGGCACCGAGTGGGTCAAGGGCCACTGGGAGAAGAAGGCCTTCCCGCACAAGACCTGGCACCCGGGTCAGCACGACAAGCACGGCAAGTGGCACAACGGCCACCGGAGCCATGACCACGTCTACAAGTGGGTCTACGTTCCCAGCCACTGGGACCACGTCTGGGTGAAGGGACACTGGGACTGCCGTCACCACTGACGCGGAGCCCCGGGGTGGGGTCGGGAGCACGGCTCCCGGCCCCACCCTCCCGTACCAGCGGCCGGTGCCGGGGCCCGCGTGCCCGCTCGTCTACGCCAGCGGCCCGTCCGAGGCCGTGATCGGAGCGGGAAGGTCACTGGAACCCATCAGGTAGCGGTCCGCCGCGGCCGCAGCGGACCGGCCCTCCGCCAGGGCCCAGACCACGAGTGACTGCCCGCGTCCGGCATCGCCCGCCACGAAGACTCCCTCCGAAGCCGAAGCCGAAGCCGAAGCAGGGCATGGGGCCGTGTCCGCCGTCCGCGCCGCGAACCCGGCGGTGCGGTCGAAGTTGCCCCGGTCGTCGGGGACGAGCCCGAGCGCCGTCGTGAGGGGCGTGCCGTGCCGGGGGCCGCGGAACCCCAGGGCGAGCACGACCAGTTGGGCGGGCAGCGTCCGCTCGGTTCCCGGCCGCGGCGTCCTGTCCGAGGGGTCCACCTCCGTGAGGCGCACCGCCTCGACGCGACCGGCGGCGTCGTGCTCGAACCGTACGGCCGCCGCGCCGAACACCCTCGGATCGTCGCCGTCCCGGTCACAGGCCTCCTCGTGGGCGTGTGAGACGCGGTGGATCCTGGGGTGGACCAGCGGCCACGGTTCGCTCTCCCGCCGGAACCCGCCCGCCATCGGGTTGACGTCCACGTGCACGACGGACGCGGCGCCCTGGCGCAGGGCTGTGCCGAGACAGTCCGTTCCCGTGTCGCCGCCCCCGACGATCACCACTTGTCTGCCCTCGGCCGTCACGGACGGCCGCACGCAGTCGCCCTCGTCCACCCGGTTCGCCGCCGTCAGATACTCCATGGCCTGGTGGACGCCCTCCACTGCCCTTCCCGGTACGGCGAGTTCGCGTGGCTCCGTCGCTCCGACGGCCACGATCACCGCATCGTGCGCACCCCTCATCGCGACCGCGTCCAGATCGGCACCGACGTCGACGCCGGTGCGGAACAGTGTGCCCTCCTCCCGCATCTGCGCGATCCGGCGGTCCAGCCGCCACTTCTCCAGCTTGAAGGCGGGGATGCCGTAGCGCAGCAGTCCGCCGACGCGGTCGGACCGCTCGAAGACCGTGACGCGGTGGCCGACCCGCGTGAGCTGCTGCGCCGCCGCCAGCCCGGCCGGACCCGAGCCCACCACCGCGACCGACCGGCCCGTCAGCCGCTCCGGCGGGTGGGCACGGACGTGGCCCCGCGCCCATGCCTCGTCCGCGATGGCCTGCTCGACGTTCTTGATGGTGACCGGTTCCCCCGTGAGCGCCAGGACGCAGGCGTCCTCACAGGGCGCCGGGCAGACGCGCCCGGTGAACTCGGGGAAGTTGTCGGTCGCGTGCAGCCGTTCCGAGGCGGTTCGCCAGTCGTCGTGGGCCGCGTACACGTTCCACTCGGGTATGAGGTTGCCGATCGGGCAGCCCCCGTGGCAGAACGGAACGCCGCAGTCCATGCAGCGACGGGCCTGCCCGGAGACCAGCGGCAGCAGGGCCTGGCCCGCGTACACCTCGTCCCAGTCGCCCAGACGCTCCCCGGAAGGCCGCGCGGGCACCGGTCGGCGGGGTGTGGTGAGGAAGCCGAAGGGGTCGGTCATGCCGCCCTCCGCAACGCTGTTCGGGGATGCGACGGAAGTCCTCCCAGCGTACGTCCGCGACCCGACGGCGCGCCGTGCCGGAGACGGACCGGGAAGTGAGCGACGCCCGGAATCGTCCGGCCCGCCCGGTCAGGGCGACGACGCCACACCGTCCCAGGTTCGAGAAATCCATCCGTTGTGCGAAAAGTTCGAAGGGATCTTCATCTGTCCGCAGAACAGCGACGAATCACCCGTACAACGTTCACCGCGGACCGTCCGCCACATGAGCGGGCCGGTCGATCCAAGCCCCGTCGCACGGCAGCCACCACCTGCTCGCGGAAACAGAGCAGGCACACGGGATCGAGCACCGATGCGGCCACCCGGCAACAGGACCCGCCCCGGGGAGTTCCCTCATGACACAGAAGTCACTCGAGACCGAGAACCGCCCGAGCACCCGTACACAGGAAACACTGGCCCGGCTGCTCGCGGACGTCGCCCATCTGGACGAAGTACCCCTCGACAGCCACTTCTTCGACGAACTGGGTACGGACTCGCTGGTCATGGCGCACTTCTGCGCACGGGTGAGGAAGCAGGGCGGCCTTCCCGACGTGTCGATGAGAGATGTCTACCGGCACCCGACGGTCAGAAGCCTGAGCACGGCCATCGAAGGCGATGAACCGGGGCCCGTCGTCACCGAGGCCCGCCCTCCCGGCCCCGCGCCGCCTGATCCGGCGCCCCCACCGCAACGCCGGCACCAAGTGCTGTGCGGGGCGTTGCAACTCCTGTGTTTCGTCGGCTACGCCTTCCTCCTCGCCTTCGTCACCGCTCGCGGCTACGACTGGATCTCCGCCGGCGCCGGCCTCTGGGACGACTACCTGCGGTCGGTCGTGTTCGGCGCCGTGACCCTGGTGGTCCTGTGTACCCTGCCGATCGTCGCGAAGTGGGTCCTCGTCGGCCGCTGGAAGCCGCAGCGGATCCCGGTCTGGAGCCTCGCGTACGTCCGTTTCTGGCTGGTGAAGACGCTGATACGGGCGAATCCGATGGCCCTGTCCGTCGGCTCCCCGCTCTACGTCCTCTACCTCAAGGCCCTCGGCGCGCGCATCGGACGGGGCGTGACCGTCCTTTCCCGCAGCGTTCCCGTGTGCACCGACCTGCTGACGGTCGGTGACCGCACGGTCATCCGCAAGGACGTCCTGTTCGGCTGCTACCGAGCCCGCGACGCCGCGATAGAGACGGGCACGGTCACCCTCGGGCGCGACGTGGTCGTCAGCGAGGCGACGGTGCTGGACATCGGTACGTCGATGGGGGACGGGGCACAGCTCGGGCACGCCTCCTCACTCCACGAGGGCCAGAGCGTGCCCGTCGGCCAGCACTGGCACGGATCACCGGGACAGCCGACGGACGCCGACTTCCTGGCGGTGGCTCCGGTCCGGTGCGGCACGGTACGGCGTGCGGTCCACGGTGCCGCCCAGATCGTCATGGCGCTGCTGGTGTTCGCACCGCTCGCCGTGGGATGCCTGGACGTGCTGCTCGCGAAGGCCCCGCAGCTGACGACAGTGCTGGAACGGGGGCCTGCCGCGCTCGCCGACTGGGTCTTCTACGCCGACCTGCTGCTGGTGACGGGGGTCGTCTTCTTCGGCGGCATCCCGATCGTCCTGATCACGCTGGCCGTCGTTCCCCGCGTCCTCGGCCGGCTCGTGACCCCCGGTCGGATATACCCCCTGTACGGCGTCCACCACGCGGCGCATCGGGCGGTCACTCTCCTGACCAACAGGAGGTTCATGACGCGCCTGTTCGGTGACAGCTCAGCGGTGGTGCACTACCTGCGCTGGATCGGCTACGACCTGTCCGCCGCGGAGCAGACCGGTTCGAACTTCGGCACCGCGGTCAAGCACGAGAACCCCCTGCTGAGCTCCGTGGGCCGGGGGACCATGGTCGCAGACGGGCTGTCGCTCATGAACGCCGACTACTCCAGCACGTCCTTCCGCGTGACCCGCACCGTCATCGGCGCGCACAACTTCCTCGGCAACAGGATCGCCTACCCCTCCCGGGGCAGGACCGGCGACAACTGTCTCCTGGCGACCAAGGTCATGGTCCCTGTCCACGGCCCGATCCGGCACGACGTGGGCCTGCTCGGATCACCGAGCTTCGAGATCCCCCGCTCGGTGGTGCGGGACAGCACCTTCGACGCCCTCGCGGAGGGCGACGGGCTGCGCCGCCGCCTGCTCGCCAAGAACCGGCACAACGCCGCCACCATGGCGTGGTTCCTGTTCACCGGCTGGCTCTACTTCTTCGCGGTCACCCTCCTGTACGCGGGAGCGGCCGAACTGTACGCCCAGTGGGGCTTCACGGCCCTCGCCCTCGCCAATGTCGCTTTGCTGCCTTTCACCGTCCTGTACTACGCGCTGATCGAACGCCTGGTCACGGCGGCGCACCCGCTCGGACCCCTGTTCTGCTCGATCTACGACCTCCGCTTCTGGCGGCGCGAACGGTACTGGAAGGTCCCGTCGGAGACCTACCTGCAGATCCTGAACGGCACCCCGTTCAAGAACCTCGTGTGGCGACTGCTCGGCGTCCGGATCGGCGCAGCGGTGTTCGACGACGGCTGCAGCCTGACCGAGCGGCCCATGGTCACCATCGGGGACGGCTGCACCCTCAACGCCGGCAGCGTCATCCAGTGCCACTCGCAGGAGGACGGCACCTTCAAGTCCGACGTCAGCCGGATCGGCGCGGGCTGCACGCTCGGGGTGGGCGCCCTCGTCCATTACGGTGCCACGGTCGGCGACGGCGCCCACCTGGCGGCGGACTGCTTCCTGATGAAGGGCGAGACGGTCCCCGCACACGACCGGTGGTCGGGAAACCCCGCGCGACCGGCCGCCCCCGAGCACGACGCCCACGGAGGCGAACGGTGATGACGGAATCAGCGACCACCAGCACACCACCCGCGGAAGCTCCCGCCGGTCACGCGTTCACGACCGTGCCGAACTGGACCGCCCACCCGGTCCCGGGCACCGCGGAGCACGCCGAAACCGCCCTTCCCGACCGGACGGTCACGGCGCTGCGCACGCGCGCCGACGAGTTCGGGGTGCCGATCGCCGCCGTGCTCCTGGCCGCCCACGCGAAGGTGCTCTCCGCACTGTCCGGCGACACCGATGTCACGACCGGTTACCTGCTCTCCGGAGCGAGCCGTCCGGCAGCCTGCCGGCTGAACGTCCGACCCGGCACCTGGCGTCACCTCACGAAGGACGTCCACCGTGCGCTGCCGCTCCTGTCCCACACGCAGCGACGACAAACCGACGGTCGTCCCGGCGCACCGCCGGACATCGTGTTCGACCCGTCCGGGAACGGACAGGCGCCAGAGGGCACGGCCCTGTGCGTGAGCATCCCCGAAGACGACCCGCGCGTCCTGCGGCTGCGCTACCGCACCGACGTGCTCGACGACGACGCCGCCGCCCGCATCGGCGGCTATCACCTCCGAGCGCTCGAACGGATCGCCACCGCTCCCGAGGAGCACCACGAACGGTGCGCCCTGCTGTCCGCCGAGGAGATCCGGTTCCAGACCGAAGAACTCGCCGGTCCCACCCGACCGCTGCCGGACCGCCGCTTCCACGAACTGTTCGAAGAACAGGCGCGCAAGCGGCCCGGAGCCGTCGCGGCCGAGTACCGCGGCACTCGCTGGACCTACCGGGACCTGAACGAACGGGCCAACCGGCTGGCCCGGGCGCTGCTGTCCCAGGGGCTGGAACCGGAGGATGTCGTCGCCGTGGTCGCCGGACGCACCCTGTACTGGATGGCGGCGGTGATCGCCGTCTTCAAGGCGGGTGGGACCTACCTGCCCATCGACCCCCATTACCCGCCCGGACGCGTCTCCGCGATGCTCACCCGCTCGGACTGCGCTTTCGTGCTCACGGAACCCGGCGTTTCCCGGAATCTCGACCGGGCCCTCGAAATCCGGCCCGGCACGCGCACGCTCCCCATCCCCGCAGTCGCCGAGAGCACCGCCCGCGGCGACGACCCCGCGGTCGCGGTGGCTGCGGACCAACTGGCCTACGTCTACTTCACCTCCGGATCCACCGGCGAGCCCAAGGGCGCCATGTGCGAACACGCCGGCATGCTCAACCACCTCCTGGCGAAGATCGACGACCTCGGCATCGAAGAGGGTCACGTCGTGGCGCAGACCGCGTCGCAGTGCTTCGACATCTCGCTGTGGCAACTCCTCGCCGGGCCCCTGGCCGGCGGGCGCACGCTGCTCGTCGAGCAGGAGGATGTCCTCGACGCCGACAGGTTCCTCGACACCGTCGCCGACGGCCGGGTCACGGTGTTCCAGGTCGTCCCGTCGTACCTCGACGTCCTGCTCTCCGCACTGGAGCGCGCACCTCGTCGGCTGGCCGACCTGCGCCGCGTGTCGGTCACCGGGGAAGCACTGCGCAAGGGCCTCGTCCAGCGCTGGTTCGCCGCGCTGCCCGGGGTGCCCCTGGTCAACGCCTACGGGCTGACGGAGACGTCGGACGACACCAACCACGAAGTGATGACGGGCGTGCCGGACGGCGACCGAGTACCCCTGGGCCGGCCCGTGGCCAACGTACGGATCTACGTGGTCGACGACAACCTGACACCGGTCCCCCTCGGAGCCCCCGGAGCCGTCGTCTTCTCCGGGATCTGCGTGGGCCGCGGCTACGTCAACGACCCGGAACGCACCCGGGACTCCTACCTTTCCGATCCGTACCACCCCGGTCAGCGCCTCTACCGCGGAGGAGACTTCGGCCGCTGGCTACCGGGAGGAAAGCTCGAATACCACGGCCGTCGCGACGCCCAGGTGAAGATCCGCGGGTTCCGTGTGGAGATCGGCGAGATCGAGAACGCCCTGCTACGGCTTCCCGACGTCCGCGACGGCGCCGTCATCGTCACCGGCGAAGAAGCCCACGCACGACAGCTGGTCGCGTTCTGCACCGGCCGGCGACCGGTGGCCGAAGACGTACTGCTCGGGCAACTCGGCGAACTGCTGCCCGCCTACATGGTCCCCTCCTCCGCACACTGGCGGCAGACCCTGCCGCTCACGGCCAACGGCAAGATCGACCGCAAGGTCCTCGGCGTCCTCGCCCGGAATCTCGGTCAACCCGGCGACGGGCACCGTCCGACCCGTACACCGACCGAGCGGCGACTCGCCGCGGCCTGGGCACACGTCCTCGGCGTACCGGTCGACGGCATCGGCCGGCAGGACGACTTCTTCGACCTCGGCGGCACCTCCCTGTCCGCCGTACGCCTGGCCGTCGCACTGGACCGGACCGTCTCCCCGCGCGACCTGGCAGCGCACCCCGTCCTGGCCGATCTGGCCGCTCTCGTCGATGAAAGAACCCACCGGCCCCCGGCACCCCCCGAGGTCGCTCGGGCCGCCGTACGACCGACACCTTCATGAGCCGCGTACCGATGGAGAGGAACGACATGTTGTCCGCACTGTTCCGCAAGCCGGAAACACCAGCACCCACGACGATCCACGAGAGCGCGGCTCCCCCGGACCCGGCCGCTTGGACCGACTCCTACAAGAAGGAACTGCTCGACCTGGTCGCCGCACACGGCGCGGTCCTCGTCAACGGACTGGATCTGCGCGGTACGACCGACGTCGAGGCGGTCGTCCGGAGGGTGACCGACCGCCCCGTGAGGGAAACAGAGGGCTTCGCCCCTCGCGAGGCCCATGGCGAGGGTCTCTACTCCTCAGCCGTCTGGCCCGCCAACCAGCCGATGTGCATGCACCACGAGCTGAGCTACGCGCGCCGGTGTCCCGGACTGTTGCTGTTCGCCTGCCTGGAGCCGCCGACCGGCGGCGGGGCCACCGCGCTCGCCGATGCCGCCGCCGTCCTCGATGCTCTTCCCGCCACTCTGGTCGAGCGTTTCGAGGAGGAGGGCTGGCTGCTCGAACGCTCCTACAACGGCGAGATCGGCGCCACACTCTCCCAGGCGTTCGGCACCGAGGACCGCGGGGCCGTCGACGCGTACTGCCGGGCCCACGACATCGAAACCTCGTGGCAGCCCGACGGAACGCTGCGCACACGCCAGAGGCGCAGCGCGGTGGTACGGCACCCGGTCAGCGGACTGCGCTGCTGGTTCAACCAGATCGCCTTCCTGAGCGAGTGGACGATGGCCCCCGAGGTGCGGGAGTTCCTGATCGAGGAGTACGGCCCGAGGGGTCTGCCCTTCACCACGCGCTACGGCGAGGGCGACCCGGTACCTCCGGAAGTGGTCGAACGGATCAACAAGACCTACGACGACGTCACGATCCGCCGGCCTTGGCAGGCCGGCGAGGTGATGATCGTCGACAACCTGCGCACCGCCCACAGCCGGGAGGCCTACACGGGGCCGCGCGAGGTCCTGGTGGCCATGGCCGACCCGTTCGCCCCGCCGCTGCCGGACCAACCCCCGAGGAGGGCCGCCGCATGACCATGTCCGTCGCCACACCCGTGGTGCCCCCGTTCGCCGTCGTCCCCGGACGCCAGGTCAAGGAAGTCCTCCACGGTCGGGAGAGCGCCGTGACGAAGGTCGTCGAAGACACCTACCGCCTGCACGCCGCCGGACACACCGTCAACCCGCCCTCCTCCTTCCTCCGGTTCACCGACCGGCCCGCGTCGCGCATCATCGCCCTCGCGGCCTCCCTGGGGGGGAACGAGGCCCCGGTGGACGGCCTCAAGTGGATCGCGAGCTTCCCCGCGAACGTGCGGTCGGGCATCCCCAGAGCCTCGGCCGTACTCATCCTCAACGACCCCGCCACCGGCTACCCCTTCGCCTGCATGGAGAGCTCGGTCATCAGCGCGGCCAGGACCGCCGCGTCCGCGGCGGCGGCGGCCGACCGGCTCAGCCGGGGACGACAGCGGCCCACCCGCATCGGGTTCGTCGGCACCGGCCTGATCGCCCGTTACATTCACACCTATCTCATCGGTACCGGCTGGACGTTCGAGCACATCGGCGTCCACGACCTGTCGGCGGACAGCGCGGCCGGCTTCCGGCTCTACCTGGAGCAGACGGGTGGTACCGGGCCCGTCACCGTGCACCGCGACGCCGAGACGCTCATCCGCACCAGCGACCTGGTGGTCTTCGCGACCGTCGCCGGCCGGCCGCACGTCACCGAGGTCTCGTGGTTCGACCACAACCCCCTCGTGCTGCACATCTCGCTGCGTGACCTCGCACCCGAGGTCCTGCTGTCCGCGACCAACATCGTCGACGACGTCGAGCACGTCCTCAGGGAGTCGACCTCGCCCCACCTCACGGAACGGCTCACCGGCAACCGGGCCTTCCTCGACGGCACGCTCGATGACGTCATGGCCGGACGCGTGACGCCGCCGCCGGACCGCCCCGTGATCTTCTCGCCCTTCGGGCTCGGAGTCCTCGACCTGGCGGTCGGCAAGTACGTCTACGACGAGGTGGCCCGATCGGGCCGACTGCTGCTCGTCGACAGTTTCTTCGACGAGCTGAACCGCTACGGATGAGGGGTCCCGTCCTGCCGGACCGTTCGGCCGGACCGTCCGACCACGAGAAGGAGAGCACCGTGACCGTCATATCCGTCCCGCAGGCCTTCAACGAGGAGGACCTGTACGTCGATCTCGGGCCGACGACCGGACATCCCCTGTTCCTCAAGTGCGAGGGCTTCAACTTCGCCGGCTCCATCAAGCTGAAGGCGGCGACCGAGATGGTGGAGGCCGCCGAACGCAGTGGGGTCCTCACCGAGGACTCGGTCCTCGTCGAGTCCTCCTCCGGCAACCTCGGCGTCGCGCTGAGCATGATCGCGGCCGGCAAGGGCTATCGCTTCCTCTGCGTCACCGACTCCCACTGCAACCTGACCACCCGTCAAATGATGGAAGCCCTGGGAAGCGACGTCCACGTGGTCTCCGACGAGGCGGGCAGCGGCAGCCTCCTCGGAGCGCGGCTCGCCCTCGTCCGCGCCCTGTGCGCCGCCGACGACCGGTGCGTGTGGCTCAGCCAGTACACCAATGCGAACAACTGGAAGGCCCACTACCGCAGGACGGCGCCCGCCATCGCCCGTGCGTTCCCGCAGCTCGACACCCTCTTCGTCGGAGTCGGCACCACGGGGACCCTGATGGGCTGCGCACGGTTCTTCCGTGCCTGGAACCCGTCCGTACGCATCGTCGCCGTGGACAGCGTCGGTTCCGCCATCTTCGGCGGCACACCGGGGCGCCGGATGATCCCCGGCCTCGGCATGAGCATGAGGCCACCGCTGCTCGACGAGACGTACGTGGACGAGGCGGTGTCCGTCGAGGAGGCGGACACCGTGCGCACCTGCCGCATGCTTGCACGGCGCGGTTTCCTCTTCGGGGGTTCCACCGGGACGGTGGTCAGCGGCGCGACCGACTGGCTCGCCCGCCACGACACCCGGGGGACCACCGCCGTCGCGATCGCCCCGGACCTCGGCGAGCGCTATCTCGACACCATCTACCAGTCCAACTGGGCGCAGGCGCTCTACGGGGACGACGTCCTGGTGCCGGACAGGAAGGCCGTCGGTGCGGACGGGACGGGAAACGGAGGACGGCGAACGGGGTGACCAGCGCACCGTACGGGATCCGGCTCACCACTTCGCCGCCGACGTCCTTTCCCGCCGGCCCGGTCACCCACCGGCCCACGACCTGTGACCGACGATCCGTGTCCCCTGTGCGGAGCACCTCACGGGCGTCCTGCCGTAAGAGGAAACCCCTTCCACTTCTCCTTGTCCCGTAGCAGCGGATGCTGCCTCTTCGCGTTGGCCGCCGCTCCGGTCGGCGCGGACATCGAACGGATTCCCCCTTCCTCAGTCGAAGCCGCCGGGCAGAAGGCACCGCATCATCTCGGCTGTGGTACCGCGCCGGAGCAGGAGAACGCGATGCGGCGCCCGACGGCCGGACGGCGCAGCTCGGCGCGGTGAACGTCAACCAGGTCCCGATTCCTGGGGAGTTCTGACCCGAGCGACTGTGGACGAGCTCTCTCCGGCTCGGTGACGATGCGGCGGCGCCGAGGGCTCAAGGCCGTGCATGACGAAGAAGCTCCTGGCGGACGGGTACTCGGCCAAGGTGGCCCGTGCCGACCAGGAGCCTCGTGTGCCTTTCCTCACATCCCCGACCGCCCTCGCTCCCCCGGCCTTCCGCTCAGTGCGCCGAGGCACCGAACTCCACGTGCCTGGCGGCCTGTTCGTAGCGCGAATCGTCCTCATCGGCGGACGGCGCCAACCGCGTCCTGCGGGCCTCGTGCCGTGCTGCTTCGAGAAGACGGAGGAACTCTTCGTCCGTCATGGGGATCACCGAGATTCCTGAGGTGCCGTCTCCGGCGCCGTTGTCACCGTTTGTCTCCGCGGCCCTCGAACGTCAGCTGTGACTCATCGGGGCCGAACCGGAACCGCTGCCGTGGATCATGCCGCAGCTGGCCGGTGCGGTCGCTTCCTGGGGGAGCTTCGGGTCTAGCTCGCTCTTGCCCTTGCCGAAGTCGTACATGCCGTTGCCGTTCGGGTCGATCCCGTGCTGTACGACGTGCAGGTGGGCGATGTTGTCGGCGACGGCCTGGGAGACGGTGATCGTGCGAGAGTAGGAGAGGTTCCCGTTCCGGTCCGCGACGGGCATGCGGTCGACCGCGAGGCCGCTGGCCTTGGAGGTGTCCCCGCTGGTGGTCAGGGAGATGTTGATGTCTCCGTAGGCGGGCAGGCCTTCGGCGGTACTGACGATGCCGTCGCCGTTCTTGTCCGCGCTTGCGGCGGGGCAGCGGAAGTCGTGGCCCGTCGTGGAGCCGTGGATGTGCTGGGCGTGAGGCTGTCCGGGGACCAGACCCCATGCGTTGATCTTCACCGTGAGCTGCCGGCCCTGGAGACCGAGCAGAACGGTTCCGTGAGCACCGGAGTGGTTCAGCTGCCGCAGGTCTGCCCTGTACTGATGGGACCCATGGGCCTGGGAGCCGTCGTGCGCCATGGCGGGCACGGCTCCGGCGAGTGCCAGTGCGGCAGGCAGCGCCACCAGGGCGATGAGACGGCGTGGAAGCGTGGTTGTCATGATGATGCATCCCCTTCGGGGAGGGTGCCGGTCCGAGCCGACTCCAAGGAAGGGCGCCTTGCGCCTTTTGTCCTGTATTCGAGGCCGACTGGCTGACGGATTGCTCGGAACCGATACGCTTTTTCATCCTTCACCAGAAGGTGATCACTTTGCTCGCGGGCCCGCTGGAACCCGTGTGTGAATCAGCCCCTCCAGGGAGTCGGTACGCCGGTCCAGGAGCCGTTCCCCGGGAGGGAGGCGGGCAGCGGCGTGAATCCGAGGAGGGCGGTCGCCGTTTCGGCGGCGGTATGGTGCCAGTGTCGTGCGTCGCGGATCATTGCATGGCCTCCGCCGGGCATGCTCAGGCCGAAGACCCGGGCGCCTGCCTTCTGGGCGCGAGTGAGGTACGACCAGGTGTCCACGGCCCGGGTGACGCGGTCGCTTTCGTCGTGGAGCGCGACAAGGGTGCGGCCGCCCGGGTGAGCGGCCGGATCGCCCGGAGGACACCAGGGGGCGAGGGCGACGACGCCCTTGATCCGAGGGTCGTCGGCGGCGCGGAAGGCCGCCCGGGCACCCATGGAGTGTCCCACGAGAACGACGGGGACGGGTCCTGCGGTCTCGTACAGTTCGGCCAGTGCGCGGCGGACATCCGCGACGGGATGGGCATGTGCACCGTTCCAGCCACGGTGGCGGTAGCGCACGTGGCCGAGGAACACGTCGTCGTGCGCGGTGGCACGCAGGATCGCTGTGGCGAAGGGCCGCATGCGCAACGCGGGCAGGTTGAGGACGGGGGGCGGCCGCAAAGCGTCCGCGCGTCCGCCGTGGAGCAGCAGGACCGCCGCCCGGGGACGTCGGGACGAACGGTGGGCGAAGACCGGTACCAAAGCCGTGTCTCCGCAGGTGCTGTCGAAACGGGTGGTAATCGTCATCTCCTGTGCTTTGAGGGGGGCACGGGGGTCTGGGAGAGACCCCATCGGTTCGGGCGGTGCACGGCGCCTGGCCGGGGCGATGGGCCATGCCCATGCCCAAGGGCCGTTGCCGCTGCCGCTGTCGGCGGACAGCAGCAGGTTCACGGCGACCGGAGAGACCAGACCGACGGGGGCCATCCACGAGACGGTGCAGGAGAGCAGGTACATGCCTGACTGGCCGAAACCGCCGCCGAAATGGTTCGGGCAGAAGGCCCGGCCTCACAGCCCCCGGTCCGTGACGCGGCCGCGGTTCGCGAGGTCGGTTGTGAACCGGGTCGGCCGACGACGGCCACGAAGGCCGGTGCGACCGCCCGAGCGGCGCGGGTCAGGCGGGGAGAGTCATCAGAAGCAACGGGGTGGTAGTGGGTCGGGGCGATCCACCGGCGGGTTCGACGGTGAGTCCGACCGCTTTCGCACCGGTGGTCTCGCCCTCGATGAGGACGGTGCCGTCGTCGTGGAGGAATCCGGCCGGCCGCATGGTGCCATCGTGGCTCAGCCACAGCTGGTAGGTCTTGCCGGGAGCGGGCACGGGCAGGCCGGCGGCGGTGAACACGGTCTTCTTCTGCCGGTTGGAAGAGGTGGCCGAGGTGAGAGCGCCGTTGCTGGTCTTTCCGTAGGTGGTGCGTGCGTCGGGGGCCGTCAGAACGGTGCTGATGTCACCGAGGTGTTGTGCGGTCTGACGAGCGCGCTGCCGGAGATCCTCGTTCTCCTGCTGCTGCCAGAGGGCCAGGCCGGACAGTGCCACGACCCCGGCCACGCTGGCGGCCAGGGCGAAGGACAGTCCCCTGTGCCGCAGACCACCGTCCCGGCCTTCCCTCGACGTGCCCCCGGTGAGCCGTGGCGGCAGCTGGCGTACCCCGTCGATCGCGGACATCGTCCACTGTTTCATCGCCGGGCGCGGCGCCTGGGACGCGGCGGCTGCCAGGCGCGCTGCCGTGGCCTGGAACTCGGCGACCTCGTGTTTGCACTCGGCGCAGGCCCTGAGATGCTCGTCGAACGCCCGGCGTTCCAGCGGGGCCACCGCGTCGAGGGCGTAGGCGGCTGAGAGGGTGTGAACGTCGTGGTGGTGTTGTTTCATGTGGTCACCCCCATGCAGTCGCGGAGCTTGATGAGCCCGTCGCGCATGCGTGTTTTGACGGTGGGAAGCGGAGTACGCAGGACTTCGGCGACTTCACGGTAAGTCAGGCCCTGGTAATAGGCCAGGGTCACGGCTTGGCGCTGGATCTCGGTCAGACCGCGCAGACAGCGCCGCACCTGTTCGCTTTCCAGCCGGGTCTCGACCCGCTCGGCGACCTCGTCGAAGGCGGGAGAGTGTTCACGGGCGGCCCGGGCCTGGTCGCGCTCGGCGGACGCCTGCGCGGAACGCACCCGATCCACAGCACGCCGGTGGGCGATCGTCGCGGCCCATGTGCTGACGCTCCCGGCGTCGCGCCGATAGCGGGCGGCCTATCGCCACAATTCGATCATGACTTCTTGGGCGACCTCTTCGGACTGCGCCCGATCACGGACGACCTTGACCGCGATGCCGAACACCAGAGGGGCGAGCGCGTCGTAAAGGATGGAGAAGGCCTCCTTGTCACCGTGCGCCACCTGTTGCATGACTGCGGCGAGGTCGGGGCGACCGGTGCCTCCGGCATCGCCGAAGGGAAACGCCTGGTTCACCTGACGGGCTCCGGCCGGCCGAATCCGTGAATCGGGACGGGTGGCCGGAAGAGGGGTGTCCATTGCATGCGGGTCCTTCGTCGATGGGGCGGGCCGGAGTACGAACGCGGCACGGTTCGATCACAGGCAAGCGGCGTCCTTGAACGGGTTTCGTAGCGGACGGGCGTACGGATGGGCGGACATTCCTTCATCACTCCAGGTGTTGAGTAGCCCGCGAGAGTGAACCGTGCGCTCCGGACCCAACTCGCGGTCGGACGGCAGCGAAGAAGCGGGGGAGGGTCCGGGAGACGTTCCCCTGGCTCCTCACCGGTCGCGTGGGATCTCCACCCGACCGGTACGACCCCTTTTTCAGGAGGCAGTGCGATGGTTCGTGTTCACAAGGGCCTGGTGGTGGCCGCGGCGGCCGGAGCCGTGGTGCTCGGAGGCGCTTCGCTGGCCGCCGCCGACGCGGGGGCCCAGGGAGTGGCCGCCTACTCGCCCGGCGTGGGGTCGGGCAATCTGATCCAGGCGCCCGTCCACGTCCCGGTCAACCTCTGTGGCAACACGGTCAATGTCGTCGGTCTGCTGAACCCGGCCTTCGGCAACACCTGCGTCAACGCCTGATCCAGGCGCCGCCGAGAAGCCCCGGTCCGCCGTTCGGGAGGGTGAGGCGGACCGGCGGCTCGCCCTGGATCGCGGGCCGCTGTCCGTCTCGCGTTCTCACGGCGCAGAGCTGCTGATCCGGGTGAGTCCGCCGCAGGCGGCTTCCGGCAGATCCTCCTCGACCCGAGCAGCAGTGCGTGGGGCGGCGTGGCGTCCGGAGCGGCGCCGAGTACCCGTTCCAAAGCCACGGGGTCGCCAGTGATCGACGCCCGGACAGTACCCCACTACAACCAGGTACGGATTCCGTCCCACACGGGACCGGGGCCTTCCGGGCGGAAAAGGGAGAGCACGCCGTGCGTCGGTTCACCAAGTCAGGAACGCTGCTCATGGTCGTGCTCTGGGCTGCTCTGGTCGTCCTGACGAGCCCCTACGCCCTGCGTCTTGGCGAGGCGGTGCAGGCCGGACAGGCCGGACGGCTTCCCGCCGGTGCCGAGTCCGCCGGAGTCGCCGCATTGCTGAATCCCTCAGGCTCGAGTGAATCGCTGCCGCTGGCCGTGCTATGGACGGCCGGTGAGCCGGAAGCCGGGATCACTTCTTTCCAACAGGTAGAAGCGCACCGGATCCTCACGGAAGTCACGGATTCCCGCTCCGGTACGGAACCGTCACTCGCCCAGGACGGCGAGGCGATGATCGCGGTGATCCCCATCGGTCCGGACAACCTGTCCGCGCGACTCGACCACATCCGAGACGCGTCTGACGCGGTTCCCGGCACCGAGGTACACCTCGCGGGACCGGCCGCCGCGCAACTCGACCTGAACAACGCCTTCGCCCACACCGACGGCATGCTCCTGGCAGCCGCGCTCGGCGGCGTGCTGGTGATCCTGCTGCTCGTCTACCGCAGCCCGCTCCTGTCGGTGCTGGTGATGATCACCGCCCTGCTGACACTCGCCGTGGCCTGTGCTCTGCTGTACCTGACCGCCCGAACGGGTTGGCTGGAGATCGACCGACAGTCCCAGGGCATCGTTCTGGTCCTGGTCATCGGGGCGACCATCGACTACGCCCTTCTTCTCACGGCCCGCTACCAAGAGGAACTCGAGCACCGTGCCGACCTCGTACAGGCGATGACCTCGGCACGTAAGGCCACGACCCCACCTGTGCTGGCCAGTGCCGCAACCGTCGCCTGCGCCATGATGGTGCTGACGGCGAGTTCCCTGCCATCCAGCCGGAGTCCGGGACCGGTGGTGGCGGTCGCCATGATCTGCTGCGCTGCGGCCTCCCTGACCTTCTTGCCCGCAGCTCTCCTCCTTGTCGGCCGGAGCGTCTTTTGGCCGCGGTCCGCCACCACCGCGCCGAAGACGGCTCTGTGGTCCCGGTTGGCCCGCGTCACAGAACGTCGGCCCCGCCGGACCTGGCTCGCCGGCCTCCTGCTGCTGTCAGCGGGTGCCGCGCTCGCTCCACTGCTCTCACAGCAGGGTGTACCCCTGCGCCGGGCCCTACCCGTCGCTGCTCCGTCCGTCACCGGCCAAAGCATCCTGGAACAGCACTTCCCAGCGGGCGTCGCCAGCCCACTGGTGATCATCGCGCCCTGCGCACGGGCAGAGGACGTACGGGCCGTCGCAACCGCCTCACCGGGAATCGCCTACACGGTCATCATTCCTCCGGCAGGCACACCACCCACTGCGAAATGCGAGCATACGCAGATCCTCGCCACCCTCGCGGACGGGCCGGACAGCCGACAGGCCCAGGACACCGTGGAAGGACTGCGGACCACGCTCGACGGCACCGGAGCCCTGGTCGGCGGCCAAGCCGCCCAGCTCCTCGACCTCCACCGAACAGCGGTGGCCGATCAGTGGCTGATCATGCCCTTGGTTTTGCTCGTGGTCCTGGCCGTTCTTGTCGTCCTGCTGCGCTGCCTGCTTCTGCCGCTGCTGCTCGTGATCGCGGCATGGATCAGTCTGCTCGCCGCTTTCGGGACCGCCGCCGCCGTCTTCCGTCTGACCGCCGGGGCAGCGGCAACCGAACCCGCCGTGGTCCTCTTCTCCTTCGTCTTCCTCATCGCCCTGGGCGTGGACTACAACATCTTCCTCGTCCACCGTGTGCGCCACGAGGCTCTTGAAGCAGGCACCCGGGCGGGCGTGCGGAAAGGTCTGCTCACCACCGGCAGGGTCATCAGCGCGGCCGGCCTCGTCCTGGCCGCCACTTTCGGGGCGCTCACCGCCATGCCGCTGCTCTACCTCGCCCAGATCGGAAGCATCGTCGCCGTAGGCGTCCTGATCGACACCCTTCTGGTGCGGCTCTTCCTCGTCCCCGCCCTCATCCTCGATCTCGGGGACCGCGTCTGGTGGCCCGGCCTTCTCTCCCGAGGCCGAACTCCACAACCCGCTCCGCCCGGTCACGGACATGAAGCGGTCAGCCACTCGGCAAGCGATCCGGCCTCAAAGCCCTGACCGGTCGTCCGGCAGCGGTTTTCACTCATTCGAGCGTCAGACCAATCCATCCGGCCGATCACATCGAAGATCGGACGTGAGCAGACTTCGCAACACCATCATCCGAACCTCACGGGGTGCGCTGACCGGGCTTCTGGCAGCGTTCACCGCGCTGGCTGTGGCCGAGCTGGCCGCTGCCCTGCTGCGTCCCGCTGCCGGACCGGTGACGGTGGTCGGAGGCGCGGTGATCGACAGGACGCCCGCCGCCGTGAAGGACTTCGCCATTCGCACGTTCGGCGAGAACGACAAAATCGTCCTCCAGATCGGGATTCTCGTCCTCCTCGCCCTGTTCGCGGTCCTCCTGGGCGTTCTCGCCCTGCGCAACCGGTACGTCGGAGTGGCGGGTGTACTGCTCTTCGGCATCGTCGGAGCAGCCGCCGCTCTCACTCGTCCGGACTCCGCAGGCATCGGTGACGCTCTTCCCTCCCTCATCGGCGCCGTGGTGGCAGCCGCGGTGCTCTTCCTGCTGGCCGGCAAAGCCGCCGGCGCAGCGGACGCGGCCGACGGCGAACCCCACGCAAGCACCTGGAGCCGGCGGGGCTTTCTCACGGCGGCGACGGTGACCGCTGCGGCTGCCACCGGAGCCGGGGTGATCGGCCGGATCCTGGCCGGGCAGCGGGGCGAGGACGCCGTCGCCTCCCGTAAGAATCTCGTCCTGCCCGCCCCGGCTTCTCCCGCGCCGGCGATTCCGTCCGGCGCCCGGCTCAAGATCCCTGGTATCAGCGCCTTCACCACACCGAACCGTGACTTCTACCGGGTCGACACCGCCCTGGTGGTCCCCAAGGTCGACGCCGAAAGCTGGCGCCTGCGCGTTCACGGCAAGGGGGTCACCCGTCCCCGCACCTACTCCCTCGATGATCTCCTCACACGCCCATTGATCGAACGCGACGTCACCCTCACCTGCGTCTCCAACGAAGTCGGCGGCCCCTACATCGGCAACGCCCGATGGCTCGGCGTCCGTCTGTCCGACCTGCTTGCCGAGTGCGGCGTGAAGCCGCCGTCGAAGGGCGGCAAAGCCGACCAGTTGGTGGCCCGCTCCGTGGACGGCATGACGCTCGGCTCGCCCGTGGAGGACGTGATGGACGGCCGCGACGCCATGCTCGCGGTCGGCATGAACGGCGAGCCGCTGCCCTTCGACCACGGCTTTCCGGTGCGCATGCTCGTCCCTGGCCTGTACGGATACGTCTCGGCCTGCAAGTGGATCGAGGACATCGAGCTCACCACCTTCGATGCGTACGACCCCTACTGGGTCAAGCGGAAATGGGCCCGCCGTGCCCCGATCAAGACCCAGTCGCGCATCGACACGCCCAAGCCGTTCGCCCGCCCCGCCGCCGGTACGGTCACGGTCGCCGGCGTCGCGTGGGCACAGCGCCGCGGTATCACCCGTGTCCAGGTCCGTGTCGACGACGGTCCCTGGCAGGACGCCGACCTCGCCGTCCAGGACACCACCGACACCTGGCGCCAGTGGTCCTATCGCTGGCAGGCCACTCCCGGCGGACACAACCTCACCGTGCGCGCCACCGACGCGACCGGCCAGGTCCAGACCGAACAGCGCACCAGGACCGTCCCCGACGGAGCGAGCGGCTGGCACAGCGTGTTCGTCACCGTCACCTAGACCACCGGACCACCGGAGAACGCCTTCGCGTACTCCGTGAACCCCCTGCTTCCCCCATGGAAGTCCGACCCTCTCAAGGAGCAACGAAATGAACTCCCTGCGCATCCGTCGTGGCGCGATCGCCGTGGCCGCCGCCGCCGTCCTTCCCTTCGCGCTCGCCGCGTGCTCGGACTCCGGCAACGACGGCAAGACGACCTCGCCCACCTCGGCCGCCGCCGACCCCGCCACGGAGAGCCAGGAGCCCGACAAGGACTCGATGGCCATGGACGAGCCCTTCGGCCCGGCGTGTGCCGGTGTGCCCGAGGACGGTGCGGGCTCCTTCGACGGCATGGCCAAGGACCCCGTCGCCACCGCGGCCTCGAACAACCCGGCCCTGTCCACCCTGGTGACCGCCGTCAAGAAGGCCGGCCTGGTCGACACCCTCAACAACGCCCAGAACATCACCGTGTTCGCGCCCACCAACGACGCCTTCGCGAAGATCCCGAAGGCCGACCTCGACAAGGTCCTGGCCGACAAGGCCACCCTGACCAAGATCCTGACCTACCACGTCGTCGGCCAGAAGCTCGCCCCCGAGCAGCTGGAGAACGGCTCCTTCGAGACCCTGCAGAAGGGCATGGTCACCACCGCGGGCTCCGGCGAGGACTACACCGTCAACGACTCCTCGAAGGTCGTCTGCGGCAACGTCAAGACCGCGAACGCCAACGTCTACATCGTCGACACCGTCCTCATGCCCAAGTAGTCCCCGGACCGCTCGCGCACAGCCCCGTCCGGAACGGCCCGTGGCCCTGCACCCCTCGCGAGGGGTGCAGGGCCACGGGCATGAACGAACCTCGAGAACTCCGGGACGGATGTGGGACGCGGTCGGCGGAGGAGCCCGGCCGTCCGCTCCCGTGGCAGCCCCGCGATCATTGCCGGCCGAACGCCTGGATCTCGTCGCCGACCGGTGCTGCCATCCGCACGGCTCGGGCACGGGCACCAAGGCCCGGCGTCGCAAGACACCGGTACGCAGACCAGCGCGCTTCCACTCCCGAGTACTTGTACGGTCGCCGGCGCCGCCTGGGCATTCCCGGGGTGCGACGGTCTTTCCGTCACCGGTCCGCCCCCTCCATCGTCCGGCGGCGAGGAGGGTGGAAGACCGCCCAGGTCCCGGCCGGAGAAGTGACAGCACCCGGGACCTGGGCGGCGTCGCAGGAGCAGGCTCCGTCAGGGGAGAGCAGCTCGTACGACGGACCGCCTCTCGTATCCCCGCTCATGGGATACGGAAGCGGTGAAGGCGTCACCGGCGGCGGGGGCCACGGTGACAGGTCGCCGACGGTTTCCCCGATTCCCGGACCGTCGACATCGTGCATTCGTGGCCGGTGCAGAGATGGATTGCTCGGCAGGACGACAACACCCATTCGGAACAGGTGCACGAGCGGCGGTGATTGCTCTGCGCAGGGGCGTGGCGGTAGGACTTTTGCGGGCTGTCCGGGGGTTTGTGGGCCGCGATACCGATCCTCGGCGCATGGGGGTGCCGAAAGATCCGTGGACCCGCACCATCGAGAGTGCGGGCCGCTCGTCGATCGGAGTTCTCTCGTGCGCACTCGACTCGCCGCGACCGCTGTCGTCGCCGCCGCGGTGGCCGCTTCCCTGCTCTCTCCCGTACTGGCGTCGGCGAAGGCCGGTGGCGGTGACCCGTTCGCGCCGCGGGACCGGGCCGCGCACCACGGTCTGATCGGTGTGGGCCTGACCTCCGACCAGCGCCTGGTCGGCTTCGACGTCCGCGACCCGGCCGACGCCTGGTCCCTGGGCAAGGTCACCGGCCTCAAGGGCGACGGCAGGCTGGTGGGCATCGACTTCCGCGTCCAGAACGGCAAGCTGTACGGCGTCGGCGACAAGGGCGGTGTCTACACCCTCAGCGACAAGGCCGCGGCGGTGAAGGTCTCCCAGCTGACCGCCACCCTCCAGGGCCGGTACTTCGGAGTCGACTTCAACCCGGCCGCCAACCGCCTGCGCGTGATCAGCGACACCGGCCAGAACCTGCGCCACAACATCGACGACCCGGCCGCCCCCAGGACCACCACCGTCGACGGCACCCTCACCAACCCCACCACGCCCCCGTCGACGGCCCTGGGCGTCACCGCAGCCGCGTACACCAACAACGACCTCGACGCGGCGACCGCGACCACGCTGTTCGACATCGACACCACCAACGACCGCGTCTCCCTGCAGTCACCGGCCAACGCCGGCACCCTCGCACCGACCGGCAACCTCGGCGTCAACACCGGCCCCTCGGCCGGGTTCGACATCTACTACAAGCCCTCCGACGGGACCAACCACGGCTTCGCGGCCCTGAACACCGGCGGAAAGCAGCGCTTCTACCAGATCAACGTCCTCAACGGCCGCGCCGACCTCGTCGGCTCCTTCCCCGCCGACCGCCAGGTCGTCGACATCGCCCTCCCGCTCAACCAGCACTGACCGGTGCAGACGCCGGCGGCGGGCCGGAACGGCCCGCCACCGGCCCACCCCTTACCCGGATGTCCGACGACGGCTGGCGCAGGACCTCGGTGCCCGGTCTCGAGATACGCCGCGAACCGGGAAGGCTCGAGACACGGCTCCTGGGCTGGCAGGGAGTGCTGCCGGCCTCACTGCTCTGCTGCCTTCAGAAACCATCGCCTGCACCGGCGCAGCAAAATGTTCCGAAAGTCCCTGGCATCGCGCCGGTGCGGTGAAGGGCGGTGTTCTCACGGCACCTGAAGAATCACCCACGTCAGGGAGGTCAAGATGCCCGTCACCGTCGTGGCGAGGTGGCACGTTGCTGTCCCAGGAACGCGTTACTGACACCCTTTCGGCTCTACAGCACCGCACGGTGCTCCCGGATGCACCAGTCCAAGTGGCACGGACTCAGGCAGCGGCTGACGGTGGGCCGTGTCGCTGCGTGTGAAGAGCTGACAGCAGGTCGGCCGACGCAGCGTACGGAAGGAAGCCATCGATGCGCTCTGCCCGCATTCTCTTCGCCGCCACCGCCACCGCTGCCGCCCTGGCCGTCACCACGCCCGGCGCGTACGCGCTCGCCACCGGCGACGACTGGTCCAAGGACGACTCCGCCCACAGCCAGGAGCGCGACCACGACAAGCCGCACGGCGGCATGCACACCGGCTCCGGCGCCCTGTCTCTTCTCAGCGACGACTGGTCCAAGGACGAGCACGACAAGAAGGATCACGGCAAGCCCCGCGGCGGTGTGCACACCGGTGGCGGTGCTCTCACCGCGACGAACGGCGACGAGTGGTCCAAGGAGCATGACAAGGGCGAGAAGCACGAGAAGGATCACGGCAAGCCCCAGGGCGGCATGCACACCGGTGGTGGCGCGCTCACGATGGTGAACGCCGACGACTGGTCCAAGCCGGAGACCGAGTCCAAGCCGGAGCATGAGTCCAAGCCGGAGACGAAGGACCACGAGAAGGACTGGGGCAAGGAGCACGACAAGCCCAAGGGCGGCATGCACACCGGCGGCGGCGGCCTCGCGGGCAGTGGCACGAACGTGACCGGCGCTGTGGTGCTGGCCGGTGGCGTGGCCGCGTTCGTCCTCTACCGCCGCAAGAAGGCCGCAGGCACCACCGCGTGAAACCCGGCCGGACGCGGGAGGCGGCCCCCTCACCGGGGCTCCCGCGTCCGGCCTCGTTCGATCTTGATTCGCCTCCCGACTCCGTTTTCCGAGCGCTCGAAAGGTGCCCCTGGTGAAGACCCGGCCGGATCCCGCCGCAGTGAGAGGGTCCCGGCGTGCCGTTCGGTGGGTCGTGCCCACGGTGTTCTGGACGCTGGTGCTGGTCGTGCTCCTGGCCGTTTTCGGCCCGCGCATGTTCCCGCACGACGCGACCGTGCCATTCGGTCCTGCGGCTTCTTCCGCAGCTGAACACGCTCCGGCGGCCGCACCCCAGCCCGCCGTACCGCCCGCCCGGGACACCTCACGCCGGGCTTCGCCGAGCAGCGCTCCAACGGCGGGTCCCGCCATGCCGCGGTCGGCTCCCGTACGCCTGAGGATTCCCGAGATCGGCGTGGACGCGCCGTTCACCGACCTGCAGATCGGACCGTCCGGGGCTCTGGAGGCACCTCCGGCCGATGACACCAACCTGGTCGGCTGGCACGCCTCGGGCACCTCTCCCGGGGAACAGGGCACCGCTTTGATCGCCGGCCACCTCGACACCGCCACCGCCCCGGCCGTCTTCGCCCGTCTCGGCGAACTCGGTGCCGGAGACACCTTCGACGTCGCACGCGCCGACGGCACCACCGCGGTCTTCCTCGTCGACTCCGTGGAAAGCTTCCACAAGAACGACTTTCCCGACCGGCGCGTCTACGACGACACCCCCGAAGCCCTCGTACGCCTGATCACCTGCGCGGGCGCCTACGACCGTACGGCGAAGGACTACACCGAGAACCTCGTCGTCTTCGCCCGCCTGCGACCCACCGGCTGACACGGTCGGCATCGACAGGGTGACCAGGCCCGGCAGCGGCGAACGACGGCGAGCACGGTCCGGTGATCCCGGTGAGAGAGAAGAACCGGCAATCCGGAGGAGTTCGGCACCCTCCTGGATGCCACCGCCGCGGCGGCCCTGACCAAGCGCCCGGCTCCAAACGGGAGACCACACGAAGCCCCCGTCCCGGAAGAGACCCGGACCCTTGACCACGCGGTCTCCGGGAGGGGTAGCTGTGAGCCGTGGACGCGACGTCGTTGGAAAAGCTCCGAAAATTCTCATCAAGGCGGTGGTCACCCGGTTGATCGCTGTGACGACCTGTGACCGGGTGGACGTGGCGGGGTCGATCAGGTGCGGGCGAGAGCAGCGGCCCCGAAGGAGACGTCGAACCGGTCGCACCAGATGCTGACGCTCGGATACTTCGACCAGTCGATGTTCGTGGGGAGCGGGTAGTTCTGGTCGCCCTTGTTGCCCTTGAGCTTGGCGAGGTCGACGTACTCGCCGTCGTCGAATACGCCCCAGCCGGCCCTGCCCTCCTCGACCGGCGCGTCGCTCAACCAGACGCGCAGATCGGGACCGTTGCTCGTGTCGAGTCCTTCAAGACGCAGAGTGTGAGAGCCGTCGGCGAGGCGGACGATCTTCACCATGCCGGTGGTCGCGTGTTCATGGCCGATGAAAAAGCCCTGCGCGACCGTGGTCGGACCAGCCGGTGCGACAGGCACCGGGAAAGACGGGTTCGCGCCCGCCACCGGCGACGTCGCCGACGCTGTAGCGGGCGCACTCGCGGAAGGCAGCGCCTCATCGACGGTCTTGTCAACCCACAGGGCCCAGGGTTTGAACCACACCAGCCCCGCCGCCACAACCATCACGACAAAAACGCCCAGGCCCGCCCGTACTCGCCTCTTCCGTCCCTGCTCCATCGTCGATTGCCTTTCCCTCGCCGTCTTACCGCCGTCCAACGGCTCCCCGGCCCTCTTCAGAAGACCTCCGGGCAATGAAACAGTCATTCACCATGTCCGTGAACAACACGTGGAGTTCCATTCTCTTCCCCTGCCCGATGGGATCGTCGGCGATGGCCCCGCCTCTGCCGAACCAACCCGCTGGGAGAACCGGTCGAACGACTCGGCCTCGTTCATCGCTGCGGCCACCCTCCACCGAAGCGGCGCGTCGGTGAACTGGCGCAGCAGATGCACGGCGCGGATCACACAGCCCACCTCGCGGAAAGAGGCGCAAGTGGTGGTCTCCCACGAGGCCGACCGCACCTGTTCCAGCATCATGGGCAAAGGGATCAGTTCCTCCCGCATCTCAACGGTCGATCGCGCCGAACGCCGGACCTGCGACCTGATCTGCTACCGGTCGATCGAGTTCTTTCCCGCCTCCCCGACCAGACGTCGGCCCCTTTTCCGCCGGCCGGCAGGTCTTCGACATCGCTCTGCCCCCGGAACGGGACCACTCCGGCCCGCGCTCCAGCATGGACACCGGCGGCGAACCACTGGCCACCCCTCTCAGGTGGAACCGGCCGCCCCCAACCCGTACCCGGTCCGACGCGACAGATCGGGAGCCGGCCGCCTCGAGCCGGGCGCCTCCGCTCAGTACGAGCAGTTCGCCGTCACCGGGCCTCTCCGCAACGGTGTACCCGAGCTGGATCAGCAATCCGGACACGGCCGCCCGGACGATCGTCCGCATACTGTCACCAGAGGCGTCCTTGTCCCGTCGGCTATCCGCGCGCTGTTCACCCGCCGGCGCGGCGAACCCGCCGGAGACATTCCAGCTCACCACCGCCCCGGCCTCGACCTCCCCCACCCGAAGCCCCGGAGAGCAGTCGTCCGCGGCGTGTACGAGCAGAAAACCGGCCCGGCCCAGTGCGTGGCACACCTCCTCAACGAGATCAGGATGCGTCCACAGCACAATTCCCGGTCACCCCTGATCGGTACATGCATGCCTGTGGACCAGACCGCACGACCAATCCGGGGCTGCTTCCTCCGAAGCCGCCCCCTCCTCGTTCGGATCAACCGCGATGGCGGCGACCACCGGGCTCGGCAAGGGTGGAGAGGTACTTGATCCCTCTGCTGCCACGCCAGCCCCGTTCTTCCGAGGAGCACTGTCATGTCCGAACGCAACACGCTCATCCGCAGTCTGCACGACGTGGGTCTGGCCGTCTGGTTCGGCGGCTCGTTGATGGGCGCGGTCGGCCTCAACGGCGCGGCCCGGGACGAGGGCGGCACGGAGACGGCCACCGACCGGATCGCTTCCGCGGGCTGGGCGAGGTGGACGCCGGTCAATGCCGCCGCCATCGGCGCGCACCTGTTCGGCGGCGGCGGGCTGCTGGCCGTGAACGCCCACCGCGTGGCCACCCAGCAGGGAGTGGCCGCCTCCACGACGGCCAAGACGGTCGTCACCGCCGCGGCCCTGGCCGCCACCGCTTACGCCCGTGTCCTGGGCAAGAAGGTCGAACTGGCCGCCTCGTCCGACCCGCAGGACTCCGAGGAGGCGGCCGAGCACCCCGTCGACCTCGACAAGGCCCGCCGGCAACTGGCCTGGGCGCAGTGGGCGGTACCGTCACTCACCGGCTGCCTGGTGGTGCTCAACGCCCTGCACGGCGAGCAGCAGCGTGCCGACCAGCAGGTGGCGGGCATGTGGGAACGGGCCCGCTCCGTGAACCCCTTCATGCCGTGAAACCCCGCTCTCGGCGCCGTACGAGTTCACGAAGGAGCCTCGACGGGTCAAGGGCATCGACCAGGCTTGCTGTGCGGCTCTGCCGCTTCTGGGTGACGCCCGCGGCGGTCATCAGCTGCACGGCATGGATCTTCCGAAGCGCCAGACGGGCCAGAACGACGGCGAGGAACGCCCGCCCGCTGCGGGTGCCGGTGCAGCGTGGGTAAGGCACTGCCTTCGCAGCGCGGGCCCGGTCGGCATGCTGACGCCCGAGAGAAAAGAGCACGGGGTTCCTGCGATGACCGGGACCCCCTTGCCCACCGTTGGTGGACCCGAAGCCGGTGCAGTCCGCCCTGCCCGGCTCTCTTGAGCGGCAGGGCGAGAAGGCGGCGTGTACTGCGGCCGTCCCAGAAGCGGACAGTCGCCAACGTGCAGCTTCACTGCCGGGAGGACTGCCGGTGGTGAACGGTGACGAGCCTCTGCTCTGCAGCCGGGGCTACGGCCGCGTCCCCGACGGCACCGGGGCGCGGCCGTAGCGGATATATACGGGAAGCATCAACTCTCAAGAGCTTGGCTGAGGGTTTCGTGGCAGTCGATGCCGCTGGAGTCCATGAAGGTGACCTGCCGCATGTCGGCCACGACCCGCGGGCGAGATGTCAGGGGCGGCCAGGGCCTGGCGCAGGGTGTCGCCGGTCGTGTGGTCGATCTCTCCGGTCAGGGACACGACGTGGATGTTGCCGGCGCCTGGCCACCGGTTTCCTCACCCGGGTCCAGGTCGAGCACGGCCTGCTCGTCTCCCAGCGTGCCGTCGACCTCACCCAGCTGGTGGTCAGTGAGCTGGTCACCAACACCCGCAAGTACGCGCCCGGCCCAGCCCTGCTGGACCTTTCCGTCACCGGTGACACGGTGGAGATCGCTGTGTGGGACGCCGCCCCGGTGCTGCCGGTGGCCCGGGCCGCGGATGCCGGCCGGGTCGGCCGGCACGGCCTGGAGATCGTCATGACCGTGGCCCGGAGCTTCGAGGTACGGCATGAGGCGGTCGGCAAACGCGTCGCCGCCCGCCTCGCTCTGATCGACGACCCCAGCGACATCCTGGCCTGACACCACGGACCACGGGCGCATACGGCACAGCGAAAGGACGGCCGGCCGGGTCTCCCCGGGCGGCCGTCCCTTCCCACCCGCCTTCACACCGCACTGGTGCCGGGACGGGCCGCAGCGGCCCGAGCAGGTGAATGCCGGGCTTTGCCGGCCGTATACGAGCTCTTCCCGGCCGTCCTCGGGACGCGCCGAGACGGACGCGCCGCGAACGCGGTGCGGGAGCGGCCCGTTCCTCGGCGTGCGGCTCAGAAGTCGATGCAGACCGGGCCCTGGTTGACGTTGACCAGGCCGACCTGGGTCACGGCGGCGTTGCAGTTGAAGTTCATGTCGCCGCTGCCGCCGTCCTTGTTCTCGTCCTCTTCGTAGAGGGGGCCGAAGTCGATGCAGACCGGGCCCTGGTTGACGTTCACCGCGCCGATCTGCGTGGTGAAGTCGTTGCACTGCCCGTAGTACGTCGGCTCCTCTCCCCGCTCGGAGTGGTCGTTGGCCGAGGCGATACCGGGACCGGCCATCACCGCAGTAGCGGTCAGGGCAACGGCGACGAAGGTCTTGCGGAAGGACAGCATGATCTTTCTCCGGGAAGTGGAGGACAAGGACACGACAGACTCCAGCAGTGCTCGCTTCCACCCGCATGCCGAACTGGGCCATTTGGACCGCTGGACGCCCCGATGTCCTTCCTCACCCCGGTGACGGTGGCGGCCCGGAGCGCCGGCGTTGCGCTGCCCGAGGAAGGGTCAGGAACGGGGCCGGCGCTGTGCGTAAGCGGATCTGTGGCACGGGACTCGGCCAAGTGGGCGCCTCGCCTGGCGGGTGGCTCCGGTCACCCCGAGTCTGGGTCCGAAGCCCGTGGCCACAGGGACATCCCTGTCCCGCACTCCAGCCGTCGGCTACCCGAACCCGCATCCCCTACACGAGGAGAGATCTCATGCCCAGAGCTTCTACGACCAAGGTGGCGCAGCCGGTCACGGACGACAGCATCAAGGTGCGCCAGCTCAGCCACTACCAGTTCAGCTGGGTCGCCGGTGAGCCCGCGGCCCGGGGCACCCTCACCCTGCAGCTCGTCCTGGACGAGGGTGCCTGGGAGGAGGTGCTGACCGTCGACGCCGACGACGCCGACGTGCTCCAGGACCTCCTGCGCAGCACTCCGACCGTGCACTACGACGTCAGCCGCCGGACCCTGATGTTCGGTGTCACCGCCGTCGGTACCTGAACAGGCGACGCCCGCCCGTCGCCGCAGGATTCCTGGGTCGCCCTTGGCGATGGGCCCCGTCCACCGTGTCGGGCGGGCCTACGCCGACTTCGCGGGACGCCGCCACAGCGATCACCTGCAGGACAGGGGGATGGGGCGTCGCGGCCCTCCGGTCACGTCTACCTTGATACGCGGCGCAGGCGTCGTCCCGCGAGGCAGACACCTACGGCAGCGGCTCCAACGACCAGGGCGGGGCCCGCACTCCTGCCGAAGTCGCCGGGGCCGGAAGCCACGCCGATTCCGGCCCTGGTACCGCGGGTCGGCGTGAGGGGAGCCGGCTGAAGAGCACTCGCGCCCGGACTCATCTGCCGCAGTGCGGCGGCACTCGGACTTACCAGCGGTACGCCCGTGCTGCCGCGCCGGGGCAGGGCTTCGCAGGCGATGCCGTCGCCGGGACCCCGGTCCTCATCCAGCCGGTTCGGATCACTCGGGTCCCGGTTGAACTCCGTCTGGGCGTCTTCCTGGAACCGGAAGTCCCGGCAGTCGAGATCCCGAGCGTGAGCGACACCGGACAAAAGGACCAGAGAAGCGAAGGTCGGAACTGTGCCGGCCACCATGCTGCGATCACCCACCACAGGGCCCGGGCGCGGCGACAGCCGCTCGGCGATCGACCGCCCGGCGTGCGTCCATCGGCCAGGCTCCCGTGCCCACGGTGTGCTTCACGAGCCGGAACGCCTCACGGACCGGGACGGTGTCCTCATCTGGATACTCGTCGTCCTGCGCGTTGGAGAGGACGAACCCGTCGCTCGACTCCTCAGCTCCGGGACCCACGGCATGCTCGCCGGGATCGCCCCGGACGGTTCAAAGGTACAGTCCCTGGCCGTCCAGGGGTTCGAGCACCTTTTGGTGCAGCTACCCCCGTCGTATCCTCCACACGCGTATCACCAACGATGTCGACGCAGCTGAACCACAACGATCTGACATGGCTTCATACATTTCGAATGGACCAGCAGAACGCCCCTGGACAGCTCTTACAACTTGTGGAATGCAGTACCGGCAGAAGAACGCCGCCTCCATTCGGCTCGACTGTGGTTCGGCAAGGCTGTTTACCAGTGACCCGTCGCCCCCCTGCTCGTCCAGGGTCGCCAGGAGGCGATAGAGGCGCACGCGGCGCGGATCTCGTAGTCGGGGAGGGCCGCGAAGAGGGAGTGGTGCCGTTCCGCGGCCCGTGCGGTCACGCGGGCCGACGCGTCCCTGTTGGCGGACGTCGGCGTCAGCAAGGGCGAGGATCGGTGGTCCGGGTTCACCGCGAGCTCGGCCAGTCCGGGCGCCACGAGGCCGTTGGTGACGCGCTGGACTTTCCGACGGCCGGTGCCCAGGCGCCGCGCAGCCTGAGGGCCGTGAACGACACCTCGAAGACGACGCTCTGCAACTGCCACTGCGCCTGATCCGTCGCCCATGCGGTGGTTCTACGTTCCGTAGTCAGCACCAAGTCAGCACGGGAGGGGTGAAGAGGGGTGCTGACGTGGGCTTCCAGTCAGCACGAAACCAGCACGGGAGTCAGCACCGCACCGCCAAATCACCCCGGATCAGAGCAACAGAGACAGCCGCTCCCACAATCCTTCCGGGCCCTCCGGAAAGCCCGCGAGGGTCCGTCATGGCGGCCGAGCGCACTCGTCCGACCCGAACTATGGTGTCCCACCACATACGCCCCTGACCTGCCGCTTCCTACGGTGTGGCGACACCGAAACGTCCCCGCCCTTGCCTGGAAGTGGTGCACATGGCCGCCGCAACGCCCTCCCCGACCCCACCCGGATCCCTCAAGCGGATCGTCGCCGCCAGCCTCATCGGCACCACCATCGAGTGGTACGACTTCTTCCTGTACGGGTCCGCCGCGGCGCTCGTGTTCAACAAGCTGTTCTTTCCCGAGTCCGATCCACTGGTCGGGACCCTGCTGTCCTTCCTGACGTACGCGGTCGGGTTCGCCGCGCGGCCGCTCGGGGCGCTGGTGTTCGGGCACTACGGCGACCGGCTCGGGCGGAAGAAGCTGCTGGTGCTCAGCCTGCTCCTGATGGGCGGGGCGACGTTCGCCATCGGGCTGCTGCCGACGCACGCGACCGTCGGGTCCGCGGCCCCCGTGCTGCTGACCGTACTGCGGCTCGTGCAGGGCTTCGCGCTCGGCGGGGAGTGGGGCGGGGCCGTCCTGCTGGTGTCCGAGCACGGGGACGCGAAGCGGCGCGGCTTCTGGGCCTCGTGGCCGCAGACCGGCGCCCCGGCCGGGCAGTTGCTGGCCACCGGCGTGCTGTCCGCGCTGACCGCGCTGCTCTCGGACGCCGCCTTCGCCTCCTGGGGCTGGCGCATCCCGTTCCTGCTCTCCGGCGTCCTCGTGGTCGTCGGCCTGTGGATCCGGCTCTCCGTCGACGAGTCGCCCGTCTTCAAGGCCGCCCTCGCCGCCGCCGAGGAGCGCAAGGCGGTCGCCGGGCAGGTCGAGAAGATGCCGCTCGTGGCGGTGCTGCGGCACCACTGGCGGGACGTGCTCGTCGCGATGGGCGCCCGCATGGCGGAGAACATCTCGTACTACGTGATCACCGCGTTCATCCTGGTGTACGCGACCACCCAGGTCGGCCTCTCCAAGCAGACCGCCCTGAACGCCGTCCTCATCGGGTCCGCCGTCCACTTCGCCGTGATCCCGCTCTGGGGCGCGCTGTCCGACCGGATCGGGCGCCGGCCGGTGTACCTGATCGGCGCGATCGGCGTCGGGGCCTGGATGTTCCCCTTCTTCTCGCTCATCGACCGGAGCACCTTCGGCAGCCTGCTGCTCGCCGTCACCGTCGGCCTGGTCCTGCACGGGGCGATGTACGCGCCGCAGGCGGCCTTCTTCTCCGAGATGTTCGCGACCCGGATGCGCTACTCCGGCGCCTCCATCGGCGCCCAGTTCTCCTCCGTCGCCGCCGGCGCGCCCGCCCCGCTCATCGCGACCGCGCTGCTCGCCGACCACGGCAGCTCGACCCCGATCTCCCTCTACGTGATCGCCGCCGCGCTGCTCACCGTCGTCGCGATCGTCTGCGCCCGCGAGACCCGCGACAGCGACCTCGGCGACGTCGCCGAGCGGACCCCCGAGGACTCCCGGGTCCGCGCCGACGCCTGACGCACGGGACGTGGGAAAGGCCCCGGGCCCCGCTCATCGCGAGCGGGGCCCGGGGCCTTTCCCGCCTCACTCGCCCCCGACCGCGTCCGAGAGGGCGTGCAGCCGCAGCGCCAGCTGGATCTCCAGGGCGCGCGAAGGGGACTGCCAGTCGGGACCGAGGAGCCGGCCGATCCGTTCCAGGCGCTGGGCCACCGTGTTGACGTGGACGTGGAGTTCGTCCTTGGTACGGGCGGGACTCATGCCGTTCGCGAAGTACGCGTCCAGGGTGCGGATCAGCTCCGTGCCGCGCCGCCGGTCGTAGGCGACGACCTGGCCGACGGTGCGGTCGACGAAGCCGCCGATGTCCCGCCTCTCGGCGAGCAGCAGGCCGAGGAAGCCGAGGTCCTCGGCGGCCGCGCCCTGACCCGAGCGGTGCAGGAGCCGCAGCGCGTCGAGGCAGCGGCGGGCCTCCTCGTACGCGACGGCCACCCGGTCCGGGTGGTCCAGGGGCGCCCGTACGGGGGCGGAGGCGCCGACGGTGACCTGCTCGCGCAGGGTGCCGCCGAGGTTCCTCGCGGTCTGCCGGGCGAGTTCGGCGGCGCTCTCGCCGGGCCCGAGCGGCAGCAGCAGGACCGTACCGCCGTCGCGCGCGGAGGCCAGTCCGTGGCGGGTGGCGGCCAGGTGGGAGGCGGCCGACCAGAGGCGCTGCCGGTCGGCGCTCTCGCGGCGGCCCGCGTCGGTGTCGGCGGCGCCGTCGGCGGCCCGGTCGATGCGGGCGGCGAGGACGACGTGCGGGGCCTCGCTGTCGGTGCGCAGCCGGGCGGCGCGCTCGCGCAGCAGGCGGCGGTCCCGGTCGGGGGCGTCGAGGAGGTCGTCGAGGAGTTCGCCCCGTACCCGCTGCTCGGCCTCGCCCGCCGAGCGGCGGGCGAGCAGCAGCAGGGAGGTGACCAGGGCGGCGCGCTCCAGGGTGCGCTGGTCGACGGGGTCGAGGTCGGGCCGGCCGTGCAGGACGAGGGTGCCCAGGGTCTCGCCGCCGGCGGAGACCGCGGCGACCCAGTCGTCGCCCTCGCGGGCCGCGTGGCCGCCCGCGCGGCGCGCGGAGCCCGCGCCCGTCTCGGTGAACTCGACGGTGCCGCCGAGGACTTCGGAGACGGCGCGGGCCACGTCGTGGACGCCGCCGCCGTGCAGGACCAGTTCGGAGAGGCGGTCGTGGACCTCGGAGGCCCGCTCGATGACGCCGCTGTGCTCGCGGATGATGTCGTTGGCCCGTTCCAGCTCCGCGAGGGCCGAGCGGGTCTCGGCGAGGAGGTTGGCCGTGTCGATGGCGACGGCGGCGTGCGCGGCGAAGGAGCCGAGCAGCGCGACCTGCTCGCGTTCGAAGACCCTGGCCCTGCGGTCGGCCGCGAACAGCACTCCGATGACCTGGCTGCCGAGGCTGAGCGGCACGCCGAGGATGGCGACGAGGCCCTCGTCCCGTACGGCCGTGTCGATGGTGCGGGTGTGCTGGAAGCGCGCGTCGTCGAAGTAGTCGTCGGTGACGTAGGGGCGGGCGGTCTGGGCGACGAGGCCGCCGAGTCCCTCGCCCATGCCGAGCCGGAGCTGCTGGAAGCGGGCGGAGACGGAGCCCTCGGTGACCCGCATGTAGGTGTCGCCCGCGGCCGGGTCGTTGAGGCTGAGGTAGGCGACCTCGGTGCCGAGGAGCGAGCGGGCGCGCTGGACGATGGCGCGCAGGACCGCGTCGAGGTCGCGGAGTCCCGCGAGGTCGTGGGCGGTGGCGAAGAGCGCGGACAGCTCCGCCTCGCGCCGCCGCCGTCCCTCCAGCTCGGCCCGGACCCGCAGGGCGAGCTGCTTGGCCTCTTCCAGCTCGGCCAGCGCCTCGGGGCCCGCGCCGCTCGCACGGGCGAGCAGCACCGGTCGGTCGTAGGCCTCCGTCGCGGCTCCCCGTGCGAGGAGTTCCAGGTAGGAGACGTGTTCGTGGGACATGGACACAGGGATACCTGCCGTACGTGTGGTCGCACCACCCCTGTGGACGACCTTCCCAGGGGCACCTCGAGGGCGCGTCCCTCAGTGGGCGGTCCAGCCGCCGTCGAGGGTGAGGGAGGTGCCGGTGATGAACGAGGCCTGGGGGGCGCAGAGGTAGAGGACGGCCTCGGCGACCTCCTCCGGTTCGATGAGCCGCTTGAGGGCCGCGTCCTTGAGCAGGACGTCCGCGAGGACCCGCTCCGGCGGGATGCCGTGGGCGGCGGCCTGGTCGGCGATCTGGCGTTCGACCAGCGGGGTGCGGACGTAGCCGGGGTTGACGCAGTTGGAGGTGACCCCGTGCGGGGCGCCTTCGAGGGCGGCGGTCTTGGAGAGGCCCTCCAGACCGTGTTTGGCGGCCACATAGGCGGACTTGAAGGCGGAGGCGCGCAGCCCGTGGACGGAGGAGATGTTCACGATCCGGCCCCAGCCCCGGCCGTACATGTGCGGGAGGGCGCCCCGGATGAGCCGGAACGGCGCCTCCAGCATCACGGTGAGGACGGTGTGGAAGACGTCCGGCGGGAACTCCTCGATGGGCCGCACGAGCTGGAGCCCGGCGTTGTTGACGAGGATGTCGGCGCCGGCGGCGGCCGTCTCCGCGGCGTCCAGGTCGGTCAGGTCGAGCAGCCTCGGTTCCAGCTCCCCGGGAAGCGCGGAGACCTCCCCGGCCAGGACCTCCAGGCCCTCGGCGACCCGGTCGACCGCTCTGACCCTGGCCCCGGCGGCGGCGAGCCGCAGCGCGCAGGCGCGTCCGATGCCGCCGGCCGCGCCGGTGACGAGCGCGGTGCGGCCGGTGAGGTCGAGGGCGAGCCCGGCCGCGCGGGGCAGGGGTGCGGCGGGGACGGTACCGGGGGCGGTGACGGGAGCGCTCATGCTCCGCACCCTATGAAGGGCCCCCTTCCCCACCGATGTGCGTCGGACCCACAGTTCAGTGGGTTGCTGTGGTGCGGAACCATGTGGGTTCGTCGGCGAGCGCCTTCTCGATCCGCATATGGGAGAAGCGCTTCATCTCCGGCAGGTCGTCCACCTCGAACCAGCCGACCTCGGTCGACTCGTCGTCGTTGACCCGGGCCTCCCCGCCGACCGCCCGGCAGCGGAAGGTCACGTCCATGAACTGGCACTGGTCGCCGTTGGGGTAGACGACGGGCTCGCGGAGGGTCTCGACGAGCACGATCCGCTCGACCTCGCAGCGCACGGCGGTCTCCTCGTACACCTCGCGCACCGCGCAGTCGGCGGGCTGCTCGCCCGGCTCGACGATGCCGCCGATGATCGCCCAGCACCCGTTGTCGGAGCGCCGTCCGAGCAGCACCCGGCCCCGGTCGTCGAACACGACGGCGCTCACCCCGGGCAGGAAGAGGAGCTGGTGACCGGCCGTCTCGCGCAGGTCCCGGATGAAGTCAGGGGTAGCCATGGACCGACCCTAGATCATGTGCGGTCGCCCCCGGCCGGCCCCGCCGTCCGGCTCGCGGTCGCCCCGGTTCACTCCGCCCGCGTGCGGCGGGCCCGTACGGAGCGGAGGGCCGACCAGCCGAGGCCGACGGCCGCGAGCGCCGCGAGGAGGGCCTCGGGGAGGGTGCCCATGCGGGTCGCGGGGGTCTGCGAGGAGCGCAGCGGCACCTTCTCGACCAGGACGTCCGGGGTGAACATCCTCGTCTGCGCGACGACCTCGCCGTCGGGGCGGATGACCGCGCTCACCCCGCTGGTGACGGGCACCACCACCGCCCTGCTGTGCTCGACGGCGCGCACCCGGGACATCGCGAGCTGCTGGTAGGTCATCTCGCTGCGGCCGAAGGTGGCGTTGTTGCTGGGGACGGTGATGAGCTGCGCGCCGTGGGTGACGGTGTCGCGCACGGCCCAGTCGAAGGCCGCCTCGTAGCAGGTGGCCAGGCCGACCTTCGTCCCCGCGAGGTCGAAGACGCCGACCTTCGTGCCGGGGCCGAAGTCGCGGCTCACCCGGTCCACGTTGCTGTTGAAGAGGCGGACGAGGGGGCGCATCGGGATGTACTCGCCGAAGGGCTGGACGTGCCGCTTGTCGTACGTGGCGACCGGGCCGCGTCCGGGCTCCCACTGGATGAGGGTGTTGCGGAGCTTGCCGGTCTCGGGGGCGACGACCGCGCCGATCACGGTGGGCGCGCCGATCGCGCGGACGGCCTCGTCGATGACGTCGGCGGCGTCGGCGTTCGCGTACGGGTCGATGTCCGAGGAGTTCTCCGGCCACAGGACGAAGTCGGGCCGCGGCTCGCGCTTCTCCTCGACGGCCCGGGCGAGCTCACGGGTGCGGGCGGCGTGGTTGTCGAGGACGGCCCGTCGCTGGGAGTTGAAGTCGAGGCCGAGGCGGGGGACGTTGCCCTGGACCGCGGCGACGGTGGCGGTGCCGTCCTCGGCGGAGTCGTCGACGAGCGGCAGCGCGGCGAGCGCGCCGGTGACCGGGAGGAGCACGGCGAGCGCGGCGGCGACGAGCGGACCGCGCGGGACGGAGCCGGCGCGGGGCGGGGTGGAGCCGGTGGCGGGCGAAGTGGTGCCGTCGGTGCCCGGGGCGGTACGGGTGTCCGGAGCGGCACCAGTCTCCGCAGCGGTACCGGTGTCCGACGCGGCGCCGGTGCCGCGGAGGCCCTGGTGGGCGCGACGGGCGCGGATCAGCCGGGCCGCCTCGTACAGGCCGAAGCCGCAGAGGGCGACGGCGAAGCCGAGCAGCGGGGTGCCGCCGACGGCGGCGAGCGGCAGGAAGACGCCGTCGGCCTGGCCGAAGGCGACCTTGCCCCAGGGGAAGCCGCCGAAGGGCACGCGCGCGCGTGCCCCCTCCGCGAGGATCCACACCCCGGCGGCGAAGAAGGGCCATCCCGGGAGCCGGGAGACGGCCGCGACGCCGAGGCCCGCGGCGGCCACGAAGAGCGCCTCGACGGCGGCGAGCGCGAGCCACGGGCCGGGGCCGACCTCCTCGCCGGTCCACACGAGGAGCGGGAGCAGGAAGCCGAGGCCGGCCAGGTACCCGAGGCCGAAGCCGGCGCGGAGCCGGCGGCCCCGCAGGGCCCAGCCGAGCAGGGCGAAGGCGGGCGGCGCGAGCCACCACAGGGGACGCGGCGGGAAGCTCAGGTAGAGCACGAACCCGGACAGCAGGGCCGCCGCGGGCCGTGCGAACCGCCGCAGCCGGCGGGCCGGCGCGGATGCGGTGTCGGTTTCGGACGCGTCGACGGGGGTGATGGTGGCGCTCACCTTGCGGAGTCTACGGGTCGTCCCCGTCCTCCGGGCGTCCGGTGCGACCCGACGCGAACCGCCCTGACCGGCCCGGACGCGGCTGGACACGGCGTACGGGCCCGGGGTCCGCGGACCGGTCCGTCACGCCCCCGTCGCCGCGGGCGGACCCGGCGGGGTCAGGTGGCGCAGGCGGTCGCGGATGACGCGGACGGCGGACTCGGCGCCGTCGACGGTGACCGTGAAGGTGTGCCCGTCGTCCAGGCGCAGGACCAGGCCCTCGCCCCGCCGGACGATCACGGCCGTGCCCTTCTCGGGGCGCCAGCGGTAGCCCCAGCCGCCCCAGTGGCGCGGGGTGACGCTCGGGGCGAAGTCGGCGCCGACGACGTGGGAGAGCTGGATGCGGCGGCGCGGCAGGCCGATGTGGCCGCAGCGGACCTCCATGGCCAGGTCGTCGACCTCCACGGCCACGTGGACGAAGGCGAGGGTGCCGAAGAGGACGAGCATGCCGACCGTGACGCAGCCGATCACCGCCATGAGGAGGGCCGCGACGCCCGAGGTCCACTGCAACTGGACGGCGAGGGCGACGCCCAGGGCCACGCAGGCGACGCCGGCCACGGCGGCCAGCCACTGGAAGCGGTTGGTGGCGCGGCCGGTCCAGACGGCGGGGGTCCGCTCGTCGGCAGGGAGGTCCCGGGAATATTCCCTCATAACGGAAAGAATACCCAGACCGGTCCGGGGCGGCGCGTCGGAGAGAAGCCCTTCGGTCACGCTCAGTGAGCGGGTGCGGTCTCCGTGAGACCTCGGCCCTCGGCGTAGGCGAGGGCGGCGGCGGAAAGCCGTCCGGGGCGTCCGCTGAGGAGGACGGAGAGGGTGCCGGTGGGGTCGGCGTCGGGTGCGGGCTCCGCGCCGATCCGGCGCAGCGCCTGGGCGGCGACGGCGTCGGCGGAGCCGTGGAAGACGAGGGGCGGCAGGCCCGGCCGGCGGCGTTCCCCCAGGGCGGCGAGGATGCGCTCCTGGACCAGCTCGTAGTGGGTGCAGCCGAGGACGACGGCGCGGACGTCGGCCGGGGTGAGGGCGGCCGCGGCGGCGACGGCCCGGTCCACGGCCTCCTGGTCCGCGTGCTCCACGGCGTCCGCGAGCCCCGGGCAGGGCACCTCGGTGACCTCGGCGCCCCCGGCGAAGTCGCGGATGAGCCCGCGCTGGTAGGCGCTGCCCGTGGTGGCCGGAGTGGCCCAGATGGCGATCTTGCCGCCCCCGGCGGCGGCGGGCTTGATCGCGGGCACGGTGCCGATGACGGGGACGTCCGGTTCGAGGGCGGCGCGCAGGGTGGGCAGGGCGTGCACGGTGGCGGTGTTGCAGGCCACGATCAGCGCCCTCGGGCGGTGCTCGGCGGCGGCGAGCGCGACGTCGAGGGCGCGCCCGGTGAGGTCCTCGGGGGTGCGCGGGCCCCACGGCATTCCGTCGGGGTCGTTGGAGAGGAGGAGATCCGCGTCCGGCCGGAGCCGGCGCACCGCGGCCGCCGCCGGGAGGAGGCCGATTCCGGAGTCCATGAGCGCGATCTTCACCCGGTCACCCTAGCCGATGAGCCCTGGATCCCCCGCGTTCTGGGGCAGACTGCCGCGAATGAGCACCCTTGCCTGGTTCGCGTTCGCCTCCCTGGCCGCCTGGGCCTGGCTGCTGCTCGGCCAGGGCTTCTTCTGGCGCACGGACCAGCGTCTTCCGGCCCCGCGCGACGGCGGGCACGCGTGCGGGGAGCCGGTCGCACGGCCGCGCGTGGTGATCGTCGTGCCCGCGCGGGACGAGGCCGGGGTGCTGCCGCTGAGCCTGCCGTCGCTGCTCGCGCAGGACTATCCGGGGGTCGCGGAGGTGATCCTCGTCGACGACGGGAGTACGGACGGCACGGGGAGCCTCGCCGTGGAGCTGGCCGCCCGGTGCGGCGGGCTGCCGCTGACCGTGGTGTCGCCGGGCGAGCCGGACGCGGGGTGGACGGGCAAGCTGTGGGCGCTGCGGCACGGCATGGCGCTGGCACGCGCGCGTGGACCGGAGTTCCTGCTCCTGACGGACGCGGACATCGCCCACCGTCCGGACAGTCTGCGCCTCCTCGTGTCGGCGGCGGTGGGGAACGATCTGGACCTGGTGTCGCAGATGGCCCGGTTGCGGGCCGAGAGCGTGTGGGAGCGCCTGGTCGTGCCGGCGTTCGTCTACTTCTTCGCGCAGCTCTACCCCTTCCGTTGGATCAACCGGGCGCGGCCCCGGGCGACGGCGGCGGCGGGCGGCTGCGTGCTGCTGCGGACGGGGACGGCGGTGGCGGCCGGGGTGCCGGAGGCGATCCGGCAGGCGGTGATCGACGACGTGTCGCTGGCGCGGGCGGTGCGGCGGGCCGGCGGGCGGATCTGGCTGGGCCTCGCGGAGCGGGTCGACAGCGTCCGCCCGTATCCGGGGCTCGGCGAGCTGTGGCGGATGGTCGCGCGGAGCGCGTACGCGCAGCTCCGGCACAACCCGCTGCTGCTCGCGGGGACGGTCGCGGGGCTCGTGGTCGTCTATCTGGTGCCGCCGGTGGCCCTGGTGGCGGGCGCGGCGGGCGGGGACGGGCCGGCGGCCTGGGCGGGAGGCGCGGCCTGGGCGGTGATGGCGGGGTCGTACGTCCCGATGCTCCGTTACTACCGGCAGCCGCTGTGGCTCGCCCCGCTGCTGCCGTTCACCGCTTTCCTCTATCTCCTGATGACGGTGGACTCGGCGGTGCGGCACCACCGGGGCCGGGGCGCGGCGTGGAAGGGGCGGACGTACGCGCGCCCGGAGGCGGCCCCGGAGCGGTGAACACGCGCCCGCGTCCGGCGCCTTCGCGCGACGCCCTCCCCCGACGCGCTCTCACCCGACATCCCCGTCCGGCGTCTTCGCTGAAAAGGCATTTTCGATACGGGTAGTAGCGCTTTCAATTACGCGGAGTAGCGTCGTCAATTCGGCGCGTACGCGTCACCTCCGGGGCGTCGACTTGACGGTCAATCAAGGGCGCGAATGAAGAGCGACCAATCATGCCCATGATCACTTCCGCCGTCCCCTCCCGGCACCTTTTCTTTATGCGTTCCTCACGCCGGGGGCACCGGTCGGCGCCACGACACCCCCGACCGACCGGTAACCCCCTCCGAACTCGGCTTTTACGCGATCTTGAGACACAGCGACGTCCCCTTTTGTCGCGTTCGCTCGGGTTGGGGATCCACCGCTTCGCGAAGCCCGTCAAACAACCTTCTAATCGGTCTCCCCAAGCGGCACATCGTGGGCTTAACTTATGGCCATGACCTCCCCCCGCTCCATCCATGGAGGCGGTTACCACACCGCGCCGTCCTTCCCGGACACCCCGATCTACGACTCCCTGGTCGCGGAGCGGGGCACGCCTCAGATCGCCCCGATCCGAGTGCCCGCCGCCTACGACACCGGCAGTGGCTTCCCCGCCAGTGGAAGCGGCTCCTACCTGCCGGCGCTCCCCTCGGCGCTGCCCGCCCTCCCGGCGGCGCCCGCCCCGCAGCCCGCCCCCGCCTACAACGGCGGTTACGGCTACCCGCAGCCCTCGCCGCAGATGGCCCCCGTCCCCCTGCAGCAGGCCCCGGCCCCGTACATCCCGCAGCAGTCGTCGGGCCCGCGCGGCTACCCGGGCGGCGCGTACCCGCAGCAGCAGCCCCGTCCGGCGGCCGCCGGCTACGAGGCGATGCGTCCGGCGGCGCCCCGGCCCGCTCCGGTCCCGGCCTCCGCCCCCTACGCGGACCCGTACAACCGCCCGTACCAGGGCGGGAGTTACTGACCGGATCCGGCAGCCCCGCCGTCGGCCGACCCGGCGGGCTCCCGTCGCGGGAGGGCCCGAAAGGGCCCACCGCCCGCAGGGCGGGACCGGAGCGGCTGGCAGGATGACTCCATGTCCTCTCCCGTGCTCCGCTCCGTCCACGTCCACCCGGTGAAGGCCATGCGCGCGCTGACCCGCCCGGAGGCCGAAGTGCAGCCCTGGGGGCTGGCCGGGGACCGTCGCTGGACCGTCGTCGACGCGGCGGGCAAGGTCGTGACCCAACGCCGTCACCCCCGGATGGCGCTGGCCTCGGCCGAGCCGCTGCCCGGCGGCGGGGTCGTCCTGTCCGCGCCCGGACACCCGCAGCTGGCGGTCGAGGTGCCGCATCCCTCGGCCACCGTCACCGTGGAGGTGTTCGACAAGCCCGTGGAGGCGGTCCCGGCCGGTCCCGGCGCGGCCGCGTGGCTCTCGGCCTTCCTGGAGGGCGACTTCCGGCTCGTCCACATGGACGCGCCGGAGCACCGGCGCCCGGTGGACCCCGCGTACGCGCTGCCCGGCGAGACCGTGAGCTTCGCGGACGGCTATCCGCTGCTCGTCACCACCACCGCCTCGCTCGACGCCCTCAACTCCCTGATCGCCCGGGGCGACCGGGCCGACGAGGGCCCCCTGCCGATGGACCGGTTCCGGCCGAACCTGGTCGTCGGGGGGACCGAGCCCTGGGCGGAGGACGGCTGGACCCGGATCGCCGTCGGAGAGGTCACCTTCCGGGTCGCCCGGTCCTGCGGACGCTGCGTCGTCACCACGACGGACCAGTCCACCGCCGCGCGCGGCAAGGAGCCGCTGCGGACCCTCGCCCTGCACCGCAAGAGCGACGGCCGGATCGTCTTCGGCCAGAACCTCGTCCCCGAGCACACCGGCACGGTCCGGGTCGGCGACGCCGTCAAGATCCTGGACTGACACGCCCCCGCGGGCGGGGCGCGCGTCACACTTCGCCGTCCCGACGGGCGGGGAACGCACCCCCGGGGCACACTCGTTGGAGAAGCCGCGAACGACGAGGGGGTCCGGACGTGCGCGCAGCCCTGGGACTCCGGCGCTGGCGCCGCAATCCGCTGCGCCGGACCACGGACCTCGTCGAGGCGTGGGTCGCCCTCACCGCCGCCGTACTGCTCTGCGTCGCGGTGCCCCTGGCCGGCTGGAACGCCGGCACGTCCGCCCACGAGTCGCTCCGGCGGGCGGTCCGTGCGCAGCAGGAACAGCGGACGCCGACGACGGCCCGGGTGGTGCGGCCCGCCGACGTGCCCGCGAGCGGACCCCGGACCACCGAGTCCGGCGGGGAGGAGCGGTTGCGCCGCTCCGTGGTGGCCCGCTGGACCGCCCCGGACGGGTCGTCCCGTACGGGAACGGTGACGACGGTCCGGCGGCACTCGGCCCCCGGCGACGCCTTTCCCCTGTGGACGGACCGGGGCGGGCGTCCGGTGGCGCCGCCGATGCGCGCGGACACCGCCCGCGCGCACGCGGTCACCGCGGGGCTCATGGCCGCGCTCCTCACCGGTCTCCTGGTGGAGACCGTCCGACGGCTCGTGGTCCGCCGGCTCGTCCTGCTGCGGTACGCGGACCTCGACCGCGCGTGGGCCGCGACCGGTCCCGACTGGGGCCGCACCGGCACCGGCAGCTGATCGGGTACGACCGGGTACGACCGCTCCGGACCGCCCCGGACCGGCGGTGACGCACCCCGGGCACCAGGTGCGTTCCCGGCGCGGGCGGGGGTACGCGACCCGTCAACCCCACACCGCCGCGCGCGCTACGGTGGGGCATCGGATCAGCGGCGAGGCATGAGGCGGGGGCAGGACACACCCATGGCACAGGGCACGGTCCAGGTGACGCACACCGGCACATCGCGGTGGCGGCGCCGCACGGGTGAGTACCCCTCCCTCGCCGCCGCCCTGGAGGCCGCGGGCGACGGGGACGTGCTCACCGTCGCCCCGGGGACCTACCGGGAGAACCTGGTGGTGCGGCGGGCCATCACCCTGCGCGGCCCCGAGGGCGGGGCCGGCCCGGTCCGGATCGCGCCCCCGGACGGGGTCCCGCTGACCCTGCGCGCCTCCGTCGTCCTCCAGGACCTGCACGTCGAGGGCCAGGACGTGGCGGCGCCCGCGCTGCTCGTCGAGGACGGCACGCCCGAGCTGCTCGACCTGCGGATCATGACCCGCTCGGCCGCCGGGATCGAGGTGCGGGGCGCCGCCCGGCCCACGGTCCGCCGCTGCACGGTCGACAACGCGGCGGGGATCGGCATCGCCGTGCTCGACGGCGCGGGCGGGGTGTTCGAGGAGTGCGAGGTGGTGTCCGCCGGGCAGGCGGGCGTCTCGGTGCGGGGCGGCGCGCACCCGCGCCTGGAGCGCTGCCGGGTGCACCACGCCTCCGGCGCCGGGATCGCCGTCACCGGCGAGGGCAGCGCCCTGGAGGGCGTGGGCTGCGAGGTGTACGAGATCAAGGGCGCCGGACTCCAGATCGCGTCCCGCGCCACCGCGCACCTCACGGACTCCTCGGTGCACCGGACGTCGGCGGACGGCATCACCCTCGACACCGACGCCGTCCTCACCCTGTCCGACTGCGACATCCACGACGTCCCGGAGAACGCCGTCGACCTGCGCTCGCGCTCGGTCCTGACGCTCACCCGGTCGACCGTGCGCCGCTTCGGCCGCAACGGCCTGTCGGTGTGGGACCCGGGGACCCGGGTGGACGCCAACCAGTGCGAGATCCACGACAGTACGGGCGACTACCCGGCGGTGTGGGTGAGCGACGGGGCGACCGCCGTCCTCGACGCCTGCCGGGTGCACGACGTGCCGGACGCGCTGTTCGTCCTCGACCGGGGCTCGCGCGTGGACGTGGTCGACAGCGACCTGTCGCAGGTGCGGAACACGGCGGTGTCGGTGAGCGACGGGGCGACGGCCCAGCTCGACGACTGCCGCATCCGGGAGGCGTCCACGGGCGCCTGGTTCCGCGACCACGGCAGCGGCGGCACCCTGGCCGGCTGCGCGATCGACTCCGTGCAGACCGGGGTCATCGTCACCAAGGGCGCCGACCCCACGATCGAGCGGTGCACGGTCGCCTCGCCCGCCGAGGCCGGTTTCTACGTGTCGGCGGAGGGGCGCGGCTCCTTCCACGGCTGCCGGGTGACGGGCAGCGGCGGGTACGGCTTCCACGTCACGGACGGCTGCCGGACGACCCTGCGCAAGTGCCGTACGGAGCGGTGCGCGCGCGGCGGTTACGAGTTCCCGGAGGAGGGCGCGGTCGCCGAGGAGTGCACCAGCGACGAGAGCGCGGTCCGCTCCTCCGTACCCGACTCGTCGCCGTCCGGGGCCTCCCCCGCCGGTGGTGCGGTCCTGACGGAGACGCGGACGGCCGGGCTGCTCGGCACCGTGCCGGCCGCCCGGCCCGCGGCTCCGGCCCCGACCCCGGAGCCCGTCCCGGAAGCCCGCTCCTCGCAGGACGTGCTCGGCGAACTGGACGCCCTGGTGGGCCTGGAGAGCGTCAAGCACGAGGTGCGGACCCTCACCAACATGATCGAGGTGGGGCGCAGGCGCCAGGAGGCCGGGCTCAAGGCGGCCTCGGTCCGCCGCCACCTGGTCTTCACGGGCAACCCGGGCACGGGCAAGACGACGGTGGCGCGCCTGTACGGCGAGATCCTCGCCTCGCTCGGGGTCCTGGAGCGCGGACACCTGGTGGAGGTCTCCCGGGTGGACCTGGTCGGTGAGCACATCGGCTCGACGGCGATCCGTACCCAGGAGGCCTTCGACCGGGCGCGCGGCGGGGTGCTGTTCGTCGACGAGGCGTACGCGCTGTCGCCGGAGGACTCGGGACGGGACTTCGGCCGCGAGGCGATCGACACCCTGGTCAAGCTGATGGAGGACCACCGGGACGCGGTGGTGGTCATCGTCGCCGGGTACACGGCGGAGATACAGCGCTTCCTCACCGTGAACCCGGGGGTGGCCTCGCGCTTCTCACGGACCATCACCTTCGGCGACTACGAGCCGGAGGAACTGCTGCGGATCGTGGGGCAGCAGGCGGACGAGCACGAGTACCGGCTCGCCCCGGGCACGGACGGGGCGCTGCTCGCGTACTTCGCGAAGCTGCCCAAGGGCCCGGCCTTCGGCAACGGGCGCACCGCGCGGCAGACCTTCGAGTCGATGGTGGAGCGGCACGCGGGACGGGTCGCCGCGCTCGACGAGCCGAGCACGGACGACCTGACCCTGCTCTACCCGGAGGACCTGCCCGAGCTGCCCTGACCCGTCTCCTCCTGACCGGAGGCCCGCTCTCCGGAGGCGTCCGGCCCGCAGTCACCCGGTCCGGAGGCGTCCTTCCCGCAGGGCTCCGGCGGTTCCCCGGCCCCGCGCTGCCGGGGCACGGCGGGCGGGAGGCGGTCGAGGAGGCCGGTGCGGCAGTGGATGAAGCCGGGGTCGGCCTGGTAGTCGGAGTGGCCCAGGATCGGTTCGGGCAGCGGGTGGTCGCGGGTGCGTCCGTAGGCGACCGGGTCGAGCAGGACCGGCTCGTCGACGGCGGGCCGCCCGTCCTCGGCGACGACCCGGACGGGCCCGCCGATCGGGTCGGTGGCGCGGTAGAGGTTGCTCCAGCAGTGGATCGTGCGGTTCAGGGAGCCCAGCGCCTCGGGGCCGAAGTAGGCCGGGAACCAGCGTCCGTAGAGCCGCTCCAGGGGTGAGCCGTAGGTGAGCAGGGCGACCCGGCGGCGAGTGGCGGGCCTGAGCTGCCAGACGGCGGCCGCGGCGAGGACGCTGCCCTGGGAGTGCCCGGAGATGACGAGCCGGCCGCCGGTGCGCCGGGTCCACGAGTTCATCCGCCAGGTGAGGTCGGGGACCGCGCGCTCGGCGTAGCAGGGCGGCGCGAAGGGGTGGGCGGCGCGGGGCCAGAAGGTGCCGACGTCCCAGAGGATGCCGATGGTGCGGCGGGCGGAGGGGTCCCGGTAGGCGCGGCGGCCCCAGGTGACGAAGAGCAGGAAGCCGAAGCCGATCATCCAGGAGCCCAGGGCCTGGGTGGCGGAGGCCAGGGCGGCGACGGCGGGGTGGGCGCCGTCGAAGGCCCGGCCGGGCACGTTCCCGCTGGCCCAGGCGCCGACGACGGAGAGGGCCCCGAGGCACAGGGTGGCGCCGGAGACGACGCCGACGAGGACGGGCGCGGAGTCGGTGAGCGCCGCCCGGGCCCGGACGGTCGCGATCCGTCCCGTACGGACCGGGTCGCGCTCGTCGCCGGTGGCGTAGTCGGCCTCGACCCCGGAGCGCAGGCGCCGGGCGGCGAGCACGGTCCGCGCGGCGAGCAGGGCGGTGGGCACGGCGAGGAGCAGCAGCAGGACGGGGATGACGGACGCCTGCCAGCTGAGCAGGACGGGCGGGCTTATCCGGGGTCCGGGGTCGCCCATGCCGGGGGTGGCCGGTCCGTCGAGCCAGTCGGCGACGCGCTGGGCGACGCCGCCGGACATGACCCCGCCGAGGGCGCAGGCGAGCATGGCGACGGCGGGTCCGCCGAGTCCGTACAGGGCGGTGCGGGGGTCCCGGCGGGGGCGCTGGAGGAGGAGGGCGACCGCGCCGAGGGCGACGACGAGGGCGCCCTGGGCGACGGTGAGGGCGCTGAAGACGGCGTCGCCGGGGAGGGTTCCGGACGAGGCCCAGCCGGGCCGGGACCAGCCCGCGTACAGGGCGGTGACGGCGAGCAGGGCGAGGGAGGCGCCGGGCAGCCAGGAGACCAGGGCGCTTTCGAGCCGCAGGTCGAGGTGGTTCTCGCTGCGCCCGCGTCGGCAGACGACCCAGAGGACGACGACGCCGAAGGCGGCGACGGCGGCCTGGAGGATCCGGCCGAGGACGGCTCCGGCCCCGGGCGCGGCGGTGTCGTGGCGGGCGGCGGCCGTGACGAGGGCGGCGGCGACGGTGAGGAAGCCGGCGGCGGTGTGGGCGGCCCTGAGCCGGGCGACGAGACGGCGGCCGTACCAGAATCCGGGCCGTCCGAGGGCGGCGCGGGACCCCGGGTCGGTGGTGGCGGTGTCCTGCCGTGCCGACGGGGTGTCGTAGCCGGTGGGCGGGCGCTGGGCCTCGTACGCGGTCCAGGTCCGGTTGGACAGGTACCAGAGCAGGCCGACGAGGACGGCCGGAACGAGGGCGGCGAGGGCCAGGCGGCGGCCGGGCACGGACCACCAGCCGCCGCGCTCGACGGAGAGGAAGCCCAGCCAGGAGGCGGAGTCGACGCAGGCGGGGGCGGCGGCGCACTGCCAGGCCGTCAGGTCGAGCGCGACCTCGCAGGCGGCGGCGGTGAGCAGGACGGTGAGGGTGAGGGCGACGAGCCGGACGAGGACCCCGTAGAGCCGGGCGAGCCGGTGTCCGCCCGGGGCGGGCGGGCGCATCCAGTGCGCGAGGTTGGCGACCATGAAGGGCAGGAGCAGCAGCCATAACGCGCGGGTGCCGTCCCCGGAGGTGAGGTTGGACCAGCAGTACGCCTCCGGGACCGGGCGCCCGGCGTACCGCTCGGGGTGCTCCTCGGCGTCGGCGTCCTCGATCCGGCGGTACAGGGCGGCGGTCCGGTCGCCGGTGATCCGTACGGTCCTGGGGTCGTCGAGCATGTCCTGGGGGGTGGCTCCGCCGACTCCGTGGACGAGGAGTTCGAGCGCCGCGTCCCCGCTCTCCGGGACGGGTGTGGCAGGGGACACTGGGGCGGCTCCCTCATGAGGTGAAAAGATGCGACGTCGGAGACAGGATCGCGGACGGCCGTACGGCCGCGCACGGCCCCTCACCGAATTTCACCCTCATCCCCATATCCCCGTCCCCTGCGGAAGGACCGGCCCCGGCGGTGACTGACAACCAGAACCTCCTCGCGGAGCAGCGGCGCGCCCTGATCCTCGACGAGGTCCGGCGGCGCGGCGGTGTACGGGTCAACGAGCTGACCCGCCGTCTGAGCGTCTCGGACATGACGATCCGCCGCGACCTGGACGCGCTGGCCCGGCAGGGAGTGCTGGCCAAGGTGCACGGCGGAGCCGTTCCGGTGGTCGAGGCGAGCACCCACGAGCCGGGCTTCGAGGCCAAGTCGGTGCTCGAACCGAGCGCCAAGGACGAGATCGCGCGGGCGGCGGCGGCCCTGGTGACGCCGGGCACGGCGCTGGCCCTGTCCGGCGGGACGACGACGTACGCGCTGGCCCGGCACCTGCTGGACGTGCCGGACCTGACGGTGGTGACCAACTCGGTGCGGGTCGCGGACGTGTTCCACGAGGCGGGGCGGACGGGCGGCGAGGCGCGGCGCGGGGCGGCGACGGTCGTCCTGACGGGCGGGGTGCGCACGCCGTCCGACGCCCTGGTGGGGCCGGTGGCGGACCGGGCGATCCGCTCGCTCCACTTCGACCTGCTCTTCCTCGGGGTGCACGGCGTCTCGGCGGAGGCCGGCCTGTCGACGCCGAACCTGGCGGAGGCCGAGACCAACACCTGTCTGGTCCGCTCGGCGCGCCGGGTGGTGGTGGTCGCCGACCACACCAAGTGGGGGACGGTGGGCCTGAGTTCGTTCGCCTCTCTGGACGAGGTGGACACCTGGGTGACGGACGGGGGCCTGTCCGAGGGGGTGCGGGCGGAGGTGTCGGAGCACGTGCCGGGGCTCGTGGTGGCGGGCGAGGAGCGGGCGTGAGCGCCTTCCGGGTCGAGCGGACGGTGCCGTCGGCGCCGGAGGAGGTGTGGCGGCGGCTCACGGACTGGCCGGCGCACGGGCGGCAGGTGCCGCTGACCCGGACGAGGGTGCTGACGCCGGGGCCGAACGGCGTGGGGACCCGGTTCACCGCGCGGACGGGGATCGGCCGGCTGTCCTTCGACGACCCGATGGAGGTCGTGCGCTGGGAGCCGCCGTCGGCCGCCCGCCCCGGCGCGTGCCGGCTGGAGAAGCACGGCCGGGTCGTACGGGGGTGGGCGCTGATCGAGGTGGCGGAGGCGCCGGGCGGCGGCTGCCGGGTGGTGTGGACGGAGGAGCTGACGGTACGGGGCGTGCCGCGGGCCCTCGATCCGGTGCTGGCGCGGGCGGGGCGGGTGGTGTTCGGGCGGGCGGTGGACGCGCTGCTGCGGGAGGGGTGAGGGCCGGGCCCCGCCGCCGGGCTTCATCTCAACCACACCCGAATGCTGCGCTGTTGACAGTACGTCAGTTAAGGTGCCCTTTCCGCCCGCGTTCCCCGGAGGTCCGGTCCATGGCACGCCGACTGAGGCCGGTGGAGCTCGACTTCACCGCGTCCGCGCCCGTCCGCCTGGTGTTCACGGCGACGCTGGCCGCCCCGCCCGCGGCCGTCTACCGTTCCCTGGCCGTGGAGGTGGGGAGTACGCCCTCCTGGTTCACCGCCCTCGTCTCCGCCGTCCCGACGGGCGACGGGGCGGGCCGCAGCGTCCGGTTGCGGGGCGGGATCGTCCTTGAGGAGACGGTCCTGGCCGCCGAGCCCGAGGTCCGCTACGCCTACCGGGTGGACACGACGAACGCCCCCGGGCCCACGGCCGTGGCGGAGGAGTGGGCCCTCTCCCCCGCCGGGCGGGGGACGTCGCTGCGGTGGACGATGGCCGCCGACGGCCCGGCCCCGTTCCGGCTCGCGCTGCGGTGCGCGCGGCCGGGCCTCGGGCGGTCCTTCCGGGACGCGGCGCGCCGGCTCGACCGGCGGCTCACTCCGGCCAGGCCCCCGTCGCCAGGAAGCTCTCGATAGCGGCGGTGTACGGGGCGATGTCGAGGCCCTGGGCGGCCAGCCAGTCGTCGGAGTAGTACTTGTCGAGGTAGCGGTCGCCGGGGTCGCAGAGCAGGGTGACGACGCTGCCGGTGCGCCCGTGCGCGACCATCTCGGCCACGACCTTGAAGGCGCTCCACAGGCCGGTGCCGGTGGAGCCGCCCGCCTTGCGGCCGATGGCCGTCTCCAGGGCGCGGACGGCGGCGACGCTCGCCGCGTCGGGCACCTTCATCATGCGGTCGACGGCCCCGGGCACGAAGCTCGGCTCCATGCGGGGGCGGCCGATGCCCTCGATGCGGGAGCCGCAGTCGGCGGTGGCGTGCGGGTCGTGGTGGGTCCAGCCGTCGAAGAAGCAGGAGTTCTCGGGGTCGGCGACGCAGATCCGGGTGTCGTGCTGCATGTAGTGCACGTAGCGGGCGATGGTCGCCGAGGTGCCGCCGGTGCCCGCGGTGGCCACGATCCAGGTCGGCTCCGGGTACCGCTCCAGCCTGAGCTGCTGGTACATCGACTCGGCGATGTTGTTGTTGCCGCGCCAGTCGGTGGCCCGCTCCGCGTAGGTGAACTGGTCCATGTAGTGGCCGCCGGTGCGCTCGGCGAGGGCGGCGGACTCCTCGTACAGGGTGCGCGAGTCGTCGACGAAGTGGCAGCGTCCGCCGTGGAACTCGATGAGCCGGCACTTCTCGGGGCTGGTCGTGCGGGGCATGACGGCGATGAAGGGGACGCCGATGAGCTTGGCGAAGTACGCCTCGGAGACGGCGGTCGAGCCGCTGGAGGCCTCGATGACGGGCCGGTCCGGCCGGATCCAGCCGTTGCACAGGCCGTAGAGGAAGAGGGAGCGGGCGAGCCGGTGCTTGAGGCTGCCGGTGGGGTGGGTCGACTCGTCCTTGAGGTAGAGGTCGATGCCCCAGTGCTCGGGGAGCGGGAAGCGCAGCAGGTGGGTGTCGGCCGAGCGGTTGGCGTCGGCCTGGACCTTGCGGACGGCTTCCTTGAGCCAGGCCCGGTAGGCGGGATCGCTGCGGTCGACGTCGACGGTGGCGGTGGCGGTGCCCCCGGGGGCACTGGCCCCTCCGGAGGTGACGGTGGCTCCGGGGGTGGCCGGCGAACCGTTCTGCGCACTGTGCTCGGTGGTGCTCATCCGCGCTTCTCCTCGATCGCTTCCCCGGGGGTGCTCCCCCGGGTGCTCCACTCCCGACAATACCGCCCCCACCTGGGCAAACGTTCCCTTTGACCTTCCATAGGGAAGACTTGCGGAAGGGTGTGCGAGAGGGCCACTGGTGCGGTCGCGGACGGCCCGGCACACTGGGAACGGCAACCCGGGGAAACGGGTGGGAAGGGGCGGATCGGCGTGAGGGAACCCGAGTTCAGCGCCAGGGGCGTGGAGATCAACCGCTGGCTGCGCTCGCTGACGCGCGCGGGCGAGGTGCGGATCGAGGACGGGCGGCTCGCCCTGCTCACCAGTTACGGCAGCGAGATCGACAGCGCGCCGGTGACGGCGGTGCGGGCGGGGCGGCCGTGGTTCGCGGGGCCGGACGAGGCGGTGGCGACCGTGAACGGCACCCGGTACCGGCTGACGCTGCACGAGAACGACCGCGACGCCGGGACGGTGGACCCCGGGGAGCCGGAGGACGCGGAGGAGTCGGGCGGTCGCTTCCTCGCGGCGCTCAAGCGGGCGGCGGGACGACGCTGACGCCGGACGCCGGCATCAGGGGCTGAAGCACGGGAAGCGACGCCGCCGGGAGGCACGGACGCCGGGGCCCGTCACGCCCTCTCCGGCCCGGCGCGGCTCGCCGTGAGTTGCGGGACGGTCACCCCTGGCCCACGCTGGAATCACCTCACCGAGGGTTGACAGGTGGTGACAGTACGTCGTGGTCGCCACCCCGCTGGACCGCACGAGAGATCCGACCCTTCGTCTTCTTCCGGACTACTTCGGGGAGTCGCAGCCGTGATCAGCGAACCGAGCAGGTATTACGCGGTGGAGCTCCAGGCCCTGCCGCAGCGGATCGGACAGATCCGCAGGATCGTCTCGGCGCATCTGCGCCACTGGCATCTCGACGCCCTGGTCGACCATGCCCTGTTGGGAGTCACCGAACTCCTGACCAACGTCCACCGGCACGCCCGGCCGGACAAGCGGTGCACCGTGGAGATCGAGCTGCTGCTCGACCGGCTCACGGTCTCCGTCAGGGACCACGACCCCCGTCTGCCGCGGACCGGCGGACCGTCCGGCGATCCGGCCGACACGCCGACCGACGGTCTGGCCACCTCCGGCCGGGGCCTCGTCCTCGTCGGCGCGGTCAGCGAGAGCTGGGGCGTCCGGCCGTGCGGGGACGACGGGAAGGTCGTGTGGTTCACCCTCGCGGCGCCGCCCGTGGGCGGCCCCGTCGAGACGCGCGAGGAGACCGTGTACGGCTCCGCGGCCGAGGGCCCCTTCACCGGGTACGAGCGGGTCCCCGCCGTGCCCCTGGGCACCCCGGCCGACCCGGTCCTGAGCCCCGCCCCCGCGGTGGCCGCCGCCCGTCCGGTCCTGGCGGGCCGGGCGGGCTGAGGAACCCGGACCGGTGGCCCGCCCCTCCCCTCTCCCTCCTCCCCTTCCTTCTGTACCTACTGGTATGTACAGTGCCGCCATGGGGACGAACGAGACCTCCGAGCGGCTGGTCGAGGCGACCCGCGAACTCCTGTGGGAGCGCGGTTACACGGGCACCAGCCCCAAGGCCGTCCAGCGGGCGGCGGGCGCGGGCCAGGGCAGCATGTACCACCACTTCGCGGGCAAGCGGGACCTCGCCCTGACGGCGATCCGGCGGACGGCCGAGGAGATGGACGCGGCGGCCGGGGCGGTCCTGGAGGGCGAGGGTCCGGCGTACGCCCGGATCGAGGCGTACCTGCTGCGCGAGCGCGACGTCCTGCGCGGCTGCCCGGTGGGGCGGCTCACCATGGACCCGGAAGTGATCGCGGACCCGGAGCTGCGCGCCCCCGTCGAGGAGGTGCTCGACCGGCTGCGCGCCCGCCTCGCCGCGGTCGTCCGGGAGGGGCTGGAGAGCGGCGGTCCGAGCGGCTCCCCGGACCCGGAGGAGACCGCGGCGACCATCGTGGCGACGGTGCAGGGCGGATACGTGCTGGCCCGCGCGACGGGGTCGCCGGCGCCCTTCGACAGCGCCGTACGCGGCCTGCTCGCGCTGCTCGCCCCGCTGAAGCCGTCCCACTGAAACCGCCCCGCCGCAGAAGAACCGGAGTCCGTCCCGTGCACGCGTTGCAGTACGAGATCACCCTTCCCGCCGATTACGACATGGACGTCATCCGCGAGCGGGTGGCCACCCGGGGCCATCTGCTCGACGCCTTCCCGGGCCTCGGCCTGAAGGCGTACCTGGTCCGTGAGCGCGGGGCGGACTCGCCCGTGAACCAGTACGCGCCGTTCTACCTGTGGATCACGCCCGGGGGCATGAACTCCTTCCTCTGGGGACCGGCCTTCCAGGGCATCGTGAACGACTTCGGCCGGCCCGTGGTGCAGCACTGGACGGGCCTGGCGTACGAGGAGGGGCCGGCGTCCGCGTCGCCGCCGCGCACCGCGACCCGGCTCAGGACCCCGCTCGGCGAGGAGGTCCCGCCGGGCGGGGCGGTGGCGGAGGCGGTGGCCCGGCACGCGCGGGAGGCCCGGCGGGACGGGGTGGTGGCCTCGGCCCTCGCGGTGGACCCGCGCCACTGGGAGCTGCTCTCCTTCACCCTGTGGGCGGGCCCGGAGGCGCCGGCCGGCGAGGGCGAGCGCTTCCGGGTGCTCCACCTGTCGGAGCCGGGGCGGGCGGAGCTGGGGGGTCAGTCCGCCACGGCGACCAACGTCAGGTAGGCGATGCCGAGGACGCCCCGGTAGCCGTTCAGCCAGGCGGAGCGCTGCCGGTCGACGCGCTCGCGCGTCTCGGCGGCGAGCGGATGGCCGGGGTTCGCGGCGAGCCAGACCTCCGTGTCGTACCGGTAGCCGGACTCGAACTCCTCCCACTCCTCGGCGCTCGCCGTCTCGATCCGGGCGGGCCGGAACCCGGCCCCGATCGCGAGGTCGACCAGGACGCCGAGGGAGGGGTGGTCGTCGGCACGGGCGCCGGGCCACATCCCGGCCAGTTCGGCCTCGGTGGGCGGGCGCTCCCAGAAGCCCTCCCCCAGGACGACGCGGCCGCCGGGCCGGACGAGCCGGCGGAGTTCGCGCAGGACGGCGGCGGGGTCGTACGGCAGGTCGGGGTCGCAGAGCGCCTGGCCGGAGCCGAGGCAGAGGACCGTGTCGACGGGGCCCCGGTCGGTGCCGAGCGCCGACTCCTCGACGAAGGAGACCCGGCCGGCGAGCCCGCGCTCCTCGGCGAGGGCCCGGCCGCGGGCCAGGTCCTCGGCGTTGACGTCGATCCCGACCCCCTCGGCTCCGGGAGCGGCTTCGAGGAGGCGCAGGAGCAACTCGCCCCAGCCGCAGCCGATGTCGAGCACGTCGGCGGGCCCGGAGGCGGCGAGCCGCCCCAGGAGGCGGGCGGCGCGGGCCTCGGAGAGCGGCCCGTGGAAGGTGAGGTCGCCGAGGCGCGGGGGGAGTGCGGAGCTGGGAGGGTTCATGGGGCGGAACGGTACGTCGTACGGCCGGGCGGGCCCACCGGTTTTCGCCCGGTCCCGGGGCGGAGGCCCCGCACACCCCCTAGCCTGGGAAGGATGTACACCACGCGCGTGTCCCGTCACGTCGACGCCCCGCCCCTGGCCGTCTACCGGACGCTCCTCGACCCGGAGGCCGTCGCGCGCTGGCGGGTGCCGTACGGCATGACCTGCCGGGTGCACGGGTTCGACGCCCGCGAAGGGGGCGCCTTCCGGGTCTCGCTGCGGTACGGGGCGGAGGACGGCGCCGGGAAGTCGGGGCCGCGCACGGACACGTACCACGGCCGCTTCGTGGAGCTGGTGCCGGGCGAACGGGTCGTCGAGGTCCTCGAGTTCGAGACGGCGGACCCGCTGCTGCACGGCGCCATGACCCTCACGACGACCCTGGTCCCGGACGGTGGTGGCACCGAGGTCCTGGTCGTCCACGAGGGCGTCCCCGACACGATCCCCGCCGCCGACAACGAGACCGGCACCCGGATGGCCCTGGACCGGCTTGCGGCGCTGCTCGAAGGACGCCCGGAGTAGTCGGGCGGCCTCTTCCTCAGACCGGTTCACGGGAGAGGGCCGCCAGGGGGTCGTCCAGGACCGGCTGCCAGGCCAGTTCGGCGGCGCCCACGAGGCTGTTGTGGTCCAGGGTGCCGGGGAGGATCGGCACGCCGCCGCTGCGGCCCCAGAGGCTGCGGTCGGCGACGACCGCGCGGAGGCGCTCGGGGTCGGCGTCGAGGAGTTCGCGGTGGAGGCCGCCGAGGACGATCCGGTCCGGGTTGAGGATGTTCACCAGACCGGCGAGGCCGAGGCCGAGACGGTCGATCAGCTCCCCCACGGCGACCCGGACGCCGGGGTCGTCCGGGCTGGTGCGCAGCAGGTCGCGGGACTGCTGGAGCAGCGAGACCTCGGGGCCCGGGACGCGGCCCGCGGTCGTGAGGAAGGCGAGCGGGTCGGTCTCGACGTCGAGGCAGCCCCGGCCGCCGCAGTGGCACGGGCGGCCCTCCGGGTTCACCGTCAGGTGGCCGACCTCCAGGGCGAGGCCCGCGCTGCCCGTGTGCAGGCGCCCGTCGAGCACGAGCGCGCCACCGACGCCCCGGTGGCCGGTGGCCACGCAGAGCAGGTCCCTGGCGCCCCGCCCGGCGCCGTGGCGGTATTCGGCGAGGGCGGCGAGGTTCACGTCGTTGCCGGTGAAGGCGGGGCCCTCGATGCCGGCCTCCCGCACCCGTTCGGCGAAGATCTGCCGGACCGGGGCCCCGGCGGGCCAGGCCAGGTGGAGCGGGTTGAGGGCGGTGCCCTCGGGCTCGGCGACCGCGGAGGGCACGGCGAGACCGGCTCCGACGCAGCGGCGGCCGCTCTTCTCCAGGAGGGCCGCTCCGGCGTCGACCACGGCGCCGAGGACCTGGGCGGGGTCGGCGGAGACGGTGACGCTCCCGGGGGCCGTGGCGACGATCGTGCCGCCGAGGCCGACGAGCGCGGCCCGGAAGCCGTCCGGGTGGACCTGCGCGGCGAGGGCGACGGGGCCCTTCTCGTCGACGGCGAGCCGGTGCGAGGGGCGGCCCTGGGAGCCCGCGGCGGCCCCGGGGTTGGAGTCGACCCGGATGAGGCCGAGGGCCTCCAGCTCGGCGGCGACGGCTCCGGCGGTGGCGCGGGTGACGCCGAGCTCGGCGGTGAGGACGGCCCGGGTGGGCGCCCTGCCGGTGTGCACCAGCTCAAGCGCGGGGCCGAGCGCGTTGCGCCCCCTGTCCAGCCGTGTCCGGGTCGTCGTCGCCTTGCCGTTCATGGGGGCGAGTCTCCCATGATCGGACGGCGCCCCCGACCTCACGGGCCGGTTGATTCCCCCGCTCTCCGCCCCTATCCTGAGTTTGTGCCGCTACTAAACAAAGTACGGACGGCCGCCTCGGGGGGCTCCGGCGGAGACACCGCCACCCGTTCCCTGTCCCGCCTCCGCTCCGCCCTGACCCTCTTCTTCGCCCTCGACGGTTTCCTGTTCGCCGGCTGGGTGGTCCGGATCCCCGCCGTCAAGGAGCAGACCGGCGCCTCCGCCGGGGACCTCGGCCTCGCGCTCCTCGGGGTGTCGGCGGGCGCCGTGGTGACCATGACGCTGACCGGGCGGCTCTGCCGCCGGTACGGCTCCCACGCGGTCGCCGTCGCCACCGCCGTACTCCTCTCGCTCTCCGTCGCCCTGCCCGCGCTCACCCGCTCCCCGCTCGCCCTCGGCCTCGTCCTGCTCGTCTTCGGCGCCGCGTACGGCGGCATCAACGTGGCCATGAACAGCGCTGCCGTGGACGTCGTGACCGCACTGCGGCGCCCCGTGATGCCGAGCTTCCACGCCGCGTTCAGCCTCGGCGGCATGCTGGGCGCGGGGCTCGGCGGGCTGCTCGCCGGAAGCCTCTCCCCCACCGCCCACCTCCTCGGCCTCACGGTCGTCGGCCTGGCCCTGACGGGCGCCGCCGGGCCCGTCCTCCTGCGCCACCCCTCCCCCGCCCCGCCCGAGGCCCTCCTCTCCCCGTCCCCCGCTCCCGGCACGCGGCCGGACGCCCCGGCCCCGCGCCGTACGGTCCTCGTCTTCGGACTGATCGCGCTCTGCACGGCCTACGGCGAGGGCGCGCTCGCCGACTGGGGCGCCCTGCACCTCACCCAGGACCTGCACGCCCATCCGGGGGTGGCCGCCGCCGGGTACTCCGTGTTCGCGCTGACCATGACCGCCGGCCGGCTCTCCGGCACCGCGCTGCTGGAACGCCTCGGCCAGACCCGCACCCTGGTCGCGGGCGGCGCGACCGCCGCCGCGGGGATGCTGCTCGGCGCGCTCGCGCCGACCGTCTGGGCCGCGCTCCTCGGCTTCGCCGTGACCGGTCTCGGTCTCGCCAACATCTTTCCCGTCGCCGTGGCCCGCGCCGGCGCGCTCGCCGGTCCCGGCGGGGTGGCAACCGCGTCCACCCTCGGGTACGGCGGGATGCTGCTCGGCCCGCCCTCGATCGGGTTCCTCGCCGACCGGTTCTCCCTGCCGACCGCGCTCACCACGGTCGCGGCGCTCGCCGCCGGTGCCGCGGTGATGGGCTACCTGGCCCGGGACGCCAAGGCCGCCCGGACGGTCTGACGCCCATGCCCCAGGGGCGTATCCCGTGATCTCCGCTCCTGTCAGAATCCGTTCCATGGACATGATCACCGGGGGGACGATGAGGATCGCGGAGCACATCGAGGCGCTGGAAGCCGCCGGCCCGGGTCTGGCGGAGGCGGCGGCCGGAGCCGGGCCGGACGCGGAGGTGCCGACCTGCCCGGGGTGGCGGATCCGCGACCTCCTGCGGCACGTGACGACGGTGCACCGCTGGGCCACGACCTACGTGACCGAAGGACACACCGCGTACCACCCGGACGGCGGCGAACCGGCGCTCGACGGCGACGAGTTGCTCGCCCACTACCGCGAGGGCCACGCGGACCTGGTCGCCGCCCTGCGCGCCGCGCCGGAGGACCTGGAGTGCTGGACGTTCCTCCCGGCGCCCTCGCCTCTCGCCTTCTGGGCCCGGCGGCAGGCGCACGAGACGGCCGTCCACCGCGCGGACGCGGAGTCGGCGCTCCCGGCCGGTCCCGGGCCGGTGGCCCCGGCGGTCGGTGCCGACGGGATCGACGAGCTGCTGAACGCCTTCCACGCCCGGAGCCGCAGCCGGGTCCGCACGCCCGGACCCAGGACCCTGCGAGTGCGGGCGACGGACACCGGTGACGTCTGGACCGTACGGCTCTCGGCGGACGCCCCGCGCACGGAGCGCACGACCGGTTTCCCGGCCGGCGACCCCGTGGACACGGAGCTGAGCGGGCCCGCCGGGTCGCTGTACCTGGCTCTGTGGAATCGGCTGCCCGAGGACGCGGTCACCGTCACCGGGGACGCCTCGCTCGTCCGCCTGTGGCGGGAGAAGTCGGCGATCACCTGGGACTGAGGGGCTCCGAGCGGGTGCCGGTGACGCGCCCGCTCCGGCGCGAGAGTCCTCCTTCGACGGCCTCGACGGCGCCGACCTGGAGATCATCCGGTCGCGGAACGGCTCGAACCGGACGGGACGCGAGCGGACGCCTCAGGAGGACCGGTCCAGCATCCGGGTCAGCACCTCGCGCTGGAGGGGCTTCGCCTCGATGTGGCGGCCGAGCCCCTTCTCGGTGAGCCTCACCTGGACGCCGCGCCGGTCCTCGGGGCACATGCCCCGGGCGACCAGGCCGTCCTTCTCCAGGCGGGCGACGAGCCGGGAGAGCGCGCTCTGGCTGAGGTGGACGCGGCCGGCCAGTTCCTGGACGCGCCAGGACACCGGGCCGTCCTCGGACGCGCCCTCGGCGAGCACGTCGAGGACCTCGAAGTCACTGGCACAGAGTCCGTGCGGCTGGAGGGCCCGGTCGAGCTCACAGGTCGTCCGTGCGTGCAGGGCGAGGACGTCACGCCACTCGTCCACGAGTGCGCGTTCGGACTTGTTCGCTGCCATGACCGCACGTTAGCAGAAACCACCCCTTTTGTTGCACAGGAATTAAATGCGTTTGCATTCAATGCATGCGCATGTACTGTGCTGCCCATGACCTCTCCGCTCACCGACGCACCCCCGGCCGACCGGGAACACTGGAGTCCGCGCCTCTGGGGCACCCTGCTCGTGCTCTGCGCCGCGATGTTCCTCGACGCCCTCGACGTCTCCATGGTCGGCGTCGCCCTGCCCTCGATCGCCGCCGATCTCGACCTGTCCACCGCCACCCTCCAGTGGATCGTGAGCGGCTACATCCTCGGCTACGGAGGGCTGCTGCTCCTCGGCGGCCGCGCCGCCGACCTGCTCGGCCGGCGCCGGGTCTTCCTGATCGCGCTCGCCGTCTTCGCGCTCGCCTCCCTGCTGGGCGGACTCGTCGACTCCGGGCCGCTCCTCATCGCCAGCCGGTTCGTCAAGGGGCTCAGCGCCGCCTTCACCGCCCCCGCCGGCCTGTCGATCATCACGACCACCTTCAAGGAGGGCCCGCAGCGCAACCGGGCCCTGTCCATCTACACCACCTGCGCCGCCACCGGCTTCTCCATGGGCCTCGTCCTGTCCGGGCTGCTCACGGAGCTGAGCTGGCGGTGGACCATGCTGCTCCCCGCCCCCGTCGCCCTGATCGCCCTCGTCTTCGCGCTGCGCCTCATCCCGCACAGCTCCCGCGACGACTCCTCCGGCGGCTACGACCTGCCGGGCGCCGTCACGGGCACGGCCGCGATGCTGCTGCTCGTCTTCACCGTCGTGGAGGCCCCCGAGGCGGGCTGGGCCTCCGCCCGCACCCTGCTGTCCTTCCTGGTGGCCGCCGCCCTGCTCGTCGCCTTCGTCCTGATCGAACGGCGCAGCGCGAGCCCCTTGGTGCGGCTCGGGGTGCTGCGCTCCGGCTCGCAGGTCCGGGCCCAGCTCGGCGCGGCGGCCTTCTTCGGCTCGTACGTCGCCTTCCAGTTCATCGTGACCCAGTACATGCAGTCGCTGCTCGGCTGGTCCGCGCTCCAGACGGCGCTCGCCTTCCTTCCCGCCGGCGTGCTCGTGGCCCTCTCGTCCACGAAGATCGGCGGCATCGTGGACCGGTTCGGCACGCCCCGGGTGATCGCCGCCGGCTTCACGCTCCTCGTCGTCGGGTACGCGCTCTTCCTGCGGATCTCGCTCGTCCCGCAGTACGCGGCCGTGATCCTGCCGTCGATGCTGCTCATCGGCGCGGCCTGCGCCCTGGTCTTCCCCTCGCTCAACATCCAGGCCACCAACGGCGTGGACGACCGCGAGCAGGGCATGGTCTCGGGTCTGCTGAACACCTCGATCCAGGTCGGCGGCGCGTTCTTCCTCGCCGTGACCACCGCCGTCATCACCGCGGCCGGCGGACACGGCGGGGACGCCTCCCCGCAGGCGGTCCTGGACGGCTTCCGTCCGGGCCTGGCCGTGGTCGCGGTCATCGCCCTCGCCGGGCTGCTCGTCACCCTGCCGGGGCTGCGCGGGCCCCGGGGCACGAGCGGGTCGGTCGTGGTCGCGCGGTCCTCGGCCGTCGACCCGGCGGCCGGGGAGTTGGTGGCCGGGGATCCGGTCGCCGTGGACGTGTCCGACCGGACCCCGAGCGCCGGGGACGTCCCGGCCAAGGCCGCCCTCCTCGACTGATCGTCGGGAAGGGTACGGGGGGAACGGGGGGAACGGGGGCGTGCGGCCGTCCGGCGCTTCGGCGACCGGGCGGCCGCGCGGTGACGCCCGCGGCCGGGCGGCGGCATCCGCGGCCGGGCGGCGCGTCCGGGCGGGTTCAGCCGCGCGGAAGCAGGCCCACGTCCTGGCCCAGACGACGGGCGGCGGCGGCGAAGAAGGCGTCGCGGTCCTCGACGACGCGGTGGAACTGGCCGAAGACCTCGAAGGAGATCAGGCCGAAGAGCTGCGACCAGGCGGCGACGAGGGCGACGGCGAGGGCCGGGGGAAGGTCCGGGGCGACGTCGGCGGCGATCCGCTCGGCCTCGGCGCGCAGGGCGTCCGGGAGCGGGGGAAGGGCGAGGCCCTCTCCGGTGTGGGCCAGGCGGGCGATCCCGATGAGGGCGAGACCGACACGGGCGGCGGGGGCGACGGTGTCCTGGGGCGCACTGTAGCCGGGGACCGGGGAGCCGTAGATCAGGGCGTACTCGTGGGGGTGGGCGACCGCCCAGGCGCGGACCGCCCGGCAGACGGCGGTCCAGCGGTCCAGCGGTCGCCGCCCCGCGGAGTCGGCGGCGGCCCGTTCGGCGGCGGCGCCGACGGCGTCGTAGGCGTCGACGATCAGGGCGGTGAGGAGGTCGTCGCGGCTCGGGAAGTAGCGGTAGAGCGCGGAGGACACCATGCCCAGCTCGCGGGCGACGGCCCGCAGGGACAGCTTGGCGGCGCCTTCCGCCGCGAGCTGGGCGCGGGCCTCCTCCTTGATGGCGGCGGTGATCTCGATGCGGGCGCGGGCGCGAACTCCTCGAACGGTCGTCATGGAGAGCAGTGTGCCACTTTCGGAGCGCCGCATCGAAAAGAGAGCACCGCTCTTGATTGTGAGCACAGAGCCGTGCACACTGATCTCAAGCGAGAGCAGTGCTCACGCTTCTCTCCTCGCCGGACGCCACGATCACGCCCGCAGTCGCAGCCCGCAGCCTTCAGGAGGCAGCCATGTCCGCCCAGTCCCCCGACCCCACCGGCCCCTCCCCCGCCACCCACGCCATGAAGCCCGGCTGGTTCACCGTGAACGTCCTCAACCGCCTGGTCGCCTGGACGACCCGGCGCGGCGTCAGCGTCTGGGGGTCCCGCGTCCTCGCCGTCCGGGGACGCAAGAGCGGCGAATGGCGCCGCACCCCCGTCAACCTCCTGACGGTGGACGGCGTCCAGTACCTCGTGGCTCCCCGCGGCCACGTCCAGTGGACCCACAACATGCGGGCCGCCGGCGGTGGGCGACTGCATCTCGGCAAGCGCGTGGAGGAGTTCACCGCCGTCGAGGTCGCCGACGACGCCAAGCCCGCGCTGCTCCGCGCCTACCTCAAGCGCTGGAAGGCCGAGGTCGGCGTCTTCTTCGGCGGGGTCGGTCCGGACTCCTCCGACGCCGAGCTGCGCGCCGTCGCGCCGAAGCACCCCGTCTTCCGCATCACGACGACGGGCCCCGCCGGCCCGGCCGCGTGAGCGGACCGGACCGGACCGGACCGAAGGGGTCCGTACGGGGCGTGGGCCTTCGAAACCTGCGGGACCTTCAGAGGCGTACTCAGAGTTGCTCGGGCTTCTCCCGGCCCCCGCCCGCCTCCGTGCCCTCGGCGCCCTTCGCGCCTTCCACGCGCTCCGTACCTTCCGCGCTCTCCGTACCTTCCGCGTCGTCCGCCTCCGACGCGTCCCGGCCCTTCGCCGTGACGCCCCGGCCCGCCGGGCCGACACCGGACGAGGTGTCCAGGCGCTTGTCCAGGATCTCCAGGGCCCGCCGGGCCAGACCGTTCGAGCGGACCATGCCGCCGAGGGTGGCGGAGCCCCGGGTGATGTCGGCGAAGGCGTTCCAGGCCGGCCGCAGCCCCGTGAGCGTGGCGTGCAGCAGCCCCGGACGCCGCTCGAAGACGGCGAGCATCCGCCGCCCGACCGCCATCTCCACGCCGAGGCCAGCCTTGACGGCGAAGGCGTAGTTCAGGGCCTGGCGGCGCGCGTCGACCGCGTCGCTCGCCTCGGCGACCCGCACCGCCCACTCGCCCGCGAGGCGGCCCGAGCGGAGCGCGTACGAGATGCCCTCGCGCGTCCACGGCTCCAGGAGACCGGCCGCGTCGCCGCAGACCAGGACCCGGCCGCGGGAGAGCGGCGAGTCGTCGGTGCGGCAGCGGGTCAGATGGCCGGAGGAGATCGAGGGCTCGAAGCCGGCCAGGCCGAGCCGGGCGACGAAGTCCTCCAGGTACCGCTTGGTGGCGGCCCCCTCGCCGCGTGCCGAGATCACGCCGACGGTCAGCGTGTCGCCCTTGGGGAAGACCCAGCCGTAACTGCCGGGCATCGGGCCCCAGTCGATGAGGACGCGCCCCTTCCAGTCCTCGGCGACGGACGGCGGCACGGGGATCTCCGCCTCCAGGCCCAGGTCGACCTGGCCCATCTTCACCCCGACGTGAGCGCCTATGCGGCTGGCACTGCCGTCGGCGCCGACGACCGCGCGCGCCAGGATCGTCTCGCCGTCGGCCAGGACGACGGCGGCGGTCCGCCGGTCCGGCACCGAAGGACCGTGCTGCTCCACCCGGGTCACCGTGGCGCCTGTCCGCAGCTCGGCGCCGGCCTTCCGCGCGTGCTGGACGAGCTGCGCGTCGAACTCGGGGCGGTTGATGAGCCCGAAGAGCATCCGGCGCGAACGGCGGGTGCGGGCGAAGCGCCCTTCGAGGGAGAAGGTGACGGCGTGCACCCTGTCCTGGAGGGGCAGTTCGAAGCCCGGCGGGAGCGCGTCGCGGGAGGGGCCGATGATGCCGCCGCCGCAGGTCTTGTACCGGGGCAGCTCGGACTTCTCCAGGAGGAGCACCCGGCGTCCGGCCACCGCCGCCGCGTAGGCCGCGGACGCGCCGGCCGGTCCGGCGCCGACGACCACGACGTCCCAGACGTCCGCCGCGCCGTCCGGGTCCGCCTCCTCGCCCTCCACGACGGGGGCCGCGCCCGTGACGTCGCCCGCGGTGTCGTCCGCGCCTCCGTCCTCCACCGCGCCCGGGCCCTCGTTCCTCGCCGCCTCCGCACCGCTGCCCTCAGGAGCCGCGCCCTCGGGCTCGGTGTTCTCCGGACCGGCGTTCCCTGCGTGCTCGCTGCTCACGATGTGCTTCTGCTCCTGATCCGACCGGGGGTCTGCTCCTGACGCATCCTACGGCGCGGTAGCCGGGGCCCCGGCCGTAGGATCGACGGTGCGTTCGCCGCGCCACGACACGCGACGGACGCCTCCTCCCGTCGTAACGTCGCACCCATCAGGAGCGTGCCCATGACCTCGAATCCGATCGCAGGGACCGTACGGTCCCTGATGCCCCGCGCCAGGACGGAACTCGCGGAACTGGTGGCCTTCGAGTCGGTGGCGGACGAGAACGTGGCGCCGCGCAGCGAGTGCGAGGCGGCGGCGAACTGGGTCGCGGACGCGCTGCGCGCCGAGGACTTCCAGGACGTGGCGCTGCTCGACACCCCGGACGGCTCGCAGGCCGTGTACGGCATACTGCCCGGCCCGGCCGGCGCGCCGACCGTCCTGCTCTACGCGCACTACGACGTGCAGCCGAAGCTGGACGAGTCCGCGTGGCTCTCCCCGCCGTTCGAGCTGACCGAGCGCGACGGCCGCTGGTACGGGCGCGGTACGGCCGACTGCAAGGGCGGGGTGATCCTGCACCTGCTCGCGCTGCGCGCCCTGAAGGCGAACGGCGGCGTCCCGGTGACGGTCAAGGTGATCGTCGAGGGGTCGGAGGAGCAGGGCACCGGCGGTCTGGAGCGGTACGCCGAGGAGCACCCGGAGCTGCTGACCGCCGACGCGATCGTGATCGGCGACGCGGGCAACTTCCGCGTGGGCCTGCCGACGGTGACCGCGACCCTGCGCGGCATGACGATGATCCGGGTGCGGATCGACACCCTGGAGGGCAACCTGCACTCCGGTCAGTTCGGCGGCGCTGCCCCGGACGCCCTCGCCGCGCTGATCCGCGTGCTCGACTCGCTGCGCGGCCCGGACGGCTCGACCGTCGTCGACGGCCTGCCGGGCGACAAGGTGTGGGAGGGCCTCCAGTACCCGGAGGAGAACTTCCGCCAGGACGCCAAGGTGCTGCCGGGCGTGGACCTGCCGGGCGGCGGAACGGTCGCGGACCGCATCTGGGCGCGGCCCGCCGTCACCGTCGTCGGCATCGACTGCCACCCGGTGGCCGGCGCCACCCCGTCCATCCCGAAGACGGCCCGCGCGCAGATCAGCCTGCGGGTGCCGCCGGGCCAGGACGCGGCGGAGGCGACGAAGCTGCTCTTCGCCCACATCGAGAACCACACCCCGTGGAACGCCCGGGTGACCCTGGAGCAGGTCGGCCAGGGCCAGGCCTTCCAGGCGGACACGTCGAGCCCGGCGTACGCCTCGATGGCCGAGGCGATGGGGGTCGCGTACCCCGGTCAGGAGATGCAGACGGCCGGTCTGGGCGGCTCGATCCCGCTGTGCAACACGCTGGCCTCGCTGTACCCGGAGGCGGAGATCCTGCTGATCGGTCTGAGCGAGCCGGAGGCTCAGATCCACGCGCCCAACGAGTCGGTGTCGCCGGAGGAGCTGGAGCGCCTGTCGGTGGCCGAGGCGCACTTCCTCGTCAACTACGCCCGCTCGAAGCAGGTCTGACGGCACGTCGGTTCCCGATCAGGTTCAGCGTTCGGCGAAGCTCGCCGAGAGCGTAGAACGGGGCGGCGGGCCTGCGCGGACGCGTAGGTTCGCCGCATGGAACCCATCACAGTGACTCCGCGGCTGCACCTGCTCGACCACTCCATAGGCCAGGCCTACCTTTGGCGGGACGAGGAGGAGCTGACCCTGATCGACGCGGGCTGGGCGGGTACGGCGGACGCGACGGCGGCGGCCGTACGGGCGGCCGGCCTGGACCCGGACCGGCTGCGCCGCATCGTGCTGACCCACTGCCACCGGGACCACGTGGGCGCGGCCCAGGAGCTCGCGGACCGCCACGGGGCGGAGATCGTGGCGCACCGCCTGGACGCGCCGGTGGTCCGGGGCGCGGCGCCGGTCCCCGAGCCCGACCTCCTGGACTGGGAACTCCCCCTGTACCAACACGGTCTGACCGTGCCGGAGGCGCCGCCGACCCGGGTGGACCGGGAGGTCGAGGACGGCGAGGAGCTCGGCTTCGGCGACGGGGCCGTGGTGGTCCACACTCCCGGTCACACCCCGGGCTCGATGGCCGTTCACCTGCCGCGCCACGGCGTGCTGTTCGCCGGGGACACGGTGGCCTCGGTCCAGGAGGTGACCTTCGGCGTGTTCCACGTCGACCGCGCCCTCGCCCTGGAGTCGATGCGGAAGCTGGCGGAGCTCGACCCGTCGGTGCTGTGCTGCGGGCACGGCGCACCGGTGGTCACGGACACGGCGGCCCGGCTGAGGGCGGCGGCGGCCGGGACGGTTCTGGCCTGAGCGGCCCGGTTCCGACCGTGACGGCCCGGCCGGAACCGGGCCGTCCGCCCCGGCGGCTCACCCCACCGGGGCCCCGGCCTCCAGGTTGAGGACCGTGCCCCGTTCCCGCGCGCGCAGGGCCCAGCGGAGGCGCTGGTAGCGGACGGGCGGCAGCAGGTCGGCGGCCTCCTCCTCGGTGACGAAGCGCCAGCCGCGCAGTTCGGCCCCCGGGAGGCTCAGCCGCTTGGTGTCGGCGGGCCGGAGGGTGCCGCCGTCGAAGAGGAGGCGCAGCCCTCCGTACCCCGGGGGCGCGGGGCGCTCCCAGTCGACGAGCAGCAGCCGGGGCACGGCGTCGAGCACCAGACCGACCTCCTCGGCCACCTCCCGCATCCCGGCCCGGGCCGGGGGCTCGCCCGGCTCGACGACCCCGCCGGGGAACTCCCAGCCGGGCTTGTAGGTGGGGTCCACGAGCAGGAAGCGGTCCTGTTCGTCGAAGAGCAGCACCCCGGCGGCGACGGTCTCGCCGGTCGGCTCGGGCGTCTGGACGATCCCGCAGGGGGCGGCGAGCCCGTCCCGGACCGCGTCGGCGACGGTCCGGGCGGTCTCGGCCGCGGTGAGCGCGGAGTTGTCGACGGTGTACGCGTCGGCGGCGAGCCAGTCGAGGGCGGCGCGGTACGGGTCCACGTGTCCGTGGCACCACTCCCGTACCCGGGCGTCGACCTCGGGGTCGCCGTACTCCGCCCGGGCGTCGATCCGCTGCCGCAGGATCGTTTCCTCAGGTGCGAGCAGGATGTGGCGCACCTCGATGCGGCGGGCGGCGAGTCCGCCGAAGATCTCGTCGCGGTACCCCTGGCGGAGCAGGGTCATGGGGACGACCAGGACGCCGCCGACCTCGGCGAGCAGGGCGGCGGCGGTGTCGACGACGAGCCGTCGCCAGATGGGCAGGTCCTGGTAGTCCTCGATCTCGGCGAGCCGCTTGGCGGGAAGGAGCCGGCGCACCGCCCCGCCGGTGGACTCGGGGTCGTACAGGGTGCTGTGCGGGATCAGATCGACCAGTTCACGCGCGGTGCTGGACTTTCCCGCGCCGAACGCCCCGTTCAGCCAGACGATCACGTTTCCCCCTCTTCGGTAGCCGTCTGTGGCTTGCCCGCAACACCCTGCCACGAAAACCACGAACGTATGGATCGACGGAGGGATCGGCATGTGCGTGACGCTTCGGGGAAACCGTCGTTGGGAACGGCAAGCACGAGGGGTGTGGAGATGAGTCGTACGGTTCTCGAACGTTTTCCCGCCGGCGGCCCGCGGGGCAGCTGGCCGGCCGAGGAGTTCGCCGGCGCGCGGCGCGATGAGGGGGTGCCGGCCCGGGTGGTGATGGACCTGGAGACCGACGCGTTCCTGGTGGTCGTCGAACAGAGACCACCGGAGCGGAGGTCGGCCGAGGGCAGACTGGTCGGACAGAGGAGGGCCGAGCGGGTCCGGGAGTGAGCGGATACGGGAGGAGGGGAGCCGCGCGACGGCTCCCCTCCTCCCGTATGTCGTGCCCCTGGCCCCGAGGGACGGCGTGGGCGTCCGCGTTCGCTGCGGGGCGCGGCTTGGTGTGCACCGCCTCAAGAGCCGGCGCGCGCACCCGTGTTCGCTCTGGTGCGCGCTTTCGTGTGTGCGGCGTCAAGGGCCGGCGCACGCCTTCGCGTGCGACCTCAGGGACCGGTCCGTACAGCCGTGTTCGCTCCGGTGCGTGTCCCCGGCTCACGCGCGCGCGTGGCGGCCGCCGCCGCGCCGAGGAGGCCCGCGTCCGTGCCCGTGACGGCGGGGACGACCGTCAGGTTCCGTACGAAGGAGAGCGTGGCGTAGTCGCGGAGGCCGCGCCGGAGCGGGGCGAAGAGGACCTCGCCGGCGCCCGCCACCCCGCCGCCGACGACCGCGATGTCGATCTCGACGAGGGCCGCCGTGGCGGCGATGCCCGCCGCGAGCGCCCGGGCCGCGCGCTCGAACGCGGCGGTGGCCACCGGGTCCCCGGAGCGCGCGGCGGCGGCCACCCCGGCGGCGGAGACGTCGCCGTCGGGCCCCGGCCGCCAGCCGTTCTCCAGGGCGCGCCGCGCCAGGTGGGGGCCGCTGGCGATCCGTTCGACGCAGCCGCGCCCGCCGCACGCGCAGGGTTCGCCGTCCAGCTCGACCACGATGTGACCGATGTGACCGGCGTTGCCGGTGGGGCCGGGGTGGAGGCGCCCGTCCAGAACGAGGCCGCCGCCGACGCCCGTGGAGACCACGAGACAGAGGGCGTTGTCGTGGCCCCGGGCGGCCCCGAGCCAGTGTTCGGCGGCCGTCATGGCGACGCCGTCGCCGACGAGGGTGACGGGCCGTCCGCCGGCGGCCCGGTGGACCCGCTCGACGAGCGGATAGTCGCGCCAGCCGGGGACGTTGACGGGGCTGACGGTGCCCCGGGCCGCGTCGACCGGGCCGGCGCTGCCGATGCCGACGGCGTCGGCGGCCTCCCACAGCGGGGAGGCGGCGAGTTCTCCGAGGACGTCCTCGACCGCCGCCATCACCGTCTCGCCGTCCTCACGCGCGGGCGTGGGCCGCCGGGACCGGGCTCGGACGCGGCCCTCGCCGTCGACCAGGGCGCCGGCGATCTTGGTGCCCCCGATGTCGAGGGCGACGACGAGGCCCGTGGCGAGGTCGGTGTGCATGAGCGGGAAACCTCCGGGGACATCCGGGAACGGTCGGCAACGGTCGGGCGTCCGTATCGTCTCACGTGGCTTGACAACGTTGTCCAGGTCCTATGCTCGTGCCGGAGTCCGATAAGACGGCCCGGCCACGGCGGGGTCCCGACACGACGGAGGAACCGCAGACCGTGGCCGACACCGCCCACCGCCCCGAGCACCGCTACGGCAACCGGCCCACGATGAAGGACGTCGCCGCCAAGGCGGGCGTGGGCCTGAAGACGGTCTCCCGGGTGGTGAACGGCGAGCCGGGCGTCACCCCCGACACCGAGCGGCGGGTGCAGGAGGCCATCGAGGTCCTCGGCTTCCGGCGCAACGACAGCGCGCGGGTCCTGCGCAAGGGCAGGACCGCGACCGTCGGTCTGGTCCTGGAGGACCTGGCCGACCCCTTCTACGGTCCGCTGAGCCGGGCGGTCGAGGAGGTCGCGCGGGCGCACGGGACCCTGCTGATCAACGGGTCGAGCGCCGAGGACCCCGACCGGGAGCAGGAGCTGGCGCTCGCGCTGTGCGCGCGCCGGGTCGACGGCCTCATCGTCATCCCGGCCGGGGACGACCACCGCTATCTGGAGCCCGAGATCAGGGCGGGCGTCGCCACGGTCTTCGTCGACCGCCCCGCCGGGCGGATCGAGGCCGACGAGGTCCTCTCCGACAGCTTCGGCGGGGCGCGCGACGGCACTGCGCACCTGATCGCGCACGGCCACCGCCGGATCGGTTTCGTCGGCGACCGCCCGCGGATCCACACGGCGGCCGAGCGGCTGCGCGGCTACCGCGCGGCGATGGAGGACGCGGGCCTGCCGGTCCGGGAGGAGTGGGTCTCGCCGGGACCGACCGATCCGGAGCGGGTGGGGGCGGCGGTACGGGGGATGCTGGCCGCGCCGGAGCCGGTGACGGCGCTGTTCGCGGGGAACAACCGGGTCACCGTCACGGCCGTCCGGGTCCTCGCCGCGCACGCCCGGCCGGTCGCCCTGGTCGGCTTCGACGACATCGAACTGGCCGACCTGCTCGGCATCACGGTCGTCGCGCAGGACGCCGCCGCGCTCGGCCGGACGGCGGCGGAGCGGTTGTTCCGGCGTCTGGACGGGGCCGACGGGGCGCCGGAGCGGGTGGTGCTCGGCACGACGCTCCTCGCCCGGGGCTCGGGCGAGGTCCCGCCGCCGACGGACTGACGCCGACGGCCCGGCACCGGCCGTCGGCGGGTCCGCCGTCCGGCTACTCGGCCGAGGCCGTGAGGTCGCCGCGGCGCGGGGCCGCGAAGCGGTCGAGGGCGGCGCGGGTCATGCCGGTGAGGGCGTCGACCTCGGCGGTGTCGAGGGCGCCGCAATCGATGCCGCGCAGCAGGTAGGAGCTCAGCGCCTTGGCGGTGGCCGGCTCGTCCATGACGTCGCCGCCCGCCTGGTTGGCGTAGGCGGAGAGGCGCTTGGCGGCGGCCTCGAAGCCCTCGCGGTAGAAGGCGAAGACGGCGGCGTAGCGGGTGGGGATGTGGCCGGGGTGCATGTCCCAGCCCTGGTAGTAGGCCCGGGCGAGGGCGCGGCGGGTGAGGCCGTAGTGCAGGCGCCAGGCCTCGTGGACGTGCTCGGTGGAGCCGACCGGCAGGACGTTGGTGGAGCCGTCGGAGACGCGGACGCCGGTGCCGGCGGCGGCGACCTGCATGATCGCCTTGGCGTGGTCGGCGGCCGGGTGGTCGCTGGCCTGGTAGGCGGCGGAGACGCCGAGGCAGGCGCTGTAGTCGAAGGTGCCGTAGTGCAGCCCGGTGGCGCGGCCCTCGGCGGCGCCGATCATGCGGGCGACGGCGGCGGTGCCGTCGGCGGCGAGGATGGCCTGACTGGTCTCGATCTGGATCTCGAAGCCGAGTCGGCCGGCGTCGAGGCCGTGGGCCTTCTCGAAGGCCTCCAGGAGGCGCACGAAGGCGGTGACCTGCTCGGGGTAGGTGACCTTGGGGAGGGTGAGGACGAGGCCCTCGGGGAGGCCGCCGTTCTCCAGGAGGCCGGTGAGGAAGACGTCGGTGGTGCGGATGCCCCGGTCGCGTACGGCGGCCTCCATGCACTTCATCCGGATGCCCGTGTACGGGGCGGCGGTGCCCCGCGCGTACGCCTCGGAGATCAGCCGGGCGGCGCGGGCGGCGTCCCGGTCCTCGTCGTCGCCCCCGTAGCCGTCCTCGAAGTCGACCCGGAGGTCCTCGATCGGCTCGCGCTCCAGCTTGGCCCGCACACGGCCGTACACGTCCTCGGCGAGGTCGTCGGAGAGGCCGAGGACGGCGGCGAAGGAGGCGGCGTCGGGGGCGTGCTCGTCGAGGGCGGCGAGGGCCTGGTCGCCCCAGGAGCGGACGGTGCCGGCGTCGAAGACGTTGCCGGGGACGTAGACGGTGTGGACGGGCTGGCGGGTGCCGGGGTCGCCCGGGTAGCGGCGGTCCAGCTCGGCGTCCACCTCGGCGAGGGAGGCGCTGATGCCCTCGCTGACCGCGCCCGCGAGGCTCGTCGACACCTTCTCCTGCTGACCCATCCCACTATCCTCCTGTTTTCCGCTGCACGGAATCAACAATCCGTATGGTGAAGTTAACCGGCGGTCGGAGCTGAGTCAATGGGTGTCCGAAACGGCCGGGGGCCGCACGGTGAGAGTTCACCGTGCGGCCCCCGGCCCGACAGAACCGCAGGTCAGCCCTTGCGGGTCTTGACCTCTTCGGTCAGCTGCGGGACGACGTCGAAGAGGTCGCCCACCACGCCGTAGTCGACGAGCTCGAAGATCGGCGCCTCGGCGTCCTTGTTGACCGCGACGATCGTCTTCGAGGTCTGCATGCCCGCGCGGTGCTGGATCGCGCCGGAGATGCCGGACGCGATGTACAGCTGCGGCGAGACCGACTTGCCGGTCTGGCCGACCTGGTTGGAGTGCGGGTACCAGCCGGCGTCCACCGCGGCGCGCGAGGCGCCGACGGCCGCGCCGAGCGAGTCGGCGAGGGCCTCGATGATCGCGAAGTTCTCGGCGCCGTTGACGCCGCGGCCGCCGGAGACCACGATCGCGGCCTCGGTCAGCTCGGGGCGGCCGGTCGACTCGCGCGGGGTGCGCGAGGTGACCTTGGTGCCGGTAGCGAGGGCGCCGAAGGAGACCGACAGGGCCTCGACGGTGCCGGCGGCCGGGGCGGCCTCGACGGGGGCCGAGTTCGGCTTGACCGTGATGACCGGGGTGCCCTTGGAGACGCGGGACTTGGTGGTGAAGGAGGCGGCGAACACGGCCTGCGTCGCGACCGGGCCCTCGTCGCCGGCCTCCAGGTCCACGGCGTCGGTGATGACGCCGGAGCCGATGCGGACCGCGAGGCGGGCCGCGATCTCCTTGGCCTCGGCCGAGGAGGGGACCAGGACGGCGGCCGGGGAGACGGCGTCGTGGGCGGCCTGGAGGGCGTCGACCTTGGGGACGACGAGGTAGTCGGCGAACTCGGGCGCGTCGGCGGTCAGGACCTTGACCGCGCCGTGCTCGGCGAGGGCCGGGGCGGTGTCGGCGGCGCCGTTGCCGAGGGCGACGGCGACCGGGTCGCCGAGGCGGCGGGCGAGCGTCAGCAGCTCCAGGGTGGGCTTGCGGACGGCTCCGTCGACGTGGTCGACGTAGACGAGGATCTCAGCCATGGGGATTCGGTCTCCTGCGAAGGTGAGGGGGAGGTGTGAGCGGCTCGCGCGAGCCCCGGGAGGGCTCCCGGCTCGCGCGGCTGAAGCCTCAGATGAACTTCTGGCTCGCGAGGAACTCGGCGAGCTGCTTGCCGCCCTCGCCCTCGTCCTTGACGATCGTGCCGGCCGTGCGGGCCGGACGCTCGGTGGCGGAGTCGACCGCGGTCCACGCGCCCTCCAGACCCACTTCCTCGGCCTCCAGGTCGAGGTCGGAGAGGTCCAGGGACTCCACCGGCTTCTTCTTGGCGGCCATGATGCCCTTGAAGGACGGGTAGCGCGCCTCGCCCGACTGGTCCGTCACGGAGACGACGGCCGGGAGGGAGGCCTCCAGCTGCTCGGAGGCGGCGTCGCCGTCGCGGCGGCCGGTGACCGTACCGTTGGGGCCACCCTCGATCTTGACCTCGGAGAGCAGGGTGACCTGCGGAACGCCCAGGCGCTCGGCGAGGATCGCGGGCAGGACGCCCATGACGCCGTCGGTGGAGGCCATGCCGGCGATGACCACGTCGTAGCCGGTCTTCTCGATGGCCTTGGCGAGCACCAGCGAGGTGCCCATGACGTCGGAGCCGTGCAGGTCGTCGTCCTCGACGTGGACCGCCTTGTCGGCGCCCATGGACAGCGCCTTGCGCAGCGCGTCCTTGGCGTCCTCGGGGCCGACCGTGAGCACGGTGACCTCGGCGTCGTCCGCCTCTTCCGCGATCTGCAGGGCCTGCTCGACCGCGTACTCGTCGAGCTCCGACAGCAGGCCGTCGACGTCGTCGCGGTCCACCGTCAGGTCATCGGCGAAGTGCCGGTCGCCGGTGGCGTCGGGCACGTACTTCACACAGACAACGATCCTCAAGCTCACGCCGGCTCTCCTACTGCATCGTCATAACTGGGCTGCCTTGTTGCTCGCAGCATAGGCGCCTGAAGGGCGGGTTTCCGGTCGGGGCGCCGGACGCCCCGACCGAAATATTACTCGCCAGTACACCCAGTTCGTTACCGCTGAGCAAGCGCTCAGCCGTGTGACCTTGCCAACGCGCGGAGAGCGGCGCGTACGGGAACTCTCAGTCGCGCAGCGCGTTGAAGCGCCCGTGGTGGTAGAGGAGCGGCCGGCCCGCCCCGTCCGGGTCGCCCGCGACCGCCTCCGCGATGACGATCCGGTGGTCCCCGGCGGGCACCCGGGCCACGACGCGGCACACCAGCCAGGCGAGGACGTCGTCGAGCACGGGCACCCCCTCGGGTCCGGCGCTCCAGCGGGTCCCCTCACCGAAGCGGTCGGCGCCGCTGCGCGCGAAGGTGGCGGCCAGGTCCTGCTGGTGCTCACCGAGTATGTGCACGCCGATGAACTCGGCCTCGGAGACCACCGGCCAGGAGGAGGACGTGGTGCCCACACCGAAGGAGATCAGGGGCGGTTCGGCGGCAACGGAGTTGAGCGAGGTCGCGGTGAACCCCACGGGGCGCTCGCCGTGCGCGGTGACGACCGCGACGCCGGCGGCGTGCCGGCGGAAGACGGAGCGGAGCAGATCGGGAGAGGCCTGCCGGGGCGCGCCGATCGTGGGAACGGTGCGGAGCTCGGGCGAAACCGTCATGGAATTGTCCTTCTGCGAGGGCGGCATGAGAGGAGTCCTGGGGTGGGTCAGACGCCCGGACAGCGCGCGCTCGCGTTGCGGGCCAGGTCCACGTGGGCCCGGCCGTAGAGAAGGAGTTCCAGAGTCACCCCGTCAGGGTGACGATCGGTGGCGGTTGCAGTCAAGTGCGTACCGCGATGTGGGAGGAGGGTCACCGCGTCAGACCGCCCGGCCCAGGGCCGCGATGACGTCCGCCCTGCGGGGCTGTCCGGCGGCCCGGCGGACGACCCGGCCGGTCCGGTCGAGGACGAGCACGGTGGGGGTGCGCGCGACGCCGAGCGCGCGCACGAGGTCGAGCCGCTCCTCGGCGTCGATCTCGACGTGTCCCACGCCGGGCACCATCGCGGCGACCTCGGCGAGGGTGCGGCGGGTCGCCCGGCAGGGCTGGCAGAAGGCGGTCGAGAACTGGACCAGGGTGGCCCGCTCCCCCAGCTCGGCGCCGAGCACCTCCGGTCCCAGGACCTCGCTCATCCCGCTCCCTCTCTTCCTCCGCGTCCGTACACGTCTGTTCCGCGCGTCACGGGGTACAGCATCACGGAGCGGGCGTTCGATTCCCGTTCCGGCCACCGCGAGTGACGAGAATCTCGCCGCACGACGGCGCTCGGGCTGGTCACAGCGTCCCCCATGGGGCACGATCTGCCCGAAGCCGAAAACCTACGGCCGCGTAACTTCGCCGGGAGAACCCTCCCCGGACAAGCAGGAAGAAGGGGTTCCTCTCCGATGGCAGAACTCGTCTATCGGCCGGTCATCGGCGCCGCCCTGACCATGTTCAAGGCGCTGGACCTGAAGATCGACACACAGGGTTCGGAGCACATCCCGCGGACCGGCGGAGCCGTCCTGGTCAGCAATCACATCAGCTACCTGGACTTCATCTTCACCGGCCTCGCCGCGCTGCCGCAGAAGCGTCTGGTGCGCTTCATGGCGAAGGACTCGGTCTTCCGGCACAAGGTCTCGGGCCCGCTCATGCGCGGCATGAAGCACATCCCGGTGGACCGCTCCCAGGGCGAGCACGCCTACAAGCACGCCCTGGAGTCGCTGCGGTCCGGCGAGATCGTCGGCGTCTTCCCCGAGGCGACCATCTCCCAGTCCTTCACGCTCAAGGGCTTCAAGACGGGTGCGGCGCGCCTCGCGCAGGAGGCGGGCGTCCCACTGATCCCGATGGCGCTGTGGGGCACCCAGCGGGTCTGGACGAAGGGCCGGCCGCGGAACTTCAAGCGGAACCACATCCCGGTGACGATCCGCGTCGGCGAGGCCATGGAGGCCCCCACCGACCAGTACGCGGGCGCCATCACCCGGCGGCTGCGCGAGCGCGTCCAGGAGCTCCTGGAGGCCGCGCAGCGCGCCTACCCGGTCCGCCCCAAGGACGCGGGCGACACCTGGTGGGTGCCCGCGCACCTCGGGGGTACGGCTCCGACGCCGGCGCAGGTCAGGGAAGCCTGACCGGCCCGAGCTCCGCGGGGAGCGTCCGCTTCAGGCGGGTCAGGTCGGGGGCGGCCCTCAGGGCCGCCAGGACCGCCGGGTGGGGCTCGGCGTGGAGCAGCGGGTAGTCCACCTCGCCGAGTTCCGGCCGTACGGGCCACGCGAGGCGTTCCTCCCCGAGGGAGAAGCGGGCGTCGACGCCCGGCACGTTGCCCCTCGGGTCCTGGCGGGCCCAGTCCCGCTCCCCCGGCAGCAGGACGGCGGTGAGGCCGTGCACCACGGGGTGGGACCCGTCGTCGTCGGTGAGCCGCTGGTAGCAGAGGGCGGCCGGGATGCCCCGGGCCCGCAGCAGCGCCGCGTAGGCGATCGACTTGGCGTAGCAGATGCCGGTGCGCAGCTCCAGGACGTCGGAGGCGCGCCAGGTGACGCGGGGGTCGCCGGTGTCCATGGAGTGCGGGACGGCGTCGCGGATGTACACGAAGGCGGCTTCGGCGTATGAGTATGCGCCGGGATGCTCGGCGGAGAGCCGGTCCGCCCTCTCCCGTACGCGCGGGTGCTCGTGATCGACGGCCTCACCGGCGGCGAGGTAGGCGTTGACGTTCGGGTCCTGCTGGATGAGTTCCATGCGGGACGACCCTACGAAGACGGCCGGACGGAGTCAATGACTTTCCGTCCGTCCGTATATTTATTCAATCCGAGCTAGCGGGCCAGCTCTTCCTTCAGTGCCTGGAGGAAGGCGTCCACGTCGTCCTCCGTGGTGTCGAAGGCGCACATCCAGCGCACGTCGCCGGCGGCCTCGTCCCAGAAGTAGAAGCGGAAGCGCTCCTGGAGCCGGCGGCTCACCTCGTGCGGGAGGCGGGCGAAGACCGCGTTGGCCTGGACCGGGTAGAGGATCTCCACCCCGTCGAGGGCGCGCACGCCGGCCGCGAGGCGCTGGGCCATCGCGTTGGCGTGGCGGGCGTTGCGCAGCCAGAGGTCCTTCGCGAGCAGCGCCTCCAGCTGCACCGACACGAACCGCATCTTCGACGCGAGCTGCATGGACAGCTTGCGCAGGTGCTTCATGTGGCTGACCGCGTCGGGGTTCAGCACGATCACGGCCTCGCCGAAGATCATGCCGTTCTTGGTGCCGCCGTACGAGAGCACGTCCACGCCCACCGCGTTGGTGAAGGCGCGCATGGGCACGTCGAGCGAGGCGGCGGCGTTGGCTATCCGGGCCCCGTCGAGGTGCACCTTCATGCCCTTGGAGTGGGCGTGCTCCACGATCGCGCGGATCTCGTCCACCGTGTAGACGGTGCCCAGCTCGGTGTTCTGGGTGATCGAGACGACCTGGGGCATGGCCCGGTGCTCGTCCTCCCAGCCCCAGGCCTGCCGGTCGATCAGCTCGGGGGTGAGCTTGCCGTCCGGGGTCGGCACGGTGAGCAGCTTGAGGCCGCCCATCCGCTCCGGCGCGCCGCCCTCGTCCACGTTGATGTGGGCGGACTCGGCGCAGATCACGGCGCCCCAGCGGTCGGTGAGCGCCTGGAGGGCGGTCACGTTGGCCCCGGTCCCGTTGAAGACCGGGAAGGCCTCGGCGCCCGGACCGAAGTGGCTGTGCACGATCCGCTGGAGGTGGTCGGTGTACTGGTCCTCGCCGTAGGCGACCTGGTGGCCTTCGTTGGCGAGGGCGAGGGCCGCGAGGACCTCGGGGTGGGCGCCGGCGTAGTTGTCGCTGGCGAAGCCCCGGACCGACGGGTCGTGGTGACGACGCGCGTCGGTCCTGGGGCCGAGGGCCGCGGTCACGGCTTGGGGGTCAGCCACAGACGCTGTCCATTCACTTCCTGGGCGGGCTTGTCCCACAGGCCGGCGATCTCCGCGGCCAGGTCGTCGACGTCGGTGAAGCCCGCGAACTTCGCGCTGGGGCGCTCGGCGCGCATCGCCTCGTGCACCAACGCCTTGACCACCAGGATCGCAGCCGCCGCCTGCGGGCCGTCGTCGCCCCCCAGCTTGCGGAAGGAGTCCGCCATGGCCAGGGTCCAGGCCTCGGCCGCCGCCTTGCCCGCGTTGTACGCGGCGTTCCCCGCGACCGGCTTGTGGGCGCCGGCCTGGCTGATCAGGGCGTAGCGGCCGCGGCCGCCCGCGCGGAGCAGCGGGTCGTGGAAGGCGAGCGAGGTGTGCTGGACCGTGCGGATCAGGAGCTTCTCCAGGAAGTCCCAGTCCTTGAGCTCGGTCTCCGTGAAGGAGGGGCTGCCGCGCCAGCCGCCGACGAGGTGGACCAGGCCGTCGATCCGGCCGAACTCCTTCTCGGTCTTGGCGGCCCAGTCGCGGGTGGCGGCGAGGTCGAGCAGGTCGACGGTGTCGCCGACGACCGTGGCGCCGCCGTGCGCGTAGCGGGCCGCGTCGACGGCCTCCGCGAGGCGGGCCGGGTCGGCGTCGGACGCGATCACGGTCGCGCCCGCCTCGGCGAGCCGCAGCAGCGTGGCGCGGCCCGCGGGTCCGGCCGCACCGGCGACCGCGATGACGGCGCCGTCGAGCGGCCCGCCGTTTCCGTCGGCGTTCATGGGCACCGTCTCCTCCGTCTTACCCGGGTGCTCGGCAGGAGCGCTCACGCGGCGGCCCGCTCGGTGCGCGGGGCGCCGGCGGCGGTGATCCCCTTGGTGTCGGCGATCACGCCCTTCAGCTTCTTGGCGAGGGCCTCGAAGAACATGCTGAGCGGAAACTCGTCCGGAAGCACGTCGTCGACGAGCTTGCGCGGCGGCAGGGAGAGGTCGAGGGCGTCGGGGCCCTTGGCCCACTTCGAGCCCGGGTGCGGGGCGAGGTAGGTGGAGACCAGCTCGTACGCCTTGAACCAGTGGACGAGCTTGGGGCGGTCGATGCCGTCGCGATAGAGCTTCTCGATGTCGGCGCAGAGCTGGTTGGTGACCTCGGGGGCCCGCTGCCAGTCGATCTTGAGCGTGTTGTCCGTCCAGCGCACCACGTCGTGCTTGTGGAGGTACGCGAAGAGGAGCTGGCCGCCGAGGCCGTCGTAGTTGCGGTTCCGGTCGCCGGAGAGCGGGAAGCGGAACATGCGGTCGAAGAGGACGGCGTACTGCACGTCACGGCCGTGCGTGTTGCCCTCGGCCTCCAGCTTCACGGCCTCCTTGAAGGCGGTGAGGTCGCAGCGGAGCTCCTCCAGGCCGTACATCCAGAAGGGCTGGCGCTGCTTGATCATGAAGGGGTCGAAGGGCAGGTCGCCATGGCTGTGGGTGCGGTCGTGGACCATGTCCCAGAGGACGAAGGCCTTCTCGCAGCGCTCCTGGTCGTCGATCATGGCGGCGATGTCGGCGGGCAGGTCGATGCCCAGGGTGTCGACGGCGGCCTCGGTGACCTTGCGGAAGCGGGCGGCCTCGCGGTCGCAGAAGATGCCGCCCCAGCTGAAGCGCTCGGGGGCCTCGCGGACGGCGATGGTCTCCGGGAAGAGGACGGCCGAGTTGGTGTCGTACCCGGCGGTGAAGTCCTCGAAGGTGATGCCGCAGAAGAGCGGGTTGTCGTAGCGGGTGCGCTCCAGGTCGGCGAGCCACTCGGGCCAGACCATGCGGAGCACGACCGCTTCGAAGTTGCGGTCCGGGTTGCCGTTCTGCGTGTACATCGGGAAGAGCACGAGGTGCTGGAGCCCGTCGGCGCGGTCGGCGGCCGGCTGGAAGGCGAGCAGCGCGTCCAGGAAGTCCGGCACCGCGAAGCCGCTCTCGGCCCACTTGCGCAGGTCGGAGACGAGGGCGCGGTGGTAGGCGGCGTCGTGCGGGAGGAGCGGGGAGAGCTGCTCGACCGCGGCGACCACCCGGTCGAGGGTCAGCTCGACGAGGGAGCGGGCGGGGGCGTCCCCGGCCTCGAAGTCGATGGATCCGTCCGCGCGCTGCCAGGCGCGGATCTCCTCCACGGCACTCTTGAGCTCGGGCCAGGCCGGGTGGTCGATCACCCGGGCGTCGGTGGATATCCCCCCACCGGTCACGTCCTGCACAAGAATTTCCGTCATGCCTCTTCCTCCACAGGAGAACCTCGCGTCAAGACACCGTATACATCGACGCTTCTCCCCCACAAGAGGAGCAAGGGAAATTATCCTGCGCGACCCCCCTGTCGACAGAAGTTTTTCCTGTCGACCAAGGGTGAGGCCATGCTTCCGCCATCCCGGCCCTTCAGGGTCCCGGTTCACACCAGGGGCTTGACCAGCAGCTCGAACTCCAGGTCGTCGCGCTGGGGCACGCCGAAGCGCTCGTCGCCGTAGGGGAACGGCGTCGTGCGGCCCGTCCGCCGGTAGCCGCGCCGCTCGTACCAGGCGATCAGCTCCTCGCGCACGGAGATCACCGTCATGTGCATCTCGCTCACGTCCCACAGCTCGCGCACCCGGCGCTCGGCCTCCGCGATGATCCGCTTGCCGAGGCCCGCGCCCTGGAGCTCGGGGCGGACGGCGAACATGCCGAAGTAGGCGGCCCCGCCGCGGTGCTCCAGCTGGCAGCAGGCGACGGTCTCGCCGTCCCGCTCGACGACCAGGAGGCGGCTGCCGGGGGCGGTGATGACGGCGGCCACGCCCTCGGGGTCGGTGCGCTGCCCCTGGAGGATGTCCGCCTCCGTGGTCCAGCCGGCCCGGCTGGCGTCGCCCCGGTAGGCCGACTCCACGAGCGGGACGAGGACGGGGACGTCCTCCAGGACCGCTTCGCGGTAGCTGATCCGGCCGGTCTCCTGGGACGTGGCGGTGTCCATGTACGGGGGCTCCCCTCGGGCGTCGACGATCGGCGTGCGCGATCGCCCCGAGCCTAACGCGCGCGCCTTTCGCTCCCCCTCGTACGCCCGTACGCAACCGTGCGCTCGCGTACCCCTCCGGGGAGGCGGGCACCTTCCCCCGGGGGGAACGGTGTCGAGGGGGAGGTGTGCCGTGCACGGACCGGCGCTGTCCGGGTGGCTGCTGGCCGCCCTGTGCGCGGTGACGGGCCTGTACTGCCTGCTGCGGACGCGCGCGTGCGCCGGGGAGGAGCGGCGGGCGGCGGGCGGCGAGGCGGTGATGGGGTTCGGGATGGCGTTCATGGCGCTGCCCGCGGCGGTCCTGACGCCGCCGGGGTGGAGCTGGGCGGTGTACGCGGCGGTGTTCGGCGCGACGGCGCTGCACGGCCTGCTCGCCGTCCGGCGCGGCGGTCACCACCTGCACCACCTGGTGGGCTCGCTCGCCATGGTCTACATGGCGGTGGCGATGGCCGCTCCGGGCGCACCGGGGGCGCACGCGGGGCACGCGGCGGCGGGCGCGGGGGGCATACCCGTGCTCACGGGCGGGCTCCTCCTCTATTACGTGGTGTACGTGCTGCGCGCGGGGGCGCGGCTCGTCCCGGCGACGGCGCCCGCGGGCGGTCCCGCGCCGACGGGCGGCGGGACGGCCCGGGCGGGCGGGTCGGAGATGACGCTGGCGTGCCGTCTGTCGATGGCGCTGGGCATGGTGGCGATGCTCGTGACGCTCTGAGGGCTCCGAGGGGGCGCGGGGGCAGGAAGGGACCCGAGGGGGGCGGGACGAGGCCGGACTGGACTGGGCGGGGCGGGGCGGGGTGGGGGGCAACGAAACCGTGGCGTACGTCACTTGCTCTCCGTGCCCGTACCCCCGGCCGGTACCGCGCTCATAGGCTGGCGCCATGTGGGTCTCCCTCGTGCTGTTCCTGCTCGGCCTCCTGACCGCCCTCGCGGCCCCCCGGCTGCTGTCCCGGGCGGACTGGGTCGAGCGAGAACCCGTGGTGGCCCTGTGGGTGTGGCAGTGCGTGGTGGCCGCCGTCCTGCTGAGCTTCGCGCTCTCCATGACGTTCAGCGCGTCCGTCGCCTGGCAGGCCGTACGGGGGCAGGTCTTCGCGCCCGCGCCGAGCGCCGTGATCGAGGCGTACGAGCTCGGCACGAGCGGCCCCTGGTCCGCGGTGCTCGCGGTGGCCCTCGCGGCCGGCGGGGTGTGGTCCGGGGCGATGCTGGGCCGGGAGATCGGCCGGGCCAGGGCCCGGCGCCGGCAGCGCCGCTGCGACCTGCTCGTCCGCGCGCCCCTGATGCCCGGGGAGGAGCCGAGCGGCGAGCGCCTGGTGGTCCTGGAGGGCGAGCGGGCGGACGCCTGGTGGCTGGCGGGGCCCACGCCCCAGCTGGTCATCACCACGGCGGCGCTGCGCCGGTTGAAGGGGCGTCAGCTGGACGCGGTCCTGGCGCACGAGCAGGGCCACGCCCGCGCCCGGCACGACTGGCTGCTGCACTGCTCGGCGGCGCTGGCCGCCGGTTTCCCGGGGATCCCCGTCTTCACGGCCTTCCGCGAGGAGATGCACCGCCTGGTGGAGCTGGCCGCCGACGACGTGGCCTCGCGCCGGTTCGGCCGTCTGACGATCGCGCTCGCGCTGGTCGAACTGAACGAGGAGCGGGGGGTGTTCGGTCCCGGCCCGACCCCGGGCGCGGGCCTGCCCCAGCGGGTGAACCGCCTCCTGACCGCGGCGCCCCGGCTCACCGCCGGACGCCGGCTGCGCCTGACGGCGGCCGCGGCCCTGGTGCCCGTGGTCCCGGTGTTCGTGGCCTTCGTCCCGGCCCTGCGCGCGCTGGGCTAGAAGCTTCACGGCGGATGCTCCGGGAGACGCGCGGGGTGCGTGAGGGATCGTACGGGGGCGGTCCTGGGGCAGGATCGGCCCATGCGCTCCTCCGCCGTGGTCTCCGGAGTCCTGTCCGTCCTGCTGCTCGCGCTCGTCGCCGCCGGGTGGTCGCCGCTGCTCTCCTTCGACCGGTCGGTCGCCGAGGAGCTGCACCGCGGCGCCGTCGCCCACCCCGGCCTCACCCGGGTCAACCGCGTCCTGAGCGACTGGGTCTGGGACCCGTTGACGATGCGCGCCCTGGCCGCCGGCACCGCGGTGCTGCTGTGGTGGCGGAGGGAGCGGCGGCTCGCCCTGTGGGTGGTCGGGACGAGCGTCCTCGCCGTGCTGCTCCAGCAGGGCCTGAAGGCGCTGGTCGGGCGGGCGCGGCCCCAGTGGCCCGACCCGGTCGACTCGGCGCACTACGCGGCCTTCCCGTCCGGGCACGCGATGACGGCGACGGTCACCTGCGGGCTGCTCCTCTGGGTCCTCGCGCTGCACTGGCGGGACGGGTGGCGCGGCTGGGGCGCGCTCGCGGGCGCCGCGGTCGTCTCGGTGCTCGGGGTGGGCTGCACCCGGGTCTACCTGGGCGTGCACTGGCCCTCGGACGTCGTCGGGGGCTGGCTCCTCGGCTGGTTCTGCGTGGCCGTGGCGATCCTCGCGCACCGCGGGACCGAGCGGCGCGGCGCGCGGGCCGGCGGCGGGGACGGGAGCGGCGGAACGGGAGGAGAACGATGAAGCCGCCTGTTCTGGACGATCCCCCGTGTCGCCCAGAACAGACGGCTTCCCCGGCGGTCCGCCACGGAGGCAGGCCGACGGGATGCGCCGAGTATATTGGCCGGCAGCCAGTCAACGCAGGAGTCCAGCATGTCCCCGCGTAGCCCATCGGTCAATGAAGAGCTTCGGCGACGTTCCCGGGAGCGCATTCTGCAGGCCACCGTGGAGCTCGTCGACACCAAGGGCTACGAGGCGACCACGCTCGGCGACATCGCGGAACGGGCCGGCACGGCGCGGGGTCTGATCTCGTACTACTTCCCGGGCAAGCGGCAGCTGCTCCAGTCGGCGGTGCACCGGCTGATGCACCTCACGCTGGAGGCGGCGCTCGAACGCGAGCCGCGCACGGAGGACGGCCGGGAGCGGCTCGCCCGCGCGATCGACGCGATCCTGGGGCTCGCGGTGGAGCGCCCTACCCTGATGCGGACCCACATGGCGGGCATCCTTCAGGCCGAGGGCTTCGTGCGGTGCGAGGAGCAGCAGCGCCTCGCCCTCCTGCTGCGCGACACCGTCGAGCGGTACGGATCCGAGGACGTGGACACGGAGTATCCGCTGCTGCGGGCGCTGCTGATGGGCGCGGTGGTGGCGGTGCTGCTGCCGGGGGCCCCGATGCCGTGGACGCGGCTGCGGTCGGAGCTGTTCGTGCGGTACGGGCTGGACTGGGGGCTGGGCGCGCCGCCGGACGGGGGTCCGCCCGACGGCGCGCCGTCGTTCAGGTCGCCGACGGGCCGTGAGGGCCTCGGCGGGCCGGTTCAGTCGAAGTAGTCCGGCTGCGTCTGGACGTTGAGCTCGTCCAGGCGGATCCGCTTCGCGGGGTCGGTGAGGCGGTCGGAGATCCTGAGGACGTCGAAGCCCTTGGCGATGTCGTTCGAGTAGATGTGACCGTTGTAGTAGTACGCGGACCACGAGCCGCCGACCGACAGGGAGGTCTCGGAGAGAGGGCCGCGCTCGAAGTAGGCGATCTCCCTCGGCTCGGCCGAGTTCGTGAAGTCCCAGACGGAGACGCCGCCCTGGTACCAGGCCTGGACCATGAGGTCCTTGCCCTTGACCGGGATCAGGGAGCCGTTGTGGGCGACGCAGTTCTCGGTGGCGGCCTGGTGGCGCGGGATCTTGAAGTAGCCGCGGAAGACGAGCTTGCGCTTCTTGCCCTTGCCGACGATGTCGTAGATGCCGTCGGCGCCCCGGTTGGGGCCGACCTCGGCGTTGCAGGTGGCCGCGCCGCCGCCGCCGAGCTCGTCGGTGAAGACGACCTTGTTCGCCTTCTGGTTGAAGGTCGCGGAGTGCCAGAACGCGAAGTTGACGTTGTCCTGGACGCGGTCGATCACCCGGGGCCGCTCGGGGTCCGAGATGTCGAAGAGGATGCCGTCGCCCATGCAGGCGCCGGCCGCGAGGTCCTTCTCGGGCAGCACGGTGATGTCGTGGCAGCCGGTGGTCTTGGAGACGCCCGGGTTGGTGGGGGAGCCCGGATTGCCGCCGCCGTCCGGGCCCTCGCCCGGGAAGAGGACGGGGAAGCCGACGAGCCTGGCCTGCTGGGGCGCCTTGCGGGGCACCTTGATGACCGAGATGCCGTCGTGCGGGCGCCGGCAGTCCGGCAGGTTGTCGCCGGGGCCGTACGAGGAGACGTAGATGTACACGTCCTTGCGCTGCGGCACGATCGTGTGGGTGTGGGAGCCGCAGGCGGTCTCGACGGAGGCGACGTACTTCGGGTTCGCGATGTCGCTGATGTCGAAGATCTTCATGCCCTCCCAGGACTCCTTGACGGTGGCGGGCTGTGTGGTGCTCGCGCAGGAGTCGTCGCTCCGGGAGGAGTCGGTGGAGAGGAAGAGCAGGTCCCCGGAGACCGAGATGTCGTTCTGGGAGCCGGGGCAGAGGACCTGGGCGACGGTCCTCGGGGACTTCGGCCTGCTGATGTCGAAGATCCGGAAGCCGTCGTAGTTGCCGGCGAAGGCGTAGTCGCCCTGGAAGGCGAGGTCCGTGTTGAAGCCCGGCAGCGCGTCCTTGGGGATGTTCGCGAGGTGCTCGATGTTCCGGGTGTGGACGATCTCGTCCACGCCGGGTATCTCGCCGCTCCGGATCGCGGAGCGCGCGCCGGCGGCCTGTTCCGAGGAGACCGCGGTCCGCCCGGGGGCGTCTCCGGGGTCGGGGATGGCGGCCACGGGTCCGGCGGCGAGCAGCGTGGCCAGCAGTCCGGCCGCGGCGGATGCCACGCCCAGGCGTCTGATCCGTCCGCGCGGGTCGCGCGCGGTGGTCGTGGTACGCGGGGTACGCAACGAAGTCACTCCGTCCTCCCTGGTGTCCGTTCGGTCCCGAACGGGTGTGGGACCCCGGCAGTATGTTCCTTGCCGTGCACATCTCAACAGATGGCAACACAGACGTGATGAAGGATTCCGGTCGGTCGCCCGGAGAAAAGTGCTGGGAACGGTCCCGGTCCCGCAAGAACACCTGGAGGACGCGTTGTTGATCCGCCGTCAGCGTGCCGTGGTCGCCGCGGCCCTGTCCGCCGTCGCCGTACTCGCCCTGGCCGCCTGCGACTCGGCGCCGGACGAGGGGTCGCCGCGGGCGGCCCCGACCGGGGGCACCGTTCTCGCGCCGGGGAAGCCGGGCGAGCCGGCCCGGCGGATCAGCCCGGAGGAGGCCGCCCGGCTGCTGCCCGACGAGAGCCCGAACGGCGCGGACTTCCGGTACGTCCAGATGATGATCGTGCACCACCGGCAGGCCCTGACGATGACGGAACTGGTGCCGGGGCGGGCGGAGTCGGTCGGGGTCAGGAAGGTCGCCGAACGCATCTCGGCCGCGCAGAAGCCGGAGATCGGCGCGATGGAGGGGTGGCTGGAGAACAACGGCGGGCCGCGCGAGCAGGGGGCGCACGATCACCACTCGATGTCGGGCATGGCCACGGAGGCCCAGCTGGCCGAGTTGCGGAAGGCCCGGGGGAAGGCCTTCGACGCGCTCTTCCTGAAGCTCATGATCACGCACCACCAGGGGGCCGTGACGATGGCGGCGGAGCTGCTGGGCGCGGGCAACAACGGCCTCGTGGAGGAGATGGCGAACGACGTGATCGCCCAGCAGTCGTCGGAGATCAACCGGATGCGTTCGCTGTAGGGCCCCTCCGGCCCCGGCCCGCCGGGCGGGCCCCGGGAACGGGCACCCTCCGGCCGTCAGGCGGTTGCGCCCCCGTCACGGCCGGTCTGGGCCTCCGCCGCCGCGAGGACGGTGTCGAGGAGGCCGGGGAAGAGCGCGTCGAGGTCCTCCCTGCGCAGGGCGTTGAGCTTCGCCGTGCCCCGGTACACCTGCCGGACGACCCCGCTCTCGCGCAGCACCCGGAAGTGGTGGGTCGTCGTGGACTTGGTCACCGGCAGGTCGAAGTACGAGCAGCTCAGTTCGGCGTCCTCGCGCGCCATGTCCCGCACGATCCGCAGGCGCACCGCGTCCGCGAGCGCGTGCAGCACGTCCTCGAGGCGGATCTGGTCGCGCGCGGGGTGTTCGAGAACGCGCGGGCTGGTGGTGGTCGTCATGGCGGCGGCTCCACTTCTCCGGGAAGAAGCCATTGTACGAGGGAACTCGTAGTTTGACGGATGCCGTAGTACGGTGAGTATCGTACGAGCGTCTTCGCGGCTTTTCCGCGACCGAGGCACCCCGAAACGGAGTCCGTCATGAGCGTCGCCCTGTTCGAGCCCTTCACCCTGCGGTCCCTGACCTTCCCCAACCGGGTCTGGATGGCGCCCATGTGCCAGTACTCGGCGGAGACGACCGGACCCGACGCGGGGGTCGCCCGTGACTGGCACTTCGCCCACTACGCGGCCCGCGCCACCGGCGGCGCCGGACTGATCCTGGTCGAGGCGACCGCCGTCGCCCCCGAGGGCCGCATCAGTCCGGCGGACCTCGGCCTCTGGAACGACACGCAGACCGAGGGGCTGCGGCGGATCGCCGGCTTCCTCAAGGAGCACGGCACCGTGCCCGGCATCCAGATCGGTCACGCCGGCCGCAAGGCGTCGACCGACCGCCCCTGGGAGGGCCGGGGGCCCGTCGCGCCCGGCGGCGACGGCTGGCAGCCCGTCGGCCCCAGCCCGGTCCCGTTCGCCGAGGACCACCCGGTGCCGACCGAGCTGACCGAGGAGCGGATCCGGGAGATCACCGGGCAGTTCGCGGACGCGGCCCGCCGCGCCCTGGCGGCCGGGTTCGAGGTCGTCGAGGTGCACGGCGCCCACGGCTACCTCATCGGCGAGTTCCTCTCCCCGCACAGCAACCACCGCACGGACGCCTACGGCGGCTCCTTCGAGAACCGGACCCGCTTCGCCCTGGAGGTCGTCGACGCGGTGCGGGCCGTGTGGCCCGAGGACCTGCCCGTCTTCTTCCGGATCTCGGCCACCGACTGGCTGGAGGAGCGGGGCTGGACGGTCGACGAGACCGTGCGGTTCGCCGCGCTGCTGCGCGAGCACGGCGTGGACCTGCTCGACGTCTCCAGCGGCGGCAACGGCGGACCGGCCCGGATCCCGGTGGGTCCCGGCTACCAGGTGCCCTTCGCCGCCCGCGTCAGGGCGGAGACCGGCCTGCCCGTGGCCGCCGTCGGCCTCGTCACCGAGAGCGGACAGGCCGAGAAGATCGTCGCCAACGGCGAGGCCGACGCGGTCCTCCTGGGCCGCGAGCTGCTCCGCGACGCCTCCTGGCCCCGCCGCGCCGCCCGCGAGCTGGGCGCGGAGACCCACGCGCCGTCGCAGTACGCCTGGGCGATCTGACGGGGCCCGGGGAGGCCCGAGGGCGCGTCCCGGAGGCGTTGTCAGTGGGTGGGTGCAGACTGACCGTATCCGTGACAAAGGCGTCCTGGAGGTGGCAGCCATGCCCGACGTACTCCTCACCGTGGGAACCCGCAAGGGCCTCTTCATCGGCCGAAGGCACGACGGACGATGGGAGTTCGGGGAACCGGCGTTCCCCGCGCAGGCGGTGTACTCGGTCGCCGTCGACACCCGGGGGCCGACCCCGCGACTGCTCGTCGGCGGGGACAGCGCCCACTGGGGGCCGTCCGTCTTCCACTCCGACGACCTCGGCCGGAGCTGGACGGAGCCGGCCCGGCCGGCCGTGCGCTTCCCCGAGGACACCGGGGCCTCCCTGGAGCGCGTCTGGCAGCTGCACCCGGCGCCGAAGCACTCCCCCGGCGTGGTGTACGCGGGGACGGAGCCGGCCGCGCTCTTCCGGTCGGCGGACGGCGGCGAGTCCTTCGAGCTGGTCCGCCCGCTGTGGGAGCACCCGACCCGGTCGCGGTGGGTGCCCGGCGGGGGCGGCGAGGCCGTGCACACCGTGGTCACCGACCCCCGCGACCCCGACGCGCTCGCGGTCGCGGTGTCGACCGCCGGGGTGTTCCGGTCGCGGGACGGCGGGGCGGCGTGGGAGCCCTCCAACGAGGGCGTGTCCGCGGTGTTCCTGCCGGATCCGCACCCCGAGTTCGGGCAGTGCGTCCACAAGATCGCCCAGGACGCGGGCGATCCGGACCGGCTCTACCTCCAGAACCACTGGGGCGTCTTCCGCAGCGACGACGCGGGCGCCGTCTGGTCCGACATCGGCTCGGGACTCCCCTCCGACTTCGGTTTCGCGGTCGCCGCGCACCCCCACCGCCCCGACACCGCCTACCTCTTCCCCATCACGGCGGACTCCGACCGGGTGCCCGCCGGCCGCCGGTGCCGGGTCTACCGCACGACCGACGCCGGGGACACGTGGGAGCCGCTGTCGGCCGGGCTGCCCGAGGGCGACCACTACGGCACGGTGCTGCGGGACGCGCTGTGCACGGACGACGCGGACCCGGCGGGCGTCTACTTCGGCAACCGGAACGGCGAGGTGTACGCGAGCGAGGACGACGGGGACACCTGGCGCCTCCTCGCCGAGCACCTGCCGGACGTGCTGTGCGTGCGGGCGGCGGTGGTCTGAGACAGGCGCACGGCGGTGGCCCGGGGCGCCCGGACGGCGGTGGCCCGGGGCGCGCCGCCTCCGGAGGCCGGGTCAGGGCAGGCGCCAGTCCACCGGCTGCGCGCCCAGGCCGAGCAGGAGTTCGTTGGCGCGGCTGAAGGGCCGGGAGCCGAAGAAGCCCCGGTCCGCCGACATCGGGGAGGGGTGCGCGGACTCGACCGCCGGGAGGCCGTTCAGGAACGGGCGGGTGTTGCGGGCGTCGCGGCCCCACAGGATCGACACCAGGGGCTTGCCCCGGGCCGCGAGGGCGCGGATCGCCTGCTCGGTGACCTCCTCCCAGCCCTTGTCCCGGTGGGCGCCCGGCTTGCGCGGGGCGGTGGTCAGCGCCCTGTTGAGGAGCAGGACGCCCTGGCGGGTCCAGGGGGTCAGGTCGCCGTTGGACGGCCGGGGCAGGCCCAGGTCGGTGTGCAGCTCCCGGAAGATGTTCTCCAGGCTGCCGGGCAGGGAGCGAACCTCGGGCGCGACCGCGAAGCTCAGTCCGATCGCCATTCCCGGCGTGGGGTAGGGGTCCTGACCCACGATCAGGACCCTCACGTCGTCGAAGGGCTGCTGGAAGGCCCGCAGGACGTTCGGTCCCGAGGGGAGGTACGTACGGCCCGCGGCGATCTCCGCCCGCAGGAAGTCGCCCATCGCCGCCACCCGTCCCGCGACGGGGCTCAGGGCCTCCGCCCAGCCGGGCTCCACCAGTTCACTCAAAGGTCGCGCTGTCACGGTCCGTCACTCTACCGGCCTACAGTGACAACGGGCCCGGACGTCCGCCGGGCCCCGCGCCCGCCCCCTTCCGACCGCTTCGGACCACTTCCGCGAGGACGGTGCACCTTGGTCTCCGTGAACGAACCCCCGGCCGCTACGAACGGTCTGGTCGTCGGTGTCGACTCCGGTGGTTCGGGGCTGCGGATCGCCCTGGCCGACGCCGCGACCGGCACGGTCCTCGGCGGCCGCGCGTCGCGCGAGCCGGTGCGGACCGGGCCGGGCGGGATCTCCGCCGCCCACCTCCTGGAGCAGGTCCTGCCGGCCGTCCGCGCCCTGGCGGCGCCCCTCGGCGGGCGGCCGGTGCTCGCCGCGGCCGTGGGCGCCGCCGGCATGGCGACCCTCGGGGACGAGCTGCGGGCCGAACTGCCGGGCGCGTTCGCGGCGGCGTGGGGGGTGCGGCGGCTCGCGCTCGCGGCCGACGCGGTCACCGCGTACGCGGGGGCGCTGGGACAGCGGCCGGGCGCGGTCGTCGCGGGCGGCACGGGGATGATCGCGCTCGGCACGGACCTGGTGACCTGGCGGCGGGCCGACGGCTGGGGGCACCTCCTGGGCGACTGCGGCAGCGGCGCCTGGATCGGCCGGGCGGGCCTGGAGGCGGCGATGCGCGCGTACGACGGGCGGCGCGGCGGTTCGGCGGCGCTCCTGGGCCGGGCCGAGAAGCTGTTCGGGCCGGTGGCGGGCCTGCCGGGCGTGCTCTATCCCCGTACGGACCGGCCCGCGGTGCTCGCCTCCTTCGCGCCCGAGGTGGGGCGCTGCGCGCCGGAGGACCCGGTGGCGGCGGACATCCTCGCGCGGGCCGGTGCGCACGTCGCGGAGGCGGCCGGTGCCGTGTGCCCGGCCGGGTCCGGGGCCCTGGTGGCCCTGACCGGGGGCCTGTTCAGGATGGGCGACCCCCTGCTCGTGCCCCTGCGGGCCGCGCTCGGGGAGCTGCTTCCGCACGCCCGGACGGTGGAGGCCGCGGGGGATCCGCTGGCCGGGGCGGTCGCCCTCGCCTCGGCGCTCGCCACCGGGACGTTGCGGCTGCCGGAGGACCCGGCGCTGCTCCGGCTGTTCGGCGAAGGGGGGCTCGTGGCGGGGCGTCCGCCCAGGTGGGGGCCGATGCGGCGGGTCGGGGACGGCCGGGCGCGGGCGGAGGCGGGCCGGAGGGAAACGACAGTGACGCAGGGGACCGGACATAGGGGGACAGAAGACGCGTGACCGCACCTCAGCGAACGGCGGCGGGGGCGAAACCAGTAGCATGCGGCGCCATGAGCTCCCCCACTGGGCCTGCTTCCGGCCTGCCTGTACGAATGCCTCGACCCCGCCAGTCCGGGCGGCACCGTCGCCCCGAACCCGCGGCGGCGCCCGAGGGCGCTCCCGCACTGGTTCTCGCCGTTCCCGGCGTGCCGTCCGCCGCCATACGCTCGCTGGCCGAAGAGGTCGTGAGCATCGCCCGGTCCGAGCTGCCCGGCCTGGAGGCCGCGATCGGCTTCCTGGAGGGCGACGACGCCGAGTTCCCGTCCCTGGCCGGTGTGCTGACGGCCGTCGAGGCGCTGCGCACCCAGCGGTACGAGCTGGCCGTGGCCGCCGGCCGCGAGGTCGCCGCCCCGGCGGGTCCGGCCGCGGTCGTCGTCCCGCTGCTCGCCGGTCCCGACAGCGCCCAGACGCGCCGGGTCCGCCAGGCCGTGATGGACGGCGGCAACACCGCCGAGCTGACCGACGTCCTCGGCCCGCACCCGCTGCTCGCGGAGGCGCTGCACGTGCGCCTGTCGGAGGCGGGCCTGGCCCGCGCCGACCGCGCCCGCCTGTTCACGGTCACGACGGCCGCCGACGGCATCATCCTGGCCACGGTCGGCGGCGAGGAGGCCGTGCAGGCCGCCGGGATCACCGGCATGCTGCTCGCCGCGCGCCTCGCCGTGCCGGTGATCGCCGCCGCGCTCGACCAGGAGGGCTCGATCGCCTCCGTCGCCGATCAGCTGCGCGCCGCGGGCTCGGAGCAGCTGGCCCTCGCGCCGTACCTGATCGGCCCCGAGCTGGCCGAGGGGCTCCTCGACGAGGCCTCGAAGGAGGCCGGGTGCGCCGCCGCCGAGCCGCTGGGCGCCTACCCGGCGATCGGCAAGCTGGTGCTCTCGCAGTACTCGGCCGCGCTGGGCATCCCGCCGCAGCAGCCGCAGGGCGCGCCCGCGCTCTGAGGGCCGCGACGCCGTTCGCCGCTTCCACGGAAGGGCCCGCACCGGATGGTGCGGGCCCTTCGTCGTGTCCGGGGCAGGGGGCTCAGCCCAGGACGACGCAGGAGGCCGCCGGGGCCTCGATCGCGCCCGCGCGGACCGGAACGCCGGTCCCGGGGTCGAGGGCGAACCAGGTGACGTCGCCGGAGCGCTCGTTCGCCGCGTACAGGTGCCGTCCCGAGGGGGCGAGGGTCAGGTCGCGGGGCCAGGTGCCGCCGCAGGGCACGGTGGCGGTCAGCTCGGCCCTCGCCCCGTCCGGGTCGAGGGCGAGGACGGCGAGGGTGTCGTCGCCGCGGACGGCGGCCCAGAGGAAGCGCCCGTCGGGGGCGACGACCACCTCGGAGGGATGGCTGGGGCCGGGGGCGCCCTCGGGGACGACGCGGGTCTCGCCGAGCGGTTCGAGGGTGCCGGTCTCGGCGTCCCAGCGGCAGACGGTGAGGACGGGCTCCAGCTCGTGCAGCACGTACGCGTGCGTGCCGGACGGGTGGAAGGCGAGGTGGCGCGGTCCGGTGCCGGGGCGCAACGCGGTCTCGGCGTGGAAGGAGGGCTCCTCGGTCGCGGGGTCGAGCGCGTGGATCCACACGGAGTCGGTGCCGAGGTCCACGCTCAGGGCCCAGCGGCCGCTGGGGTCGGGGAGCACCTGGTGGGCGTGCGGGCCGCTCTGGCGGTCCGCGACGGGGCCGCTCCCCTCGTGGCGCAGGACCGCCGTGGCGGGGCGGACGGTGCCGTCGACGGCCAGGGGCAGGACGGTGACGCTGCCGGAGGTGTAGTTGGCGGTCAGGACGTGCCCCCCGGCCAGGGAGAGGTGGGTGGGTCCGGAGCCGTCGACGGGGACGGGGGCGCCGAGCGGCCGGGGCTCGGGTCCGGTGACGTCGAAGGCGGTCACGGCGCCCTCGTCGGTCTCGGACACGGCGTACAGCAGGGGCCCCGCGAGGGCGAGGAAGGACGGGTCGGCGACGGCGTCGCTCGCGCCGGTGACGGTGAGCGCGCCCGTCCCGGGGTCCACGTCGGCGGCGAGGACCCCGCGTCCGCCCGCCGAGGTGAAGGAGCCGATCCAGGCCCGTACCGCGCCCTCGTGCTCCCCGTTCCGGACCGTTCCTGTGTCGCCCACGGCGTCTCCCCTGTCCCGGCGCCGGCCTCGTCCGGCCGGCCGTTCCGCGGCCGACGGTAGCAGGGGTCTAGACCAAGGGGCCGGAACCGGGGACCGGTTCCGGCCTCTGAGCGTGGGCGGACGGCTCAGGCGGCCGGGACCAGGGGCGCGCGGGGGGACGTGCGCAGGGGCGCCGCGAGGTCCACGAGCGCCTGCTCCAGACCGTGCAGGTGACCGAGGGCGGCCTCGGCGCCGGGGTGGTGGTGCGGCACCCCGGCGGCCCCGGCGGCCGGGGACCGTACGGGCTCCGCCGGGGGTACGAGGGCGTGGACGGCGGCCTCGACGCGCCAGGCGGCCGCCGCGAGCCGGGCGTCGTGCGAGGCGTCCGGGTCGGCGGCGACGGCGGCGAGGCCCCTGATCTCGCGGGCGCAGTCGTCCAGGAGGGCGAGCACCCGGCGGGCGCGGGCCTTGCGGGCGCGCAGCGGGCTCAGGGGGTGCACGAGCGGCGCGAGGGAGAGCCGGACCCGGCCGAGCAGGAGTTCCAGTTCGACGGCGTGCGGCGCCGGGTCGGCGTCCGGGTCGCCGGCGAGCCGGCGGGCGGCGGCCGTGGTGCAGGTGTGCACGCAGGTCACGGCCCGCTCGATCCAGGCGTTGGTGGCGGCGTGCGTGGTCACGGGCAGCAGGGCCACGCCGATCGCGGCGCCGATCGCGCCGACGGCGGTCTCCTGGAAGCGCAGGACGAGGAGACCGGGGTGCAGGACGCCGAGCAGACCGTAGAGCAGACCGGCCATGACGGTCACGAAGAACATCATCCAGCTGTACGAGAGCGGGGCGGTGTAGAAGATCCCGAAGACGCACACGGCGACGAGGAGGGCGGTCGGGGCGGGCGCGCCGCCCAGGGGGACGGCGATCAGGAGCCCGGCGGCGATGCCGGTGACGGTGCCGAGGACCCGGCGGAAGCCCCGGACGAGGGTCTCGCCGCGCGAGGCGGTGTTGACGAAGATCCACCAGGCGGTGCCGACGGCCCAGTACCAGCGCTCGTGGGAGATCAGCTGTCCGGCGGCGAGGGCGACGGCGCAGGCGGCGGTGGCCTGGAAGGCCTGGCGGGTGGTGGGGCGGGCGAGGCCGGCGCCCGGCAGCGGGGCGGGCGCGGCGGGCGGCGGGACGCGCCGCTCGACGCACCAGGCGCCGAAGCGGACGGCTCCGGAGGCGAGCAGGGCGAGGGCGACGGCCGCGTACAGCTCGGGCAGTTGCGCGGGGAGCGCGTGCAGGAACTGCGTCACGAAGAACTGCATGAAGGCGAAGATGCCGAGGGCGTGTCCGCGCGGCCCCCAGCGGCGGGCGTAGACCCCGGCGAAGACGACGAGGAGCCAGGCGGCGTCGCGCAGGAGGGGGAGGCCGTGGAGGAGGGTCGCCAGGGCGAGGACGGGGAAGCCGGCGGCCGGCAGCAGGGCGGTGGTGACGGCCTGGCGGCGCACGGTCGGGTCGCCCACGGTGAAGAGGGCGAGCAGCGCGGCGAGGCCGGCCGTGATGGAGGCGGTGAGGGAGAATCCCGCGAGTTCGGCGAGCGCGACCGCGAGGCCGATGCCGAGGACCGCCCGCAGGGAGACGCGCAGTCGGACGAGGCCCGGATCCGGGGCCACGAACATCTTCTTCACGGCTGTGGCCGCCCCCTTGTCTTGCCTTTCGCCGGCCGCGCGGCGCCCCGGGGTGGTGGGGTCACGCGGACACGACGAAGGCACCGCGGTCCGGACCGGCCTCGTCGCCGCCCCGGCGCTGCGCGGCGCCGAAAGTACGTGGATACGACACAGGAAAACACCCGTCCTCCCATTGGCTCAACTCGGCGCCGATCCACTGCGCCATTGGCCAGGTGGAACGAGTACGGAGTGCTCCACTGGTGGACCAGTGGACCATTTCCGCCGGAGCGGTGCCGCCGCGGCGGGCAAGGGCGGCGGTCCGGATCGCGGAAGGGGTCGCTCCAGGTCTCGACGGTGCACCCCGCCCCCACCTATCCTCACTTCTTACTTACTCGTCAGTAACGGCTCCGCGCCGTCGCCTCGGAGGATCCCCATGCCCCGGCCCGCACATTCCGCCCTCGCTCTCGCCGGCCTGATGGCCGCCGCGGGCACCACCCATTTCCTCGCCCCGAAGCCGTTCGACTCGATCGTGCCGCGCGCCCTGCCGGGCAGCCCGAGGACGTGGACCCGGGTCAGCGGGGTCGCCGAGCTGGCGCTCGCCGCCGGTCTCGCGGCGCCGAGGACGCGCCGCGCGAGTGCCCGCGCGACCGTCCTGTTCTTCGCGGCCGTCTTCCCCGCCAACGTGAAGATGGCGTACGACTGGCGCCACCGCCCGGCGGCGGCCAGGGCCGTCGCCTACGGCCGCCTCCCCCTCCAGCTCCCCCTGGTCCTCTGGGCCAGGCACGCGGCCGGCGCGGAGGACTGAGGAGCGCGGGAGCCCGGGGAGCGTAGAGTCGGCCCCGGGCGGACGGCACCGAAGGAGGCCGGCGGAGCATGGCGGTGGACGGGCTCGACACCCGGATCCTGCGGCTGCTGATCGAGCAGCCGAGGACGAGCGTGCGCGAGTACGCGCGGATCCTGGGCGTGGCGCGGGGCACCGTACAGGCCCGGATCGACCGGCTCGAACGGGACGGGGTGATCACCGCCACCGGGCCGGTCCTCTCCCCCGCCGCCCTCGGCCACCCCGTGCTCGCCTTCGTGCACGTCGAGGTGACCCAGGGGCACCTGGACGAGGTCGGGGACGCCCTCGCGTCCGTGCCGGAGATCGTGGAGGCCTTCTCCATCACCGGGGGCGGCGATCTGCTGACCCGGGTGGTGGCGCGGGACGCCGGGCACCTGGAGGACGTCATCCAGCGCCTCATCCGACTGCCCGGGGTGGTCCGCACCCGGACCGAGATCGCGCTGCGCGAGCGGGTGCCCCACCGGCTGCTGCCGCTGGTCGAGGCGATCGGGCGGAGGCCGGGGGCTTCCTGACCCTCTGGCGCCCGGCCTGACGCTCGATCGCAAATGCGAGGGAATCACCCCTCAAATCATTGCACATGCGACAACCGGCGGCTTAATCTTGCGCGCATGCAGTCCTACACCATCGGGCAGGCGGCTCGTCTGCTGGGCGTCAGCCCCGACACGGCACGCCGCTGGGCCGACGCGGGCCGGGTCACCACCCACCGCGACGAGAACGGCCGGCGGCTCATCGACGGCCGTGACCTCGCCGCCTTCTCCGTCGAGGTCGGACAGGGCGCCGCCGGGGACGGCGAGGAGCCGTACACCTCCGCGCGCAACGCGTTCCCCGGGATCGTGACCGCCGTCAAGCTCGGGGACGTCGCGGCCCAGGTCGAGATCCAGGCCGGTCCGCACCGGCTCGTCTCGCTCCTCACCCGGGAGGCCGTGGAGGAGCTGGGCCTCGAGGTCGGCATGCAGGCCACCGCCCGCGTGAAGTCGACCAGCGTGCACATCGACGTGGCCTGATCCGCGCCCGCCAGGAACGGCGGGCTCAGCGGAGGCTCCGGGCGACCAGGATCGCCACGTCGTCCTGGGCGGATCCCCCGAGGAGCCGTACGAGGACCTCGTCGCACAGCGCGCCCAGGGGCCGGTCGAGGGGGCGGAGCGCCCGGGCGAGCTGCCCCATGCCCTGGTCGAGGTCCCGGTCGCGGGCCTCCACGAGACCGTCCGTGTAGAGGACGAGCAGCCCGCCCCGGGGCAGGACGACCTCCTCCGTGCCGAAGTCGTGGGCGCCCGTGCCCAGCGGGGTGCCCGGCGGCCCTTCGAGGAAGCCGACCGCCCCGTCCGGAGTGGCGACGGCCGGCGGCGGGTGCCCCGCGCGGGCGATCGTCCAGCGGCCGGCGGCCGGGTCGTGGACCGCGTACACGCAGGTCGCCATCTCGTCCTCGCCGAGATCGGCCACGACCGCGTCGAGGGAGCTGAGCATCCGGGCCGGCGGGATGTCGTGGCGGGCCAGGGTCCGCACGGCGGTGCGCAGCTGGCCCATGACGGCCGCCGCGTGGATGCCGTGGCCCATGACGTCGCCGATGACGAGCCCGGTCCTGCCGCCCGGCAGGGCGATGGCGTCGTACCAGTCGCCGCCGACGTCGTGGGCGCTCGCGGGCAGGTAGCGGCCGGTCAGTTCGAGACCGGCGACGGTGGGGAGCGCGTTGTTGACGAGAGAGCGCCGGAGGGTGAGGGCGGCCTCCCGCTGGGTGGTGTAGAGGCGGGCGTTGTCGATGTTGAGGGCGGCGCGGGCCACGACCTCGTCGACGAGGACCCGGTCCTGGGCGTCGAAGGGCTCGCGGTCGCGCAGCCGGGTCACCGTGATCGTGCCGAGGACCTTGCCCCGGGCCACGAGGGGGACGAGCCGCGCCGAGCCGATGCGGGCGGCGAAGTAGGTGCGCAGCGGCTCGGCGCGCGGGCCGCCGAAGAGGGCCGGGAGGTCGGACGTGTAGAGGTCGGTGGGCCGCCCCTGGGCGACGGCCCGCTCGTACGCGGAGTCGAGCGGGATCTGGAAGGTCTGCCCCGGTACGAGCTGGGACGTGGGGGCGGCCGGTTCGGGGAAGCGGGCGGCGAGCCGCCGCAGGACGCCCCGGGTGGAGGCGGCCGACTCGTCCGGCGCGAGGACCGACTCCAGCATCTGCACGTCGGCCGAGTCGGCGAGCTGGGGGACGAGGAAGCGGACGGCCTCCTCGGCCGTCCGCGTGAGGTCCAGGGTGGTGCCGATCCGGGCGCCGGCCTCCGCGAGCAGGGCGAAGCGGTGCCGGGCCCGCTCGACCTCGCCGTGCGCCTCCTGGCTCTCGGTGATGTCGACGAGGGAGGCGATGAGCCCGAGCGGCCGGCGTTCGCCGCGGTCGAGGAGCGGGGCGTACGAGCAGGACCAGGTGTGGTCCCGTCCGGGGTCGGCGGGGGTACGGCCGACCCGGCGGGCGTCGACGACGGCGGTGCCGCTGTGGAGGACCCGGCGCATGAGGGCTTCGAGCGAGTCGGCGTTGACGCCCGGCACGACCTCGGCGAGGCGGCGGCCGACGTGCTCGGCGGCCGGGACGCCGTTCATCAGGGCCAGGGCGTCGTTGACGCGCAGGAAGCGCAGGTCGGGGCCGAGCAGGGCCAGGCCGATGGGCGACTGGGTGAAGAGGCTCTCCATCGCCGCCAGGTTCTCGCGCATCCGCAGGACCTCGGAGGTCTCCACGGCGATGAGCATCGCCCCCGTCCGCCCCTCGGGGTCGGCGGCCGGCACGATCCACATCTCCATGGCGACCGTGTGGCCGTCGCGGTGGCGGACGGGCAGCGTGCCCATGATGGTCTCGCCCGCCTGGACGCGGACGGTGAGCCGGTCGGCGAGCTCCCGGTTGGCGTCGGGGACGAGGAGCGGGGTGGCGAGCCGTCCGAGCACGTCCTCGGGACGGTGGCCGAGGAGGTCCTGGGCGGCGAGGGACCATTCGACGACGCGGCCGTCGGCGTCCTCCCGCCAGAGGGCGATCGGCAGCAGCTCGCGGAGCACGCCGGCGTCCCCCACGGCCGCCCGGGGCGGCTGCGGAACCCTGCTCGACGACTGGTGAGTCTCCAACGCATCGCCCCACGCCTCGGCCGGCCCCGGGGGGCGCGATTCCTACCGAATCACCCTATCCGAGACATCGTCGGCGGGCGCTGCGCGTGCGTCCGTCCGATGTCCCCCGGCCGCTCGGGGTGGAACGTGACCGGGTCCGGGCAGGACCGCGGGGCATGCGGACAAGGTGGCGGTCGGGTCCGGATCCGGGCCCGGACCCCTTGTCTTCTCCGAGGAACTGAGGCAGCCGGACCATGGCCGCGAGCCGGGTGACGGGTGACGGGTGACGGGTGACGGGTGAGTCGGACGTACGTGGGCGAGGTGGCCATGCACACTGGACCGCCCCTCCGCGTTCCCGTCGGGCAGGACGCCGAGCGGTGGCGGACCTTTCCCGGCCGGCCGAGCCGGTCACCTCGTGGCGGGTACGCACGCGCGTGGCGGCCCGGGACGACGGGTTCCGCACGGTCGTCGAGATGGAGCGGATCCCGGCCGCGGCGGCGTCGGGCCACCGGCCGGAGCCGGAGTCGTCCGACCTCTTCGACCACCTCGCCTGCACGGACGAGGAACGCGACCTGCGGACCGCCGAGAGCACGTCGGTCGTCCTGCGCACCGCGCCCGCGGCCTCCGGGACGGCCGCGCTGCGCTGGATCGACGGGACGCCGGCCGCCCGGCCCGGCTGCCTCGCGGCCGCGGTCTCGCTCGGCACGGGCGGCCATCTGGTGGGCCTGCGGGATGGGCGGGTCGTCGAGGCGACCGCGCCCGGCGCCCCGTACGGCACGCACGACACGCACGGTCCCGAGCGCGCGGCAGCGGTCGTGTACGCGTATCTGCGCGCCGGTCTCCCCCTGTCGGGGACGGCGTCCCCGCGCGTCGACGCCCGGCCCGGCGAGGACCTCGTCCTGCGGGTCCGCGCCGCAGAGGGGACGACGGGGCGCGGCTCAGAGGCCCCTGCCGTACCGTTCCCCCGCTATTCGTCCCCCCACGCGCGCAGGCGTGCCCGCAGTGCCGGGGCGAGGGGGCTGCCGCCCTCCTCGTGGATGCCGACGGCGCGGTCCAGCCAGCCGGGGGCGTCGGCGCGGCGCAGGCCGGTGCGTTCGGCGATGTCCGCGAGGGCGACGAGGGCCTGGGCCTCGTAGTGCGTGGCCCGTTCCGCCCGGAGGGTGCCGGCGGCGTCCTGGGCGCAGCCGAGGAAGTACGTCGCGACGGCCGCGCCGCGCGCCTCCCCCGCCCGGGTGTTGAGCTCCAGGGAGGCCCGGTGGGAGGCGACGGCGCGGACGGGGTCGTGCCGGTCCCAGTACCGTCCGTCGGACTCGCGCACGGAGGCGCTGACGACGGTGTCCCCGGCGACATCGTGTCGTGCGGAACGCCGACGAGGCGCTCCGGCTCCACCGTAGAGAGAGCGACAAGCCTTTGAACAGTCCGCTCGCCGTCGTTCCGGGACGAGTTCGTGGCGCGTTCCGCTCGCCCGGGGCCGGGCGTTCAGGCCCGCACGGGGGCCGTGAAGGTGACGGCGGCGGCCGGTGCGGTGACCTCCGCGTCGCTTCCGAGGGCGTACGCCGCCACCCGTGAGACCGTCGCGGCCGGAACCGCCCCGGCGATCCCCGGCACCGCCGGGATGTCCTGGGTGGCGTGCGCGTCGTACGGCACGACGACCCGGTGGCCGCGCGCCAGGGCCGTACGGGCCGTCGCCTGGACGCACATCTCCGACATCACCCCGCAGACGGCGACCGCCCGCACCCCCGCGCCGGTGAGGACTCCGCCCAGGGGCGTCCGCCGGAAGCCGTCGTCCTCGGGCTTGCGGATCACCAGCTCCCGGGGGCCCGGCTCCACGTGGTGGTGCAACTCCCAGCCGGGGGTGTGGGGTTCGTCCTCCGCCCCGGGCGGGCCGTCGTTCTGGAGGTGGACGACGAGCGCCCCGGCCCGCCGGGCCCGGGCGATCAGGTCCGTCGTCCGGTCGACGAGCCGGTCCGCCCCGGGCACGGCCCCGTCACCGGTGACGAACGCCGTCTGCACGTCCACGACGATCAGGGCGTCGACGGGCGGGAGGTCCGTGGTCGGGGCGTTCGCGGTCGGGGCGTTCGCGGGCTGCGTGCTGTGGGTCATCGCGCCATCCTCGCCCCCCGCCCGACCGCGCCGCCACGGGATTCCGGCCGCAGGGACGAGGGACGGCGGTACGAGGAGCGGCGGGGCGGGGGACGGCGGTACGAGGAGCGGCGGGGCGGGGGGCGGCGGGTCGGCTACGGCGTGGGGCGCTCCGAGGACGGGCAGCCGCAAGGGCCGGCCCTTCCGGTGGGTACCGCCGGTACCGGCCGTGGCGCGGGCCCGCCGGGCGGTGCGGGCTCCGGGCGGAGGACGTCGCAGAGCGAGGTCAGGCGGATGAGCCGGAGGATCCGCGGCTGGTCGCAGAGGAGCTGCCAGTGCGCGCCCCGTTCGCGCGTGCGCTGGGCGCAGCGGACGAGGAGGCCGAGTCCGGAGGCGTCGCAGAAGGTGAGACCCCGGATGTCGAGGGTCAGCGCGTCGGCCTCCCGGGTCAGGGCGTCGAGTCCGGGTCGCAGACGCCGCACCAAGACGAGGTCGAGCTCGCCCCGGAGGGCGACGACGGTGCGACCGTCGGACGAACTCGCTTCCATGTGGCGACCTTGACGGGGGATCAACTGCATCGGCCTCTCCAGGGGGTGGCTCCGCGTGTCACGTCGAGCGTGACCGTCTTCTACCCGGAGGGGAGGTTTAACCTTTCCCACAATCACCCGAATCAGCGAATATCAGGCTCGTTTCCCCAGGTCGGACACCTGCGGCCCGTCAACCCGGTTCCCCTTCCGTCCGGCTCCGCTCCCCTCCGGACCGCTCACCGCCCGTCCGCCGCGAGGGCCTCGGCGGCCTCCTCCCTGATGCGGTCGAACTGGGCGCCCATGGCGGTGGCGAGCGCCTGGGCGGCGGAGAGGGGGCGGACCATGACGGTGAACTCGTCGATCCTCCCCTCCTCGTCGAAGTGGAGGAAGTCGCAGCCGTCGATCTCCCTGTCCCCGATCTTCGCGGTGAAGACGAGGGCGTGGTCGCGGCCGTCCGTGCTCCCGATCTCGCGGACGTACCGGAAGTCGGAGAAGACGCGGAGGACCCCGCGCAGGATCGCGGCGGTGAGGGCCTTGCCGGGGTACGGCTCGAAGGCGACGGGGCTGGTGAAGACGACGTTCTCGGCGAGCAGGGCCTCGACGGCGTCGAGGTCGCGGTTCTCCACGGCGGTACGGAACGGGTGCACGGCACGACTCCATAGACAACTAGTTGAATAGGTGCAGGAGCAGCTAACCGTACGGTCCGCGTCCCGTCCAGGGGTCGCCGGGGAGGCGGGCCGGCCGGCCCGTCAGCTCCGCCAGGGGGATGCGGCGGAACTCCAGGGTCTCGTACGGGCTCGCGGTCCCGGCCTCGTGGAGCAGGCCGACCGTCCCGGCGTCCAGGGGCACCAGGTCCGAGTAGCCGGCCTTCCTCCGGGAGACGGTCAGCACCCGCACGGCGGTCCCGCCGTCGTCCGCGAGGCGCCAGACGGCGGGTTCGGCGCGGGCGTCCGGCACCGAGGGGGCCGAGAACAGCAGGACCCCGCCCGCGTGCAGGAGGCCGCCCTGCACGACGGGCACGCGGTCCAGGGCGGGCTGGGGCGCGAAGGGCCGTTCGAGGGTCGCGCCGCCGTCGCCCGAGACGGCGTCCGCGCGGTTCCCCGGACTCGTACCGAGCTGGTCGCGGGCGTTGAAGTAGATCCTGCCGTCCGGGAGTTCGGCGGCGGCCGTCTCGTTGGCGTTGACGTGGCCGTCGTGAGCGGCGTCCACGAAGCCGAGGCGCCAGGAGTGCCCGCCGTCGTCGCTGAGGAGCGCGTGCGCCCCGTAGTACCGGGGTTCCCGTCCGGTGTCGGAGGAACCGGCGGGCGGCGCCGCCGAGTGGTCGGCGGGGACGACGAGGCGCCCCGCGTGCGGTCCACGGGTCAGGGCGAGGGCGTGGCCCGGCCCGGTGGCGTACCAGCGCCAGCCGGGACGCTTCACGCTCGCGGTGATCTCCCGCGGCGGGGAGAACGTCCGTCCGTCGTCGGTGCCGCGCTGGACGAACACCCGGCGCCCCCGGTCCGCCGGCACCTCGCCGCTCAGGATCCGCTCCTCCGTCGCCTCCCCGCCGTTGTACGAGCTGAGCAGGACCACGTCGCCGGAGCGCGGGTCGACGACCGGCGCGGGGTTGCCGCGCGTGTCGCCGTCCCCGTCGGCGACGACCCGGAGCGGCCCCCAGGTGCACCCGCCGTCCTCCGAGCGCCGCACCACGATGTCGATGTGCCCGCTGTCCCCGCCGCCGGCGACCCGCCCCTCGGCGAAGGCGAGGACGGCGCCCTCACGGGTCCGCACGGCGGCCGGGACGCGGTAGCTCGCGTAGCCGCCGGTCCCGGCGGTGTACGGGACGGACGCCACGCACGGGGCCGGGACCGGGGCCGGGGTCGCGGCGAGGGCCGGAGTCGCTCCCGCGACGGTCAGCAGGAGCGCTCCCCAGGTCCGGACGATCGCCATTCGGGCTCTCCTGCCGCCGTGCCGCTCCCGGTCCGCCGCCGGGCGGTCTTCCAGGACAGTCTCCGGCCGGGGAGCCCGGCCGGGCGTGACGGCGCGCCGGAGGGGACGGCGTGCCGAGCACGCCCGGAGAGGCGGACCCGTCCGGAGGAACGGACCCGTCCGGCCCTCCGGGCCGTCAGCCCGCCACCCTCGCCATCCACGCCTCGACCTCGTCCGCCGAGCGGGGCAGGCCCGCGGACAGGTTCTCGTGGCCGTCGTCGGTGACGAGCAGGTCGTCCTCGATGCGGACGCCGATGCCGCGCCACTCCTCGGGCACCGTCAGGTCGTCGGGCTGGAAGTACAGGCCCGGCTCGACGGTCAGGACCATGCCCGGCGCGAGGACGCCGTCGACGTACTCCTCCGTGCGCGCCCGCGCGCAGTCGTGGACGTCCAGGCCCAGCATGTGGCCGGTGCCGGCCATGGTGAAGCGGCGCTGGAGGCCGAGGGCGTACGCGCGGTCCGCCGGGCCCTCGACGAAGCCCCACTCGACGAGACGGGCCGTCAGGCTGCGCTGCGCCGCCTCGTGGAAGGCGCGGTAGGGGGCGCCCGGCCGCACAGCCGCCATCCCGGCCTCCTGCGCCTCGTGCACGGCGTCGTACACCCGGCGCTGGACGGGGGTGAAGGTGCCGCTGACCGGGAGGGTGCGGGTGACGTCGGCGGTGTAGAGAGTGCGGGTCTCCACGCCGGCGTCGAGGAGCAGCAGGTCGCCGGGGCGCACCGGTCCGTCGTTGTCCGTCCAGTGCATGATCGTGGCGTGCTCGCCGGCGGCGCAGATCGAGCCGTAGCCGACGGAGTTGCCCTCCAGGCGGGCCCGGCGGAAGAAGGTGCCCTCGATCCAGCGCTCGGAGGAGGCGACCGCGCGGGACAGCTCCCCGACGCAGTCGGTGAAGCCGCGCACGGTCGAGTCGACCGCCTTGCGCAGCTCGCCGATCTCCCAGGCGTCCTTGACGAGCCGGAGGCCGCTCAGCGCCTCCTCCAGTTCCTCGTCGCGCTTCTCGTCGGTGGTGACGGCCGCTTCGAGGGCCGGGTCGATCCCCCGGACGATCCGGGTGGGGACGCCGGGGCCGGCGGCCAGGTCCCCGGCGGCGGCGCGGACGTCGCGGCAGGGCAGTCCGAGGACGGCGCCGGACTCCGCGAGGGAGCGGCGGCGCCCGGTCCACAGCTCGGCCGTGTAGCCGATCCAGAACTCGTCGTCCTCCCGGCTGTCCCGGGGCAGCTGGTAGCAGTACGCGTCGTGGCCGCCGTCGGCGCGGGGTTCGAGGACGAGGGCGCCGTCGCGCGCCCGGTCGCCGGTCAGGTGCACGTAGCCCGAGTACGGGCGGAACGGGTAGGCGTCGTCGTTGGAGCGGTACTTGAGGTTGCCCGAGGGGACGACCAGGCGCTCGCCGGGGAAGAGCGCGGAGAGCGCGGCGCGGCGGCGGGCCGCGTACGGGGCCTGCTCGTCGGGTTCGAGCCCGTGCCGCTCGGTGTCCGCCCACCCCGTCCCCATGAGCGCGGAGAGTTCCTCGGAGACGCCTTCGTAGAGGCCGTTCTTGCGACCCTTCGCCACGTCCTGCTCCTTCTTCCGGATGGGTGCCCGCTGCCGCCGGGCGTCGGCGGCCTCCGGACGGTACTGCGATCGGCGGGCGCCGGTGGCCGGGTTCCGCCAGTGGCACGGATCGGACACGCCGGGGTGGGGCGGCGCCGATAATGCGGTCATGGCGAACGACGCGAGGCTCGGTGAGGCGCTCCGGCTCCTGGGGATCGGGGAGGGGGCCCGGCGGCTCTATCCGCGCCTCCTCGAACTCGGGCCCGCGCCGCTGGACGTGATCGGCGCGGCGGCCGGTCTGGCGGGCGGCGGCATCGCGGCGGCGTACGGCGAGCTGGTCGACGCGGGTCTGGCGACCGCCGTCGCGGACGGCGGGGACCCGGTGGCGCCCGTGCCCCCGGCGGCGGGTCTGGAGATCCTCGGCCGGCACCGGGCGGCCGAGCTGGACGAGTCCCGGATCACGGTCGGCGGGGCGTTCGAGGCGTTCCGGCGGCAGCGGCTCGCGGCGTACCACGACGACCTGGTCGAGGTGGTGACCGGGGAGGCGGTCGGCCCCCGGATGCGGCAGGCCTGGGCGAGCGCGCGGGAGCAGATCCGGCAGCTGGACTCGCCGCCGTACTTCCCGCTGCCGGGCGCCACCGACGACGCGCTGGCGACCCTGGCGCGCGGGGTGACGCAGCGGGTCGTCTACTCGCAGGCGTCCCTGGAGCACCCGGGGCAGCTGGAGGAGGTGATCGAGCCGTGCGTGGAGGCGGGCGAGCAGGCGCGGGTGCTGCCGTCGGTGCCGGTGAAGCTGCTGGTCATCGACGAGGCGTACGCGCTGGTCTCGCTCTCCATCAGGGAGGCCGACGTCCACAACAGCATGCTCGTGGTGCAGCCGTGCGGCCTGCTCTCGGCGCTCGTGGCGCTCTTCGAGCAGACCTGGCGCGGCGCCCTGCCGCTGCACGGCCGCTCGGTGCGGCCGGCGGGGCTGCTGCCCGCCGACCGCCGGCTCCTCCGGCTGCTCGCGGCCGGGGCGGGCGACGACGTCGTCGCCCGGGAGCTCGGGGTCAGCCGCCGTACGCTCTTCCGCCGGATCCAGGTCCTGATGGCCCGGCTCGGTGCTACGAGCCGGTTCCAGATGGCGCTGCAGGCGCAGCGCTCGGGGTGGCTGTGACGTCACCCGCCCCCGGCCCGGTCCTCGTGAGGTTCTGCCACAGGAAGGTGTGCAGGAGGGCGCTGTTGTGGGCGGCCTGTTCGTTGTCCCCCGCGCCCGCGTGTCCGCCGCCGGTGTTCTCGTGGAACAGGACGCGGTGGCCGAGCTCCCGGAGCCGTGCCGCCGTCTTGCGGGCGTGGCCGGGGTGGACGCGGTCGTCGCGGGTCGAGGTCGTCAGGAGGACGGGCGGGTAGGTGCGGTCCGCCTCCAGGCGGTGGTACGGGGAGAGGTCCCGCAGGTGCGGCAGGTCGGCCTCGTCGTCCGGGTCGCCGTACTCGGCGATCCAGGACGCGCCCGCGAGGAGCCGGTGGAAGCGGGTCATGTCGAGGAGCGGCACCTGCGCGACGATCGCGCCGAACAGCTCGGGGTACCGGGTGAGCATCGCGCCCATGAGCAGGCCGCCGTTGCTGCCGCCCACCGCGCCGAGCCGGTCCGGGGTGGTGATGCCCCGGGCGACGAGGTCCTCGGCGACGGCCGCGAAGTCCTCGAAGGCGCGCGGCCGAGCGGCGCCGAGCGCGGCCTGGTGCCAGTCGGGGCCGTACTCGCCGCCGCCCCGGATGTTGGCGACGACGTGGGTGCCGCCGCGCTCCAGCCAGGCCCGGCCCCGCACGGCGCCGTAGGAGGGGGTGAGGGAGACCTCGAAGCCGCCGTAGCCGTAGAGCAGGGTGGGTCCGGGGCCGGTGGCGGAGTGGTCGGGGCCGATGACGAAGTACGGCACGCGCGTGCCGTCCCGGGAGGTCGCGAAGTGCTGGGCGACGGTCAGGCCGGTCGTGTCGAAGCGGGCCGGGGCCCGCTTGAGGACCTCGGTGTCGCCGCCGATCTCGCCCCGGTGGAGGGTGGAGGGCTGGAGGAACCCGGACACGTCGAGGAGGTACTCGTCGGAGCGGTCCGGGTCCGTGCCGGTGACGCCGACCTCGGAGAGGGGCGGGACCCCGACGAGGGGCGAGCGGTCCCAAGGGCCCTCGTCGGTGGGGGTGAGGACCTCGACGCGGGTGCTGACGTCGCGCATGGTCTGCAGGATCAGGTGGTGGCGGGTCCAGGTGTGCCCGGCGAGGGCGGTCCGCTCGTCGGGAGTGAACAGCGTCTCGAAGGTGCGGTCGCCCGCGAGGAAGGCGTCGAAGTCGAACGCGAGGAGCGAGCCGCTCGGCCGCCCCAGCCACGCGGACTTGAGGGTGACGATCAGGTGCCGGCGGTGGGCGTAGACCTCGGCGTCCTCGGGCACGTCGATCCGCACGAGCGTCCCGCCGGGCTCCAGGAGGTGGGTCTCGCCGCGGAAGAAGTCCAGCGAGCGGCCGACGAAGTCCCGCTCGAAGCCGGGCGTGGTGTCGTGGTACCCCCAGGCCGACACGTCCGCCGCCCCGGCCTCGAAGACGGTCTCGGCCGCCTCCGGCGGGGTGCCGCGCCGCCAGCGGCGGACCGTGCGGGGGTAGCCGGAGTCGGTCAGTGAGTCCGGGCCCGTGTCCGTGCAGACGAAGACGGTGTCGGCGTCGATCCAGCCGATCCGGGTCTTCGCCTCCGGCACCCGGAAGCCGTCCTCGACGAACTCCTTGGTCTCCAGGTCGAACTCGCGGACCACCACGGCGTCGGCGCCGTCCCGGGACAGGCGCACCAGGGCCCGGTCGTAGGCGGGCCGGCGCGCGACCGCCCCGTCCCACACCCATTTCTCGTCCTCCTCGGCGGCGAGCGCGTCGACGTCGAGGACGGTCTCCCACTCGGGCTCGTCCTTGCGGTACTGCTCCAGGGTCGTGCGCCGCCACACCCCGCGCACGTGCTCGGCGTCCTGCCAGAAGTTGTAGAGGTGCGCGCCGCGCCGGACGGTGTACGGGATGCGGTCCGAGGCGTCGAGCACCTCCCGCAGGCGCTCCTTCAGCGGGAGGAACCCGGGGTCGGCGGCCAGGGCCTCCGCCGTCTCGGCGTTCCGCTCGGCCACCCACGCGAGGGCGGCGTCGCCGGAGACTTCTTCCAGCCACAGGTACGGGTCGTCATCGCTCACCCCCGTATTGTGCGGGACCGGCGCGGCCGGGCGAAGGGGGGCGCCGGAGCCGTACGCCCGGGCGGTGCCGGAGCGGCCGGCCGGCGGCCGCGGGGTCGGGGACGGGGCCGGGGACGGGGGCGTCCGTGCCGACGAGGGCTCCGCGCCCGGCCGGAGGACGCCGGGGCGGGGCGGCCGGTCATTCCGCGGTGTGTCCGTCCTCGTCGTGCGCGCGGAGCGCGGCGACGGGCTGTCCGGTCCAGCGCTGGACGGCGCGGCGCAGGCCGCCGGTGTCGGCGTAGCCGGTGCGCCTGGCGACGGCGTCGAGGGTCATGCCGGTGGTCGTGAGCAGGTGGAGGGCGTGCTCGCGGCGTACCGTCTGGAGCTCCTCCGACCAGCTGCTCCCGTGCTCTTCGAGGCGGCGCTGGAGCGTGCGCGTGCCGAGCGCCATGCGCCGGGCCGTGCTCCGCAGGGTGGGGGTCTCCGTGTCCAGGGCGGCCCGGAGAGCGGCGCGGAAGGCGTCGAGCCAGTCGAGCAGGGGGACGGCTTCCTCGAGCGACTGCCGGGCGTGCCTGCGCAGGTGGGCGGAGAGGCCGGGGGCGTGGGGCTGGGGCGCCGTGAGGTCGGCGGCCTCGAAGGTGATGGCGTTGACGGGACTGGCGAACTCGACGGCCCGGGTGCCGTACATCCGCGTGAGGGAGCGGTGCGTCCGGGGGGCGCGTGCCGCGAGGGCGACCTTGACGGGCGTGATGTCGCGGCGGGTGCTCTCGCTGAACCGCTGCCGGAAGAGGGCCAGGGAGTAGGCCCGTATCGCGGAGGCGACCTCGTCGGTGAGGTCGGCCGCGTTGACGTGGCTGATGGTGACGTGCCGCTCGTCCGCCTCGATCCGCAGGGCCTCGGTGCCGGCGTCCGCCACCGTGGCGATGAAGTCGGCGGCGTCGCGAAGGCTTTCGAGCGGAGTCGCCGCCTGGGTGAGGAGGTAGTCCCAGAGGCCGAGGGTTCCCAGGGTGCTCGCGTGGGCCATGTTCAGGGAGACCTCGTGCCACGGGGCTTCCAGGGTCATGAGTTCCCAGATGCGGATGTTGGTGGAGGCCGGCGTGCGGTAACGGTCCTCCCGCAGGTGTTCGGGGGCCATGCCGAGCAGATGGGCATACTTGTCCGGGCCGACGCCGATCCGTGCGGCGGCCACCGCGTTCAGGCGGGTGAAGGCCGCCGGAGTCGTTCCGGGGAACTTCGGGCCCCCCGCGGAGCCCGGCTCCGTCGGCTCGCGGGGGCGTGCCGGGTCGTCGTGGCACGTCAGGCCCTGCCGGTGGCGTGCGGGGCCCTTGGTCGGGGGTGGGAGTCGGTCTAGCGTCATGCCTGTCCTTACGCGGGGTGGTCGGGGGATCCTCCACAGCTCACCGTGTGGGGAGCCGTTTATGCCGGGGGCCGGCGGCCGTTCGAGGGGGCGGCCGCGGGCTCCCGGTTCCCTTTTCCGCCGTCGGCGCCGGGCGGCGACGACGTACCGGGGCCCCGTTCCATCCGTTTTCGGGCTTTCATTCGTGCGGAGACACGGTAAACGAGTTCGCGCACCGGAGATGAGCGGCGTCGATCACTCTCCGCCGCGTTCCGGACCCCGGGACGGCGCGTCCACGTGCCGAGACACCGTTGACCCGTCCCGTGACGGCCGCTACGTTCGCGCCATGTTGCGTACAGCCCTGCTCACCACGCGCGGTCACATCGACCTGCTGCGGGTGGCCTCCGCCGCGTGTCGCCGCGGCCGCTGACGCCCTTTCACCGCTCCTCGCCTTCCTTCTGACGCTCTGACCGCCGTGTGCGCGCGCCCGTTCCGCGCCCACGGGCACTGACGCGTACCCTCGCCGCTCCCTCCCTCCCGGAGTCCGCCATGACGGTCGACCATGCCCCACCCCTCCCACCCCCTTCCGCGCCCGACATATCGGTCGTGCCCAGTTCGGGCGTCGAGTCCCTCACCCCCGCACGGGGACCCGGACGCGGCTTCTCCGTCCCCCGCTGGCTGCGCCGGGCCGTCGGACCTCTGCTGCTGCTCCTGCTCTGGCAGTCGTCGAGCTCGGCGGGGCTGCTGCCGGCGGACGTGCTGGCCTCACCGGGGACCATCGCCCGGGCGGGCGGCGAGCTGATCGGGGACGGCACGCTGCCGCACGCGATGGGCGTCTCGCTGCGGCGCGTCGCCGTGGGGCTGCTGCTCGGCGGGGCGGTGGGCGTCGCCCTCGCCCTGGTGTCCGGGCTCTCGCGGCTCGGGGAGGACCTCGTCGACGCCCCCGTGCAGATGCTGCGGACGGTGCCCTGGGTCGGCCTCATCCCGCTGTTCATCATCTGGCTGGGGATCGGGGAGGCGCCGAAGGTGGCCCTCATCGCCCTGGGCGTCGCCTTCCACCTCTATCTGAACGTGTACGCCGGGATCCGGGGCGTCGACGCCCAGCTCGTCGAGGCCGGCGAGTCCCTGGGGCTCGGCCGGTGGGGGCTGGTCCGGCACGTCGTCCTGCCGGGCGCGCTGCCCGGCGCCATGACCGGTCTGCGGTACTCCCTCGCCACGGCCTGGCTCGCCCTCGTCTTCGGCGAGTCGATCAACGCCGACGCCGGGATCGGCTTCCTCATGAACCAGGCCCGGGAGTTCTTCCGCACGGACGTGATCGTCGTCTGCCTGGTCGTCTACGCCTTCCTCGGCCTGCTCGCCGACGCCCTCGTCCGCACTCTCGAAAGGCTGCTGCTGCAATGGCGACCGACCTTCACCGGGCAGTGACCGTCCGGGGTCTCACCCGCTCCTTCGACGGACGCCCCGTGGTCGACGGGCTCGATCTGACCCTCCACGCCGGACAGTTCACCGCGCTGCTCGGGCACAGCGGCTGCGGCAAGTCCACGCTGCTGCGGGTCCTGGCCGGGCTCGACCGGGAGATATCCGGTACCGTCCTCGTCCCGCGCCGCCGCGCCGTCGCCTTCCAGGCGCCGCGCCTCATGCCCTGGAAGAGGGTCTGGCGCAACGTGCTGCTCGGCCTGCCGGGCAAGCCGGGCCGGGAGGTCGCGGAGAAGGCCCTGGCCGAGGTGGGTCTCGGCGCCCGCTCGGGTGCCTGGCCGAAGACCCTCTCCGGCGGTGAGGCCCAACGCGCCTCCCTCGCGAGGGCGTTGGTACGGGATCCGGACCTGCTGCTGCTCGACGAGCCGTTCGGCGCGCTCGACGCGCTCACCCGGATCAAGGCGCAGCGCCTGGTGGCCGAGCTGTGGCAGCGGCGCGGCTGCACGGTCCTGCTCGTCACGCACGACGTGGACGAGGCGCTGCTGCTCGCGGACCGCGCCCTGGTGATGCGGGACGGGGTCATCGCGTACGACACCGCCGTCGACCTCGACCGGCCCCGCTCCCCCGGCGACCCCGCACTCGCCGCGCTCCGCACCCGACTGCTCGCCGAACTCGGCGTCGAAGAGGGGGCGTTCGCCGAGAAGGCGGCCTGAGCCCCGGGCCCGGCCCCGATCCTCGTGCGCGCTCCCCCTTCTCATGGGCCCCCGCACGCACCCCCGAGCCCCGTGCGCGCTCCCACCCCCTGCGCATCCCCAAGGAGAGAGAACAGTGAAGCCCTTCCGCCCGTCCCTCGCCGCCCTGCTCGTGCCGCTGGCGCTCCTCGCCTCCGCCTGCTCCGGCGCCTCCGCGGCCGGTGAGTCCTCGAACACCGACGGCAAGGGCTCCCTCGTCCTGAACGTCGGCGACCAGAAGGGCGGCGCCGAGGCCCTGCTGCGCGCCGCCGGGGAACTCGACGACCTGCCGTACCGCGTCACCTGGTCGACGTTCACCTCCGGCCCACCCCTCCTGGAGGCGGTGAACGCGAAAGCCGTCGACATCGGCTCCGTCGGCAACACCCCGCCCGTCTTCGCCGCCGGCGCCGACTCGAAGATCACCGTGGTCGCCGCGACCCACGGCGACTCGGCGGGCGAGGCGATCCTCGTCCCGAAGGACTCGCCGCTGCGCACCCCGCGCGACCTGAAGGGGAAGAAGGTCGCCGTCGCCCAGGGCAGCTCCGCCCACTTCCAGCTCGTCGCCTCCCTCGCGAAGGTCGGCCTGAAGCCGTCCGACGTCCAGGTCACCCTGCTCCAGCCGGCCGACGCCCTGGCCGCGTTCACCACCGGCAAGGTGGACGCGTGGGCCGTCTGGGACCCGTACACCTCGCAGGTCCTGCTCGGCGGGAAGGGCCGGGTCCTCACCGACGGGCGCGGGGTCGTCAACGGCCTCGGCTTCCAGGTCGCCTCCCCCTCGGCGCTCGCCGACGAGGAGAAGGCGAAGGCCATCGGTGACTTCGTCGAGCGGCTGCGCCGCGCCCAGGACTGGGTGTTCGAGCACCCGGAGGAGTGGGCGAAGGTCTGGGCGAAGGAGACCGGCCTGCCGTACGAGGTGGCGCTCGCCGCCGTGAAGCGCAGCAACGGCACCCGCATCCCGGTCGCCCTCGACGGGGCGGCCATCGCCTCCGAGCAGAAGATCGCCGACACCTTCGCCGAACTCAAGCTGATCCCCCGCGAGTTCCGCTTCGCGGACTACGTGGACACCCGTTTCAACAAGGACCTGCCGCCGTCGACCACCGCGGCGCGCAGCTACGGAAAGGCCTCCTGATGAGCGTCCATCTGCACTGGTTCCTGCCGACCGGCGGCGACGGCCGGACCCTCGTCGACCGGCACGCCTACACGGACGGCGGGATCACCCGGAACCGGACCGTGTCCGGGGTGCGCGCGCCCGACATCGACTATCTGGTCCAGATCGCCAAGGCGGCCGAGCAGTTGGGCTTCGAGGCGGTGCTGACCCCGACCGGCACGTGGTGCGAGGACGCCTGGCTGACCACGGTCGCGCTCGCCCAGCACACCGAGCGCCTCAAGTTCCTGGTGGCGTTCCGGCCGGGGGTGATCTCGCCGGTGCTCGCGGCCCAGATGGCGTCCACGTACCAGCGGATCACCCGGGGCCGGCTCCTCCTCAACGTGGTGACCGGCGGCGACTCCGCCGAGCAGCGCCGCTTCGGCGACCACCTGGACCACGACCGGCGGTACGCGCGCACGGCCGAGTTCCTGTCGGTGGTGCGGGGCGTGTGGAGCGGGCGGCCGTACGACTTCGAGGGCGAGCACTTCCACATCGAGGGCGGGCTCACGGCCCTTCCGCCGGACCCGCTGCCCGAGATCTTCTTCGGCGGCTCGTCCGGGGCCGCCGGACCGGTGGCGGCCGAGCACGCCGACGTGTACCTGACGTGGGGCGAGCCGCCGTGGCAGGTCAAGGAGAAGATCGACTGGATCCGGCGGCTCGCGGAGGAGCGCGGCCGGACGGTCCGGTTCGGCATCCGGCTGCACACCATCTCCCGCGACTCGGCCCGTGAGGCGTGGGCGACCGCCGACCGGCTGCTCTCCGACCTCGACGCCGAGACGGTCGCCGCCGCGCAGGAACTCCTCGGCCGCAGCGAGTCGGTCGGCCAGCAGCGGATGCTGGCGCTGCACCGGGGCGGTTCGCTGGACCGCGAGCGCCTGGAGATCTCGCCGAACCTGTGGGCGGGCGTGGGTCTGGTGCGCGGCGGGGCCGGGACCGCGCTCGTCGGCAGCCACGCCGACGTCGCGGACCGGATCGAGGAGTACCACGACCTCGGGGTGGAGCACTTCGTGCTGTCGGGCTACCCGCACCTGGAGGAGGCGTACTGGTTCGGCGAGGGCGTGACGCCGGAGCTGGCGGCGCGCGGGCTGCTGCCCGCTCCCCCGCCCTCCCCGCTCCTCGGCGTCCCGGCGGCGAACGGGCGTCCGGCCTCGGCCCCGGGCGGCGCCCCGCTGCTCGTGCCGGGCGGCCGGTAGGAACCGGTCCGGCGGGTCGGTACGCGGGACCGACCGGGGCGGGGGCGCCGGGCCGAACGGGGCGAGGACGCGGAGCCGACCGGGGCGGGGGCGCGGGAAGATGCGCACCCCCGCCCCGGTTGGTAGAAGCGTGAACGATGTAGTGAGGGAAGAGACGGCCGGGGAAGCGCGCGCGGTGGACGTCGTCGTGATCGGCGCCGGGCAGGCGGGCCTCTCCGCCGCCTTCCACCTGCGGCGCGCCGGCCTGGAGCCGGACCGGGACTTCGTCGTCCTCGACCACGCCCCGCACCCGGGCGGCGCCTGGCAGTTCCGGTGGCCCTCCCTCACGTACGGCAAGGTCCACGGGATGCACGCGCTGCCCGGGATGGAGCTGACCGGCGCGGACCCCGCGCGCCCCTCCTCCGAGGTGATCGGCGGCTACTTCGACGCGTACGAGCGGACCTTCGGCCTGCGGGTCCACCGGCCCGTGGACGTCACCGCCGTCCGGGAGGGCGAGGAGGGCCGGCTCCGGGTCGAGACCTCGGAGGGCGTCTGCGCGACCCGGGCGCTGATCAACGCCACCGGCACCTGGGACCGCCCCTTCCGGCCGCGCTACCCGGGCCAGGAGTCCTTCCGGGGCCGTCAGCTGCACACCGCCGGATACCCGGGCCCGGAGGAGTTCGCCGGGCGGCGGGTGCTCGTGGTGGGCGGCGGGGCCTCCGGCACCCAGCACCTGATGGAGATCGCCGAGGTCGCCGCCGACACGTTCTGGGTGACCCGGCGCGAGCCCGTCTTCCGCGAGGGTCCCTTCGGCGAGGCGGAGGGCCGCGCGGCCGTCGCGCTCGTCGAGGAGCGGGTGCGGCGGGGGCTGCCCCCGCAGAGCGTCGTCTCGGTCACCGGCCTGCCCCTCAACGACGCGATCCGGGAGGCACGCGCGACCGGGGTCCTGGACCGGCTCCCGATGTTCGACCGGATCACCCCGACCGGGGTGGCCTGGGACGACGGCCGGAGCGTCGACGTGGACGTGATCCTGTGGGCGACCGGCTTCCGGGCGGCGATCGACCACCTGTCCCCGCTGCGGCTGCGGGAGCCGGGCGGCGGGATCCGGATGGAGGGCACGCGCGCCGTACGGGACGAACGCGTCCACCTCGTGGGCTACGGCCCCTCGGCCTCGACGATCGGCGCCAACCGCGCCGGACGCGCGGCGGTCTCGGGCGTCCGCCGGCTCCTGCGCCGCGGGGAGGACCGGGACGGTGAACGGGCCGCCGTTCCCACCGGCTGACCCGTGTCCTACGCACCGGCCCGTTCCCGCCGTCTCAGGGCGTCTCCGCCCTCCGGTGGGCGTTGAACTCGGCCACGTTCGCCCGGTGGGAGGCGTAGTCGGCGGTGAAGCGGGTGTCGCCCGGGGTCACCGTGACGAAGTAGAGCCAGTCCCCGTCCGCCGGGCGGATCACCGCGTCCAGGGCCTGGTCCCCCGGGTTGCCGATGGGGGCCGGCGGCAGGCCCTTGCGCGCGTAGGTGTTGTACGGGCTGGTGGAGCGGATGTCCTCGTGGGTGGTGTCCACGGTGCTGCGGCCCAGGGCGTAGTTGAGGGTCGAGTCCATCTGGAGGGCCATGCCCCGGGCGAGCCGGTTGTGGACGACCCGGGCGACCCTGGCCATGTCGTCCGGGTTGTCGGCCTCGGCCTGGACGATGCTGGCCGCGATCACCGTCTCGTACACGCTCATTCCGTGGGCCTTGGCGCCCTCGGCGATCCGCGGGGTGCCGAACCGCTTTCCGGCCGTGTCCACCATGAAGCGCAGCAGGCCCTCCGGTTCGGTGGTGGAGAGGACCGGATAGGTGGCGGGGAAGAGGTAGCCCTCGGGGTTGCCGCGGGCCTCGGCGGGCAGCGGCAGGGCGGCGCCGGGCGCGGTCGCGGCCTTCCGGGCGGCTCCCGCCGGGAGTCGGAGCGCCCGGTCGACGGCCGTGTAGACCTGGGCCGAGCGCCAGCCCTCCGGGACGAGCAGGGGGCGGGGCCGCTCGGCGGCCGGTCGCTCGTCGCGGGCGAGCAGCAGGGGGACGGCGGTCGCGGCGGCCACGGCGAGGACGCCTCCGAGGAGGAGCACCAGCCATCCGCGACGGGTGAGGCGGGGGCGGCGGGGCTGCCGGGGAGGGCGGGAGGCGTGCGGGGGTGCGTACGGGGTCGGCCGGTACGTCATGGGCGCACGCTAACCCGGCCCGTACGGGAATCCGGGGAACCCCGCGCGCGACGGCCCCCGTACGGGGGCCGGACGACGGGTCCCGGAACGCTCACGCGGTCCGGGAGACGGCCGCCCCCACCCGCCCGTCCTCCGGGTCCGCGGCGCCGTCTCTGCGGACCAGGGCGGCGTACCGCCCGTCCCGGGCGAGCAGCTCCTCGTGCGTCCCGCGCTCCGCGATCCGCCCCTCCTCCAGGACGACGATCTGGTCGGCGTCGCGGACGGTGGAGAGCCGGTGGGCGATGGTGATCGTGGTGCGGCCGGCCGACAGGGCGTCGATGGCCTGCTGCACGGCGTGCTCGGTGCGGGTGTCCAGGGCGCTGGTCGCCTCGTCGAGGATCAGCACGGGCGGGTCGCGCAGGATGGTGCGCGCGATGGCGAGGCGCTGCTTCTCGCCGCCCGAGAAGCGGTAGCCGCGCTCGCCGACCAGGGTGTCGTAGCCGTCGGGGAGGGAGGCGACGTGGTCGTGGATCTGGGCGGCGCGGGCGGCGGCCTCGATCTCCTCGTCGGTGGCGTCCGGCTTGGCGAAGCGGAGGTTGTCGGCGACGGAGGCGTGGAAGAGGTACGTCTCCTGCGAGACGACGCCGACCGCGCGGGCGAGGGTGTCGAAGTCCAGGTCGCGCACGTCGACCCCGTCGAGGGTGACGCGCCCCTCGGTGACGTCGTACAGCCGGGGCACCAGGTAGCTGAGGGTGGACTTGCCGGAGCCGGTCGGGCCGACGACGGCCAGGCTGCCGCCGGCGGGGACGGTCAGGTCGACGGCGTCCAGGGTCGCGCGGCCGGGGGCCCCCGGGTCGTACCGGAAGCCGACCTTCTCGAAGGCGACCTCGCCGCGGACCTCCGGCAGCCGGACCGGCTCGGCGGGTTCGGTGATGTCGACGGGCAGGTCGAGGTACTCGAAGATGCGCTGGAAGAGGGCGAGGGAGGTCTGCATCTGCACGCCGGTGGAGAGCAGGCTGACGGCGGGCCGGAAGAGACCCTGCTGGAGCGAGACGAAGGCGACGAGCGTGCCGAGGGAGATGGCGGTGCCGCCGGATCCGACGGCCAGGCCGGCGGCCCAGTAGATCAGGGCGGGCATGGCGGCCATCACGATGCCGATGGTGGACATCCGCCACCGTCCGGCCATGGAGGAGCGCACCTCCAGGTCGACCAGGCGCTCGGACTCCTCGGCGAAGGACCTGGTGAGCGAGTCCGCGCGGCCCATGGTGCGGCCGAGCAGGATGCCGCTGACCGAGAGGGACTCGGTGACGGTCGCGGCCATGGCGGCCATCTGCTTCTGGCGCCGGGTGGTGATCCGCTTGCGCTCGCGGCCGACGCGGCGGCTGATCCAGACGAAGACCGGCAGCAGGAGCAGCGAGACGAGGGTGAGCCGCCAGTCGAGGGCGAGCATGGCGACGACGGTCGCGACGACGGCGGTGAGGTTGGAGACGAGGGAGGTGGCCGTGGAGGTGACGGTCGCCTGCATGCCGCCGATGTCGTTGGCGATGCGGGACTGGACCTCACCGGTGCGCGTGCGCGTGAAGAAGGCGAGCGGCATCCGCTGGAGCTGCTCGTAGACCGCGGTGCGCAGGTCGTGCATGACGCGCTGGCCGACGGTGGTCGAGATGAGGGTCTGGAGCACGCCGAAGACGCCGGTCAGGACGGCGGTGACGATCATGCCGAGGGCGAGCAGGCTGAGCAGCCCGGTGCGGCCCTGGGGGATCGCGACGTCCAGGATCTCCCTGAGCAGGAACGGCGAGGCGACCGAGACGAGCGAGGCGGCGGCGACCAGGAGGCCGACGAGCGCCAGGCGCGCGCGGTAGGGACGGAAGAGCCGCAGGATGCGCCGCACCTGGGCGGGCTCCTTCGGTTCTCCGGGGTCACGGGGCGGGGGCGTCCATGCGGACCGGTCGTGGGGGCTCATGGGCTCCTTCGGAGGATTCGGTGTCGACGAGAGCATAGGTCACTGTTACCTATACTCACAATGAACGGGGTCCTGATATTGTTCCCGTCATGAGCACTACCGACCGTACGAGCGATCCGGACGCCCTCGGCCGCACGGACGGGGTGGACGCCCCGGGTCGGACGGGCCGCGCGGGCGGGCCGGGCGCCTCCGACGCCGACGGGCTCCTCGCCGAGCAGCTGCTCCGGCTCACCCGCCGGCTGCACCGCATCCAGAAGCACCATCTGGAGCCGGTCGGCATCACCCCCGCGCAGTCCCGGCTCCTGCGCACGGTCGCGGCCTTCGGGGAGCCGCCCCGGATGGCCGACCTCGCGGCCCGCCTGGAGGTCGTCCCCAGGGCGGTGACCAGCCTCGTCGACGGCCTGGAGGCGGTCGGCCGGGTGCGCAGGGCACCCGATCCGGACAACCGCCGCGTGATCCGGATCGAGCTCACCGACGCGGGCCGCGCCACGCTGCGGGAGCTGCGCAGCGCGCGCCGGGCGGCCGCAGAGGACATCCTTGCCCCATTGACCGCCGAACAGCGCGAGGTGCTCGGAGGCCTGCTGACCGCCCTGGTCGACCCCGGCCCGGAGGGCGGCTGCTGACCCCCGGGGAACGGGATCGCGCCGAAGGGGAGCCGTGACATGCCGCTGCTGGAACCGGACCCGCAGGCCCTCCGTCCCCGCCGGGAGCGGACCCCGGCCCCGGACCGGGTCCCGGACCTGCACGCCAAGGGGACGTCGCGCCGGCTGCGCGAGGAGCTGACCGGCATCCTCGGTCCCGGGAAGGTGCTCGGGAGGATCTCCGACCTGGTTCGCTACGCCTCGGACGCGAGCCCCTACCGCTTCGTCCCGCAGGTCGTCGTGGTCGCCGAGGACCTCGACGACGTCTCCGCCGTCCTGTCGTACGCGCACGGCAAGGGCCGCGAGGTGGTCTTCCGGGCCGCCGGGACCAGTCTCAACGGACAGGCGCAGGGCGAGGACGTCCTGGTGGACGTGCGCCGCCACTGGGCCGGCGTCGAGGTCCTGGACGGCGGCGCCCGCGCCCGGATCCGCCCCGGCACCACCGTCGTGCGGGCCAACGCGGCGCTCGCCCCCTACGGGCGGGTCCTCGGCCCCGACCCCGCCAGCGCGATCGCCTGCACGATCGGCGGGGTCGTCGCCAACAACGCCTCGGGCATGACGGCCGGGACGACCCGCAACTCGTACCGGACCGTCGCCTCGCTCACCGCCGTCCTGCCGAGCGGCACCGTGGTGGACACCGCCGGCCCGGACGCCGACGAGGAGCTGGCGCGCGCCGAGCCGGCGCTCTGCGCGGAGCTGCTCGCCCTGAAGGCCGAGATCGGGGCGGACGCCGAGCTGACCGCCCGCATCCGGGCCAAGTACACCCTCAAGAACACCAACGGCTACCGGCTCGACGCCTTCCTCGACGGGGACACGCCCGTCGAGATCCTGCGGGGTCTCATGGTGGGCTCCCAGGGCACCCTCGGCTTCCTCTCCGAGGTCGTGTTCGACACCCTGCCGCTGGACCGCGAGGTCTCCACCGCGCTGCTCTTCTTCCCCTCGCTCCCGGCCGCCGCCGCGGCCGTGCCCCTGTTCAACGACGCCGGGGCCATCGCCGTCGAGCTGATGGACGGCAACACGCTGCGGGCCTCGGTCAGCGTGGCGGGCGTGCCCGCCGACTGGGCGGAGCTGCCGAGGGACACCACGGCGCTCCTGGTCGAGTTCCGGGCCCCGGACGCGGCGGCCCTGGAGGCGTACGAGCGGGCGGCGGACGAGGTCCTCGCCGGGCTCGACCTGACCGCCCCGGTGGCGTCCGTGGAGAACGCCTTCACCCGCGACCCGAAGCGGATCGGCGGCTACTGGAAGGCCCGCAGGGCGTTCGTGACGGCGGTCGGCGGCTCGCGCCCCTCCGGCACCACCCTGATCACCGAGGACTTCGCGGTGCCGCCGGCCCGGCTCGCGGAGGCCTGCGCGGCGCTGCTCGCCCTCCAGGACCGGCACGGCTTCGACGCGGCCGTGGCCGGCCACGCGGCCCACGGCAACCTGCACTTCCTGCTCGCGTTCGACGCGGCCGACCCGTCCGACGTCGAGCGGTACGCGACCTTCATGGACGAGTTCTGCAAGCTGACCGTGGAGCGCTTCGACGGCTCCCTGAAGGCCGAGCACGCCACCGGCCGGAACATCGCGCCCTTCCTGGAGCTGGAGTGGGGGACGCGGGCGACCGATCTGATGTGGCGGATCAAGGAGGCCTTCGACCCCGCCGGGGTGCTGGCCCCGAGGGTCGTCCTGGACCGCGATCCGCAGGCCCATCTGCGCGGTCTGAAGACGATCCCGGCCGTGGAGCGGATCGCCGACCCCTGCATCGAGTGCGGCTTCTGCGAACCGACCTGCCCCAGCCACGACCTGACGACCACACCGCGCCAGCGGATCGTGCTGCGCCGGGAGATGCTGCGGCAGAACGACGGCTCGCCGGTCGAGACCCGCCTCCTGGAGGAGTACGGCTACGACGCCGTCGACACCTGCGCCGGCGACTCCACGTGCGCGCTCGCCTGCCCGGTCGGCATCGACACGGGCGCGCTGATGAAGGAGTTCCGGCACGCGCGGCACGCGCCGGGCGAGGAGCGGATCGCCGCCCTGACCGCGCGGAACTTCCGGGCCGTGGAGGCCTCCGCGCGGCTCGCGGTCGCCGCCGCCGACCGGATCGGCGACCGGATCGTGGAGTCGGTGACCGGTCTCGCCCGCCGGGCGGTCCGCCCCGACCTCGTACCGGAGTGGCTGCCGGAGATCCCCGGCGCGGCGCCGCGCCGGCTGCCCCGCACCCACCGTCCGGCGGCGGTCGCCGTCTACTACCCGGCCTGTGTGAACCGGATCTTCGGCAACCCGGATGGCGGGGCCGGACCCTCGCTCCCCGAGGCCGTCGTCGCGGTGTCGGCGCGGGCCGGGCGGCCGGTGTGGATCCCGGACGACGTGGCCGGCACCTGCTGCGCGACGATCTGGCACTCCAAGGGGTACGAGCGGGGCAACGAGGTGATGGCGAACCGGATCGTCGAGGCGGCCTGGGGATGGACGGCGGGCGGGACGCTGCCGCTCGTGGTGGACGCCTCCTCGTGCACGCTCGGCATCGCGCGCGAGGTGGTGCCGTACCTGACGGAGGAGAACCGGGAGCTGCACGCCGGGCTCACGGTGGTGGACTCGCTGGTGTGGGCGGCGGACGAGCTGCTCCCCCGGCTCGACGTGCGCCGCCGGGTCGGCTCCGCCGTGGTCCATCCGACGTGCTCGATGCGGCACCTGGGCGACGAGGACCGGCTGACCGGGCTGGCAGGGGCCTGCGCGGAGGAGGTCGTCGTCCCCGCCGACGCGGGCTGCTGCGCCTTCGCGGGCGACCGGGGCATGCTGCACCCGGAGCTGACGGCGTCGGCGACGGCCCGGGAGGCGGCCGAGGTCACGGCCCGGCCGTTCGACGCGCACCTCTCGGCCAACCGGACGTGCGAGATCGGGATGGACCGGGCGACGGGCCGGACCTACGAGTCGGTACTGATCGCGCTGGAGCGCGCCACGCGCTCCTGACAGGTCGTCAGCACCCCCGGAGATCCCGGACGGTGGAGACCTTCGTACGTTCGGGTGAGGCGCGGCGGCCGGTACGGCACCGCGCCGGGGCGGGAACGTACAGTCCGACTGTCCGACCCCGGCTCCGGGAGGTTCCGTGAACGAGCAGACGCCACCCGACCCGAGCCGCCGCGAGGTTCTCAGGACCACCGCCGGAGCGGCCGGAGCGGGGCTCGGTCTCGCCGCCGTCGGCACCGGGGCGGCCCACGCGGCCCCCGTCCCCTCCGCCGTGCCGGCGCGCCGGGGCGCCACCATGGCCGGGGTGCCCTTCGAGGCCCGCTCCACGGTCCGGGTGGGGATCGTCGGCTTCGGCAACCGGGGCGCCGCCATGATCGGCCACTTCCTCGCCCACTCCTGGGTGCGGGTCGTCGCCGTCTGCGACCCGGTGCGCGCGAAGGCCGAGCGGGCCGCCGCGCAGGTCACCGCCGCCGGGCAACCGGCCCCCGCCCTGTACGCCAACGGCGAGGGGGACTACGAGAACCTCTGCGCCCGCACCGACCTCGACCTCGTGTACGTGGCCACCCCCTGGGAGAGCCACTTCGCGATCGCCAGGGCCGCGATGCTGAACGGCAAGCACGTCGGCGTGGAGTGTCCGGCCGCCATGACGATCGACGAGCTGTGGGAGCTGGTCGACCTCTCGGAGCGGACCCGCCGGCACTGCATGCAGCTGGAGAACTGCTGCTACGGCCGGAACGAGATGCGGGTGCTGAGGATGGCGCACGCGGGGAAGTTCGGCGAGCTCCTGCACGGAGCGGGGGCGTACCACCACGACCTGCGCGCCCTGCTGTTCTCGCCGACGTACTACGAGGGGCCCTGGCGCCGGCTGTGGCACACCCGGCTGCGCGGCGACCTCTACCCCAACCACGGCTTCGGCCCGGTCGCGAACTACATGGACGTCAACCGGGGCGACCGGGCGGTGAGCATCAGCAGCCTCGGCACCCCGGCGCTCGGGCTCGCCGAGTACCGGAAGGAGCACGTGCCGTCCGGCGACCCGAGCTGGAAGGAGACGTACGTCGGGAGCGACCGTACGGTCAGCCTGGTCCGGACGGCGAGGGGGCGGGTGATCCGTCTGGAACACGACGTGTCCACCCCGCACCCGTACAGCAGGGTCAACAGCCTGGGCGGCACCCGGGGCGTCTTCGAGGACTACCCGCCCCGGATCTATCTGGAGCCGGACCACGGGAACGAGGAGTGGGGCGACTTCTCCGCCTACGCCGCCGCGTTCGACCACTGGCTGTGGAAGGAGCACGCCGATCCGCCGGGCGCGCACGGCGGCATGGACTACCTCATGGTCTACCGCCTGGCGCAGTGCCTCCAGAAGGGGCTCGTGCCGGACTTCGACGTGTACGACGCCGCCGTCTGGACGGCTCCGCTGCCGCTGAGCCACGCCTCGATCAGGGCCGGCGGGGCGCCGCAGGAGATCCCCGACTTCACGCGCGGGGAGTGGGAGCGGGCCCGCCCGGGCGTGGACTCGGCGAAACCGGCCTGAGGGCGTCCCGTGCCCGGCCCCTCCGTGCGCGGGGGCCGGGCACGGCCCCGCTCAGCAGCGGCGCAGGTCCCGGGTCACGGTGCCCTGGACGGCCGTCAGGGTCCGGTCGTGGCAACCCCCGGAGCCGTACAGGCGGTAGCGCTCGGTCGTGGTGCCGACGGCGTGCCGCTCCTCGCGCGGCACGCCGGTGGTGTACGTGGCGTCGCCGGTGTACGTGTCGTCGAGGCGCGACCGGGACGGCGGCCGTCCGTCACGCAGGACGGTGGTGTCGGCGCGGTCCCCGAGCGTGAGGACGGTCCGCAGCCGGTCGCCCGCGCCGACCGCGGTCTCGCCGTCCATGGTGTACGTGCGGTCGGTGCGGGTGACGGCGCGACCGGCGGCCACGGTCTCCCGGTCGGTCCAGCGGGCGGTGAGCGCGTCCGGGTTCTCCCCCTCGCCCCAGCGGTGGACGGAGGTGTGGCCGACGCTCCGGGTGACGGTGGTGGCGACCCGGCCGTGCGAGGTGTTCAGGTGGCCGGCGACGGTGAGCCGGTGGCCGGCGTCGGTGTCGAGCCGGTGGAGGACGCCCGCCGGACCGGGCGTGTACACCGAGGAGTTCCGGGGCCCGGTCTCCTCGTGCCGGTCGAGGCCTCCGGTGACGACCCGGCTGCCCTCGTCCTGCCAGAGGAGGATGTTGGTGGGCACGGACCAGCCCGCCCGGCCGGCCGGGACCCCGGCGACGGCGACCTCCACGCGGTGGGGACGCCCGTCGTTGAGGATCCCGGCGAAGGGGGTCAGGTCGTAAACGACCGGTCGCACGTCGAAGGCGCGGGGGCCGGGGGTGACGTACCAGAGGAAGGGGTTGGACCAGCCGCCGGTCCAGACCGTGGGGAAGGGGGCGGCGATGCCGGCGAGGCGCCCGTCGACGGAGACGCGGACCTCGCGGTGCGGTCCGCCGGACGCCCGGCAGGAGTAGGGCGCGGCGTCGGGGACGGAGAGGTACCAGTACTCCTCGCAGCCGCCGCCCGAGCCGGTGGCGTACACCTCGGCGAGGACGCGTTCGGTGTTGCGCGGGGTGGTGAGGGTGGCGCCGGTGAGCGGGAGCACCCGGTCGGGGGTGCCGGCGGCGGGTCTCACGCGACCCCGGGCGGTGTGGAAGGTGAGGGTGACGCGGACGTCGAGGACGCCGGTGTACGTCTCGTTCACGACGTTGCCGATGAGCATCTCGACCGGCTGCGGCCGGGTGAGGACGTCGCGGTAGCGGGTGACGTCCTTCTCGACGGACCAGGTGATGCCGTCGGGCGAGGGCTGGGGCGTGGAGGTGCGGAGGATCTCGACGCCGCCGACGGAGACGTGTCCGAGCCGGTCGTACTGGCGGCCCTTCACCTCGCCCTCCAGGCGCAGGACGACCTTGTTCCAGTCGGTGCCGCACTTCTTCGGCGGGGTGTAACTCCCCCGGTACGGGGTGAAGTCGCGGAACCGGGCGGCGGCGAGGACGACTTCGCAGCTGGGGGTTCCGGGGGTGTCGACGGGCGGGGCGGCGGTGACCGGGTCGTGCCAGTCGGTGGTGAACTCGGCCGGGGGCGTCGGACCGTTCGGGTCTCCCGCGGCGGCCGGCTGGGCGGTGAGGAGCGCGCCGGCGGCCAGCAGCAGCGCACCGAGCGCACTCGTGATCCTGGGTGATCTCATGGGGCGGAAGTGAAGCGCGGTGGCCGCGACCGGTCCAGAGGACGATGATCGGACATGGCGCGATCTGTTCCCCTGGGGGGAAAATCGATTGCCGCCTCCCCGGGAAAAGGCGAACCTTGCACGGTTTCCGACGCCGCCGCACATCACCGGCGCGTCTCCCCCGCAAGACCCGGAGACCCTGGGACGCCATGCAGATTCGAGATCTTCCCTACGCCGATCCCGGGGTCCCCGATGTCCGTTCGGGCACGCGGTTCCTCGTCTGGCTCGGCCGACGTCAGCTCGGCGGGCAGGTGAGGTCCCTGCTCTGGGGGCTGCTGCACTACGCGGGCATCGCCGGACTGCCGTTCGGCATCGGGCTCGCCGTCCAGGCGGTCGTGGACCGCGACGGCGGGCGGTTCGGGCTCGCCGGGGCGCTGGTCCTCGCCTTCGGGGTCGCGATCGCGGCGGGCGACATGATGCTGCACCGCGCCGCCGTCACCAACTGGATCACCGCCGCCGCCCGGGTGCAGCAGCTGCTCTCCCGCAAGACCGCCGAGCTGGGCTCCGTGCTGACCCGGCGGGTCGCGGCCGGCGAGGTCGTCGCCGTCTCCACCGGGGACGTCGAGAAGATCGGCTGGTTCGTCGAGGCCCTGTCGCGGTTCGCGGCGAGCGCCGTCGTCCTGCTGGGCGTCTGCGTCGGCCTCCTCCTCTACCAGCCCGCCCTGGGGGCGGTGGTGGCCGTGGGCGTGCCCGTCCTCGCCCTCGCCGTGCTGCCGCTGCTCCCCCGCGCGACCCGCCGGGCCGACGAGCAGCGCGAGAAGGCGGGCCGGGCCACGGAGCTGGCCTCCGACACCGTCGCCGGGCTGCGCGTGCTGCGCGGCATCGGCGGCGAGGACCTGTTCCTGAGCCGCTACCGCGCCGCCTCCCAGGAGGTGCGCAGGGCGGCCGTGCACAGCGCCCGCATGTGGGCGCTGATCGCCGGGGTCCAGGTCGTGCTGCCCGGCCTGCTGCTCATCGCGGTCGTGGTGCACGGCGCCCGGCTCGCGCTCGACGGGCGGATCGCGGTCGGCGAACTGGTCACCGTCTACGGCGCCGTGGCCCTCGCCCACCATCCGCTGCGCACCTTCGAGGAGATCGCGATGGCCTTCTCCTTCTCCCGGCCGTCCGCGAAGCGGGCCGCCCGGGTCCTCGCGCTGGCCCGCACCACGACGACCGTGACCACGGCCGCCGGGGACGGGGAGCGCCGGGCGTCCGGCGACCTGTACGACCCGCTGACCGGGCTGCGCGCCCCGGCCGGTCTGTTCACCGCCGTCGTCTGCGGCGACCCGGACGCGGCCGGGCGGCTCGCGGACCGGCTGGGCGGCCACCCGGCCGAGCCGGGCGCGGGGCACGCCTCGGTGCTCCTGGGCGGGGTCCCGCTCGACGAACTGCCCCTGGAGGCCGCCCGTACCGCCGTCCTCGTCCAGGACAAGGACCCGGTGCTGCTCTCCGGCACCCTGCGCGACCTGCTCGACGTGCCCGCCTCGGGCGCGGTCCGGGCCGGGGACGCGCTGGCCGCCGCCCACTGCGAGGACGTCCTCGACGCGCTGGCCCAGGCCTCCGTGGACACCGGGGGCGACCCGATGCGCACCCGGATCACCGAGCGGGGCCGGTCGCTCTCCGGCGGCCAGCGCCAGCGCCTCGCGCTCGCCCGGTCCCTGGTGGCCGACCCCGAGGTGCTCGTCCTGGACGAGCCCACCTCGGCGGTGGACGCGCACACCGAGACCCGGGTGGCCGCCGGGATCGCCGGGCTGCGCGCGGGCGCGACCACCGTCGTCCTGGCCTCCTCGCCGCTGCTCCTGGACCGCGCCGACCGGGTGGTCCTGGTCCACGGGGGCGAGGCGGTCGCCGTCGGCACCCACCGCGAACTGCTCGCCCGGGAGCCCCGCTACCGCGCGGTCGTCACCCGTGAGACGGACGGGGAACTCGCCGCCGTGCCCGCTCCCGGGGACGCGCTCGAAGCACTGGAAGGGGAATCGGCATGATCGGCCCGGCTCCGCCGGAGTACGATCCGGCGGCCCCGACGACGGCGACGACGCTGCCCGTCGCCGGGACCGCGACCGTCCGCGCCTACGTGCGCGACCTGCTCCGCCGCCACCGCCGGGCCTTCGCCCTGCTCGTGGGGGTGAACACGGTCGCCGTGATCGCCTCGATGGCCGGCCCGTACCTGCTCGGCTCGGTGGTGGACGACCTGGCGGCCGGGGTCCGGGACCTGCGCCTGGAGCGCACGGCCGCGCTGTTCGCGGTCGCGCTCCTCGTCCAGACCGTCTTCGTGCGGCTGGTGCGGCTGCGCGGGGCGGTGCTCGGCGAGGAGATGCTCGCGGACCTGCGCGAGGACTTCCTGGTGCGCGCGGTGGGCCTGCCGCCGGGCGTGCTCGAACGGGCCGGGACCGGCGACCTCCTCTCCCGGATCACCACGGACGTCGACCGGCTCGCCAACGCGATGCGCGAAGCCGTGCCCCAGCTCGTCATCGGCGTCGTGTGGGCGGGGCTGCTGCTCGGCGGCCTCGTGGTGAGCGCCCCGCAGCTCGCGCTCGCCCCGCTCCTCGCGGCGCCGCTGCTCGTCGTGGGCTGCCGGTGGTACTTCCGGCGGGCGCCCTCGGCGTACCGCTCGGAGTCCGCCGGGTACGCGGCGGTGGCCGCCGCGCTCGCCGAGACCGTCGACGCGGGCCGCACGGTCGAGGCGCACCGCCTCGGCGCGCGCCGCGTCGCCCTGTCGGACCGGCGGGTCGGACAGTGGGTCGCGTGGGAGAGGTACACGCTCTTCCTGCGTTCGGTGCTCTTCCCCGTCGTCGACTTCACGCACGTGGTGGTGCTGTGCGTCGTGCTGCTGCTCGGCGGGGCGTTCGTGCTGCGGGGCTGGATGGACGTGGGGCAGCTGACCACGGGCGCGCTGCTCGCGCAGATGCTGGTGGAGCCGGTCGGGATCGTGCTGCGCTGGTACGACGAGCTCCAGGTGGCGCAGGTGTCCCTGGCACGGCTCGTGGGGGTCCGGGAGATCGAGCCGGAGGCGGGCGACGGCAAGGTGCGGCCCGAGGGCCGGACGGTGCGGGCGGACGAGGTCCGGTTCGGCTACCGGGAGGGCGTCGACGTGCTGCACGAGGTGTCCCTGAAGGTGGCGCCGGGCACCCGGATCGCCCTGGTCGGCCCGTCCGGGGCGGGCAAGTCCACCCTCGGGCGGCTGCTCGCGGGCGTCTACGCCCCGCGGACCGGCTCGGTCACCCTCGGCTCGGCCGAGCTGGCGCGGATGCCCGCCGAGCGGATCCGCGAGCACGTGGCCCTGGTCAACCAGGAGCACCACGTCTTCGTGGGCTCCCTCCGGGACAATCTGCGGCTCGCCAGGGCCGGGGCCGACGACGCCGAGCTGTGGGCGGCGCTCGCGGCCGTGGACGCGGAGGGCTGGGCCCGGGGCCTCGACGGGGGCCTGGACACGGAGGTCGGCTCGGGCGGCCGGGCGCTGACCCCGGCGCAGGCCCAGCAGATCGCCCTGGCCCGGCTCGTCCTGGCGGACCCGCACACCCTGGTCCTGGACGAGGCGACCTCCCTGCTCGACCCCCGGGCGGCCCGCCGTCTGGAGCGGTCCCTGGGCCGGGTCCTCGACGGGCGCACGGTCGTGGCGATCGCGCACCGGCTGCACACCGCGCACGACGCCGACCTGATCGCGGTGGTCGAGTCCGGCCGGATCAGCGAGCTGGGCAGCCACGAGGACCTGGTCGCGGCGGACGGGGCGTACGCGGCGCTGTGGCGGTCCTGGCACGGGTGACCGGGCCGTGCCGGCCGCCTTCAGGGGGTGGGGGGGGGGGGGGGGGGGGGGGGGGGGGGGGGGGCGCCCCGGGCGGGGGGGGGGGGGGGCGGGGGGGGGGGGGGGGGGGGGGGGGGGGGGGGGGGGGGGGCCCGGGGGGGGGGCCCCGCGGCCGCGCCGCGGGGGGGGGGGGGCGCCGCCGCCCGCGCCCCCCCCCCCCCCCCCCACCCCCTACGTCCCGGTGCGGGCGGCCCCGGCTTCGGCGAGGTTGTCGCGGAGGGTGAGGACGGTGTCCGTGCCGGTGATCCTCAGCAGTCGCCGGAGCTGCGCGGGGACGGCGACCAGGGTGAGGGCGGCGCCGTCGGCCCGGCCGTGGCGGTGCAGGCGCAGGAGGGTGTTGAGGCCGGAGGAGTCGCAGAAGGTGACCCTGGACAGGTCGAGGACCAGGTGACGGCCGGCCCCGACGGCGGCGGTGGCCTGCTCGAACAGGGTGCCGGAGGTGTCGTGGTCCAGGACGCCGACGACGGTGAGCACGACGAGGCGGTCGCCCTGTTCCTGGACGGTGACCGTGAGATCGGCGCTCATCGGGGGGCGCTCCCGGTGTGGTGGTGCGGCACGACGGGCTCTTCGGACGGCAGGCCGGCCAGGGCCGCGGCCCGGTCGCCGGGGACGGCTTCGGGGCCGAGCCACTCGCAGAACAGGACGGTGGCGTCGTCCTGCAGGTGGCCGTCGTGGTGGTCGAGGACGGCGTGCATGAGGCGGCGCAGGGTCTCGGGCACGGGCAGGCCCTCGGCGTGCTGCCGGTCGAGGAAGCCGGTGAAGCCCTCCAGACCGAACTCCCGGTCGTCGGCGCCGCGGGCCTCGACGATGCCGTCGGTGTAGAGGACGATCCGGTCGCCGGGCTCGAGCTGTTCGCGGCACACGGTGGTGGGCAGGCCGAGACCGGTGCCCATCGGATGCGTCGGACGGCAGACCAGGTGGCTGCGCCAGCGGCCCCCGCGCATGAGGACCGGCGGATGATGGCCGCGGTTGACCCAGGTCAGCACGCCGGTGCGGGTGTCGAGCTCGGCGAGGACGCCGGTGGCGTAGCGCTTGTGGCCGTACTGCTCGATCAGCACCTCCTCGATCCTCTCGCCGATCTCGACGAGCCCCATGCCCTGGCGCCGGGAGTTGCGGCAGGTGCCCATGGCGAGGGCGGCGGTCAGGCCGGCGGCGGTGTCGTGACCCATGGCGTCGAAGAGCGACAGGTGCACGACGGGGCCGGCGGTGGCGTAGTCGTACGCGTCGCCGCTGATCGCGTAGGCGGGCTCCATGGACGCGGCGACGACCACCCGGCCGTCGGCGTAGCTGCGCGGCGGCATCAGGTTCCACTGCATCTCGGCCGCGATGTTCATCGGCCTGACCCGGGTCAGCCGGGCGAGCGCGTCGCTGTTGGGCTCCTTGCTGTGCAGGACCAGGGCGGTCAGGGCGGCGAGCAGGGTCATGTCCTCGCGCGCCCGCGCGTCGTCGTGGGCGGTGGTGATCCGCAGGACGCCCAGGCGTTCGGTGCCGTCCAGCAGGGGCACCCACCAGTGCCTCTCCTCCGCGCCTTCCGGCCCTTCGGGGAGGATCCGCCCGTACTGGTAGGCGCGCCCCGCCAGGGTGCCCTCCACCTTCAGCTCGGCCTCCTCACCGCCCGTGTCCCGTCCGGCGTCCGGGCCCCGGCCGGTCAGCAGCCGCAGCACGTCGCGCTGGAGGTCTCCCAGGTAGATCAGCACCTGGGTGAAGCCCGCGGCCCCGGCGTGCTCGGCCACGGTGGACGGCAGCAGCTCCAGCGGCATCAGGTGGCTCGCGGCCAGCAGCCCCGCCAGCATCCGCCGCCCGCCCGCGTCCCGGTCGTGATCACCCACGGCGGCGCCCCGTCCTCGTCGAAGTCCACACGCTGCTTCGCACAGAGTGCTCCGGATCCCAGTGTCCACCCTCGCCCCCCCCTTACCCCGGAAGGCGGCTCCTCCCCGGGGCCACGGGGTCACCACCTTCCCGGGGAACGCCGGGCCGATCCGGAGTATTCGGTGTGGTTCGCTTGTTGGTACTGGTGTTCCCGTACGCAAAGGTAAGGACGGCCTGACACGTGGCACGGATGGATTTCGCGGGCGGCCTGCGGGCGGACGGCCTGCCCGCCGCGCTGTCGGACCCCGCGCGCCTGGCCGCGGTGGAGGCCACCGCCCTGCTGGACACCGGGCCCGAGGAGGTCTTCGAGGACCTCGCCGCGCTGGCCGCCAGGATCACCGGGTCGGGACGGGCGTTCGTGACGCTGGTCGACGCGGAGCGCTCGTTCTGGAAGGCGTGCGTCGGCGTGGACGCCGAGGCGATCGCCGACCGGCAGAACCCGGTGGGGCAGAGCTTCTGCTACTTCCTGGTCGGGCTGGACGGGCAGCCGTTCGTCGTCGACGACGCCGCCGCCGACCCGCGCACCGCCGACCACCCCTCGGTGGGGCCGATGAGCATCGGCGCCTGGGCCGGCTACCCGCTGCTCGACCCCGAAGGACACGTGCTGGGCAGCTTCTGCGTCATCGACGACTCCCCCCGCGTCTGGTCACCCGCCGACCTGACCACCCTGGAGACCCTGGCCAGGTCGGTGGCGGCGGAGATCCACCTGCGCCAGAGCCTGACCGCCGCCAAGGCCGCCCACCAGCGCTCCGCGGATCTCGCCCACAGCCTCCAGGCCGGACTGCTCCCCCCGCGGCTGCGCACGATCCCCGGCGTGGAGAGCGCCGCCTCCTACTCACCGGCCTCGAACCGGTACCACAGCGACGTCGAGGTCGGCGGCGACTTCTACGACCTCTTCCACACCCACGGCCAGAACTACGCCGCCGTCCTCGGTGACGTGTGCGGCAAGGGCATCCAGGCCGCCCAGGTCAGCTCGATGGCCCGTTACACCGTCCGCGCCGACACCGACGAGTCCGGCTCCCCGGCCGACCGGCTCACCCGTCTCAACACCGCCCTGCTCGCCCAGGAGGCCCCCCGCTTCCTCACCGCCGTCTACGCCGCCTTCCACCCCACCGCCGAGGGCCTGTCCGGCGTCCTCGCCCTGGCCGGACACCCCCCGGCGCTCATCCGCCGCGCCGACGGCCGCGTCGAGCGCCTCGGCGTCCCGGGCACCCTGCTGGGCGTCATGGGCACCCTGAACCTGACCGACGTGTCCTTCCGCCTCGACCCCGGCGACCTGCTCCTGCTCTTCACCGACGGCGCCATCGAGGCACGGCCACGGCCCGGCACCGCCCCCGAGGAGGCCGGGGCCCTCTTCGACGAGGAGGACCTCGCCGCCGCCCTGGCCGCCAGTCACGGCATGGACGCCGCCGCGACCGTCGGCCACCTCACCGGCGTCCTCGACGCCCACCACCGCGGCTGGGCCAGCGACGACACCGCCCTGCTCGCCCTGCGCGCCACTCCGCCGGCGTGACCGCGCGTCCCCCGGCGGACGGGCCGTGCGCGACGGGCTATACGTAGCCGAGCGCGAAGGCTCCGCCGAGCCCGCCCAGGAGCATGAAGGCGGGGGTGAGGACCTTCAGCTCGACCCAGCTGCCGGCCCGGAACCGCATGAACCTGGGCGGGCCGACCGGGTACCAGAACTTGCGGCCGACGGGTATGGGCCAGAGGACCGGGCAGCCGGAGACCGTCAGGGCGTCGCCGATGTCGTGGACGAGGGCGCCGAGGACGATCGGCAGGCCGAGCCACAGGTACTCCTGGCCGGGGCCGGTGAAGAACCAGTTCGCGCCGTTGCCGGGGTCCTCCAGGATGTCCGCCATGATCCAGGCGCCGGCCGCGCCGAGCAGCCAGACCAGGACGTCGCTGGAAGCGCGGGCGGCCTTCCACAGGAGACCTTCCACGGCCAGGACGAGGTGGACGAAGAGGAGGGCGAGGACCGCCCACCGGCCGCCGCTGACCGCCGCCGCGGAGGCCCCGACGCCCATCAGGGCCGCCCAGAGCCAGGTGTGGGTGAGCGTCCGGTGCCCCCCGGTCCGCCGGGGATCGGCCTTGGAGCGGGTGGCCCTGTAGACGGCGTACGACAGCTTGTCGATGATCCCGCAGAGGATCTTGGAGAGGGGCCCGAAGGAGCGCGATATGGTCGCGGACTTGTGGTCGAGGTCGGGGGCGAGGGCGGCGCCCGCGCAGATGAGCGCGCCGACGACGAGCACCGGCCAGGGCATCGGGCGGCCGTAGGCCTCCGCGAGGGCCCCGGCCCCCAGCCAGGCCGCCGCTCCGGACAGTGAGTGCGCCGGTCCCATCATGGTTGGCCCGCCCCGTCTCTCCCCCGCCGGCGCTCGGTTGACGGCCGGTCGACGGACGAGCCTACCGCCCGTGATCAACACCGCCGGCGGCCGGTTCCCTCCTCCGGGCGGAATCCAGGCAAGATGGGGGCGTGACCCTTATCGACCAGCTGCCGCCGACCGCCGACCCCGACGCCCTCTTCGAAGCCTTCTCCTCCTGGGCCGAGGAGCGGGGCATCACGCTCTACCCGGCCCAGGAAGAGGCGCTGATCGAGGTCGTCTCCGGGGCGAACGTCATTCTGTCCACCCCCACCGGATCCGGAAAGTCGCTGGTCGCGGCGGGGGCGCACTTCACCGCGCTCGCGAACGACCAGGTGACCTTCTACACCGCGCCGATCAAGGCGCTGGTGTCGGAGAAGTTCTTCGACCTGTGCAAGCTCTTCGGCACCGAGAACGTCGGCATGCTGACCGGCGACGCCTCCGTGAACGCGGACGCGCCGGTGATCTGCTGCACGGCGGAGGTCCTCGCCTCGATCGCGCTGCGGGACGGCAAGTACGCCGACATCGGCCAGGTCGTCATGGACGAGTTCCACTTCTACGCCGAGCAGGACCGCGGCTGGGCCTGGCAGATCCCGCTGCTCGAACTCCCCCAGGCGCAGTTCGTCCTGATGTCGGCGACGCTCGGCGACGTGTCGATGTTCGAGAAGGACCTGACCCGGCGCACGGGCCGGCCGACCTCGGTGGTCCGTTCCGCGACCCGGCCGGTGCCGCTCTCGTACGAGTACCGGCTCACCCCCATCACGGACACCCTGACGGAACTCCTGGAGACCAGGCAGGCGCCCGTCTACATCGTGCACTTCACGCAGGCGCAGGCCGTCGAGCGCGCGCAGTCGCTGATGAGCATCAACATGTGCACGCGCGAGGAGAAGGACAAGATCGCGGAGTTGATCGGCAGCTTCCGCTTCACCACCAAGTTCGGCCAGAACCTCTCGCGGTTCGTGCGCCACGGCATCGGCGTGCACCACGCCGGCATGCTGCCCAAGTACCGGCGCCTGGTGGAGAAGCTGGCGCAGGCCGGTCTGCTGAAGGTGATCTGCGGGACGGACACGCTCGGCGTGGGCGTGAACGTGCCGATCCGCACGGTGCTCTTCACCGCCCTCACCAAGTACGACGGCAACCGGGTGCGGACGCTGCGCGCCCGGGAGTTCCACCAGATCGCGGGCCGGGCGGGCCGGGCCGGCTTCGACACGGCCGGTCTGGTCGTCGCGCAGGCCCCCGAGCACGTCATCGAGAACGAGAAGGCGCTCGCGAAGGCCGGCGACGACCCGAAGAAGCGCCGCAAGGTGGTCCGCAAGAAGGCCCCCGAGGGCTTCGTCGCCTGGAGCGACACGACCTTCGAGAAGCTGATCGCGGCCGAACCGGAGCCGCTGACCTCCCGCTTCAAGGTCACCAACATCATGCTGCTCTCGGTGATCGCCCGGCCGGGCAACGCCTTCGAGGCCATGCGCAGGCTCCTGGAGGACAACCACGAGCCGCGCAAGGCGCAGTTGCGGCACATCCGCCGGGCCATCGCGATCTACCGTTCGCTGCTCGACGGCGGCGTGGTGGAGCAGTTGGACGAGCCGGACGCCGAGGGGCGCACGATCCGGCTGACGGTCGACCTCCAGCAGGACTTCGCGCTCAACCAGCCGCTGTCGACGTTCGCGCTGGCCGCGTTCGACCTGCTCGACCCCGAATCCCCCTCGTACGCCCTGGACATGGTGTCCGTCGTGGAGTCGACGCTCGACGACCCGCGCCAGATCCTCGCCGCCATGCAGAACAAGGCGCGCGGCGAGGCCGTGGGGAGGATGAAGGCGGACGGCGTCGAGTACGAGGAGCGGATGGAGCGGCTCCAGGAGATCTCGTACCCGAAGCCGCTGGAGGAGCTGCTCTGGCACGCGTACAACGTCTACCGGACGTCGCACCCGTGGGTGGGCGACCATCCGGTGTCGCCGAAGTCGGTCGTCCGTGACATGTACGAACGGGCCCTGTCCTTCACCGAGTTCACCTCCTGGTACGAGCTGGCGCGGACCGAGGGCATCGTCCTGCGGTACCTGGCGAGCGCGTACAAGGCGCTGGACCACACCATCCCGGACGACCTGAAGACCGAGGACCTGGAGGACCTGATCGCCTGGCTGGGCGAGATGGTGCGCCAGGTGGACTCCTCGCTGCTCGACGAGTGGGAGCAGCTGGCGAACCCGGAGGTCCAGACGGCCGAGGAGGCGCAGGAGAAGGCCGACCAGGTCAAGCCGGTCACGGCCAACGCCCGCGCCTTCCGGGTCCTGGTGCGCAACGCCCTGTTCCGCCGGGTGGAGCTGGCCGCCCTGGACAACGTGGAGGCGCTCGGCGAGCTGGACGCGGAGTCCGGCTGGGACGCGGACGCGTGGGGCGAGGCGATGGACGCGTACTGGGACGAGTACGACGACCTCGGCACGGGCCCGGACGCGCGCGGCCCGAAGCTGCTGGCCATCGAGGAGGACGCGGCGCACGGCCTGTGGCGCGTCCGGCAGACCTTCGCCGACCCGAACGGCGACCATGACTGGGGCATCGGCGCGGAGGTGGATCTCGCGGCCTCCGACGAGGAGGGCCGCGCGGTCGTCCGCGTGACGTCCGTCGGACAGCTGTAGGAGGAGTTCCGTGGTGACCAATCCCGCCGAGAGACTGGTGGACCTGCTCGACCTGGAGCGGATCGAGGTCGACATCTTCCGGGGCCGCAGCCCGCAGGAGTCGTTGCAGCGGGTCTTCGGCGGGCAGGTCGCCGGGCAGGCCCTGGTGGCGGCCGGCCGGACCGTGGAGGAGGACCGGCCGGTGCACTCGCTGCACGCCTACTTCCTGCGGCCGGGCCGTCCCGGGGTGCCGATCGTGTACCAGGTGGAGCGGGTGCGCGACGGGCGCTCGTTCACGACCCGCCGGGTGACGGCGGTGCAGGAGGGGCGGACGATCTTCAATCTGACGGCCTCCTTCCACCGGCCGGAGGAGGCGGGCTTCGAGCACCAGCTCCCGCCCCGGCACCTGACGGACCCGGAGGGCCTGCCGATGCTGGTGGACGAGATCCGCGACCACCTCGGGGCGCTGCCGGAGGCCCTGGAGCGGATGGCCCGCCGGCAGCCCTTCGACATCCGGTACGTGGACCGGCTGCGCTGGACGAAGGAGGAGGTCGAGGGCGCGGACCCGCGCAGCGCGGTGTGGATGCGGGCCGTGGGGCCGCTGGGCGACGACCCGCTGGTCCACACCTGCGCCCTGACGTACGCCTCGGACATGACCCTGCTCGACGCGGTGCGGATCCCGGTCGAGCCCCTCTGGGGGCCGCGCGGCTTCGACATGGCGTCGCTCGACCACGCGATGTGGTTCCACCGGCCGTTCCGGGCGGACGAGTGGTTCCTGTACGACCAGGAGTCCCCGATCGCCACGGGCGGCCGGGGACTCGCGCGGGGCCGGATCTACGACCGCGAGGGCAGGCTCCTGGTGTCGGTGGTCCAGGAGGGCCTGTTCCGCAAGCTGTGAGGGCCCCGGGGGCTCACTCGAACTCGGTGCCGCCCTTGCGGGTGAGGTAGGCCGGGCTGACCGCCTTGGCGATGGCCCGGCCGCCCAGGACCGGGCTGTACCGCTCGGTCGCGGACCGGACGACGACGCCCTCCCGCAGGTGCGCCTCCCGGCCGGAGACCGTCTCCCGGCCGCTCGCGTGGGCGAGGACGGTGTCCAGGTCGTACGGGCCGGAGTACAGGCGCGGGACGAGCGGGACCTCGCCGGGCTCCAGGACCTCGGCCGGGTCCAGCCAGCGGACCTGTCCGTCGATCTCGGCGGACACGTCGAACAGCGCGTACCCGACGGTCCCGCTCCGGGCGTCGGCGCCGTACGCCAGGTCCTGGACCCCGGAGCCGTACACCTCGCCGAAGAGGCCGACGCGGCGGGCGCCGAGGCGCCGCGCCAGGCGTTCGGCGACGGCGGCCAGGCCGTGGCCGTGGACGGCGCGCCAGTACAGGTTGCGCGGGTCCTCCCTGAGGGCGAGGCCCTTCGCCCCGAAGCCCTTGGAGGAGACCTGGACGCGCCCGTCCCCGGCCCCGTACGTCAGCAGGCAGGCCGTGCCGTGGAGCTTCTCCGTGAGGACGACGGGCTCGCCGGGCTCGAAGACGTCGGGGTAGCGCCGGAGGTTCTCGACGTCGACCCAGGGCAGCAGGTCGGGCGCGGCCTCCACGTCCCCGCTCATGTGCGTCGGTATCGGGGGCGCCCACTTGACGATGCCGAGCCGCTCCGCGAAGTCGGTGCCCTCGGCCGCGGCCCGTACCAGGTCGGTGCCCGCGAGGGCGGCGGGCCGGCAGACCAGGCCCTGGGACAGCTCCCCGCGCAGCCGCACCGCCTTGACCCGGTCCGCGTTCCCCCCGGCGAGACGCCCGGTCAGGCCCAGCTCCTCGATGAGCGCGGCGGGCAGCACCGCCTGCTCGGGGATGTAGACGGCGGCGTCGCCCGTCCGGTAGGCGCCCTTGGCGACGACGGCCCGGTAGAGGCCGACCTGGGCCAGCTCCAGGGCGTCGGCGTCGGGATGGGGGTGGACGGTGAGGACTTCGGCGGTGACGCGCAGGGTCGACACGGTTCAGGACTCCGGTTCCGGTGGCTCGGGTGGCGTTCTCATCGCGGCCAGCCTGCCGGGTCCGGAAACCGCTGGCCCACCCGTTTTCCCGGCTGGTAGCGTCGCGCGGCTCAGGCTCCCGGCGGGTCCAGGCCCGGCAGGGTGTCCTGCTCCACCTCGTGGCGGCGGGTGCGGATGTCCGGGCCCGGCGGGTGGAGCTTGGCGTCGCAGGTCGGGCCGAGGCCGGTGCGGCGCGAGTCCGCGCCCGTCAGGGGGCGGCCGCAGAGCCGGCACCGGATCCGGTGCGGCGCCCCGTCCGTCGTGGAATCGATCGCGATTGCCAGTGGTTCGTCACCCATGGTCAGATCAAACCCCATCCCCCCGCGCGCACGAGGAGCGGCCATGAGCCTGTACGACATCCCCCTGAGGACCCTGACCGGCGAGCCGGTCTCCCTGGCCGACTACCGGGACCGCGCGGTCCTGGTCGTGAACGTCGCCTCCAAGTGCGGCCTGACCCCGCAGTACGCGGGTCTGGAGCGGCTGCAGAAGGAGTACGGGGAGCGCGGTTTCACCGTGCTCGGCGTGCCCTGCAACCAGTTCGCGGGCCAGGAGCCGGGCAGCGCGGAGGAGATCCGGACGTTCTGCTCGACCACGTACGGCGTGTCCTTCCCGCTCCTGGAGAAGACGGACGTCAACGGCGCGGACCGCCACCCGCTCTACGCGGAGCTGGTGAAGGTCGCGGACGCCGGGGGCGAGGCCGGTGACGTGCAGTGGAACTTCGAGAAGTTCCTGATCGGCCGGGACGGGCGGGTCACCCGCTTCCGTCCGCGCACCGAGCCGGACGCCCCCGAGGTCGTGGCGGCCATCGAGGCCCAGCTTGTCTGACGTGCTGCCCGGCGCGGCGGTGGTCGAGCGGCTGCGGGCCGCCGGCTGCGTCTTCGCCGAGGAGGAGGCCGCGATGCTGCTCGCGGCGGCCCCCGGGCCCGCCGAGCTCGACCTGATGGTCGAGCGGCGGGCCGCCGGCCTGCCCCTGGAGCACGTCGTGGGGTGGGCGGAGTTCGCCGGGCTGCGGATCGCCGTCGGCCCGGGGGTGTTCGTGCCCCGGCGGCGGACCGAGTTCCTGGTGGAGCGGGCCGTGGCCCTCGCCGGACCCGGCGCGCTCTGCGTCGACCTGTGCTGCGGCTCGGGCGCGGCGGGCGCGGTGCTGCTCGACCGGGTCGAGGGCGCGGAGGTGCACGCCTCGGACGTCGAGCCGGCGGCGGTGGACTGCGCCCGGCGGAACGTCGAGCCGCGCGGCGGCCGGGTGTACGAGGGGGACCTGTTCGCGCCGCTGCCGCCGGAGCTGCGGGGCCGGGTCGAGGTCCTGGTCGCCAACGTGCCGTACGTGCCCACCGGGGACATCGGCCTGCTGCCGCCCGAGGCCCGCGACCACGAGCCGCTCGTCACGCTCGACGGCGGCCCGGACGGCCTCGACGTGCTGCGGCGGGTCGCCGCCGGGGCGCCGGAGTGGCTGGCGCCGGGCGGACACCTGCTGGTGGAGACGAGCGAACGGCAGGCCGGCCGGGCGGTGGAGGCGGTCTCCGCGCACGGCCTGGCGGCGCGGATCGTCACGTGCGAGGAGCTGTACGCGACGGTGCTGGTCGCCACGCGGACGGGGTGACCGGGCCTGCCCGGACGGCCCGTGGCGGTTCGGCGGTCGACGGTTCGGCGGTCGGTGGCTCGGCGGTCGGTGGCTCGGCGGTCGGTGGCTCGGCGGTCGGTGGCTCGGCGGTCGGTGGCTCGGCGGTCGGCGCTCAGCGGCTCGGTGGCTCGGCGGCTCAGCGGCTCAGCGGCCGAAGGTGTCGATGTTCTCGACGAGCCAGCGGCCGTCCCGGTGGACGACGTCCACGGCGAACATGGCGCCCGCGTAGACCCCCTGGTCCTGAGTCTTCCGCTGCTTGCCGCCCTTGGCGGTCCCGGCCGTGCTCACGCTGCTCTGGTCGGCGTAGACCAGGACCCGGGCGCGGTCGCCGTCGATCCGCTCGACCGCGCTGTCCGTGACCGTCGTGGTGATCACCGTCTTCTGTTCGGCCGCCCGGGCGAGCACCCCGCCGAGCAGTGTCCGGTGCTGCGCGACGGCCTTTCCGGTGAGCAGGGTCTTCCCGGCCCGCTCGAAGGGGGCCGTGTCGGCGTGGTCGTAGGAGAAGAGCGCGGCGACGGCCTCGGCGGTCCGTCCCTTGATCTCGCTGGTACGGGCGAGGTCGGTGAGGGCCGTGTTGCCGCGCGCGGGGTCGTCGCGGAGTCCTTCCGCCCTGCTGTGCGCCCATCCGGCGAAGCCGCCGAGGAGGAGGGTGAGGACGCAGAGGACCACGAGGGGGACGGGCCCGCGTGACCGGGTCCTCTTCCCGGTGGCCTCCCGCTCCCCCGCCTCCTCCCGTACGGGCTTCGCCGTCGTCCGCCGCCGGGACTCGGTGGCGGGCCCGGTCAGGAGACCCACGGACGCGCGGGGACGGGGGGTCGTGCCCTCGGGCGCGGCGGCGGCGAGGACCTGGCGGCGCCGGCGGTTGAGGTGGTGGCGGGGCGTGGGCATCGTGCGTCGTCCTTTCGGGTGCGGGCGGCTCTCGCGGTACGGGCCGGTCAGCCGGCCGTGCCGCCCACGGGGGCCTGCCCCAGGGCACTGAGCTTCCACCGGCCGTCGGTCCGGGTGAGTTCGCCCAGCATGCGGCTGTCCTTGTCGGTGCTCTTGCTGTCGGGCGTCGTGACGGTGACGCGCAGGGCGACGAGCAGCCGGGCCCGCCCCGCGCGGTCGTCCAGCTCCGTGACGGCGCCGGACAGCACCCGGGCCGAGGTCACCGTCTTCGCGGCCTTCACCTGACCGGCGAACTCCTTCCGTCCGTCGACGAGTTGCCGGTGCAGTTCGCCGGTCGTGGAGGACTCCCAGAGGTCGAGGCCCTGGTCCACGCGCCGGTGGTCGAGCGTGTTGAGGTTCTGCACGGCCTGCTCCCCCGCCGCCAGCGCCCGGTCGCGCTGCACGGCGTACGCGGCGGAGTCGTCGTGGGCCGCGGCGTACCAGTCCCGGCCCGCCCAGGCCGCGAAGGCGCCCGCGACGAGGGTGAGCACGAGGGCCACCGCCAGGACCGGCCGGATGGCCGCCGGGGTGCGGACCGCGCGTGTCATGGAGTGCTCCCGTCTCCCGCTCGTAAGCGTGCGTGTGCGTGTACGTGTGCTCATGCTCAGCGGGCCTTGATGTCGACGATCAGCCACCGGTCGTCCCGGAACTCCGCGGTGACGGTGAGCTGGGCGGCGGCGGACGTGGCGGGTGCCCCGTCCCGCCGCGAGGTCTGGTCGAGGAACACGAGCAGGCGCGCGGTGTTCCCGTGGAGGTCGATCACCCCGGTGCGGACGGCCTGGGTGGTGAGGGTGAGGCGCTGTGCGGCCAGGCTCTCGCGGACCTGGGCGAACAGGTCGGCGTACTGGCGGGCCGCGCGTCCGGAGAGGACGGTCGCGGCGGAGCGTTCGGCGGCGTCGGCCCGGCCGGGCGCGTACGAGAAGACCCGGGCGAGGCCTTCGCCGACGTCACCGCCGACGCGGGTGGTGGCCGCGGTGTCGGTGAGCGCGTGGTTGCGGGCGGACGGGGTGGACCGGAGCTGGTGGGCGGCGAGGAAGAAGGCGCCTCCGCCGAGGAGGAGGGCGACGACGGCCGCGACGAGGGCGACCGTACGCCACCGGGAGGTGGGCCGGCTGCCGTCGTTGTCGCCCTCGTCCGTGGCGTCCGGGGTGTCCGGGGTGTCGGCCTCGGGGTCCGGAGTCTCTTCGTCCGTCTCCCCGGCCGTTCCGCGCAGCAGTCGTGTCACTCGTCCCCGCCCTCCTTCTTCTCGCTTCCCTCCGCGCCGGTGACGGGGACCGCGCTCAGTGCCGCGACCTTCCACGTGCCCTCGCCGGTGCGCGTCAGGACGGCTTCCAGACGCTTGCGGTCGCCGGTCGCGGCGGCGCCCCCGCGCGGGGTGACGTCGACGCGTACGGTCGCGATGAGCTTCGCCGTACCGGCGCGCGCGTCGAGCGCGGTGAGGGCGGCCTCGGTGACCGTGGCGCGCGCCGAGGCGCCCACCGCGGGTTCGGTGCGGCCCAGTTCGGTGCGGAGCGGCCCGGTGGAGGCGTCGCGCCAGGCCCGTACGCCCGCTTCGGCGCGCTCGCGGGTCGAGGCGTCGAGCGTGTTCAGGACGGTGAGGCGCTGCCGGCCCTCGGCGAGCGCGGTGTCCCGTTCGCGGCTGAAGGAGAGGCCCTCGTCGGAGCGGGCCTGCGCGTAGGTCCACGCGCCGGTGCCGCAGAAGCCGAGGGCGACGACGAGGGCGGCGGCGCCGAGGATCCTCGCCCGCCTCACCGCGTGCCCCCGGTGCCCAGGCCGAGGAGCCCGGCCATGTCCGTCGGCCCGCCGCCCTGGCCGGGCAGCGCGAGCGCGCCGGGCAGGGACCGCTGCGGGGAGTCCGACGCGCCGCTCGTACCGCTCGTACCGCCCGAGGGCAGGGAGCCGGGCCTGGCGGGGGCGGGCACGGGGCCGCCCTTCGGGGCGTGCGCCGAGCCGCGCACGTTGATCCCGGCCGCCGCGGAACCCGTACAGGCCGCACCGGTGTTGAGGGCGGGCGCGGTGCCCAGGTCGAGGCCGTTGCGGTAGCGCGTACCGCCGTATCCGGAGGTGCAGGGCAGGGGCTTGAAGAAGGTGACCGCCATGCCGAAGTTCACCTTTCCGCCGTCGACGGCGGTGGCGCCGGCCGAGACGGCCGCCGGGTACTTCACGAGCAGTTCCTCGATGCCGCGCTGCCGGGTGACGGCGACCTCCGAGGTGGTCAGGAGGTTGGCGAGGACGACGCCCAGGCTCGGGTCGAGGTCGCGCAGGAGGCCGCTGACCTGGCCGGCCGCGTCGGGGGTGACGGTCAGGACGCGCCGCAGGTCGGCGTCGGAGCCCTTGAGGGCGGCGGCGAGGTCGCGTGCTCCGGTGGCGAAGCCCCGGATGGCGCGGCTCTCGTCGGCCTGGGTGCGCAGGACGACCTCGCCGTCGGTGATGAGCCGGGTGGTGGACGGCAGCGCCCGGTCGGCGGCCTGGACGAACGCGCTGCCGTTGTCGAGGAGGGCCTGGAGGTCGTCGCCGTGGCCCTCGAAGGCCTTGCCGAACTCGTCGACGACCGTGCGCAGGGACTCCAGCGGTACGGAGGCGGTGAGGTCGTTCATGCTCGTGAGCACGTCGGTGACCGGGGCCGGCACCTGGGTGTCGGTCTGTTCGATGCGGGCGCCGTCGGCGAGGTAGGGGCCGCCGTCGCTCTCGGGGCGCAGGTCGATGTACTGCTCGCCGACGGCGGAGAGGCCGGCGACCACGGCCTTCGCGTCGGCGGGGATCCGGGGGGCGGACTTCTTGATGCGCAGTTCGGCGACGACCCCTTCGGCGGTGAGGCCGATGTCGCCGACGCGTCCCACGGAGACGCCCCGGTAGGTGACGTCGGAGTGGGTGAACAGGCCTCCCGTACGGGCGAGGTGGACCTTGACGCCGTAGTGGTCGGCGACGCCGACGTGGCGGCCGAGGTCGGCGTAGCGGATGCCGACGAAGCCGAGGACGAGGACGGCGATGACGAGGAACGCGAGGTTCTTCAGCCGTACGGTGCGGGTGATCACCGGTTCTCGCCTCCGGTCGTCGGGGTGTCGCCCGTGCGGACCGGGGGCAGCGGCAGGGTCGGTCCGGTGCTCTGTCCCTGGCGGGCGCCCGGTTCGGGCTCGGGTTCGGGCTCGGGCTCGGGTTCCGGGTCCGTCGTCTCCGGGGCCGACGGGGTGGGGGCGGGGGTGGGCTCGGTCCTGGGGATCAGGGGCGGGATCACCTCGGTGCCGGGGACGGCGGCGAGGTGCAGATAGGTGTTGAGGTAGTCGCCCTTGACGCCCCGCAGCACCTCGTCGGTGAAGGGGTACGTCAGCAGGACCTGGAGCGACGCGGGCAGGTCGGCACCGGCGTCCGCGAGGGCCTTCAGGGTCGGCGCGAGGGCCTTCAGATCGGCCACCATGTCCTTCTTGCTCGCGTTGACGGTGGTCACGGCGACGCCGGACAGGGTGTCCAGGGCGCGCAGCATGGTCAGCAGGGAGCCCCGCTGGTTCTCCAGCGTCCTCAGGCCGGGCGAGAGGCCGGTGAGGACCGTGCCGATGTCCTTCTTGCGTCCGGCGAGGGTGGCGGAGAGCCGGTTGACCCCGTCGAGGGCGCGGGTGATGTCGTCGCGGTGCGCGTCCAGGTCGGTGACCAGGGTGTTCACCCGCCTCAGCATCGAGCGGACCTCGGGTTCGCGTCCGCCGAGCACCGCGTCCAGCTCCCGGGTGATGGTCTTGAGCTGGTTGACGCCGCCGCCGTTGAGCAGCAGGGACAGGGCGCCGAAGACCTCCTCGACCTCCGTGTTCCGGCCGGTGCGCGCCAGCGGGATGACGCTGCCGTCGACGAGTTCGCCACCGCCCCGCCGTACGGCGGCGCGCTGGACGCCGGCCCGCGCCGTGCCGTTCCGGGCCGGGGCGACGAGCTGGACGTACTTCTCGCCCAGGAGGCTGGACTGCTCCAGGCGGGCGCCCGCGTCGGCGGGCAGCCGGACGGCGCCGTTGATCTTCAGGGTGACGCGGGCGGTCCAGCTCCCGGGCACCAGATCGATGGCGGTGACGCGGCCGACGGCGACGTCGTTGACCTTGACCGCGGACTGCGGCACGAGGCTCAGTACGTCGTCGAGTTCGGCGGTGACCGTGTAGGGGTGGGGGCCGAGGTCGGCGCCGCCGGGCAGCGGCAGGTCCTCGATGCCGTCGAACCGGAGCGAAGGGGTGGGGACCAGGCCGAGGACGACGGCGATGCCCAGGCCGAGGGCGACCGTGCCGACGGCTCCGGCGCCGAGGAGCCTCCCGGAGGGGGTGCCGCGGCTCATCGCTCCTCCTTCCCGGTGCCCGCCGCGGAGCCGCCTGCCACCGGCAGTGGCAGCAGCGGTCCGCCCATGCTGATCTCGTTGAGGTTGGCCCGGCCGTCGAGGGTGCGGGTCTCCGGGTTGTACGCGTTGATGAGGTTCCCGGCGGCGAGCGGGGCGACGTCGAGGGCCTCGGCGAGGGAGGCGCGCTGGTCGACGAGGGTCTGGGTGAGGGGCACGAGCCGGTCGACGTTCTTCTTCAGTTCGCCGCGGTTGTCCTTGACGAAGGTCTTGACCCGGGCGAGGGCCCTGCCGAGTTCCTCGAGGGCGCCGGTGAGGTCGTCCTTGTTCTCGGCGAAGTAGCCGACGACCTCGTCCAGGCGCTCCTGCGCGGTGCGGACGTCGCCGTCCTTCTTCCTGAGCATGGTGGTGAAGGTCTGGAGCTGTCCGAGGCTGGTGAAGAGCTGTTCGCTGCTGCCGTCGAGGGTCTTGGCGGCCTTGCCGAACTCCTCGATGGAGGTGCCGATGGAGGCGCCGTTGCCCTTGAGGTTCTTCGCCCCGGTGTCGAGGAGTGCGGAGAGGGCTCCGGCGGAGTTGGCGCCGTCCGGGCCGAGGGCCTCGCTCAGGTCGGTGATGGACGCGTAGAGCTGGTCGATCTCGACGGGGACGCGGTTGCGGGAGGCGGGCAGTTCGGCGCCTTCGGCGAGGGCGGGGCCTTCGCCGTAGGCGGGGGCGAGCTGGACGTAGCGGTCGGCGACGATGCTCGGGGCGACGACGACGGCCCGGGCGTCGGCGGGGACGCGGACGCCCTCGTCGAGGTGGAGCCGGACGCGGACGCGGGTGCCCTGCGGTTCGACGGACTCGACCTCCCCGACCCGTACGCCGAGGACGCGCAGGTCGGATCCGGCGTAGACGCCGACCGTCCGGTCGAAGTAGGCGGTGACGCGGGTGCCGTCGGGTTCGAGGACGCGTACGGCGACGAATCCGCAGGCGGCGAGCACCACGAGGGCGAGTCCGGCGGCGAGGGGGGTCCTGGGCTTGGTCATCGTTCACCGCTCCCCTGGCCCGTCGCCGGCTGTTTCGGCGGCAGGCATCCGGTGGTGGGCTGCGAGGCTTCGGGCAGGTAGGTCCGCGGCACCACGCCGCACAGGTAGCTGTCGAACCAGCGGCCGCTGCCGAGGGTGTTGCCGACGAGCCGGTAGTACGGGCCGACGAGCGCGAGGGTCTTGTCGAGCTTGCCGCTGTTCTTCTCCAGGACCTCGGTGACGCGGCCGAGGGACTTGAGGGTCGGGCCGAGCTGCCGGTCGTTGTCGTCGACGAGGCCGCCGAGCTGGACGCCCAGTTCCCTGCTGCCCCTGAGGAGGGCGCGGATGGCGTCGCGGCGCTTCCTGAGCTCCCCGAGCAGCGAGCCGCCGTCCTCGATGAGCGTCTCGAAGCTGGACTTCCTGTCGGCCAGGGTCTTGGTGAACTTCTCGCTGTTCGCCAGGAGCCGGGCGAGTTCGGCGTCGCGCTCGGAGACGGTCCTCGACAGTTCGGAGAGGCCGGTGGCGGCGTTGCGGACGTGCGGCGGGGAGTTCTTGAAGGTGTCGGAGATCGTCTCGAAGCTCTTCGCGAGCTTCTTCGTGTCGATGGCGTCGACGGTGCCGCTGAGGTCCTGGAAGGCCTGCGTCACGTCGTACGGGGAGGTGGTGCGGGACTGCGGGATGCGGGCTCCGGGGTCCTGGGGGGCGGAGCCGAGGGGGTCGAGCGCCAGGTACTTCTCGCCCAGGAGGGTCTTGATGGCGATGGCGGCGGTCGACCGGTCGCCGATCCAGGCGTCGCCGACCTCGAACGTCACCTTGACCTTGGGTCCGTCGAGGGCGACGCCGGTGACCTTGCCGACCTTGACGCCGGCGATGCGCACCTCGTCGCCCTCGTCGAGTCCGGCGGCCTCGGTGAAGTCGGCGCTGTAGGCGGTGTCGCCGCCGACGAGGGGGAGCCGTTCCACGTTGTACGCGAGGGCGGCGAGGAGGGCGAGGAGGAGGAGTCCGACGACGGCGACGGCGACGGGGCTGCGCTCCTCGACCGGCTTGAGCCGGGGGGCGGGGCTCATCCGCGGCACCTCGATTCGGTCACGGCGACGCCGGTGGGGGGCTCGGAGCCGTCGGAGGTTCCCACGCCGCTCACACGCGCCTCGCAGAGGTAGAGGTTGAACCAGGACCCGTACGAGGAGAGGCGGGCCAGGGCGGTCAGCTTGGCGGGGGTGTTGTCGAGGAAGGACTCGATGCGGGGCGTGTTCTCGGCGAGGTTCCCGGAGAGCCGGCCCAGTTCGCGGATGTCCCGCTTGAGGGGGGCGCGTGCTTCCTGGAAGAGGCCGGCGGTCGTGGTGGTGAGGTCGCCGATGGCCTGGACGGCCTGGCCGAGGGGTTTGCGGTCGGCGTTGAATCCGGTGACGAGCTTGCGGAGGGTGACGACGAGGTCGTCGAAGCCGGCCTCGCGGTCGTTGAGGGTGGTCAGGACGGTGTTGAGGTGGGTGATGACCTGGCCTATGACCTCGTCCTTGGCGGCGACGGTCTTCGTGAGGGAGCCGATGTGCCGCAGGAGGCTGTCGACCGTGCCGCTCTCGCCCTGGAGGACCTGGACGAGGGAGCCGGCGAGGTCGTTGACGTCGGCGGGCGAGAGGCCCTCGAAGAGCGGTTTGAAGCCGTTGAACAGCAGGGTGAGGTCGAGTGCGGGCGTGGTGCGCTCCAGCGGGATGGTCTCCCCGGACCGGAGGGCGTCGGACAGGTCCCCGCTGCCCCGGTCGAGGGAGACGTACCGCTGGCCGACCATGTCGAGGTACTTCACGGCGGCGGTCGCGGAGCGGGGCAGGGTGCGGTCCTCGCGGACCGTGAAGGTGACCTGGGCGGTGCGCCGTTCGACGACGCGCACGTCGGTCACCTCGCCGACCTCGACCCCGGCGATGCGGACGGAGTCGCCTTCCACGAGTCCGGTGACGTCGGTGAAGAGCGCCTTGTACGAGAGGGTGGCGGAGCCGGTGCCCGTGTTGGCGATGCTGAGGCCGAGGACGGTGGTGGCGAGCGCCGTGACCAGGACGAACACGAGGGACTTCAGGACCGTGCCGGTCAGGCCGCGCCGTCGTGTGTGGGCGGGTGGCGTCGTCATCGGAGGGTCACCTCCGCTCCGCGGAAGGCGGGTCCGGCCAGGAGGCTGCTCCAGTCCGGCAGGTCGCCGGGCCGTTTCTTCGCGGCGGGGGCGAGGAGTTCGTTGACGAGGTCGTTCTCCTGCGGGGAGTTGGCGGGCCCGAGGTCCTGGCCGGTGGCGGCGGAGGCCCGGGCGGCGGGTGCGGCGGGGGCGCCGAGGTAGGGCACGGGGTGGCAGCGCGGGCCGCCGCCTGAGCCGTACGAGGGGGTGTCGCGGCCGGGGACGTAGGCGCCGCGCGGGGGCACGGCGGTGACGTTCACGTGGAGTCCCGGCCGGTTCGTGCCCTTGCCGAGCGCCTTGTCCATGGCGGGGACGAACTGGGCGAGGGTGCGCAGGGTGCAGGGGAAGGACGGGGAGTGCTCGGCGAGCAGTTCCAGGGTGGGCCTGCTCGTGGCGCCGAGCCGGATGATGTTGTCCTTGTTCTGGCGCAGGAAGGCGGTCAGGTCCTGGGCCGTGCGGGTGGTGGCGCCGAGGGTGCCGGCCAGTTCGGCCTCCTTCTCGGCGAGGGTGCCGCTGGTGGTGGTGAAGTCGGTGAGCGCGGTGACGATGTCCGGGGCGGCGTCCGCGTAGAGGTGGCTGACCTTCACGAGTTCTTTCAGGTCCCTGTTGAGGGCGGGCAGCTGGGGGTTGAACTCGCGCAGGTGGGCGTCGAGTCGCGTGAGGGTGTCGCCCAGCTGGTCGCCGCGGCCCTCCAGCGCCCTGGAGACGGCCGAGAGGGTCGCCGAGAGCTTCTGCGGCTGGACGGCGGTCAGCAGGGGCAGGACGTTGTCGAGGACCTGCTGGAGTTCGACGGCGTTGCCGGAGCGGTCCTCGGGGATGACGGCCCCGGGGCCCAGCGGCTTCGCCGAGGGGTTGCCGGGCGGTACGAGGGCCACGAACCGTTCGCCGAAGAGCGTGGTGGGCAGCATCTGGGCGCGTACGTCGGAGGGGACGTGGTCCAGGGTGCCGGGCCGCATGGCGAGGGTGAGCCGGGCGCCGGTGCCGGTGGAGTCGATGGCGCGGACCTCGCCGACGACGACGCCGCGCAGCTTCACCTCGGCGCCGAGGTGCATCTCGTTGCCGACGCTGCCGGTCTCGACGACGACCGGGTCCGAGTCGGTGAAGCGCTTCTCGTAGACGGCGACCGCCAGCCAGGCGAGCAGGGCGGGCACCAGCAGGAAGACGACGCCGGCGGACCGGCGGCGCAGGGTCTGGCCTCGTGGATCGCTCATCTCACCCCGCCACCTTCACGGTCGTGGTCGCGCCCCAGAGGGCCAGCGACAGGAAGAAGTCGGTGACGCTGATCAGCACGATGGCGTTGCGCACGGAGCGGCCGACGGCGATGCCGACGCCGGCGGGGCCGCCGGAGGCGCGGAAGCCGTAGTAGCAGTGGGCGATGATCACCATCACGCTGAAGATCAGCACTTTGAGCACCGACAGGAGGACGTCCGTCGGGGACAGGAAGAGGTTGAAGTAGTGGTCGTAGGTCCCGGCCGACTGTCCGTTGAAGAGGACCGTGACGTAGCGGGAGGCCAGGTAGGAGGAGAGCAGGCCGATCGCGTAGAGCGGGACGATGGCGACGACGCCGGCGATGATGCGGGTGGTGACCAGGTACGGCATGGAGCGGATGCCCATGCCTTCGAGGGCGTCGACCTCCTCGTTGATGCGCATGGCGCCGAGCTGGGCGGTGAAGCCGGCGCCGACGGTCGCGGAGAGGGCGAGTCCGGCGACGAGCGGGGCGATCTCCCGGGTGTTGAAGTAGGCGGAGACGAAGCCGGTGAAGGCGGCGGTGCCGATCTGTTCGAGGGCCGCGTGGCCCTGGAGGCCGACGACGGTGCCGGTGAACAGGGTCATCGCGATCATGACGCCGATGGTGCCGCCGATGACGCCGAGGCCGCCGGAGCCGAAGGCGACCTCGGCGAGCAGCCGCTGCACCTCCTTGAGGTAGCGGCGCAGGGTCCGCGGGATCCAGAGCAGGGCCCGGACGTAGAACAGGAGTTGGTCGCCGGAGCGGTCGAGCCAGACGAACGGGGAGGCCATCGGCCTCAGCCTCCCTTCGGCGGGACGATCTGCAGGTAGATGCCCGTCAGCACCATGTTCACGAAGAACAGCAGCAGGAAGGTGATGACGACGGACTGGTTGACGGCGTCGCCGACGCCCTTGGGGCCGCCGCGGGGGTTGAGTCCCCGGTAGGCGGCGACGATGCCCGCGATGAACCCGAAGATGAGGGCCTTGAGTTCGCTGATGTAGAGGTCGGGCAGCTGGGCTAGGGCGGAGAAGCTGGCGAGGTAGGCGCCGGGGGTGCCGTCCTGGAGGACGATGTTGAAGAAGTAGCCGCCCAGGGTGCCGACGACGGAGACCATGCCGTTGAGGAGCACGGCGACCGCCATGGTGGCGAGGACGCGCGGGACGACCAGGCGCTGGACGGGCGAGACGCCCATGACCTCCATGGCGTCGAGCTCCTCCCGGATCTTGCGGGAGCCGAGGTCGGCGCAGATGGCGGAGCCGCCGGCGCCGGCGATCAGGAGGGCGACGATGAGGGGGCTCGCCTGCTGGATGACGGCGAGGACGCTGGCGCCGCCGGTGAAGGACTGGGCGCCGAGCTGCTGGGTGAGCGAGCCGACCTGGAGGGCGATCACGGCGCCGAACGGGATCGAGACGAGCGCGGCCGGCAGGATGGTGACGCTCGCGACGAACCAGAACTGCTCGATGAACTCCCGGAACTGGAAGGGGCGTCGGAAGACGGCCCTGCTCACCTCGGCGGTGAGGGCGAAGAGACGGCCGGTCTGCCGCAGCGCGCCGGTGATCACGAGCCGCTCCCGGCGGCCGGCATGCGCAGGGTGGGTTCTCCGGTGCTCCGCGCGTAGGTGTCCTGGATGGCGGTGCGGGCGGCGGGCGGCAGCCGGTCGAGCATGCCGAGGACCCGTTCCCTGCGCCGTGCGACGGCCGCGCGGGGCGGCAGGCCGGGCGAGGGCTCCAGCTGCGGGACGATGACGCGGGGCGCGTGGCTCCGTACGCCCCCGGCACCGCTGGCCTCGGCGGCGAGGGTGGCGGCGTCCTTCTCCTCGGACATGCCGATGGGGCCTTCGCGGCGGCCGGCGAGGAACTGGGTGACGACCGGTTCGTCGCTGGTGAGGAGGACTTCGCGGGGGCCGAAGGTGACCAGGTTGCGCCGGAAGAACATCCCCATGTTGTCGGGGACGGTGGCGGCGATGTCCAGGTTGTGGGTGACGATGAGCATCGTCGCGTCGATCCGCGCGTTGAGGTCGATGAGCAGTTGGGAGAGGTAGGCGGTGCGGACGGGGTCGAGCCCGGAGTCCGGTTCGTCGCACAGGACGATCTGCGGGTCGAGCACGAGGGCGCGGGCGAGGCCGGCGCGCTTGCGCATGCCGCCGCTGATCTCGCCCGGCAGCTTCCCCTCGGCGCCGAGGAGACCGACGAGGTCGATGCGCTCCATGACGATGCGCCGGATCTCCGACTCCCGCTTGCGGGTGTGCTCGCGCAGCGGGAAGGCGATGTTGTCGAAGAGGGTCATGGAGCCGAAGAGGGCCCCGTCCTGGAACATGAGGCCGAAGAGCTTGCGGGTCTCGTAGATGTCGCGTTCGGGGCTGCTGACCATGTCGACCCCGTTGATGAGGACACGGCCCCGCTGGGGTTTCAGCAGTCCGATGAGCGATTTCAGGAAGACCGTCTTTCCGGTACCGGAAGGGCCGAGCATCACGCTCACCTCTCCGGCCGGCAATGTCAGCGTCACGTCCTGCCAGATGTTCTGCTTGCCGAAGGACATGGTCAGACCCTCAACGGCTACTTCGATTCCCATACCACCTCCAGCAGGCGCGAGTCGGGCGTGCGCTGCGGGCGCACGTTAAGTCGGCGCGGATCACCGGGACAATAGGCGGGTCGCCGCAATCCTTGATCCACTTCCGTTTTTGTCACCGCGGAGACAAACCCGGGAGCCGTTCTTGTCTCCGCCGAGACACAGCGGGCATCGCTTCTCCTCAGGGCCCGGCGAAGGGGTCCCCGTCGCCGGGGTCCCGCCCCGGCGCGGCGGCCGGACCGACCTGTGAGTGCGCGCCGACCTGCGACTGAGCGCCGCCCGGGGAACGTTACGGCCGAGTAACCTCCCGGGGCAATACCGGGATCCGAGTTTTCGGAAGCCGGGGGAGAACGGCCGGATATTTGTCATCGGGGAAACAGTTCCGTCGTCCGCCTTGTCATCCGCAAGAGCGAATACGCGCCTTTTCGGGGCCGTCCGGACCGCTGCGGTGCGGCTTGTTCCCGACCCTCGGACGATCGATCATAATTGTCGACATTGCGCACTCCGGAACCAAGGCGATTCACGCCGACGCTCACCCGCCTGACAGGCAAGGGGACGACTTCAAAGAATCATGGACTTCGCCATTGTTCAGCTAAGTTTCCCGCAAGTAACGTCAGGTTTCGCGGCCAGGGAACAGCAGGCCGCCGGCCGCGCGTCCCCCTCCATGCGGCCACCCTTCTGCTGGTCAATCCCCAAGGAGAGTCCCAGAGCCATGAAGAAGCCCATCAGAAAGCTCGCCGTCGTCGCCGGTGGCGCCTCCGCCGCGCTCGCCCTCGCGGTGTCCCCGGCCACGGCCGTACCGTCGACGGTCTGGACCGTCACCCCGTCGCCGGCCAGCATCACCGCGGTCAACAGCGGGAACATCGTCCTCAGCGTCAACGGCATCGCCATGACGTGTACGAAGTCGAACGGCGCGGGCACGGGTCAGAGCACCACCGGCAACCCGGCGACCGTCGGCGCCATCAACTCCATCGCCTTCGGTGCCACCGGCGCGCCCTGCACCAGCCTCCTGGGCAACGTCACCACCGTGGCGACCACCCCCTGGACGATCGTGGCGCAGGACTACACCGCCGCGACCGGCGTCACCAAGGGGTACGTCGGCAACGTCGACGCCAAGGTGACCGTCGGCGCCTGTGTCTTCCGCGTGACGGGCAAGGCCTCCGCGACGTACACCAACTCGACGGGCGCGCTCGCGGTGAACAGCCTCGCCGGTGAGCTCACCGTCGTCTCGGCGACCAACTGCGGCAGCGCCGTGCCGGTCGGCGCCAAGCCGACCTTCAAGGGGACGTACCTCTTCAAGGCGGGGACCGTCATCCCGAAGATCGTCGGCTCCAACCCGTAGGGCGCAAGGACCCGCGTCCGTCCGGCCGGTGACCCCGGCCGGGCGGGCGCGGGCCTGTCCACGGTCCCCGCCACCCGTCACGTCCCGAGGAGACCCCGCACGTCATGAAGAAGCCGATCGGAAGACGTACCGTCGCCGCCGGAGCGGCCGTGGCCGCGCTCGTCCTCACGGCGGCCCCGGCCTCGGCCGTGCCCTCGACGGTCTGGACCGTCACCCCGTCGCCGGTCGCCTTCTCCGCGAAGAACGGCGCGAACCTCGCGAACTCCATCAACGGCATCGCCATCACGTGCACCAAGTCCTCCGCTTCGGGCACGCTCCGGAGCGCCGCGGGCGACCCGGCGACCGTCGGCACCATCGACTCCATCGCCTTCGGCGCCGCCGGCGCGCCCTGCACCAGCGTCCTGGGCAACATCACCATGGTCCCGACCACCCCCTGGACGATCGTGGCACGTGACCACACCGCCGCGACGGGCGTCACCAAGGGCCACGTGGGTGACATCGACCTCAAACTCACCTGGGGCGCCTGCGTCTTCCGCGTACGGGGCACCTCCTCCAGCACGTACACCAACTCGACGGGCAGGCTGTCCGTCGCCGGCGTCCCCGGAGAGCTGCCCGTCGTCGCGTCCACCAACTGCGGCGTGGCCATGCCGGTCGGCGCCAGCCTGCTCCTCAAGGCCGACTACCTGCTCAAGAAGACAGGCACCACCACCGTCCCGACGATCGTCGGGTCCAACCCGTAGGAGCCCGTCTCCCCCCTTCGCGAACTGTCTGCACCCCTCGCCGACCTCCTCGTCCCACCGGCACACGAACGATCCGAGCGGAGCAACAGATGAGAGGCCCACGGCCCACCACCCGCACTTCCCGTGTCCGAGCGCGCAGTGCGACGATCGCCGCGTTCGTGGCGCTCGCCCCTCTCCTCCCCGCCGCGGCCGTCGCCGTGGAGAGCCTGAAGGTCGACGCCGCGCTGCCCTACGTCTGCGCCCTGCCCTCGGGGCCGCAGCCCGCGACGGTACGGATCACGGCGGCCTTCCCCGAACGGGCCTCGGTGGGAGAGGAGATACGGCCCGCCGACGTCACCACCACCGTGGAACTCCCCGCGGCGGCCGTCGCCGACCTCACGGCCCTCAAGGCCGCCGAAGTCCGGGCGGAGACGGCACTCGGCGTCGTCGCGGGTCAGAACGGCCAGGAGACGCAGGCCGTCTGGCGCGGCACCGCGCAGCCGGCCGGCGTACCGGCCGAAGGGCCGTTGGCGCTGACCACGACCGGCGACGTCCCGGTCGTGACGGCGGGCGCCCCCGGCGACCTCGCCTTCACGGCGGGGAGCCTCGACATCGGCCTCGCCCCGAGCACGGCCGACGGCACGCCCACCGGACCCGCCTCCCTCTCCGTCACCTGTACTCCGGACAAGGACGCGGAGGAGGGCGGACCGCTCGCCACCGTCCCGGTCGCCCCGGGTCCGTCCACCGGGGAACCGGGCGGATCCCCCTCGCCGTCGGACTCCGCCCCGCCCTCCTCCCTCCCGGCCCCCGTCCCGGCCCCCTCGGGGAGCCGGGACGGCGGAACCCCGGCGAACGGGCTTCCGCGGAACGGGGCGACCGGCCCCGGAGCGGAGGAGACCCCCGGAGGGAAGCCGGCCGGGGCCCCCGAGGCGGCGGACACGCCACCCGGGACGCCGACCGACCGGGGCTCCGTGCCCACCTGCCGCAACGAGCAGGCGACCCCCACCACCCTGACCGCCTACATCACCGGCTACTCCAACGTGCGGAAGCTGAACGGCGCCAACGCCATCCCGGTGTCCTGCGTCTTCATCGAGCAGGGACAGCCCGGGATCGAGTTCCGGCCGGACGGGATGCACGTGGTCCAGAAGTCGGACGCCAGCCTCTTCCACGAGGGGCGCAAGCAGACCCCGCCCTTCGAGGCCACCTTCCTGACGTTCGGCTTCGCCCCGACCACGGCGACCCTGGTCCTGGAACAGGTGGGGCCCATGAGCGTCGAGTCGGACATGCTCGCCAACTACCCCGTCTACACCTCGGACGCCTACGTCCGCGCGCCCCTCGTCCTGCGCGTCCTCGACGCCCGGGTCAACGGCACCCTGCTGGACGTCGGCCCCTCCTGCCGCACGGAGAAGCCCCTCACCTCCCCCGAACCCGACCCCGTCAAGTACCCCGGAGACCACCTGGTGCTGCACGGCGAGGGACGGCAGGTCATTCCCGACCCCGCCACCGGCTACCAGCTCACCAGTGGCGGCGCGCTCACCGGTGAGGTGACCATTCCGGCCTTCAAGGGCTGCGGGGCCGGGGGCGAGAACCTCGACCGGCTCTTCACCGCCTCCATCTCCGGTCCCGGCAACTACATCAAGCAGATCCAGGGCCAGACCTGCTCCGCCGGCCTGGAGGACCCGCCCGCGGACCAGTGCACCGAGGACCGCCAGCCCCTGGTGATCCCCAAGCCCGAGCGCTGACCCGGCGCGCCCCGTCCCCCCTTCCGCCAGAAAGGCCTCCGCCATGCCCCTCGTCCCCACCCGTACGAAGCTGGCCACCGTCTCCGCCCTCACCGCCCTCGGCGCCTTCGCCTCCCTGGGCACGGCGACCGCCGCCGCCCCCGAACTGAACGGCGGCTGGGCGCCGTCCACCCGCTGCCCCGTCGACGCCCCGGCGATGCTCGCCGCCGACGGCCTCGACAGGGCGCCGCAGTGCGTCGCCTCCTTCTCCCTCAGCGGCTCCATCAAGCTGGGCAAGACGACGGTGAACACCGGGAGGACCAACCTCCAGCTCGGCGCCGTCCAGAACGCCGACGGCACCAGCACGGTCGTCGCCCCGCCCGCCGGCGCGATCATCGCCGACTCCGCCACCGTCCCCGGCGGACTGCTCGGCCTGATGTGTCCGAGCGACATCCCGTTCGTCACCGCCATCTGCAAGCAGCTCTCGGACGGCAGCCTCAACAAGATCACCGCCACCCTGGAGTCGGCCGGCACCCCCTCGGACTTCGACCAGATCGCGGGCGTCCTCACCGACCAGCCGATCGTCACCCTCCCGGTCCGGATCCGCCTGGAGAACCCGTTCCTCGGCGGCAACTGCTACATCGGGACGAAGGAGAAGCCGATCCTCCTGCGCCCGCGCAACTTCACCGCGCCCGAGTTCGGCCTGGAGCGCTTCAGCGCCGACGGCACCCCGAACGAGGAGGGCGACGTGAGCCGCATCAACCTCCTCGGCTCCACCCAGGGCGACAACACCTTCGCCGTCCCCGGTGCCAGCGGCTGCGGCCTCGGACTGCTCGGCCTGATCGACGGCGCGGTCAACCTCAAGACGGGCCTGCCCTCCCCCGCCGGGAGGAACAGCCTCGTCCTCAACAACACCCAGACCTATCTGACCGGCCTCTACGCACCGGGCGTCGTCGCCCCCGACGCCGGGAAGGTCTTCTCGCAGAGCTGGCACTCCGCCGTCAAGTAACGGCCATCCAAGGGCGATTCCCGGCCTAGTCGGCGGCACGCGCCCTTCCTCGGACGCCAACTCCTGTGCAAGTTGTGTACAGCACGGAGCGGTTGTCCTAGCTTCAGCAGTCCCCGCAGGTACGCACCTGACGGCGGTGGGGGGGGCCCCGGGGGCCGGGCGCGGGGCCCCCCCCCCCCCCCCCCCCCCCCCCCGCCCAAACAGCACGGGACGCGGCCACGCCCCCAACGCCCAGCCCCCCCCCGGGGGGGCGCCCCCCCCCACCCCCCCCCCCGCC